>CANRFO010000016.1 GCA_947629925.1 uncultured Ruminiclostridium sp.
TTAGTGATTAATTTATTTATTATGTCTTGCAACACCGCTTATTTACTGCGTTTGTACAGTTTTGCTCAAGGCTATAAGAATATTTTAAAGGAGGAGATATGATGAAAGCGGTCAGATTTTTTGTCACACTTATCGCCGTGCTCAGCGTTGCGGGCTGTTTCGGCTTCGCTGTGTTTGCCGCTCCGCCCGAAACCGAATGGGACGGAATATCACCTCTTAAAAATAACAGAAGCTATATTGTAAGCTACAACACAAGAATGAACGGAGATGTAACCGTACCTTCAGATACCGTTCTTACCCTCAAAAGAGGCTCAAAGCTTGAAATAGCCGACGGTGCACGTCTGAAGATAGACGGCGGTGTAAATATGCAGGAAGGTAGCTCGTTAAGCTCAAACGGAACAATAAACGTCAGCGGGACAGGCACTCTTTCCGTCGGCGGAAAGATAAACGCTGATTCAGACGCGATAGCTGAAATAAGCGGTATGCTTGATATACAGCCTCAGGGCGAGGTGCGCCTGTTGTCGCAAAATATCTTCACAAGCAGCTGCATAATAACATCATCAGGGAAGCTGTTCCTTGATAAGGACAGCGCGACTATCCAAAGCGGAAAAATGTATATAGAAAACGGAGGGCTGCTTACCGTAGCGGGAAAATACGACATAACAGAAAGCGGTCTTCTTGACAGCAGCGGCGAGGTAAAAGTGGAAAGGTTGGGCGTTGTTTCAGCGGGAGGCCGCGTCAATCTGCGGGAAGGAAGTATGTATACTGACGCAGGAACAGTAAGCGAGGACGACGAGGGCAATATTGACGACGACGCCGAACACGGTGAGATACCGCTGTATGCCGCAGAGCTTTTCGCTAAGGAAGATGAGGTCATGCTCAGGGGGATCGACGTTTCGTGGGTGCAGGGCGATATAGACTGGGCAAAGGTCAAGAAGAGCGGCATTGATTTTGCCATAATCCGAGCGGGCAGAGGAGATATTGACGAAACAGGTCCGAAGGAGGATACTTTCTTCAGACAGAATATAGAGGGCGCTATAAAAAACGGAGTGGACGTTGGAGTCTACTTTTACAGCTATGCGCAGACAGTGGAGCAGGCGATTGAAGAGGCAAAATTCTATATTGATCTGCTGGAAGGATATGAGATAACTTATCCCGTAATAATGGATGTTGAAGAAAATATTGAAGGCGGAAACTCAAAGCTCTCTGAAATCGCCGACGCTTTTTTGCAGGTCGTTTCACAGGAGGGATATTATCCCATGCTTTACTCCTTCAGGCTCAAGCTGGAAAAGTACATAGATACCAAGATGAAGGATCACTATGCCATCTGGGTGGCGCAGACGGAAAACGATCAGCCGCCTGACGTTGATTTTGAATACTATATGTGGCAGTACAGCCATGAGGGGCATGTAAACGGCATAGAGGGAAATGTGGATCTTAATGTTGCGTACAGAGATTTCCCTGTGGTGCTGAAGTTTTACGGGCTGAACAGGCTGAAGTGATCCTTAGGAGAGCGTTTTGTGGGAACGGGAATTATTATATGCGGGTTAAACGGTGCAGGAAAAAGCACTGTGGGAAAAGCTCTGGCAAAAGAGCTGGGGTTCTGTTTTATTGATATCGAGGATCTGTATTTTCCAAAGACAGACCCTCATTATACTTATGCTTCTCCGTGTACCCGCAGGGAAGTTGAGTTGCTTCTTTTCAGTGAGATCAAAACGCAAAAAGATTTTGTGCTTGCTTCTGTAAAAGGAGATTATGGAGAAAATATATGCTCGTTTTTCCGATATGCCGTGCTTATCGATGTTCCGAAGGATATTCGGCTGAAGCGAGTTAAAGAACGCTCTTTCCATAAATTCGGCAGCAGAATGTTACCCGGCGGGGACTTATATGAGCAGGAAGAAGAGTTCTTTGACCTTGTCAGATCCAGAGCTGAGAATACGGTGGAAGAATGGGCACAATCGTTAAGCTGTCCCGTTATACGAGTGGACGGCACAAAGCCTGTTAATGAAAATGTAAAGCTTATCATAGAACGAATACGAAGCTGAATTCTTCTTATATCAGGGAAACTTTAAAAACAAATAATAACAGGAGAGAAAATTGAAGATAAACAAAAGTGGGGATATGACGCCCTTTGATATGAAGAAAAGGCCTAAAAGACCAAGCGCTTTGCTTTTGCCGCTGATGTGGACAGGGGCTTTTTTCCTCACAAGAAAATATGGGCTGAAGATAACAAAAATGGGAATGGAGGGCGTTAAGCCGCCGTTCCTTGTCATATCGGCGCATCAGGGAGAATCGGATTACTACATAGCTCCGCTGACCGTATTTCCTCACAGGGCAAACTATGTTTCGGATATGGAAGGCTTTATGTATTACGGCGAAAAGCTGTACAGTATGCTGGGGTGTATCGGAAAAAGACGGTTTGTCAGCGATGTTTCCGTGATGATGAACGTATTGCACGTTTTGCGAAAAAACAAGGATATTCTGTTCATTTTCCCTGAGGCAAGGCACTCAAATGTGGGCACTACCTCTTTGCTACCTAAAAATCTGGGAAAGCTGGCAAAAACTGCGGGCGTTCCCGTGGCGGTGCTGAAAATTCACGGGAGCTATCTCGCTTCGCCGTTCTGGGACGAGTTCCACCCACGAAAGACGAAAATCGAGGCGGAGCTGAAGCTGATATGCGGCGTGGAGGAGCTGAAAAATGCTGATGAAAAGGCGCTGCAAAAGGCTATTGAGGAAGAATTGCAGTATGATGAATACAAATGGCAGAAGGAAAACAATATCAGGATAGGCTGTGAAAAGCGGGCGGAGGGACTTCATCTGCCGCTTTATCAATGCATTTCCTGCGGTGAGAAAAACTGTATGAAAAGCGAAAACGCCGCACTTTTCTGTGAAAAATGCGGCGAGAAGTGGGAAATGAGCGAGCTTGGCGAGCTTATCCACGCTAAAAACGGCGAAAAGCTGCATATTCCCGACTGGTATGAGTGGGAAAGAGAAAATGTGAAAAAAGAAATTGCCGCGAGAAAATACGGCAAATGCTTTATGACAGATGTGGAGGCGCTGCCTAACTCAAAAGGGTTCGTAAAAATGGGCGAGGGAACGCTGATACATGATATGAGCGGGTTCAGGCTGAATGTAAACGGCAATGAATTGCTGTTCCCTGCTGAAAAATATGAGTCGGTGCAGACGGAATATAATTATCGGAATGTGGGCAGGAAGAGCATAGTGCTGTCGGACAGGGACTGCTGTTATTATGTTTACTGCGATGACAAGGAGTTTCAGCCAACGGAATTGCAGTTTGCTGCGGAGGAGCTGTACAAAATACATACGAAAAAATAACAGAATATTTATTTCGCTCTACCGTATTTGCGGGAGAGCTTTTTTGACAGAGTTTTCTTCGGCTTTTCGGTCTTAGGTTTGCGGGGACGCTTTTCGGCGGTGAAAATGTAGTAGCCGTCGGCTTCTTTTACCTTTACTCCGCCGAAAACGGAGATAAGCTTGTTTTTGTACCAGTCAAGACGCTTTGTCACCATTACCATTCTGCCGCCTGTTACAAGGCGCTTATAGCCGCCCTCTATAAACTCCTTGGCTACGGAAAAATCGGTGTGGTAGGGCGGATTGGAGAGTATAAGAGTGAAATCAGAGTCGGTCACGTTTTCATAGGCACAGCCGCAGAGGACGGTCATTTTGGGGAAGCCGTTCTTTACGGCGTTTTGCTTTGCTATCTGCGCCGCTGTTTCGGAAATGTCGGTCATTGTTACTCTGTCCGCTCCTGTCAGCTTGGCGGCGTAAATTCCCACGATACCGCAGCCGCAGCCTAAATCAAGCACCTTGTCAGTGGGCTTTATTTCCGTATTTGCCAGCATAGCAAGCGTTCCCTTATCGGGAGCGTTGGGTGAAAAAAGCTCAGGCGAGGTGTCAAGCTCTATGTCGTTAAACTGAAATTTCATTTATTTTCCCTTTTTCAGACGTTATCCTTTATCTGTTCGGCTTTCAGGAAAAAGTCGTAGATAGGGGATATTTTTTTGAAATCACGGGCGATCTTCTTGGGCAGGTCAGGGCTGTAAAGCGTTTTGAAGTCGCTGCTTGAGCAGGAAAAGTAAATATCCTTGCGGTTGAGCCAGAGCTTGTTTTCCTCAGGCTGGTCGGGATAACGGTCACGCTTGTAGGCAGTTCCGCCCATTTCAAAAGTATTCTGAGATAAAAAGGCGGCTTTTGCTTTTTCAAAAACAGGGTCGCCCTCGATTATCATTTTGCGCATTGCGTTTATCGTTTCGGTGGGCGCGCAGTAATAGCCGCAGCCGTAATCAAAGCCTGTGGGCGAAACGCTGAAATAATATTCGGGATAGGTCTTTATCATACTTTCCTTTTTTCTGCCGAAGCTGTACCACATATAATCGCGGAAGATGGATTTTCCCTTGGCGTAGCGGGCGTCGCGGTATATTCGTGAAAGGCGCTTTGGGTCGCAGATAAATTCATCATCTATTTTCAGCATTGTGGGAGTGAGCGCCGCTGCAAATTCCCTGAACGGCTCCTTTACATACTGTTCAAAATCATCCTTGTGGGCTTGGAACCACTCTTTGCTGTCGTGAGCGTGATTTTCAAAGATAAACTCAAGAGTTTTTTCGGAAAAAGGCATTTTTTATCTTCCTTTGCTTTTAGATTTATGCTTTTATTTTATCACTTAATTTTCATTTTTGCAACAGGAATATTTTTGCGGGCAATGTTGATTTGGAGGAGAGATGATGATATAATTTAAAAAAAGTTATTCCATATCTGAAAGGAATACTGAAATGGACGTGAAATATCGCTTTAAAAATGTTCCCATAATCGGCGGCGGATTTGTGACGGGACTGCTGTTTGACAAAAGCAGGAAAGGCTTGCTTTACGCAAGGACAGACGTGGGAACGGCATACAGGTTTGACTTTCGGCAGGACAGGTGGAAGCCTGTCTGCGCTGAGCTGAACGGTTCCCCGCTGGCTATGGCGGCGTCGGACGGAAAATTCCTTATGATATGCGGGAAATTCGGCGGGAAAGGCGTGCTGTGTATTTCGGAGGACTGCGTCGACAACTTTGTTTTTCGTGAGGTTCCCGCCTATGTAAATGCCAACTGCCGCGGCAGAGGAACGGGCGAAAGGCTTTGTGTAAAGGATAAGCGGCTCTTGTTTGCGTCGGAAAAAGACGGACTGCTTGTTTCCGAGGATATGGGAGAAAGCTGGAAAGTGGTTGATTTGTGGGGAAACAAGCGGTTTACTTTTGTATATGGGATCGACGGGAGCGATGTGGTACTTGCGGGCTGTGCGGAAAGAGAAAATAATTTTTTTGTAAGCGTTGACGGAGGCAGGAGCTTTAACAAAACCGACTATGTTGAAAGCGGATACGCGGCGGTGAGAGCGGCGGACTTCGGCGGATATGTTTATATTGGCTTTAACAAGGGCGAGAGCGAAGATATGTTTTCCTGCGACAGTGGAAAGGTGAGGTTCGGAAAAATACTGAGGTTTGAGGTAGACGAAAGCGGGCTGAAAAACGCTGTTGATGTTACTCCATACGAAATTTTGGGAAGAAATTTCGGGATAGGAGGAATCACTGCAAACAGCGATTATATCGCATTTTCCACGGTTTGCGAAAGCGGCGGGGATTCGGTGCTTATTTCATGTGATTTAGGAACGAGCTGGAAAAAGGTGATAAGGGCGCATAACGGCGAAAATTACCGCTGTAACTGCTCCTATATGGATACCAAACACAACGACGGCTCCACTATGATGCACTGGGCAAGCTCGTTGGAGGCTGACCCGTTTGATACCGACACGCTCTTTTTCAACACGGGAACTGGGGTTTTCCGCATAAGGGAAATGCGGTCGGGAAAGCCTTATTTTGAGGATATGAGCTTTGGGATAGAGGAAACGGTGCATATGAACGTGTATTCGCCTGTGAGAGGACGGTTTGTGTTGCTGGACGCTGTGGGCGATCTGGGCGGATTTGCGTTTGAAGATCCTGACAGGGAATGTGAGAATACTTTTACGGACGAAAACGGAAAGCGTTTCATCACCGTGATGAACATTGACTACAGCGACAGAAACGACATTGCGGTGTGTACGCCGAGGGGAAACTGGGTCGGGAGTTCAAAAGGCGGCGCTGCCGTTTCCTTTGACGGAGGAGGTTGTTGGAAACGGTGCGAAATGCCTTACGGGATAAGCGATTATATAGACGGGCTTTGCCAAAGGATAGAAAAGCCGAACACAAATTCGGGCTGGGCGGCGCTTTCCGCTGACGGGAAACAAATAATATGGACGCTGTGCGAGTGGTTCAGGCTGCCTGCAGCGGCGGTGGTTTACAGCGAGGATCTGGGGAAAAGCTGGAAAAAAACCAAAGTTTTTGATCTGGACGGCAGGGAGATAAATGATTCTGAAATAATGCTCAAGCCTATGGCGGACAGGGTGGACGAAAACCTGTTTTACGGCTTTGGGAACAAGGGAGAGGTTTTTGTAAGCGATGACAAGGGTAAAAGCTTTTATCAGAAAAAAACGCCGCTTCCGCCTGCGGATATGGGATTTTGTGACGGAAAAAACAGAACGGAAATCCGCTGTCAATATGGTAGGAAAGGCGTGATCTGGCTTGCGCTGGGGATCTACGGGCTGTGGAAGATGAATTATGAAAGCGGAGAGTTCAGAGCGGAAAAAGTGTTGGACGGGGTTGTTTCCGCTCAGGGAATGGGAAAAGGAGATGTGCTTTTTGTCAGCGTGGATACTCCGAACGGCAGCAGGCTGTTAAGGTCGGCGGACGAGGGAAAAAGCTGGGAGAGTATCAGCGAGCAATGCTTTGGGCATATCGGGTCGGTTTGCGGTGATCGCAGAAAGGCTGGAAGGGTTTATTTCGGGACGGGAGGAAGAGGATTGTTTTACGGGGACGAGGAGGATAGTTGAATTTTTGAATTGTTGAAATAAAAAAGACCCGCTGTTCGTCGGTTGACGAGGAGCGGGTATTATTTTGGGTGGGGAAATCGGAATTTATAAATCACTTATAAATAGGGGTTATTTATATGTCTTTTCTGAAGCAAATGATCCTGTTTGCCTCTTCAAACCCCATCGCCATATGAAAGCGCAGACTGTCGTCATTTTCGAGTTCACAATCACTTGCAAACTCTGTACAATGTTTTTCTTTTGCCCATGCTTCACAGGCTTTCAGAAGTTCCTTGGCATAGCCATGCTTGCGATACGCATCCTCAATAAAAATCCCTTCCAAATATCCCACGGGAGAACTGTCTGTTCCTTCCACATAATCATTTCTGAGTTGGCATTGCGCAAAGCCTATCGCTTTTCCGTCGACATATTGAAGGAAGCACACCGCATTGTCGTCGGAAATGAGATTTTCAAACATATTCGCCATTTCTGTAATAGAATGACCTGTCCACAGTTTCATTGCGAATCCTGCCAACGTCATGGAATCTTTCTGTTTTGCTTGTTTTATCATAATATGCCCTCCACAAATTCCGATTTTTCACCCTGATTTTCCCGTTAAACTAAAATTTTATTGTCTTTTATCCCCATAAATCAAATATGCAAATTCCGTTTCAACGATCGTATCTAAGGCAATACAGTCCGATCGGTTTTTGTCAATGGAAATTGCAAAGCGACCGTTGCTGTTCAGCAGATTCACCGCTTTGCGTATCGCCGATTCCTTTTTGGAAATGTGCATAAATGTCAGAGATGAATATATAATGTCGTATTTCTCGGTAAAATCGTGGGTAAGAAAATCGGCGCATATGTAGGATATGTTATCAAAGGACGACAGGTTTTCTTTTGCACGGGCAATTGTCTTTGGAGAAACGTCGATTCCCGTAAGGCTTTTGCAGCGGGAAGCAACACGGCAGGCGAGTCTGCCTGTACCTATGCCGATTTCAAGGACGTTCTTGTCAGGAGATAAATGCAGCAGGTCGATAAACTGCTTTCCGTCCCATTTATCCATATACTCTTTCAGCGGAGCGGGGTCACGGAAAGGATCGTTATCTTCATCTATCAGCTTGTCGTAATGGTCTGCGACGTTGGTCATGGTGTTTGTACCTTCAAAATTCAAATTATATAATATCAAATCAACATTTTACTGCCACGGGCGTGCTTTTCCAAGCCATCCTTTTTCCTGCCAGTAAATCTGGTCTGCTTTATTCCAACCGCTTTTTTGTACCATACGCATAATTGAAAATAATGCTTTGGTCTTGATTTGCGGTTTTACCTTGCCGCACCTTTTCAATATCTTTTTTGCAAGAACATCGGTTTTATGCTCCGCTTTTGCTTTTATTTTCGGGTCAACTCCATTCAACGAAGTCGCCATAGCTCTTAAACCAAGCTTATATGTTCTTGCACAACCCCAGAAAAAAGTGCTGTCCGCCATATCTTTATTTGTACTTTTCATTCCCATACCTGCGGCGGTGGAAATGCAGACAGCCTGCTTTCCGAACATTTTTTCTTCAGGTCTATGAACCATCCAGCGGTAACCATAGTGATCAAGAAGTGCTTTCATTGCCGCCGTGGCGTGAAAAACATAGACAGGACTTGCAAGAATTATCACATCTGCTTCGTCCAATGCCTCGGTGATCGGTCTCAAATTATTGTAATGTGGACAGCTTGTTTCATTCTTTATAAAACAAGCGGTGCAGCCAATGCAAAAATTATCAAAATCCCGTGGGAGAAAAAACTCGGATATATCACCGTTCAATTTATTTGCAAGCATACGGGCGAGATTGCAGGTAGTTCCCTCGTGACTTTGACCGTGTACAATTACAACTTTCATATTATCACCTAATTCAGTTTAAATAGCCTTGGCGTAATACAGCACAAGTTCCCCGTCCTCTGTCGCTGAGGTCACAAGCTTATCATAGCCCCAATGAAGATATATTGCAAGGTTTCGTGTCTCCTTTGCTTCTACGCCTATGGTAAGGCGGGAGAAGCCCTGTTCCTTGGCGTATTTCTCCATAAGGCGAACGAGGGCGGAGATGTGACCTCTGCCCTCATATTCCTTTATTATCCGCAAAGCGTTTATGTTGGCGGTGGTTTTGCCGTCGGCAAGGGCAGTTCTGCCGTTTATCGCTCCGCATTCGGGAGAAAACAGGAGAGTTCCCTCACCTATCGGGTCGCCGTCTGCGATCACTGCAAAGGTGAGGGCTTTTCCTGTCTTGTTGTAGGAAATGTATTCCTGTTTCCATTTCTTCCAGCGGGGATCGTGGGGATTTTCGGAAATGTTCCTGTCCCAGAGGCGTTCAAGGTCGGCGGCGGTCGCTTTTCTGTACTGCGTCATCTGTGTTTTTCTATCCACATTTCTATGGTGTCGTTGAGAATGTTGAGAGTTCTTATCCTGCCATATTTTTTATCGTTGTTCTCGATGATATGCCACGGTGCGAAGTCAGTTGATGTTTTTTGCAGCATATCGTTTACGGCGGATTCGTACAGATCCCACTTGTCACGGTTGCGCCAGTCCTCGTCGGTTATCTTCCAGCGCTTTTCGGGGGTGTTCATGCGGTCGTTGAAACGGCGGAGCTGCTCGTCCTTGTCTATCTGCATCCAGAATTTCAGCACAAGCACGCCGCTTTCAAACAAATTGTTCTCAAACTCATTTATCTCCTGATAAGCCGCACGCCAGCGCTTTTCCTCGGTAAGCTCCTCAACACGCTCCACAAGGACTCTGCCGTACCATGTGCGGTCGAAGATGACGATATGTCCTGTTTTGGGAATGTGCTGCCAGAAGCGCCAGAGGTAATGGCGGTTCAGCTCGTAAGGTGCGGGGGCGGCGATGGGCACTGCCTCAAATCCTCGTGGGTCAAGGGCGGAGGCTATGCGGCGTATGGTGCCGCCTTTGCCTGCGGCGTCCCAGCCCTCAAAGCATATAACTACTGGCAGCTTGTGGGTGTAAAGCCGCTGATGCAGCTTGGAAAGACGCTTTTGCTGTTTTTTCAGCTCCTGCTCGTAAATGTCCTCGCTGAGAGTTTTGTCCAGCTTGATAAGGGACAGCGGCGGCTTGGTAGCCATGGTAAATATTTCCTTGGGGATTCGGCGCTTGGGTTCTTCGCCTATTTCCAAAGGCTTACTGAGCAGCTTGGCGTCAACTGCGGATATTACGGTTTTGAAGACCTCGCAGACCGTGCGGTATTTGTTTTCCGAATTTATCACCGTCCAGGGGGCGTACTCTGTGTTTGTGTATTCCAGCATTTTGTCGTAAGCTACGAAATAGCGCTCGTAATTGCGGTTGCGCTTCAGATCCTGCTCGGTGACGCGCCAGTTTGTGTCCTTGCTGTCAAGGAGCTTTTTAAAGCGGCGCTTTTGCTCCTGCCTGTCAATTTGCAGGAAAAATTTTATGATAAGATAACCGTCGTCGGTGAGCTGGCGCTCAAACACGTTCGCCATATCCATACGCTCCTGCAGCTCCTCATCGCTGAGCTTGTCCTCTATTCCCGCAGGGACTATCGTGCTGTACCAGCTGCGGTCGAGGATAGCCAGCTTGCCCTTTTCGGGGATAACGTTCCAGAAGCGGTGCATAAGAGGCAGGCGATTTTCCACATCATTGGGTCCTAATGAGGAATAGACGTTGTAGGTGCGGGGGTCAAGGCAGTTTATGGTCTTGCTTATAACATAGCCCTTTCCTGACGCGCCCCAGCCCTCAAACAATATGATAACAGGCAGTTTCTTTTCCTTTATCTCCTGCTCAAGCGCTCTCAGGCGGACTTTAAGAGTGTCTGCCTGCGCCTTGTAGGTTTCCTTTTCAACAGTTGGTATCTCGGTCTGTATTATTCTGTCCAGCATTTGGCGGAACCTCCTTGTTTGGTTTTAGTTGTAAGTGCGGTGTGACGGCAGCGGGTGCTATCGGGGAAAACCTTTCTGAAGAAAGGTTATTCCCCGAACCTCTTTCCAAAGACTTTTAATGATTTTTTTCAAAGGGGGCTTTGCCCTCTTTGAAAAAAATAGTCAGAAGTTTTAGGGAGGGGGTTTGGGGGATGACCCTTTTCCAAAAGGGTCTCACCCAATAACGCCGCTGCCGCCATACCGCACTTTCGGATAAAATCAAAGCCGACGGCTGTTCACCGACGGCTTTGTCGTTTTCTGCTTGCTTATACCGAGGCGCCCTTGCCTACAAATACGGGGTAATCCTCGGTGCCGCCTATGCTGCGGAAGTTTCCTATGTTCACGTTCTTGTCGGCGATAACGTAGTTCATTTCACACTTTTCGCCCACTACCGTGTCCTGCATAAGTATGCAGTTTCTGACAACGGCGTTTTTGCCGACTTTTACGCCTCTGAACAGAACGCTGTTCTCCACCTTGCCCTCGATAACGCAGCCGTCTGCGATTATGGAGTTCTTGCACTCGGACTCAAGTCCGTATTTGGCGGGAGCTTCGTCACGAACCTTGGTGTAGATAGGATCGTCATGGTTGAACAGCTCTTTGCGTACGTCGGCGTTCATAAGCTCCATATTGGACTTGAAGTAGGTCTTTATGCCGTCGATCTGGGCATGATAACCCTCGAAACGGTAACCGTAAACGTTCAGCTCGGGGAGCATATGCTGGAGAACGTCCACCTCAAAGCTGTAAAGGTTCTTGCTTGCCTTTTCTATTACAAGTTCGATGAGGAAGGACTTCTTTATAACGAACATATTCAGGCTCACGTTATGCTCGCCGCTTATCTCGGGACGGACAAGAACGTCGTATATCTTGCCTGAGTCGTTCACGCTGAGAACGGTCTTGGTGCGGGTGCGCTCGGCATCGCATACTTCCTTGGCGTAAACTACGGTGATGTCTGCGCCCGTTTCCTCGTGGTTCTCAACTATCTTCTTCAAATCAATGTTGGCGATAACGTCAGTGTCGCTGATGAACACATATTCCTCATCACAATGACGGAGGAAGTCAACTACTCCTGCAAGAGCTTCAAGTCTGCCTCTGTAAAGTCCGCCGTTGATGTGGCCGTAAGGAGGGAGGAGGTGAAGTCCGCCTGTTTTTCTCGCCAGATCCCATTCTGCGCCTGAGCCAAGGTGGTCAAGCAGGGACTGATAGTTCGCCTTGGTGATAACGCCGATGGTGTTTATTCCGCTGTTTACCATATTGGAAAGAGCGAAGTCGATAAGTCTGTATCTTGCTCCAAAGGGAACACTGCCCATTGTACGGAGCTTTGTCAAATCATTTATAGTGCTGTCGTGCATATTCGCAAATATCAGACCCAGCACATTAGACATATTAGCCATTAGAAAAATTTCCTTTCTGCGTTTTTGACTTTTTTGTTTTCAAATCGTTAAAGCGGGCCTGTCAAATGCTTTCGGATATCATAGCCTTTGCTTTGACTGCGCTGTTGTCGCTGATATTTACCTTATGTCCTACGACGGCAACTCCCCATGTGTCCTTGTCCTCGATAGTTTCGGGACGCTCGCCGATGTGTGCGCCTTCGCCTACGGTGCAGTCCTCGCCCACTATCGAATACTCGATAACGGCGCCTTTTTTGATGACAGTGTTTGGCATTATGATACTGTCGCGGACTATTGCGCCTTCCTCAACGGTAACGCCTGAGAACAGAATTGAGAAGTCCACCGTTCCGTAAATGTTGCAGCCTTCAGCTATCATTGAGTTTTCGATCTTGCTGTCGGGACCTGCGTAATGAGGAGGCATTACGGGGTTTCTGGAATATATCTTCCAGTTGTTGTCGTAAAGGTTAAGGGGAACATTGGGGTCAAGGCAGTCCATATTTGCTTCCCAAAGGCTGTCTATCGTTCCTACGTCCTTCCAGTAATGGTTGAAGGGGAAAGCCACCATTTTGCACTTGTTGTCCAGCATTGAGGGGATTATGTTCTTGCCGAAGTCCTTGGTTGCGGTCTCGTCGTTTTCGTTGTCGATAAGATACTGCTTCAGGACTTTCCAGGTGAAGATGTAAACGCCCATTGATGCAAGGTTGGATTTAGGCTCCTTGGGCTTTTCGGCAAATTCGGTGATAACGTGGTCTGCGTCAGCGGTCATAATGCCGAAACGGCTTGCTTCCTCCCACGGAACTTCACGAACGGCGATAGTGGCGTCCGCTCCCGTCTTTTTGTGGAAGTCCAGCATTTCGTTATAATCCATTTTGTAAATATGGTCGCCTGACAAAATGGCTACATATTCGGGATTGTAGCGGTCTACAAAGCTTATGTTCTGGTAAATAGCGTTTGCGGTGCCTGCGTACCAGCTTTTGCCTGACGCAGTTTCATACGGCGGCAGCACATGAACGCCGCCGTAAGTACGGTTCAAGCCCCAAGGCTGACCGTTTCCTATGTACTCGCTGAGTACGAGGGGCTGGTACTGGGTAAGAACGCCCACGGTATCAATGCCCGAATTTATGCAGTTTGACAGGGGAAAGTCGATTATCCTGTACTTTCCGCCGTAAGGAACTGCGGGCTTTGCCATATCGTGCGTCAGCGCGTACAGTCTGCTTCCCTGTCCGCCTGCAAGCAGCATGGCAACAATTTCTTTTTTGACGTGATTCATGATTTAGCCTCCGATTTTTTATTTTTTTCAGCCGTTTTCTTAGCGGCAGGGACTTTTTTCGCCGTGGTCTTTGCGGCGGGCTTTTTTGCAGCAGGTTTCTTCGCTGCGGGCTTTGTGTTTTTCTTTGCTCTTTCGGCAAGCGCCTTTCTCATATCGTCCTCGGGAGTTCTTATGTTCTTTGCTTTAAAGAACATAGCGGACATGGGAGGAATTTTTATCGTTATGGAGTAAGACTCGCCGTGCATAGGCTCGGCAACGGATTTTACCGTCTTGTTTGCTGCGCCGTCACCTCCGAATTCAGGAAGTTCTGTTGAGAATATCTCCTCATAATCAGCATAATAAGGTACGCCGAAACTGTACTGCTCGTGAGGAACAGGCTGGAAGTTGCACACGGCGATAAGCTCGCTGCCGCTTCTGTCAAAGCGGCGGAATGCGATTACGGAATTTGCGTTGTCGTCGCTTACTATCCACTTAAAGCCGCTCCAGTCGCTGTCTGCCTCCCAAAGCTCCTTATGCTCCAGGTAGAAAGCGTTCAGCTTTTCAACGAAGTGCTGGTGCTTTTTATGCTCGTCAAACTCAAGAACGTCCCAGTCGAGGCCTGTTTTGTAGTTCCACTCTCTGAACTGGGCAAATTCCTGTCCCATAAAGGTGAGCTTTTTGCCGGGGTGAGCGGTCATATAGGTGAGGAACGTCCTCAATGACGCAAAGCGCTTTTCTCTGGGTCCGCTCATTTTGTCCAGCATCGAGCATTTTCCGTATACCACCTCGTCATGGGAGATTGGAAGTATAAAGTTCTCGGAAAAAGCATAGTAGAAGGAGAAGGTGAGGTTGTTGTGATGATATGGGCGATATTCGGGGTTCATGGACATATAGGATATCATATCGTTCATCCAGCCCATATTCCATTTGAAGTTGAAGCCTAAGCCGCCAACGTCCGCAGGCTTTGTAACCATAGGCCATGCGGTGGATTCTTCCGCAATCATCAGTATATTCGGGTGATTGGCAAATAATGCGGAATTAAGCTTTTGCAGGAATGCGATAGCCTCCAAGTTCTCGTTGCCGCCGTTCACATTCCTCTGCCATTCTCTGCGGTCATAGTCAAGGTAAAGCATTGAGGCGACGGCGTCTACACGAAGTCCGTCAACGTGATATTTGTCGAACCAGTAGTTTGCGTTGGAGATAAGGAAGCTCTGCACCTCAGGCTTTCCCCAGTCGAACACTCTTGTTCCCCAGCTTAAATGCTCACGCTTTAACGGTTCGGAATACTCGTAGCAATAGCTTCCGTCAAACTCGTAAAGTCCTGCGGCGTCCTTGGGGAAGTGAGCGGGTACCCAGTCGAGGATAAGCCCTATGCCGTTTTCATGGCAATAATCCACGAACTGCATAAAATCGTGGGGAGTGCCGAAACGGGAGGTGGGAGCGTAATATCCTATCTGCTGATAGCCCCACGAGCCGTCGAAAGGAAATTCAGCCACGGGCATTATCTCAATATGAGTATAGCCCATTTTCTTAACATAAGGGATAAGCTGACGGGCAAGCTCCATATAATTGAACAGCTCGTCTTCGTCCTTTTTGTGCAGCCATGAATTAAGGTGCATTTCGTAGATATTTATTGGGGAATCATAAATGTTCTTGCTTTCACGGGCTTTCAGCCAGTCGGCGTCGTGCCATTCGTAGCCTTCAAGCTCGTACAGCTTGGTGGCGGTGTTGGGTCGTGTTTCCATATGAAAACCGTAAGGGTCGGCTTTCAGATGTATCTGTCCCCTTGAGCTTTCTATGCTGTATTTATAGATGTCGTACTGCTTCAGTCCGGGGATAAATGTTTCCCAGACGCTTCCGTCATGCTCGGTACGTTGCATCTGGTTGCGGTATCTGTCCCAGTTGTTAAAATCGCCCACAACTCCGACGGAAGCGGCATTAGGCGCCCAGACACGGAAAATTACGCCTTTTTCTCCGTTTTGCTCAGTAAAATGAGCGCCGAAAAAAGCGTATGCCTCAGTAGCGCTGCCCTCGTGAAAAAAGTGCAGGGCTACGTCGTAATCTCTGCTGCTATTGATGGACATTTGATCATCCTTTCCCATTGGACATAATTGTCCTTATTTTCTATGTTAAATTGTACCATATATCATTTTAAATTTCAATATTTTTATGCAATTTTCATTAAACTAACTATAAATATATTTTAAAAATTAGTAAAAATTACAACAAAAATAAGGCAATAACAGGTAAAATCACCCGTTACCGCCTTATTTTTATTTTTTAAGCTGTAAAGCCACTATCGAAATGTCGTCTTCCCTGCCCTTTTCGCAGTTGAATTTTGCAGCGCCCGCTATGGTTTTTACAAGCTCGTCCAGATCTTTGCCGCTGTCCTTTTCAAATGCCTGCTCAAGCCATTGTTCCGTAAGGTCGGCGCCGTCGCTGGTCATGATTATTATATCGTCCTCCCCTGCCGTAAAGGTTCTTGTATCCATGGAAACGGTGCTTCCTATGCCGACGGGGAGCCCCATGCCGCTTATTTTTGTTATCTTGCCTCCCGAACGGATAAAGGTATCGGCTCCTCCTGCTTTGAATATGTGAGTCCTTCCGCTGTACAAATCTACCTGACATATATCAAGCGTGGCAAAGCTCTCGTCTGCCGATTTTACAAGAAGCGACGAATTCAGCATTTCCACTGCCGACTCCACTGTGGCACCGCTTTCCAGCAGCTTGGTGAGCAAGCCGCAGGCAAAAGCGCTGTCTATCCTTGCTCTGGCGCCGCTTCCCATGCCGTCTGAAATAACGCTGTACCATTTTCCCTTTCCGTCTACATATGTGGCGACATAATCCCCGTTTGAACCGTCTTTGCGTCGGCTGAGCTGGCATGAAGCGGTGCGCACTCCGTAAGTTGCGCGCTGGTACATAGTGACGCGGGTCTTTCTGTTAAACTCAAGAATACACGGAAGGTCAAATTCCCTTTGCAGCACCTCTATCATAAAATCGCCAAGTTCTTCCGCTGTGCAGTTCAGCTTTCCGTCTCCGTAAGCTTCTATGGTCATATTCCCGTTTGTTATCTTTACTGCGGCTTTCGGCGACGCAAGCCCGCACCGTTCAAGGACACGTTCGGCTTTCAATGCCGCCGTTCTGTCGTATGAAACATCGGTGCTGAATTCTTCAGACATGGAATTAAAAAGCTTTTCAGATGTGTTTAAAATATTTGTCAAAACCTCGCGCATTTCTTTTATTCTGCGGTTCATCTGACCTGCCGTGACAAAATCATCATATTTTCTGTTTATGGCGTCGCAAAGACCAGCCTTCTTGTTGCAGCGTTCGCCGAGCGCTCCCGAAAAGTCGGAAGGCGTCACTCGTCCTCCGCCGCGAAGTATCTTTATAAAACCGTTCATAAGGCGTACCGAGTCGTTATATTCATCGCCCCAGCATTTCATATTGAAGCGGCAGTTTTTACAGATATAGTCGCAGGCGGAATTATACACGCCTGTTATATCACGGTTCACGCTTTTATCAAGCGTTTCTGCCGTTTTTTCAACAGCATAGCGCAGTTCTCCCATGGTGCTGCCTACAAGCTTCAGACGGTCGGCAAAAACTGCCGTGGGTTCGCTTCCTGTCGCCGACGCAGGGCGTGGCTTTATTCTGCTCATTATTCCGCTTAAAGGAAGCGCGTTAAAAATCACTGTCCCGATAAGAATATCCGCCATAAATCCCAGCATATCCCCGTTCATTCCCAGCATCGCTCCTGTTGCCGCAGCTGCAAGAAGAAAGGCGGCGGACTGGGGAAGCCTGCCATGGGAGGCAAACGCTCCGCCCGCTACCGCTCCTACTTCAAGGGCAAGTCCCGCGTTGACGAACTCCGTACCTGCAAGCGCCATTCCAAAGGCGCAGACTATACCGAAAAGCGACCCTCCCGCAAAACGAAAACGGTATGTTACCGCCATGACCAATACAGCTGAAGCGATAAGACCTACGTTAAAAATTCCTGCGGAAAGGCTGGAAAGAGCGGTTATGCCGAAGGCGGCGGTTATTCCCGCTGCGGCGGTGTTTGACGCGCGCAGAACGGTAAATGCGTTTTCATCTCCCAAAATGCGGTATAAAACCGTCAGAGAACAGCAGACTATTCCTGATACTATCGCGAAAATAACCGAAATAATAAGGTCGGTGGCTGATTCTGCAAGTATAACGTTGGTAAGCAAAACGGCGGAAGAAACCAAGGCGGAGCTTCCCACCGCGGCGGCTGTTCCTTTTATTTTTCCGAGAAATATCCTCAGTATTCCGATACACGCACAGGCAACTATCGAAGGCACTGCGTCAAATATTTCCCCTTTTATCAGGAAGCCTATCGCGCTGCCTACGAATGCGGCGGCACAGTCTATCCCTGTAAGGCTCCCTACCAGCGCGGCGGAAAAAGGCGACGTTTTTCCGAACATTGTGGTAAGTGCGATGATATAGCCTGCAAAAACGATCAGAAAATACCTTGCGTAAGATATTCCGTTTTTATGTACAAAAAAAAGCTCCTTTTCCATCAGACTTTCCTCCCTGAATTTGAAACTAACTACAATTTTACTCTTCAGAAAGGGAAAAATTCATCGAAAAATGAGCTTTGTTATTTTTAGCCGAAAATTTCGGCGTACAATGCTACAAAATCCTCCATTTTAAGCTCCTCGGGGCGAGCTGTCGGCTTTATACCGCATTTTGCAAACTTTTCCGACAACTCCTCTTTCGGTATCTTCAGTTCTGAGGATACAGGGTTTATCATCTGCTTTCTGCGCTGGGAAAAAGCCGCTCGGATAATGCGGAAAAACAGCTTTTCATCGATCACCTGCGGATATTTTCTATCCTTCGCTATATCCAAGCGTATCACCGCCGAGTCAACGTTCGGCGACGGCATGAAGCTTCCCCTTGACACGTTGAACAGACGCTTCGGCGTACTGTAATAATTCACGGCGGCAGTGAGTGCGCCGCATTCGCGGCTTCCCATAGGCGCACATATCCGCTCTGCGGCTTCACGCTGTACCATCACGGTCAACGATCTTATCGGCAGACGTTCTTCAAGCAGTCTCATTATAACAGGGGATGTTATATAATAAGGAAGATTTGCACAGACCACCACTTCTTCATCTGAAAAATGCTCTGAAAACAGCGCTTTCAGGTCAAGCTTCATTATATCGTCAAAAACTATCTGAACATTGTCGCAGTCGGCAAGCGTTTCTTCAAGTATAGGTCCGAGAGTTCGGTCTATTTCCACTGCCACGGTTTTTTTGGAGCGCAGGGCAAGCTCCTTTGTGAGGACTCCTATTCCCGTGCCTATCTCAAGAGAACATACATTTTTCTCACAGCCGCCTTGCTCCGCTATTTTAGGGCACACGGAGGGGTTTATGAGAAAGTTCTGACCAAGCGACTTTGTAAAGGAAAAGCCGTGACGGGAAAAAAGGTCTTTTATAACGCCGATGTCGGTAAGCTCCATTTATACGTCCTTTCAGGCTTTTCAGCCTTTGGTTTTACTGCTCCTATTATAATATTTTACGGCGCTGTTGTCAAACGCTCAGGCTTAGCAGGGCTTTCGCAACGCTCTCTCCTATCAGCTCGCCTGTGTACAGCGCCTGTTCAAGCGTATTTCCGTGAGAACCTACTTCGATCAGAAGAGAGCCTGTGGTAAGATGCTGATTATACTGGCAATATTCAAATAAAACAGGACGGGTTATGCCGTTCCAGTCGGATTCCATCTGCTGCTGCAAAAGGCAGGCAAAATGAAAGTTCTTAAGATAATCAGGAACATAATAGTATCCGTCAGAAGCGGCGGAAATTATCATCACCTGCGCAGCCTGTTTTCCGTTTATTTCGGTAACGGCGGCAACTCGGGTGCCGTCGGATTCCTCAATGCCGTCACGGTGAACGTCCAACACGACCTTTATTGACGGATAGGCTTCCAGAACCTTTTTCACCGTTTTCTCAGCGCGGTCGTACGAGCCGTTATACATTGGGTAGTCATGGAGCGTTCCGTCATGAATAACACAGATTCCGTTTTCAGCAAGCTTTTCAGCCATTTTCTGTCCCACTGCGACAACGCTCTGGGACGGGTCTGTGGTTCGGCTGGTGTATGAGCTGTCAAAATAGCCGCTGTTATCAACAAGATAGCTTTCGCAGGCGTGGGTATGCATGATAAGCACCTGCGGCTCATCTGAAGATCTTTCTATCCTTATGTCCGTGGGGATAAGGGACTGCTCCCTTACATAGTCGTTATCAAGCTCAGTACAGTTGCGCACCTGTCCGCCGAGAGGAAGGTCAATATAATTATCGCCGTTATTTGAGCCGAAGGTAAGGTCTTCGACCTCTCCGTCCATGCTGTTGAAAACAGACAGGTCTTCCGTATCGGAGCTGATGTTCTGAGTTATTATGTAGGGATCGGAAGGCTCAGTCTGAGGCTGAGCCGTTTCGGCAGAAGTGACGGGTTCAGGTCGTGTTTCCTCCGTGATTGGAAGCGTGCGGGACATAAGTTCCGCCTCAACGGTTTGCTGAGGCTCTTTGGGAGCAGGACGGTACAGGATAAGATCCCCGCCGTCTATTTCCGCAGATTCGGTCACGAAACCGCCTCCTGACGCCGTAAACTCCACCGCAGCCGCAACAAGGCTGTCCATATCAGGCGGGTCGTTTATTATAGCTGTTACGGTAAAGGGCAGAGAAGCCGCGGCTATCGCGGCGGCTGTGAATTTTAACGCAGTCTTTTTCATTATAAGTCCTCCTTTTTATTTTCTTCAATATTTATATGCCGAAAGGACGTCTTTATGTCAGAAAAGGAGCCTGCTTATGTCTTCAGGCGACAATGCGGGATTTAAAGCGGCGTTTATTCCCAAGGAAATAATTTCTGCGCAGTCTTTTATCACAGAATCTATATTCTTCGGAGTTACCATCATATCGGAATTTACGTTTTCTGCGATATTATCCAGATCTATCACTGTGGGAACGCCTACGGCTATCACTTTAGCACCCATTATGGCGGAGTCCAGCGGTTTGCGGTCCCCTCCGACGCCGCTCCCGGGCGCTATTCCCGTATCGGTAAGCTGTACGGCAGTTCCGAGATGAGAAAAATCCGTACACGCCAGACTGTCTACCGCTATAACAGCGGCGGGAAGAATGTTCGACGCGATATAACGAAGGCGGTCGGTGCTTTCCAGTCCTGTCTGAGCCATAACGCCCGTTTCAATAACATAAACGGGACGCAGTCCGAGCTGCGCAAATTCGGGAACAGACGACAGATGGGCGGTGGCGGGAATAAGGCGTACCGTGCGCGGTCCCAGACTATCAGGGGTAACGGAGATGTTTCCCAAGCCCGCCACCATAACGCGCTCCCACTGTGCGCAAGGCTTCATAAGCTCTGTGATATAATGAGCCAGCGCACGGGCGCAGACATATTTGTTTTTATCGGCACAGTTCAGGGTGATGTATTTTCCAGCGGGCTTTCCTATTATTGACACAGCCTGATGACCCAATGTTATTTCAGTCACCTTTACGCCTTCATATTCGGTATCTGTCAGCTCAAAGCCTTTTTCTTCAACATCAGCGGTAAATTCCGCGGCAAGGTCTGTACGTTTCATTTTATTTCCTTTCAAAGTTCTGAAAATCGGTATTTTGCACAATATAATATCACATTGATATTGTTTTTTTCTTTGTTTTGTTAAAATATACAAAATACAAAAAAAATTTTAAAAGGACTTGAATTTTACGCGCTGTTGTGCTATAATTTTATTGTTTGCCGAAACGATAACAGCGTTTTGGATATAAGTACCGTTAAATATTGACATATTTATGATTTTCGTACAGGGAGGTGTAAAAATGCCTAATATCAAATCCGCAAAGAAAAGAGTTCTGGTTTCAAAGGTAAGACAGGAGCGCAATAAGGCTGCAAAGTCCGAGCTTAAAACCGTTATGAAACGTGCAAGAGCCGAAGGCGCAGACGCTGAGGCAAGACTTGCGGCAGTGAAGAAGCTGGACAAGTCTGCAGCAAAGGGTCTTATCCACAAGAACAAGGCTGCTCGTCTTAAATCAAGACTTGCTAAGAAAGCGGCAGCTTCCGCTTGACCTATATTTATATATGGTTCTGTGAAAAGCGTACTTCAGGGTATGCTTTTTCTTTTTGCACTGTTTATGACTAAAAAACCGTTATGAGGCATTTTTTAGTGTGATCTTTCAGCAAAAAATAAAGCAGTCGGAAAACCGACTGCTTTTTGCTTTATGAAATTGTCAGCTTATTGCAAGACCTGTTATATAAATTATTGAAGAAGAGCCTGTATCAAGGGGAACGATCTCCACTGTATGAGTTCCGCTTTCGGCAAAGGAAACTATTTCGGCGGCTTCGGTGTAGCTGCCCCATCCGCCGGGGAAGTTGGCGTCAATAGTGGTCATAAGCTCTCCGTCAACGTATACTTCAAGCTGAGGACCTTTATCAACCACTTCGCTGTAAAGAAGCCCTATGTTCTTTGCCTCTACGTTTTCAAATACGAGCCTTGCGCCATTGAAGCTTCCGTTTACACGCGCCTGCCAATAACCTGTGAAGTTTCCGAAAACGCCTTCCTTGTTTGTGACAAATGTTCCTGTTTCATCTATCGCTTCGCAATTTGCGGGAGTCAGGAGAGTAGCGTCGGCGTAAACGTCCTTGGTGACGGGAGTTGAAAAATCGCTTTCACTGCCGCTTATGCTGTCCTTGTTCTCGTTTACCTTTTCAAGATAATGAGTGATTATTTCGGTAAGCACCTTGTGTCCTGCGGTGTTGGGGTGGATGTTGTCGTCGGAAATATCTTTCCAAGTGATATAACCCTGTTTTATAACGTGCAGGATAGCGTTCCTGTATGAAATAAAGGGAAGGTCATATTGCACCGCTATGCTGTAATGCTGGTTCTGGAAGCTCGCGCCGCTGTCCTGAGTCATTCCGATGCAAACTATCGCAGGCTTGCTTTCAGCGTTCCATATCTTGCGAAGAAGGCTGTCGTAGCTGTTTATATTGCGCTGAGTGTTTTCTGTGGTGTCGTTTACGGAAAACTCCACGAACACAATATCGGGAGACTGGCTGAGAACGTCACGGTCAACCCTGTGAACGCCGATATATGAGCCTGTGGCGCCTATACCTGCGCGCAGATAGTTTATAGTCGCGTCGGGAAATGTGCTTTCAAACCAATTGGTAACAAGGCGGGCGTAGCAGCCGTCGTCGCCTGCGGAGGTTCCCTGTGTTATTGAACCGCCGATGTAGGCAACGGTGATCTCTTCTCCTGCCTCGGCTCTTTTCATCATTTCGGCAAGACGGACCTGATTTCCTACGTTCAGCTCCGATAAAGCGACCATTTTATCGGTTATGCCGTCGGATATAACGTATTCTGTGTCCTCGACGCCGTCCGCGTAGCTTGTGTCGTTAGTATCCTTTACGCTCAGCTCCGCGCTGTTGTCGGCAGTAGCGGGAGTATTTCCGCCTTCAGTATTCACATCTGCTCCTCCGTTATTATCAGATTGGTTTTCAGACACGGTACCGTCTGCCGATCCGTTTCCGCCGCTGTTGTCGCATGCCGCGAAAGTCAGCATCAATGAAGCGGAAAGAATGAGCGCCGCTATCTTTTTCATTTTCATTTTCTTTCTTCCTTTCAACAGTGAAAAGTATGTTTTCTGTGAAACAAATATAGCAGAATTTTACAAAAAAGTCAATACAGTTTATTGATTTCGGATATTTTTTGTGGTAAGATAAAAGAAAAGGAAAGCCGTTGTAAAATATGAAAAAGTTCTTTTAAACAGGAGGATAATATGAAAATCACGGCAGACAACAAAGCTTTTGTTTACACGGGAAGAATCGATTTTGAAAATCCTGCGGAGCCGCTTATGATCTATGCGGGAAGCATGGCGGAGACAAAATTCACAGGAAGCTCCATAGGTATATATGTAAAAAATCAGTCTATGTCCGTTTACTCAGCTATCGGCGTGTTGGTGGACAATGTGCAGTATAAAATCGAACTTTCCGACAGCGATTACGAGCAGTTTTTTGAAATCCCCGCCGTGCTTAACGAAGGGGAGCATGCGCTTACGGTATTCAAAAGGCAGGCGGCGGCGCATTATTTCAGGTTCTGCGGGATAGAGACCGACGACGGCGCGGCGGTTTTTGCTCCCGAAAAAAATTATTCCCTGAAAATAGACGTTTACGGCGACAGTGTTTCGGCAGGTGAAGTGACTGAGGCGTTCAACTATGAAGGCTGCTGCGACCCTGAAGACCATAACGGCTTTTATGACAACAGCTGGTTCAGCTACCCGCTCATACTGGGAAGAAGGCTGAACGCTCAGGTTTACGACAACTCACAGGGCGGAATCGCACTTTTTGATAAAACAGGGTATTTCTGCGGTCCTGACAGAGAAACTCTGAGAGGCGTCGAAAGCACTTATGACAAGCTGAGCTATGTTCCGTATTCAAGGCAGGGGCTGACCGAATGGGATTTTTCACGCTTTACTCCCGACCTTGTTATAATCGCTGTGGGGCAGAATGACCCTAATCCCTGCGAAGAAGAAACAAAAGATGAAAAATATATCAGAAAATGGAAAGACAAATATAAGGAAATAATAGCTGATTTAAAATCAAAATATAGTAAAAACACAAGGTTCCTGATGATACTCACTGTTCTTATGCATTATCCCAGATGGGACAGTTATCTTGAAGAAATTCAGGAAGAGCTCAACGACGATACTGTAAGGCACTATACGTTCAGGCGCTGCGGCACCGCTACGCCGGGTCACCCGAGGCTGACGGAGCAAACGGAAATGGCGGAAGAACTCAGTACATACATAAGGAATTGGTTTGAGGCAGGCGGCAATAAATAAATCGAGGATAACGCAAATAGGTTTTCACTCACTGAGCGGTAAGCTTCTTTCCGCGATATATTTTGTTATAAAAATGACCACGGTTTTATATAACCGCGGTCATTTTTTTTGGAAAAACATATTATTATCTGCACTTTAAAGTTCGCCTTTGCGAAAAGCTTCTTTCGCTTCCTCTCGGTTCATTCCCATTTTGTACGCTTTTCTCATTTGGTTAAGGCTCATTATGTTGGCGCCGCCTGCGTAGTCGGGATGTTCTTCTTGATACCCATCGTTTTCCCAACCGCATACCTCGCATATATCAAAGTCGTCATGTTCTTCAAACTCATACTTGCCGCAAACAGGACATTTAAGCTTTTCCGTCATGTTTATATCCTCCTTTTCTGTCATCATCATAACCCGCGCAAATCATCAATTTTATCATCAACATCTGAAGTAGTAACATCGGGTGTATTTTCTATATATTCGATCATCTGCTCTACCAAGTTGTTTCTTTTTGATAAAAGCAATATTACTTCAACAAAATCTTCATAGGAATCTTTTACATCAATAAGAAGTTTTTTTAATTTTTGCTCAGAATTTTGTAATATATCTAATCCCTTTAAAGTTTGCCTTTGCGAAAAGCTTCGGCGGCTTCCTCATTATTCCACAACAATATTTTTGCTGATTCGCAAAACGCTCCCACATTTATCACATATAAAATCACAAGAAGCCGATAAATTTTCGGCATATGTTATATATTTTCCGCATCGGCAGTCCAAGCAAGTTATTTGTTCGCCTTTTTGCAACCGTCGGATAAGTTCTGCGACATCATCATAGGAATCGGTAATATCAGTAAGGAGTTCGTAAGATTTTTGTTCAGAATTTTGTAACATATCTAAATCTCCCTTTAAAGTTCGCCTTTGCGAAAAGCTTTTTTTGCTTCCTCGCGGCTCATTCCCATTTTGTACGCTTTTCTCATTTGGTTAAGGCTCATGATATTTGCGCCGCCTGCGTAGTCGGGGTCATTTTCCTGAACATTATCATCTTCCCAACCGCATACTTCACAAATATCAAAACTCCCATGAAACTCAAACTCATACTGTCCACATACGGGACACATATGTCTGTCATTATTTTTTGCCATGTTTTATACCCCCTTTAACTCAGCGATTTTCTCTAAAACCATTAAGGAAAAATATAAATATTTTGTTCTCCTATATGATATGTGCAGATTACAGTCCTCGAAATTCGCATGATTTTTCAATTATGTCAGAAGAAGTAAGTTCAGTGGAACTGCTTTCTATATACTCAATCATTTTATCTGTATAGCCGTACTCTTTTGCAAAATATACTTGGATTTTAACAAAATCCGCATAAGTATCGGAAATATTCTCCAACAGTTTTTTTAATTTCTGTTCATCCTCGGTTAAATTTTCAAAATTAAAATTCGGCATATTTGATTGCTTTTCCCCTTTAAAACTCGCCGTTTCTGTATGCCTTTTCAGCTTGTAAAACGGTCATTCCTGATTTGTACGCTTTTTTTGCTTGGTTAAGGCTTATTATGTTGGCACCGCCTGCGTAGTCGGGACGTTCTTCTTGTAACCAATCATCTTCCCAACCACACACTTCACAGATATCGTTACTGCCATATGTTTCAAATTCATATTTTCCACATACTGGGCACATATGACTGTCATTATTTTTTGCCATGTTTTATACCCCCTTTAACTCAGCGATTTTCTCTAACACCATTGAGGTAGTAGCATCAGGTGTATTTCTCATAAACTCAATAAGTGGTTCAATAAAATTGTTTCTTTTTGCTGTATTGGTTATATCTTCAGCAAAACTTCCATAAACATCGGGGAGTCCCTCAAATAATCCTTTCAAAATTTCCTCTTTAGATGGTTCAGGCATTTTAATTTTCCTCCATATTGTAAACGTTGTAGGCATTATAGACATATATTTTAAAAAAACCGACTATAACTGTCCCGCATATCAATATACCATGTTGAATTTTATTTGTCAATGGGTATTTGTACGTTTTATAGGACAGTGTGGCAGTCCGCTTAATTTACATATGATTTTTCCCGCAAAAAAGATGAAGTAAAGTCATAAAACCTTTTTCTGTTTGCAAAAATCCCTGCTTTTAAAGTGAGCTATCCACAAAAAATTTTTCACCCAAATGTTTAAGGCAATCGTCGGCTGATGTAAAAAAGAAAAGAGCAGTATCGCTTAATTGCGGTAACTGCTCTTTATTTATGTATAAACAAATTGTTGTTTTATTCAGATTATGATATAACCGCTTCTTTTCCATAAGAAACAGCACATTTTACAACTGCATTTTTAAATACAGATCCAACTTCTGTGAAAGTGCGTCACAAAAAGATCAAAGCAAAAATCTGTCATTGCCAAAACTTTTCGGCGGTAAAACTATGACAGATACCCACTTGAAAAAACACAGCTTTTGTGATATAGTATAAAAACTATATCAGCACAAAGGCGGTGAAGCTGTGATTTGTTTTGTAATAGAGGACGCAGAGCAGGCGAATGCGCTTGAGCGTATCTACCGCGCCAATGCGAACAGGTTTTATAATATTGCGTTTTCCCATCTTCACAACATGCATGACGCGGAGGACGCAGTGCAGGAGGCGTTTCTCCGCATAGCTGAAAATCCTGAAAATCTGTTCGCCGTCCCTGATGATAAAAAGGTCTCATACATAAATGTCATAATAAGAAATATTGCCTTTGATATGCGAAAAGAGAAAAATAAAGCCAATGAGACCGAGCTTGACGAGGAGCATTTTCAGAATGCGGTAACGGAAACTCCCGAAGAGATCGTTGTAAGCGACGAAGAGGCGGAAGCGCTTATAGATTTTATCCTTTCAATGCCCCCTGCAAAGCGGGACGCTATGTTCCTGAAGGTAAGCTGCGGATATTCAAATCCACAGACCGCCCGCGCACTGGGCATTTCGGAAGAAGCTGTGAGAAAGCGCATATCCGACGCTTACAAACTGATAAAAAAGTTTATTGACAGCCGTCGGTAAGACAAGGAGAAAATAAAATGAAAGATAATTCCATCAAAGATATATTTGACGAGGCGTACAAGCGGGAGCTGTCAGGCTCTGACAATTCGCCTGAGCATAAATTTTCCTTCAGCCATAAGCGAAAAATGAAAAAAATATTCAGGCTGTACGATAAAAATACGGCGGTCCAGCCTGATACTGCCGCTCATAAGTCGGCAAAGCGGCTGACGGTGGCTGTTGTACTTATAATTGTTCTGCTGGCGCTGTCGGCGGTGTCCGTCATCGCCGTATACAGCGCTGTTCACAAGCAGCACAGCGATCATTACGATATGCTTGTGATTGACCGCAAAAGCGGACAGGACACGATAAAATATGTTTACGAGCTGGAAGATCATACCGTGGACTTTCGCAGCATTGATAAGGACAACTGCTTTACCGTTTACAAAACCGATCTCGGGGAAACCGTCCTGCTTGAGCAAACGGTGAAAATCAATTATACAAATCACAACGACAATGAAAACGGCGCGTACAGCACAGTCTATATCGGCGATATTCCTGCGGTTTATATAAGCTCCGATGATGATTTCGGGACGCTGTTGTGGGACAACGGGGACTATGTTATGGAAATAACGGGACATATGACCAAAAACGAACTGATAAATTCGGCAAAATCACTGAAAATATCGGAAATTGAAAATAACTCCTCACAAAATCAGGCATAAAGCAGAAGTATAGGGTAGATGTTCATTATTTACGAAAATGGAGAATACCTATGAAAAAATTTTCAGCACATTTGTCACTTCTGCTTGCGATAACACTTTCCACGTCAGCGGTCTTATGCGGCTGTACGGCGGATAACGGCTCAGTCGAAAACCTTGAGCTGAGCGATACAAAGATGTATGTCAACGAGCCTATGTCAAAAAAATGGCAGAGATTCGGCTGGGACGACCCTCTTTTATCTGCGGAAAGCCTTGAGTTAATGCGCAGCGCTGCCGCCGATTACGGCGATCATACAATATCAGAGGATAAGGTCGTATATCGGGTGTTTTATGACGATGACGGCAATGGTTTTTATGACGATCGGGCGGAAGATGTAAACTATGGCGAAATGGAGGAGGGCGATTTCAAATCAGCCGCCTACATAAGATATCTTGGCGACGATATTTATATTGATCTTAACACCGCAGGCAGGATAGAGCTTTACAACAAGCAGGCGGTGAGGGACATACTGGGGATAGATTTTGACCTGACATGGAGCTGGCGGCCTTATATCGGCGACGACAAGGGACAGGTCCTGAAAGAGTACGACCTCCCTCAGGACGGGGAAATAGCCGACGCCTATACTTTAAACGGAGAAAATGTAACGGTAAGCGACGCCCTTTCCTTTGCTTCGGATTATCTAAACAGCGGAAAATATCCTCACATTATCTCTCCCCTTTTCACATATTCTCCGTTCGGAGCCACTGTATACCGCTTTTCAAACGGAAACTGTGCCTATGTATTTACCTTCCGACTGAATTATAACGGAGTGCCCATGAATTATATCCAACCGTCAGGCGAAGAGAGCGGCGATCCCTTTGACATTTTCGGCAATGTCCTGAGCCTTGCGATGTTCACAAAAAATTCTGTGGACTGGATCTGGACTCCTTCACTGAGCGGCGTGAGGGGCAATGCCTTTGCTTTTGCCGAGGAATGTGAGATCAAAGCGGATTACGAAAAAGCCTACGGGCTGGTTTCTGAAACGCTGAGCCGTGAGCATACGTTTAAGGTAAAGCGCACGGAGCTTTTATACTGCACACGTCAGGTGACGGACAACAAAGCCTTGCAGACAGGCGGGAACGTTACGGAGCCGATGTGGGAATTTACCATCACCGACACGGGGCTTCAGGATTACAGCTATATCTATGTTTATGTTAATGCGTCGACTGAGGAGGTAAGCGTAGGCTATGGCACAGGGCAGGGCTATACATATCCGTAATTCCGTCGGGTATTTCGGCGTCCTTTGCAGGGAGTACCTGACCTCTGCGGCATTTTATCTTGCGGTCCTGCTGTTTTTGCTGATATGCTTTTTCGGAATATCGGCTGATGTTGACGGAGCGGAGCGCTCGGCGTATGAGCTTTTCACCGACAGCAAGGTTTATATGAAAGCCTGCAAAAGCGTGATGAACAGCTCATATCTCCTGCTGCTGCAATATGATTCGATGCCATGGTTTTCAGTAGTGATGCCTGTGGTGGCGGCGTTTCCCGCTCTTGCGGTCTTTACCCGACATTACGGAGATTTTCGCATTTTTGTACTTTCCCGCGTAAGCAAGAGGGGATATTCCTTCAGCTTGTTCCTTTCCTCATTTCTCAGCGGATTTTTTATTGCATTGTTGGGAATATCGGTTTATGCCGCTGTGATATACCTGCGTTTTCCGACGGTGGATTCTTTCGGCGACGAAAATATTCTGTCCATATACGGAGCTGCCCCGTGGGAACGGTTCGTTCCTTTTTTTAAAAGAGCGGTCAACTGCTGCGTTATGTGTGGCGTGTTCCCCTTGCTCACGGTGCTGATATGCGCTGTCGCCCGCGACAGGTTTTTGTCTCTGACGCTGCCGATGATGATACAATACCTTTCTGTCAAATTAAATCTTTTGTATTCCTTATGGCTTTTTTCCGACGAAGCCTTTTACAGCAGCGGCTTTTTCCGCTTTGTGCAGCTTTTGTTCCCCTCAAACTGTATGTCTTACGGCTCTCTGCTGGAAAACGGTCTCGGTCTGCCTTTCGTCTGCTTTTTTATTATGGCGGGAGCAATAATAGCCGTGCTGTATGCCGCTTTTTCCCGTATCGTCCGCCTTTCGGCAGGAGGTAAGCTATGAAAAGCAGCTTTTATATACTGAGGACTGAAGCGATACAGACGCTCCGCCAAACAAAAACGCTTATGCTGCTGTTTTTTATCACTTTTTTGTATGAGAGCATACTGTCTCCTATGTCCGCTCTGTGCGAAGAAACGCAGCTTTCAGTGCAGACCTTTGAGCCGTTTATCCTTATCTGTAACGGCAGCGCCAATATGATCCTGATACCTCTTGTATATATTTTTCTGATAAGCGGTTTCCCCTGCTGTAGCGGAGGATATTTTCAAATGATAAGGACAGGCAGGAAGCGGTGGCTTTTGGGAGAGATAATGTTTGTGATCTTTTCCGCATTTGTTATGCTGCTGCTGATATTCGCGGGGAGCGCGGCTTTTACAGCGAAAGATCAAGAGCCTTCAAACGTCTGGAGCCCGTTTATGACCGTGATGAGAGAAAATTTTCCTTTGCTTTATGCGGACAATCATCTGCTTTTTCTTGATACCGCAACAGTTGCTCACGGCACGCCTTTAAGCGTATTTCTATATACTTTTCTCACCATGTGGATATATCTTGTGATAACAGGTCTGCTTATTTTGCTCGGCACGGTGATCGGCAAGCGTATCCCGACAGTGACGGCAGCCGCCGCACTGTCCGTAACAGGCGGAGCGGTTGTTCGCTTTGGCGGGGCGTCGTGGCTTTTTCCTATAATACACACTCAGTTCGGAATGCATTATGATTCCCTGCTTTCAACGGTTTATTTCCCGCTGTGGGGCTCGCTGATATATCTCCTGCTTCTGGCAGCCGTTCTTGCGGCGCTGTGCAGGCATTTTCTGGACAGAACAGTCATAGGAGGAGCATTATGATAAATGTACAGGAATTATCATTGACGCTGAACAAAACCGAGATACTTAAAAATATAACCGTGGATTTTGCGAAAGGCAAGATCCACGGTCTTATCGGCAGGAACGGATCAGGCAAAACAATGCTGATGAAGTGTATCTGCGGCTTTGTGAAGCCCACGAGCGGTGAAATAACTGTTGACGGAAAACGAATAGGAAAGGACATTGATTTCCCTAAAAACACGGGAATTATTATTGAAACTCCCGGCTTTATCCCATATTATTCGGGATATAAAAATCTGAAATTGCTGGCAGATTTGAGTGGAAAAATAACCAAGGACGTTATTAGAAAAACAATGGAGCAGGTCGGTCTTGAGCCCAATCTGAAACGGCACGTTCGCAAGTATTCGCTTGGTATGCGGCAAAGGCTCGGACTTGCGCAAGCCATAATGGAAGATCCCGATTTGCTTATACTCGATGAGCCGATGAACGGGCTTGACAAGGACGGAGTCAAGGATATGAGAAAATATCTTCTTGATTTGAAGGAGCAGGGGAAGACTATCATTATAGCTTCACACTCTGCTGAAGATATTGACGTGCTTTGCGATACTGTTTGCGAGATGGATAAGGGTGTGTTGACGGTTTTGAGATAAGCAGTGAGAAGTTTACAAATTTATCAAGGCAGTATTGCATAAATAAAGGGTCTGAGATTTGTTCTGCAAACGAAGTTTGAAAATCAGGTCAGGGTTCCTGATTTTACAAACGGGCGTTTGTCTGCTCTTTGATTTTCACAAAAAATCAAGAGCGGACAGACAAAGGCTATGCTTGCTGTCAACCACCCGCGCCTCAGTGCTTGAATAATTTTTTAAAGACTGTTTTTAAGAGCAGTCTTTTTCTATGTTCAGGTATTTTTCATAGGCGAAGGTTTAATTAAGTTTTTCAAAAACGCTTTTCGTTTATTTGATTGTTTTCCATTGGCAAATGTTGAATAAAATTTGCTTAACAAGAAATTTAAAATTTTTTTAATCTGAGGTTTGCCACTCACCCATTTTTCGGCTTTAAAAGTAAAAGGACAACTTTTCTCTCAAGTTCATTAAAGCTTTTGAAAAAAACCGCAAAGAAAGAAGGATATTCACAAAGAAGGTTTCACCTCAAAGGTTTAAGGCAATCGTCGAAAAAAGAAAAGCGTTTTTCAGCGGTTCATTTTATTAGCTGTTGCCTATTTCTGCACTTAAGACAAATCGTCACATTTTTGAAAAGTTGTTCCACGCAGCTTTTACAGGTCATTTTTGTTTCTCCTAGGAGTTTTTATGAGTCAATATAACAATTGATTTTCTAACCATGATATATCTTCTTCACTTATTTGATTGCCCCACAAATCCAAACTAGCCAAATTGTAAGATTAGCAAGCGGAGTTATACGCTGATTTGATTGTCAATCAAATTCAAATCTGTCAAATTTATAAGGTCAGCAAGTGAAGATATATTGGATATATCAGCATAATTGATCTTTAATTTTTGCAAATTAGTTAGCTTAGAAATATATTTTAAGTCATCGTCAGACAAACTACTTGTCAGATATATAACATTATCAAAATTGCTTTCGTACTCTGAAATAGCTTCTTCCGATAAATATTCTTTTCCATATATATATCATTATTTGTTATATATAAAAAGGCTCTTTGTTGTTGCAATATTGACCTCTGTTCCCGCGATCGTCACCGAACCCATTGAACCATACACAGGCTCACTTTCCATTGTTTCACTTTCAGTAGGCTCACTCTCTGCACTTGTATCCGTAATTTCTTCCGACTTTTGCAATTCATCAAGTCTTTGCTGAATGCGTTCATCGCCTGTTTTTTCAAGTCCTTACTGCAGGATTTCAACAACCTTGTCAATGTCGCCCATTTCTTCATAAACGTCCGCAAGACCAAGGTAAGCGTCAACGTTCATCGGCTCAATTTCCAAGACTTTCTGAAACTCAATGATGGCTTGTTCGTAGTTTTGTTCATTAAGGTAGCGTTCTGCAAGCTCTATCCCGCGCGTTGTTCTGTTTGATACAGAATTGTAGTTCGTTACAGCGATCGCTGTAACACTGCTGATAATGAGCAGAACGGCTACAATAATTATGATAATTATGTTTTTCTTCGACGAAAAGCCGCGGGGGACGGATCTTTCGCCTTCTACTGCTGATATTTCAGCTGTTTCGCTGTTGTCTGTCCCGCATTTCGGGCAGAGCGTTACATTTTCGGGGAGCTGCTCCCCACAGTTTTTACAGGTCATGATCAGAAATTCTCCTCATTGAATTTTTAGTATTTTTTCTTTGCAAGCGGTTGTGTTAAATTATCGAAACGATGACGGTAACGGCAGCGCCTGCGATACCTCCTCAATACATAAGAAATCCTGTTGTGATCTCATTATTAAAATTCTATAAAGCGCGGCAAAATGACCGTATGGTCCTCATTTCAACTCACACGCCCCGTGTGGGGAGTAAGCAGTACCCAGTTGACAACAGCGGCTTTGAGGACGAGGTTGACCTTGCCAAGAAGATACTGGACGGGCTGTTTGCCGACAAGCGCACCTTTGCGCTTTTGTACGAGCCTGACGACGAAGAGGCAAAGAAGTGGAAGACATCAGACCTTGCCATATATCAGGCTAATCCCGTAGCGGTAGACAACGCCGAAATGTTTGATACCCTCAAAAAGCTCCGCGCACTGGCGGTATTGTATGAAAACAAACGGGAAAATTTCCTTTGTAAGCACCTGAATATCAAATACAAGGGCCTTGGCGTTGAGGGATACGTTGACGTGATGAAGGTTCGGGAGTGCAGGAGAGACAAGGACACTAAGTTCTGGAACGGAAAGCAGGTATATATCGGTATCGACCTTTCGCAGACCGAGGACAATACCGCCGTGGCTATGGTATGTTATCACGAGGGAAAGATATATGCCAATGTGATGGGTTTTCTTCCCGAAGGAAACGTGGAAAGGAAAACCAACAAAGAAAACGTAAACTATCCGCAGTACATTAAGAACGGATATTGTATCGCCTGCGGCGAGGAGGTCATAGACTATCTTGCCGTTGAAAATTATGTGCTGGGGCTTGAAAAGGAATACGGCGTTGAGATAGTACAGCTCGGCTATGACCCGTACAATGCGCTCAGCTCGGTGCGGAAGTTTGAAACGGCAGAAAACGCAATAGAATGCGTAATGATAAAACAGCACAGCAGCGTTTTGCACCCTGCTACAAAGCTGTTGAAGGAACGGATACTGAAAAAGGAATTTTATTATGACGAAAATCCGCTGCTGGAGATCAATTTTTCCAACGCCCGCTGCACCGAAGACACTAACCTGAATAAATATGTGAACAAGAAACGCTCTGCGGGCAAGGTGGATATGGTGGCGGCGCTTATAAACGCTGTTTATCTTCTCAACGAAAACGAACTGCTCAGCGAGGAAATGGACTGGGCGGCACAGTAGTTCGCAAAGCGAACTATGTCAATATTGGACACCGCATGCAGGACGAAAGGAAATAAAAATGTTTATTGAGATCGAAAGAAAATATGTGCCTTTTACTGTTGGAGAGGCGGGATTTTTCCTGCGGTTCGACAACAGGGCACTGTTAAATATAGAAAAAGAAGGCTTTGATGTGCTGGCGTTTGACAAAGAAACGCTCACTGTCAAAGCGGCAAAGAGTTTTTTAAAACACGGACTGAGCTGCTGGGGGAAAGGCGAACACGACCTTGCCGCAGTTGCTGATAAGATAATCAAAGCCTGCGACGCTGCGCAGATACAGGGCGTTATTGCGGCGGCAATGCTGACGGCGCTCCCTGAGCCTATTATCGGCGCAAAGCCGTCAAAAGAAAAAACAGATTTTTCAAGGCTGTTTTTCTTCTTCTGCGACATTATGGGAAAGCCTGAGTCGCTTTTCTGGGAGTTGACATTAAGAGAAGTCTTGCAGAGGTGGGACGCTTACGCCATTTTCCACGGGTACAAAGAAGCGCCCGTGGAAGTACGCAGATATGATGACTAAGGAAAGGAAAAACGGATATGGGATTTTTCAGACGGAGAGAAACAAGAGAAATACACGACCAAACGGAAACGGCTCAGGCGGTGGTAATGGACACAAACGGGCTGCTGTCAGCTATGAGGGAAAGCGACAGCATATCGGTAAATGACGCTATGCAGGTGCCTTGTTTCGCCTCCTGCGTTTCCTTTCTCTCGTCCACCGTCGCTATGCTGCCGATAAAGCTGTACAGAGAGGGCGAGGGAGAAACGGCGGAAGTGACTGACGATCCCCGCGTCAGGTTTCTCAACGACGAGTCTGGGGACGTACTGGACAGCTTTCAGATGAAATCCGCTTTCGTTTCGGACTATCTCGTATACGGAAACGGCTATATCTACATAGATATGGGCGGAAACAAGGTCAAGGGGCTGTACTATGTGGACGCTCGGAACGTGAGCTACCGAATAAACTCAGATCCCATATTTAAAAGCGCCTCGTATATGGTCCAAGGGAAGAAGTATCCCACATACCGTTTTATCTCGCTTCTCAGAAAAAGCAAAAACGGCGTGACGGGAACGGGAATTTTCGACGAGGGCAAGGAGACGCTTGCCACTGCCTACAACACAAAAATATACCAGCACTACAACGTACTCAACGGCGGGAACAAGAACGGTCTGCTGCAATCTCAGCGGCAAATAACGCAGGAAGCGCTGGATGTGCTGAAAGAAAAGTGGAGACTGTTCCGCAGCAACAAGAACAGAGAGCCGATGGTGCTGAACAACGGGCTTGAGTTCAAGGAAATTTCGGCGACAAGCGTTGAAATGCAGTTAAACGAGCATATAAAGACCAACAATGAGGAAATATGCCTGCTGTTCGGGCTGGCACCTGAAATAATCAGCGGCAAGGCTGACGCAGACAGCTTTTCCGACGGCGTGAGAACGGCGGTACAGCCTATTATTGAGGCGCTTCAGTGCGCGCTTAACCGCTGTTTGCTCCTTGAAGAAGAAAAGGAAAAAATGTACTTTGCATTTGACACAACGGAACTGCTCAAGGGGGATATACTCAAGCGCTATCAGGCGTACCAGATAGCGCTTGCTTCCAATTTTATGCAGATAGACGAGGTGCGCTACAAGGAAGATCTGCCGAAGCTGGGCTTTAATTATGTGAAGCTGGGGCTGTCAGATGTGCTGCTGGACATTAAAAATAAGACGGTCTATACGCCCAACACCAACCAGACAGCGAAAATCGGAGCGCAGGGGTTGAAAAATGAGGAGAACAGTGGTATAATCGAAAAAGCGGAGGAAAAGCGGTATAACGATAAGCACGACCCGAAAACGGGAAAGTTTGCGAGTAAGGACGGCGGAAACCTGCCGACGAGCAGTCAAGAAGGACCTTCTCCGACCGGTGCCAATGAGTTTGAGGTAAAAGGCTTTGTCAATAAGCAGAAACTGAATAATCACTGGAAAGACCATGGAGAAGAATACAAAAAGGAAGGTATAATAACCACTAAAGAGGCATACGAAAAAAGAGCATTACAGCTGATAGAGTCACCTGTTGGCGGCAGCATAAAGGGACACCTTGACAAGGACGGTCATGTTGTAAGATATGACGAGAGGACAAACGATTTCGTTAAGGGCAGTCTGAAAAAAGGGATTATTACTATGTTTAAGCCGATAGATGGCAAAGCGTATTACGTTGATAGAAGAAAGGGTGATATAGAACATGGCGGAAAAGCTTAAATGTCCTGTTTGCGGCAAGTATGAGTTTGAGGAACATGACGACTTTGATATATGCGAGGTGTGCGGTTGGGAAAACGATGGGTATCAAGAAGAACATCCCGACTATACAGGCGGCGCAAATATTATGAGCCTTAACCAAATGAAAAAAGCGTATAAAATGGGAATGAGCCGAGAGGAAGCAAAAAAAGCTTTTCGCAAAGGCGAGCTTTAAACTCAACAATGAACAACTAAATAAAAAAGCGTTTTGCAATCAACTGCAAGGCGCTTTTTTATTGCAATTTAAAGTTATTACATATTTAAGGAGAATTTAAACATGAAAATAGAAACAATGGGGTTTGAGGGAACAGAACAGATTGACGCACTGATTAAGTTGCTTGAAAAAATAAGCAAAATAGAAATAAAAAGAATATGTAAGGAAGCTGTAAGAGAGGGTTCAAATATTGTTTTTGAAGAGGAGAAAAGAAAGGTTGGAGAAATGGGAGAAAGAGGATCTGAATATACCAATATGCTTAGATCTTATCAGTACTTCGTGCGTAAACATGGATATTCTGCAAGATGTGGTTATGATACGGAGACTATTGAAAATCATATTGAAATATTGATTATGGAATTCGGCAGACCAGGAACAGGAAGGAAAGCCTTGCAAAGACACGGTATCGATAAGATAGGTCGGAGAATAGGAGTTATACAACCAGCTGCCAATATACGCAGGGCTTGGTTTGCAACAAGCCAAGAAGTAAAGCACTTTTTAGGCAACTATGTATACAATGAACTTAAGAAAGCGTGGGTAAAGAAAAATGGCAAGTGAAGGAAACCGTTATAATCTTGATGTTGTTTTTGGCTTAAATCCAGAAAACTTTACAGAAGGTGTTTTAAAAATTCAAAAAAAATTAGGCGAACTTAATAGTTCGTTTGAGGAAAACAAGCGAAAAATTTCTGACACCACTAAAGAAATAACAACATATAGGGCGCAACAAAAAGCGCTTGCAATGACCATTGAAAATAGTGGACAGGCTACAAAAGAACAAAAAGCCAAAATGAAGGAGCTTACTGACAAAATTACGCAAGCTACCGCCAACTTAGGACAGTTAAAGGCGGCAGAAACAACCATCAAAACAGAAATTAAGACTACTACTACCGAACTGCAGAAACAGATGGGAGCAATTGATAAAAATGCTAATTCTGTCAGTCTTCTTGACAAAGCTCTCAGCAAAATCAGCGCCACCGTGAAAGCGTTTATAGGCATATACGGCGCTAAAAAGCTATGGGAACTGCTTATCGGTTCCAACGCCGAAATGGAGCAGTATCAGACGTCGTTTGAAGTAATGCTGGGCGACGCTGAAAAAGCAAAGAAAATGATAGAGGACCTGCGAGTGTTCGCCGCAAAAACGCCGCTTGCCATGAACGATGTAATTTCCACGGGAACGCTGCTCATGAACTACGGCGTAGCGGACAATAACCTTATCAGCACTATGACCAAGCTGGGCGACCTTGCTTCGGGCAACGCCGAGAAGCTGAACCGTGTTGCGTTGGCATACGGGCAAATGCTTGCAAAAGGCAAGGTGAGCGGCGAAGAGCTGAGGCAGATGACCGAGGCGGGGGTTCCGCTTCAGGACGCGCTGGCTAAATTTCAACTCACACGCCCCGTGTGGGGCGTGACTCCTGATGATAGGCTTGTTTATTACGCTCTTTCATTTCAACTCACACGCCCCGTGTGGGGCGTGACTCCTGATGATAGGCTTGTTTATTACGCTCTTTCATTTCAACTCACACGCCCCGTGTGGGGCGTGACTCCAACATGAAACGAGATAAAATAGCTCTTTTGGCAATTTCAACTCACACGCCCCGTGTGGGGCGTGACGTGTGGGATAGGGCTGATAAGCTCAGCCCTTCAATTTCAACTCACACGCCCCGTGTGGGGCGTGACCATAGTCCTATACCTCAACGCTGCCATAATGCTAATTTCAACTCACACGCCCCGTGTGGGGCGTGACGGCCTTGATCGTCGCCGGCTTCTTCACGAGCTGATTTCAACTCACACGCCCCGTGTGGGGCGTGATGCCGGCGTCGGTTTTCTCGACGCGGATCGCCGCGAGATTTCAACTCACACGCCCCGTGTGGGGCGTGACCGGGTCTTGCCTTTTTCCAGCGCCGCCGTTTTATTTCAACTCACACGCCCCGTGTGGGGCGTGACGTCCTCGTCGGAATGGTCGTTATCCCTCTTGCCGATTTCAACTCACACGCCCCGTGTGGGGCGTGACCGAATGGGCTGATCTGCACCGCCGCCTCTCGCCGATTTCAACTCACACGCCCCGTGTGGGGCGTGACAGGCTCTCGTAGCCGTTCTCGCGGAGCCACTTCACATTTCAACTCACACGCCCCGTGTGGGGCGTGACACTGGTGGAATCCCCAAGCGGACGACTTGATTGCAGATTTCAACTCACACGCCCCGTGTGGGGCGTGACACGTTCTACCTCAAAACGAAAATCGAGGATATGATGATTTCAACTCACACGCCCCGTGTGGGGCGTGACCGGCAGTCAAGGCCTGTTGAGTTATGGTGATGTATTTCAACTCACACGCCCCGTGTGGGGCGTGACGTCGTTACATTTGACACGGTTGAAGAGGCGAAAAATTTCAACTCACACGCCCCGTGTGGGGCGTGACCCTGAGTTCATTTTTCAGAAAATCAAGCAATTCAAATTTCAACTCACACGCCCCGTGTGGGGCGTGACCCCACACGCTCAATAGAGCTTGTGTTACGGACAGCCATTTCAACTCACACGCCCCATGTGGGGCGTGACATACAGCGCGCGGCAGATTAAACGCCTCACAAAAAATTTCAACTCACACGCCCCATGTGGGGCGTGACGCGTGATATAATTACAATAGCAAAAATGCAGGCGGATTTCAACTCACACGCCCCATGTGGGGCGTGACAAATGGCAGCGGCATAATTAACGGAAAAGTAAGATTTCAACTCACACGCCCCATGTGGGGCGTGACTACGCTGGAGCTTACGGACAGACTGGACGATACAGAATTTCAACTCACACGCCCCATGTGGGGCGTGACCGGAGGTTTTGACGATGATTGATTTATCGGTAAAAATTTCAACTCACACGCCCCATGTGGGGCGTGACCAGAGCCTATAAAGCGTCTCGGTCGCGCAAATAACAATTTCAACTCACACGCCCCATGTGGGGCGTGACTCCACGCTCTCCCAGTTAGGGGTAGGACAAAAAATTTCAACTCACACGCCCCATGTGGGGCGTGACACCTCTGACATCTGAGCAACAAAATCATCATCAGAAAATTTCAACTCACACGCCCCATGTGGGGCGTGACAACGAGCTTAAAGAACTCAATGCAGAATATCAGATTTCAACTCACACGCCCCATGTGGGGCGTGACTTTTTTTGCCATAAAAACTCCTTTCAGAAAGGGATTTCAACTCACACGCCCCATGTGGGGCGTGACCGTTCTGGCTGAACCAGTGATTAACATTGTCGTCATTTCAACTCACACGCCCCATGTGGGGCGTGACCGGCTGTTGCAAATATCTCAGCCCTGTGAACGCCATTTCAACTCACACGCCCCATGTGGGGCGTGACGACAATGTCCCGTCAGGACGATTTCGCGACCAAAGATTTCAACTCACACGCCCCATGTGGGGCGTGACCGCGAGCGCGTTGCCAATGCCGAAGCAGCTCTGAATTTCAACTCACACGCCCCATGTGGGGCGTGACGGGCGCTGAGTGACCTATATCCTGGAACGCTCATAGATTTCAACTCACACGCCCCATGTGGGGCGTGACGAGAATGTTCAAAACTATGTTGACCCGTCCACAATTTCAACTCACACGCCCCATGTGGGGCGTGACACACGGCATTTAAATCCTTTATCGGCAAGAGCAAAAAATTTCAACTCACACGCCCCATGTGGGGCGTGACTAGCATTGACGCTATCCTCACTGCCGTCTGCAAATTTTAACTCACACGCCCCATGTGGGGCGTGACTATTTCATCTGCATTAGCCTCTTTCACAGGGTCATTTCAACTCACACGCCCCATGTGGGGCGTGACCGACTATACTCACAATTGGCAAAAGCGTAAAGAATTTCAACTCACACGCCCCATGTGGGGCGTGACTTTTCAAAGAATTAAGAAGCCTTAAACCTGTATATTATTTCAACTCACACGCCCCATGTGGGGCGTGACATTTTTCCTTTAAGACAATGGAACTTAATATTTCATTTCAACTCACACGCCCCATGTGGGGCGTGACTATCCTCATATCCGAGCGGCGTGGTTTGAAAAAAATTTCAACTCACACGCCCCATGTGGGGCGTGACCGCTTTATCGTCCCAGAGGTACACCTTGTCGACAATTTCAACTCACACGCCCCGTGTGGGGCGTGACCGTTTCATACCCCAAAATACGGGAGCTGACCGAAAAATTTCAACTCACACGCCCCGTGTGGGGCGTGACTTCCCATTTTGTTCTTCTCCACATCTGCACGCACATTTCAACTCACACGCCCCGTGTGGGGCGTGACCTAGCCGCCAATCAGGCGGCTTTTTATTACATAAATTTCAACTCACACGCCCCGTGTGGGGCGTGACCTCTTTGCGTTTTGCTTGCGGTGAATGGCTTGTAATTTCAACTCACACGCCCCGTGTGGGGCGTGACTTGCTGTTTCCGCCCTTGCTGTGGCGGCGGCTGATTTCAACTCACACGCCCCGTGTGGGGCGTGACTGGCGGCGACAATAGTGTTTGCGGCCGACGAGGTAATTTCAACTCACACGCCCCGTGTGGGGCGTGACCAGCTCAGGCGGCGGGCAGACGATAAATATAACATTTCAACTCACACGCCCCGTGTGGGGCGTGACATAATTCGTGTTCCCCGCAAGCCCAAACCCAGAAATTTCAACTCACACGCCCCGTGTGGGGCGTGACAATTAGCGTTAACCTCATAATAGCCTGAACCCTCATTTCAACTCACACGCCCCGTGTGGGGCGTGACCTTGTATCATTTCAAATTATCCTTTCTATCAAAAATTTCAACTCACACGCCCCGTGTGGGGCGTGACCCAAATCGTCTAAAACCGTTATTATCGGTATAGCATTTCAACTCACACGCCCCGTGTGGGGCGTGACTTCAGCGGCTTGTTAGGTTTCGGCTTGCAACACATTTCAACTCACACGCCCCGTGTGGGGCGTGACTGTGACGGTTCGCAACTGTTGTTATCGCTCTCGCATTTCAACTCACACGCCCCGTGTGGGGCGTGACCAGTTCTGGAAATTAAGTCCAAAGCCGAAAATTAATTTCAACTCACACGCCCCGTGTGGGGCGTGACTAAATATTTCTATTTCTTGGAATGTCAGCTTATCATTTCAACTCACACGCCCCGTGTGGGGCGTGACAACTATCAAAAAACACCGTGAAAAACGCTCCTTAAATTTCAACTCACACGCCCCGTGTGGGGCGTGACTATTCTTCTCAGTCGCATATTGTTCAGGATTTTCATTTCAACTCACACGCCCCGTGTGGGGCGTGACCGGAACAGCATTAAAATAAAAAAATAAAGACGTTATTTCAACTCACACGCCCCGTGTGGGGCGTGACAAAAATCACGCCTTTCCTGCATTTTTTCTTTATATTTCAACTCACACGCCCCGTGTGGGGCGTGACGTCAAAATTGAAAAAAATGGAAGTTTCTTTTGAGATTTCAACTCACACGCCCCGTGTGGGGCGTGACTCACCAAGGCCGAGCCCTCTGTCATAGGAATTGTATTTCAACTCACACGCCCCGTGTGGGGCGTGACTTTTCTGCCTTCTATTCTTCTTTTGCTCCAATTAATTTCAACTCACACGCCCCGTGTGGGGCGTGACCCGCAGGCAAAAAAAGCGTTGATGACCTGGCAAAAATTTCAACTCACACGCCCCGTGTGGGGCGTGACATCGGCGTCGTCGCATTTGTCACGATATTTACAATTTCAACTCACACGCCCCGTGTGGGGCGTGACGCACTTCCACTCGTATATTTCGCCATCACAAATATTTCAACTCACACGCCCCGTGTGGGGCGTGACCGTACACTCGACCGCGAGGCCGCCGCCGATATAATTTCAACTCACACGCCCCGTGTGGGGCGTGACCGATGTTTGCGCGAGGCTCAACGACGGAATGAAATTTCAACTCACACGCCCCGTGTGGGGCGTGACTGGCGCCGTTGTTCCAATTGCCGCCACGATGAAAATTTCAACTCACACGCCCCGTGTGGGGCGTGACCAGTACACAGTTAATCAGCGGGCAGTTTTACAAATTTCAACTCACACGCCCCGTGTGGGGCGTGACCTGGCGCCGGAGTGGGAACGGGCCCAGTCGCCAGACAATTTCAACTCACACGCCCCGTGTGGGGCGTGACTTACTAACTCCTTTCATTTTATCGCCCACAGAGTATTTCAACTCACACGCCCCGTGTGGGGCGTGACTGTGCTGTAAGCCGAAACCTAACAAGCCACTGAAAAATTTCAACTCACACGCCCCGTGTGGGGCGTGACCGGTCTGTAAACCATTTAGGAATATCTTCGGTAATTTCAACTCACACGCCCCGTGTGGGGCGTGACCGTTGACGATTTGACACCGTATGAAAACAACACAAATTTCAACTCACACGCCCCGTGTGGGGCGTGACTCGCCGTGTGGCTGCCTCGTATATGGGCGTTATATTTCAACTCACACGCCCCGTGTGGGGCGTGACAGGGTGTGGGCAAATGTTAAAAGCACTCTGTCAATTTCAACTCACACGCCCCGTGTGGGGCGTGACAAATCCTGTGCCAATTATTCTGCCTCTCAGAAAATTTCAACTCACACGCCCCGTGTGGGGCGTGACGGGAGGCAAACATTGAAATATTGCGCCGTGAAAATTTCAACTCACACGCCCCGTGTGGGGCGTGACCTACTCCGTTTTTTTCATAGTTTGAAATTCTGCTATTTCAACTCACACGCCCCGTGTGGGGCGTGACATCATACCGATGAAAACAATAATGATTAAGTACATTTCAACTCACACGCCCCGTGTGGGGCGTGACTTCTGGGTCTACTCCAAGCTGTAAAGCAAGGTCAATTTCAACTCACACGCCCCGTGTGGGGCGTGACCGTGCAGGAAGTGACCGTTACAGATACAGAAATAATTTCAACTCACACGCCCCGTGTGGGGCGTGACTGGAGTAAATACAATATCGTTAGGATTAGTCCAATTTCAACTCACACGCCCCGTGTGGGGCGTGACTGGAGTAAATACAATATCGTTAGGATTAGTCCAATTTCAACTCACACGCCCCGTGTGGGGCGTGACCCTGAATTGTAAAATAAAACATATTGACAAATAAAATTTCAACTCACACGCCCCGTGTGGGGCGTGACTTTACAATAAAAATTGATTATCTTGATAACACAAATTTCAACTCACACGCCCCGTGTGGGGCGTGACCAACTACACAAAGAAAACAGATATAATACACTATATTTCAACTCACACGCCCCGTGTGGGGCGTGACAACAGGCACGTCAAGATAGGTATTTCTCACAACATTTCAACTCACACGCCCCGTGTGGGGCGTGACCTCGCTTTGCTCGTTAAGTCTGCGAATAACTAAAATTTCAACTCACACGCCCCGTGTGGGGCGTGACTTGCAGTTGACTGCAAAATGTGTTTGCCGCTTCAATTTCAACTCACACGCCCCGTGTGGGGCGTGACAACTCGCAGGCGTGGAAAGACAAGGCGGAGGAAATAAATTTCAACTCACACGCCCCGTGTGGGGCGTGACTTCGTCCGTTATTTCAATAACATTTCCGTCGTCATTTCAACTCACACGCCCCGTGTGGGGCGTGACTTCCTCCTGCTTCATCGGTTGGGCGGCGAAAAGGATTTCAACTCACACGCCCCGTGTGGGGCGTGACAGGGTGTGGGCAAATGTTAAAAGCACTCTGTCAATTTCAACTCACACGCCCCGTGTGGGGCGTGACACGCGCCCACCTCCTTCTGCCTTAGCCATTCTTCATTTCAACTCACACGCCCCGTGTGGGGCGTGACCGCCTGCGGCGTCGACGAGGTTGCTGGAGAAGATTTCAACTCACACGCCCCGTGTGGGGCGTGACAGCAAGAGCTAACAGACAATATGGTAGATAATGTATTTCAACTCACACGCCCCGTGTGGGGCGTGACAGCAAGCAATATCTGATTCTTTTCCATTACTTAAGGATACCGAAATAATTGTTTAATCGATTTTCCCCACAAATCGGTAGAAAATCTCGATTTCCTGCGTTCTACCGCCGTTATCGTCGGTTACCGCTTGGTGAATCACGATCTGGTCAATCAACTCGTTCAGTAGCGGCGCGGTGAGTTCCGTCAGCTCGGTGTACTTGCGGACGAGCGACAGCCACTTTTCCGCTCCGTCGGCATCCTGTGCCGACTTATCAAGCTTGGCTTGGAGTTCCTGTTTCTTGTTCTCAAGCTGTGTCTGCTCCTCTTGGTATTTCGCCGAAAGCATTGCGAAGTTGCGTTCGGTGATTGATTCTTTCGCTCTGTCCTCGTACATCTTAACGAACAAGTTATCCAACTCCTGCAGGCGCTTTTCGATTTTCAACAGCTCCTTTTTGACGCTTGCGTTTTCTTTTTCGCGCTGCTTATCGCCGCTTTTCAACAGTCGCTGAAGCAGTTTGCTGTCGTCCTTTTCATGAGCCTGTGCGATCCAATATTGCAGTCTGCCGAACACAACGGCGTATATCACATCATACCGAATATAGTGGCTTGAGCATTTATCCTTGCCGTATTCGCTATAGTTAGTACACATATAATATTGTCTTTCCCTTGACCTTGCGGTTGCATTTCTGCGCATATACCGCAATACCCGACCGCAGTCAGCGCACTTCAGAAGTCCCGCGAAAATCTGCGTTTCACCGCTTTTTTTAGGACGTTTTCGGCTGTCAATATGAGCGTGAGCCTGATCCCAGACATCCTTTGAAATAATAGGCTCGTGAGTATTTTCTACGGTATACCACTCGTCTTTTGGTCTGAGAACCTTTTTCTTGTTCTTGAACGATATAGCGGTCTGCTTGTTGTGAACGCTGTTCCCGATGTACACCTCGCTAGAGAGGATCGCTTTGACGATAGCCGTTGACCATTGATGTCGTTTGTTTTCCGGCTGCCCCTCGAAAACGTGAGCGAACGTTCCGTACTTTTGATAGTTCAGCCATGCGGGAGTCGGGATATGCTCATCATCAAGCGTATGGCGGATTTTGGCTGCTCCAATCCCATGCGCTGCGAGATCGAATATCTTTTCCACTATCCACCGCGCGTCCTCATCGGGGATAAGTTTTCCCTTGACTTCGGGATGCCATTTGTAGCCTATCGGAGCACATGGACTGTAATACGCTCCGTTCAAAAAACGTGTACGCATAGCTGCCTTAACTTTTTTGCTTGTCTGCCGAGCGTGCATTTCGTTGAGAATATTGAGGAACGGCGCGATCTCGCTTTCGCCCTTTTCGGTGTCAACGCCGTCGGCTACCGCAATATATCTCACGCCTTTAGACGGAAAGTAGAAGTCGGTATACTGCCCAGTGAGAATGTAGTTTCTGCCGAGCCTTGACAGATCTTTCGTGATAACGCAGTTGATTTTTCCGTCCTCAATATCGTCGATCATACGCTGAAAGCTTGGCCTATCAAAGTTCGTACCGCTCCACCCGTCGTCAACATATTCTCCAACGATATTCAGTTTCTGTTCCCTACAGTATTGGGTAAGCATATCACGCTGTGTGGATATACTCCCGCTCTCACCCTGCAAATCATCATCACGGCTCAGCCGCAGATAGAGTGCTGTGTTATATTGTTGTTTCATTAAATTTACCTCCTGTCTGTGAAACAACCCGCATTATAACTCATTGCTTTCAACAACACTATACCATAATGCGGGCGTAATGTCCAGCGGTTTTTTGAGAAAATTTATCCTGTCGCCTGAGTGCGTTTTTCGTAGCTGATTACACTTTCTACAAGGTCAAGGGCGGTCACTTTTGTTTCAGCAAAGTGCTCTTTTATTTTGATTTTTGTTTTGCCGCTGATGTAGTACAGCACGTTATCTATCACCGAAAATCCGTCTTTTGCAATTGCAGGAGCATCGATTTTTGCCTCAGCTCGTCTACTGAAAAACAGCAGGCATGACTTGAAAAATATCTTCATTCTGTTAAGTTGGGTCATATATTATCCTCCATAAAATCGTAATCGTCTATCGTGTATTCGTCAACAATGGTATCGTCCGTGCCGCCTGTTGCGGATAATTTTCGCTCCGCAAACTCCCGATTATTTCTCGCAATCAGATCGTCAAGGTTGATCTTTCCGCGCGTCCTGCGGACATTTCTGATTGCCTCTTTGCGATATTCCCCCATAATATCGGGAGGGATATTTGTCAGCTCCGACAGAATCATGATGATCATTTCGACCTCGACGGCGTAGCGGAACAGCCCTTTGGATATCTTCGTAACGCCCGCTTCGCTGCCTTTGACGATCTCTCCGGCGAGCTCCTTTGCGATTATGTTTTTCTGCTTGCCAAGTTCCAAGTCGGAGACGTATTTCTGAATTGCCGCTGCGATAAATTCCGAACGTGAGCGCGAATGTTTCGCCGCGTATTTGTCGCATAGCTGCAATGTTTCATCATCTAAGCTAATCCCGATTTTATTTGCCATTTAACCTCTCTTTCCTGCGGTATGACCTTTTTGTATAATCGCATTTCTTGTTGTTGTCGCATTTAGCGCGTTTTCTTTTTCAAAGTGACACCTATGTTTCATACTTTTGCTTTTCTTGACATCAAACTTCACCTCCCGTAAATGGCTCTACAATGCGGTCGGCTTTGCCGTCCGCTGTGACCGCGACACCGTCGCTTTAACCTGCATCAGAATAATGCACTCCAATTTTCCCGTATTTGTCTCACGAATTGCTCTGCCAAACTCGCGAAGAAACGGCTCAAATTTCGCTCCAATTTGGTTGGTCGAGCAGTTACTTTACTCGGCGGTTGAACCTCTCACAAATCGGCGCACACGCTTTCATTCGTGCTGTGATGTTACTGTCACCCGTTTGGCATTTCTACTGTCACCCGAAAAGTTACCGTCACCCGCCGAAAGCATATTGCAAAAGGCTTTTTTAATCTCGGGTGACGGTAAGTCGGCAGAATTAGGGGGTGGTTATTTTACCGTCACTACCGTCACCCGGCAGCAATTCCAACCGGATTTTTCTCGCTCCGTGGCTGCGCTCGGAGGAGAATTTTATTCCGTACCTTTCCAACTCGTAAGCATTCTGAACCAAATCTCTTGTGAGCCTGTTTGGAAAAATTTCCGTTTCAAATTTCGGCGCGAGCAGATTGGCAAGCTCGGTAGCTGTTCCAACAAAATTTTTTCTTTCAATCATAAATTCAAATATTTTCTCGATGAAAAATCTGCTTTTATTTTCTCGCTCGGAAAAAGTTTTGTCGGATATCCATCGGTGTTGTTCGCTGTCGAATTTCAATTCGATTTCGCGGTTTTCTATATCGCGCCCTACGCAGTAGAGCGTAGCGTTTCGCGAACCTCTCTTTGACTCTGAAAGAACAAAGCTTCCATCGACGCAGCCACTGAGTCCCGTCGTTCCCGAGATCATATTGAATGGATCGGCATCTTTTGTTTTTCGCAAGTGATGAACCAACACGATTGCGATTGAGCGCTTGTCCGCGATTGATTTCAAAACGGACAGCTCTTTGTAATCGGTCGCGTATGTGCTTTCGGGTGAGTCGGATCGAATTTTCTGCAGCGTATCAATGAATATGATTTTGGTGTCGCGATGATCCAAAATGAAGTTTTCGATTTGTTCTTCCAGTCCGCTGCCGATTGAGTTTGCAAGCAGCGCGAAATGTAAATGCTCGGTTGGCTCATCGGTCATTTCGTACAAGCGATTTTGAATTCGGATTCGGCTGTCCTCCAAGCAAAGGTACAGTGCCATGCCTTGCGTTGTCTTGGCGTTCAGAACCGTCTCTCCTTTGGCTACGCTCAGGCAGATGTCCAACGCCAGCCATGACTTGCCGATCTTCGGTGCTCCCGCCAGAATGAACAGTCCTTGCGTAATTAGATCGTCCACCACAAATTGGATCGGTTTTAGCGGCTCCGTCATGATCTCCTCGCAGTTGATCGTATTTAATTTTGTCAATAAAGTTTCTCCTTTCGATTTCAAGTGATGATATTTATCTTAACATATCATGCCCAAAACGTAAATATGGAATGGATTTCCGCAAAAAACATGAAAATCCATTCCATACAAAATTTCATATTGATTTTTCTTGTCAATAATGCTAAAATGTAGATGGGGAGGCGAATAGAATGATTGACAAAAACGGGATATACTTATCTGTGGACGGCGATAACGCGGTTCGGGTTATCATTGAGAACAATATTAAAATCCAAACCAATAGAATTAAAGTTTCAGAAGAACTGATTGGAGAGTTGGAATATGATCTGTCGAATTATGAAGTTGTGCTTGAACATATAATTGAAGAAACAGAACCGCTTGATGGTATTGGCGAATATTCGGAAGAGCAGTTTAACTCTGTATCCAATATGGCTCTTGAGTTGGCTGACGGAGTGCGGGAGAATGATTTGACAACAGGAGTTTTGCTGCGGGCAGCGATATATAAATTGCTTGATATCGATGATGACGGAACGGCAATGTGCCTGATGACAGCAATGAGTAATATTGTTGACGCATTACGGGAACCATTGGATACACGGTATATTCTATATAAATACTTGAAATCACGAGGTGAGTTTGAGACACATGATAAGTGGCTTAAAACAAATGTGTTACCTGAGGGTTACTTTTTTCGCAGAGACTACCCCTGCGAAATTATAAATTACGATTTGTTTACCAATGAGCCGAAGCTGTCGCAGGTTTTCTTCTTCGACAATTATACCGACTACTTTGTGTTCCTTTTCCTGAAGCTTGCGGAACAGCAAAGGCGCGTGTTGGAGTGTCCGTGCTGCGGCAAGCTGTTTGTTCCGAAATCCAATCGCGCTGAGATGTACTGCGATAGAGTTCTCGTTGACGGTAAGACTTGTAAGCAGATCGCACCGAAGTTAGCGAGAAAACTCAAGCAGCGAAACGATCCTCTTCTTGAGGAGTATGAGAAAGCAAAAAACAGAAACTATAAACGGGTGGAGCGTTATGAAAACGCTGACGGAAACAGCGGTGTTATGCGGCTGACATTCAATGAGTATAAGGCTTGGCTCGACAAGGCAAGCGAAATGAAAAGGCTGTATTTGCAGGGGAAAGTTACAGCGAAGGAGTTCGGCGAATTTATTCGAGCGTAGAAGCACTTTCGATGTGCTCCTTAAGAAAAACATTATTGAATTATGCTATAATAAACAAAACAAAGGGGGAGACGCGATGTTTTCAGTTATAGAAGACCCTGTTCAGAGGAACGAGTTGGAGGAATTTTATAAAAATAATAAAAACTGTTTCCTCAACATAGCATACATATATCTACATAACAGGGATGACGCGGAGGATGCCGTTCAAGAAGCCTTCAGTGAAATAGTCCGCAAACCGGATAAATTTTTCAGCGTTGCCCCAAAGAATAGAGTCAGCTTTATGGTCGCTGTTGTCAGAAACATTTCCTCGGATATGTTCAACAAGAAGAATAAAGTACCGCTTGAGGAACTTGATGAAGAGGATTCTTACGACGATAACCCGTTTTCTTTTGAGGATAGCATAATTGGCAAAGTTTCAAGAGACAAGCTGAAACAATTTATAAAATCGCTTCCGCCCCTACAGCGGGACGTGTTGACACTTCGGTGTTTGATGGGATTTTCTACTGCCGAGACTGCCGAAAAATTGAATATCTCTCAATCGGCAGTTAAGAAGAGACTTCGTTTGGCAAAAGAGGCTGTTCGTGAATATGTTCGCAAGGAGGGTGAAATTTATGAATGAGAGAGACTTCAAAGATATATTGGCAGAAATTTGTGCGGAAGAAATAGCCGAGCTTAATATGTTTCCGCCATTCAAGCCATCACTGCGCCATAGACTTACTATGAAGCGCATATTCGCTTTATATGAGAAAAAAACGCATATGGCAACAAGCAATCCTCCAATGGTCCTGATTCCGCAAAGCAAGCATTTGCACTTAAGTAAAAAACTCATAATTCTTTTTGCCGTGATCATATGTGCAGCGTTGTTAACAGGTTTTATGCTTGTCTACTTTTCAAAAGACTTTCACGGAACGGTGTACAATGACAATACACAGCTTTTCGCCATAAATACGGAAAACTGTCCCATAACGATTGAATATGAATACTATCTTTCCAACTTGCCTGACGGGTTTGAAATGGTTGAGCATGATTCGTTATCTTTTTATGTCTATACTCTATATGAAAACACCTCATCCGGGCAGGTTATAACCTTTTCTCAGTATACTAAGGAAAAATTTACCCCGCATTACAACACAGAACATGACAATTTTGAGGAGATTGAGTTTAACGGTAACAATGGAGTATGTCTTGATTTTAGTGATGACGAACATTTTAGATCAGTTGTAATATGGGATAATGGTGATTATATATTAGAAATAATTGGCAATTTGCCCAAAAGTCGTCTTATAGATTTGGTTGAAAGTACCAAAGTTTTAGAAAATTAGATTTTTGGGGTGTCCTTTTGACCTTAAAAAAGGATTAATATTATAGAGGGGTAAAAAATCCTCGAAAGTTTCAAAATTTTGACGATAAGGAAGGGATGTATAATGCGTTTTAGACAAATTGTTGCATCGGCTTTGATTAACGATATGATCCGTCCATTGCGCGTAAGTATCGTAAGTGTTTCCATCCCTTAACCCAAAACTAATATTTATTACACTCACGCCTTTAGAAACTAACCATTCGGCATCTGAATAAAAATCGGTGTATGGTGCACAATACAATTCTGCTTGGGGTGCCATACCAGTACTTCCAACCATAATTGACGCTACTAAAGATGCATGGTTAGTAGACCCAGCGCTAGAAGCAGGATTAACCACAATATTTTTTTTGCTCAATTCTGTTATAGTACCATTTGGTTTTCCAGATTCTATCTGCCCAACCTTTACTCCGCCCCCATCGAAACCAAGATTATCTCTAGGGTAATCACCCCTGATGCTCTTTACGTTAGTATCAATGCTACCCTCATCAGTTCCCACTATCCTTTCGTAAAGAGACAGGGACTCAACATTATTCAAGGTACTAAGGTGCATTATGGTACTCTTGGAAATCTCACAGATGATCATTGGCGAATACTGACTTTGAAAGATTATTTTAGCGTCTTTCAAATAGTTGTCCACAAAGCCGCCGTTTTGCTCATTGTATGCCTCACGCGCAAAAGACCTTCTATTATTGGCATACACATCGACAGTATTGGACAATTTTGCAAACTCAACCTTATGTGCCGAATAAAAATTTTGCATTAGGCTAAGCGTATCGGCTTTTGTGATTTTAGCGGCTGCCTCATATTCTTCTGATGATGTTATGGCAACACTTTTCCCAGCGACTGCTTCTACCATAACATCGGGGGCAAGGCTTACGATCAGCGGCTCGTACAAATCACTCGACTGTTTCATTATAGCATCCTTGGAAAGACCAGTCGCCTGAACCGTCATGCTCTCAACCATATTATAGTCGATGTCATTTGTCCATATGTAAACCGGAATCATATCATCATCTTGTGATTTGTCCAAAACCGCCTGAAGTTCTTCGGTTATCTTAGTGCTGAGTTGATCGACAGCAATCGCACCGCCGATACCTACCGCCGCTGATGATGTCGATTGGTTTCCCAATGTTGTTGCAGTCAGACATGCTGCCGCAAACAAGGACAAAGCGCGAATTTTCATGTTCATAGTGTTATACCTCCTAAGTATGATAAATTGTTTTAATGTGGTTAATACCCAATCGTTGACTCACCAAACAACGATAAATCCGCTTAATAGTGAATCACTTAGTTTAAAATTGACCTTATCAGTCAATCAAACATTGGGTTAAATAGATTGTTCATCGCTATAAATCGTGAGCGTTTCCGTCTTACCGTTCTTATCGGTCAGCTTAAACACAGACTTTACTCGATATGTGCCGCTTGTAAGACCGCTCTTAGTATTTGACAAACTAACAGAACTCCTGTTTTCCGTTCTTGTCCACGATGCGCCCTCAACGTCATCCCATATCCAAAACCATCCGCTGTATTTTTGCAGGGTCTGTTCAACGGATATTTTAGCGGTATTATCTCCGGAAGCCTTACTTACACACTCGGCTTTTGTCCCGACAATATTCAATTCCGAATATGCGCAATCAGCAATATCGTATAATGGAGAAGCACTGTTGACAAGCGAGAATGTTGAAACGGTTTTCGCAGAAACAGTCGTTGTAAAACATGTACACAACCAAGCCGCAGTCAACATGGCGTAAGTGTGGTTAAATCATCAGGAAATAACGGTACATATGTCACATCTCCTGGAAATGCATATAATGTGATAACTGTTGGCGGTATTGATACCAAAGGGACTGTAAGTGCGGCAGATGACACCTTTTTTACTAACGGTCGGTATACGACTGGATCTGGTATGCCAAGTAAGCCCGATGTTGTTGCTCCAGCCTTTGACATAGGTATGTCTACCGGGTATAGCGACTCGGGAACGAGTTTTGCTGCACCGCACGTCACGGGAATGATAGCACAAATGATGTCGTTTTGCCCTACGCTAAAGTTCAGACCCGATGCAATTAAGGCGGCGGTAGTTGCTTCGTGTGATAGAAAAACATCCGGAGAGTCGATTAGCAGCATAACCAACAAAGAAGGGTCTGGTGTTGTGAACGCAATCAATGCAGCCAACTCCATATCTAATGTGTCGGTACAAGAAACATACTATACGCTCTATGGCGACAAAACTTTTGACTTTTATCCCCTTACCACAGGAACAAAAACTATAGCCATTGCTTGGCTTAAGGGTAATACTGGATCGGGTTCCGACCACAAAACTATATACAATGGAACGTTTGTTAACTATGACATAATTGTTAAGGATATCAACGGCACAAAAGTATATTCTTCTGAAGAAACCAACAATTCTGTTGAAATGGTAAGGTTCTACGCATCGACAACCAATAAGTATACCGTTGAGATAAAACGAAAGGGAACAGGTTCGTCAGTGAAGCTATCTTTGGCACACGTTAGGGATTAAGGAGAGTGTTTTTAATGAAGCGTTTATTTGTTGTTTTGTTGATATCGTTAGCTCTTTTGGCATTTTGTTCATGTTCCGGACAAAATACTGCGCGAGGGTTGTCATATAGTAGTGACGATTCACAGAATTTGAATCCTGAAACAACAAACAGCGATTTGACAGAGAGTGTTTCCAGCAACTCAGAAACGGGCGACGAGAATAATGGTCAGTCTTTTACAAAGGACTTTGATGGAGTTATTCTCACGATAATAACGGATAAAAGCACATATGTTGCGGGAGAACCAATTACTATGACTGCAACGTTGGAAAACAAATCCGGTAAGGATATCAATTTGTTTTATGGCGCAGCAACAACTGGAGATTCCGCTGAATTGATGCCGCGTTTCGAAGATTTGATTGAATATCCCATACGCGGTGATTTGGGTCGTGACGATGTAATTACAACAATTCCGTTTATGCAGGGGGAAAAATGTGTTCAAGAATTCACTTTCCAAACGTATACCGATTATTTTCAAGGTACATCGGAAAATGGATACATCACGATTCCCGCTGAGGTTCTTCCAGATTACAATAAATTAGCGGAGCCAGGTGTGCATAGTGGTAAACTATGTGTGCAAACCTGCTCTGACGTGAATTATCCGTACGGAGTTATAACAGACTACTCCTTGGACTTCTCAATTACACTAATTTAATTTTATAACCCGTTTGCTTCTCGAAAAAATCTGTGAAAGCAGGCGGGTTTTTGTTTTTGATTTCAGCATATAGAAGTTTGCGTTTTGTTTGTAGTAGCTCCTTTTATCAAATTAAAAGTGACCACAGTTTTCAATTGCAGTCATTTCTTGTTATCAAGCAATGCTGTTATAATACGGGTTCAGCTTGGTATCCTTAAATATGGTATACGTTTGCAAGCATTTAATGTAATTTCAACTCACACGCCCCGTGTGGGGCGTGACGCCAAAATTTTAACGAATAATTAAAATACAAAGATTTCAACTCACACGCCCCGTGTGGGGCGTGACCACGCAGGGTAAACGCTCCTCAGAAATAATAAACATTTCAACTCACACGCCCCGTGTGGGGCGTGACCTTTCCTGCGTGGTATGATTGCTGGCGCATAATTTTAAAATTTCAACTCACACGCCCCGTGTGGGGCGTGACTATATCGGTATTGCAATCTGCTTTCCCGTCACCGATTTCAACTCACACGCCCCGTGTGGGGCGTGACATAGCACAGATTAAATCATTGTGGGAGCAAGAGCCTAATTTCAACTCACACGCCCCGTGTGGGGCGTGACATAGCACAGATTAAATCATTGTGGGAGCAAGAGCCTAATTTCAACTCACACGCCCCGTGTGGGGCGTGACTACTATTTTACGATAATATAATAACACATATTAAATTTCAACTCACACGCCCCGTGTGGGGCGTGACCTTTTGCTGTATAAAGAAAAAATCCTCTTTTAAAATTTCAACTCACACGCCCCGTGTGGGGCGTGACGAGCAGATACCGTTGAATGGCGTTCTCCTAAAGGGAATTTCAACTCACACGCCCCGTGTGGGGCGTGACACCCTTGTAAATATCGTATAATCCCCATTATCAAATTTCAACTCACACGCCCCGTGTGGGGCGTGACATAAGGAGTTAACCGACCAAAAGGGATTTGGACTATTTCAACTCACACGCCCCGTGTGGGGCGTGACCCCTGTCAGAGCAGCAAAGAATTGTGCTACTTGATTTCAACTCACACGCCCCGTGTGGGGCGTGACTTATTTTTTTGCCGTTCATCATTATATATTCTTGCATTTCAACTCACACGCCCCGTGTGGGGCGTGACTATTAGACGGACTTTTTGCAGATGATGATAAAAAGAATTTCAACTCACACGCCCCGTGTGGGGCGTGACACTATTATCCTGTTGCTTTTTTTAGTTGGAAACCTATTTCAACTCACACGCCCCGTGTGGGGCGTGACATTTTTAATCCCATAAACAGCGTTGAATTTGTCGATTTCAACTCACACGCCCCGTGTGGGGCGTGACTGCTTTCCGCATTGTCAACGCTTTGTCCTAACGTCAATTTCAACTCACACGCCCCGTGTGGGGCGTGACTTTGAAAGCCTTGCATATTTTCCAGAAGATATCAATTTCAACTCACACGCCCCGTGTGGGGCGTGACCCGTTACAGTGCGGTTAGGCGTGGCAGTTATGGTATTTCAACTCACACGCCCCGTGTGGGGCGTGACGCCTTTTAAGCCGAGAAAATCATAATAATTGGCATTTCAACTCACACGCCCCGTGTGGGGCGTGACTCCTTGATTGGCTTATGAGTTGTCCACAAATAAAATTTCAACTCACACGCCCCGTGTGGGGCGTGACTTTTCTTTTTGTTCCATTGCTTAAACCTCTGTTTTATTTCAACTCACACGCCCCGTGTGGGGCGTGACAAGAAAAGAACAAAAATGAATATCTATTACTTTTAATTTCAACTCACACGCCCCGTGTGGGGCGTGACCGTGTCAGGGATTGTGCCATAATTGCAGAATAGGAAATTTCAACTCACACGCCCCGTGTGGGGCGTGACCTCTTTAATCCTTGTTGAGGGCGAGCTGCAAACATTTCAACTCACACGCCCCGTGTGGGGCGTGACTAGCGTTTCCGCTGTCAATCCTACTGTGTTTTCATTTCAACTCACACGCCCCGTGTGGGGCGTGACGTCTGCTCCAAGAGCCTGTTCCTCCACAAAGGTCATTTCAACTCACACGCCCCGTGTGGGGCGTGACGCTTATAGGCAATCTGCCCCTTTGGTGCTGTAAACAATTTCAACTCACACGCCCCGTGTGGGGCGTGACTCTGTTATCCATTCGCACTTTAACTCTTCCGTGAATTTCAACTCACACGCCCCGTGTGGGGCGTGACCAAATTGGCTTTCTAATATAATAAACACAATTCAATTTCAACTCACACGCCCCGTGTGGGGCGTGACAGTAGCTTACAACAAAAATATTCTTGAAATGGACATTTCAACTCACACGCCCCGTGTGGGGCGTGACACAGGAAACTGGTTTATCGGGACTGTTGATACAAATTTCAACTCACACGCCCCGTGTGGGGCGTGACTGTAATAATCCTGCCCGTAAACGTAGCCTATCGGATTTCAACTCACACGCCCCGTGTGGGGCGTGACTGCATGTCTAAATAGTATAATACAATGATAAAAGATTTCAACTCACACGCCCCGTGTGGGGCGTGACTCATTATACTTATCAGTATAAAGGCTAAATTTATCATTTCAACTCACACGCCCCGTGTGGGGCGTGACTCATTATACTTATCAGTATAAAGGCTAAATTTATCATTTCAACTCACACGCCCCGTGTGGGGCGTGACCTATTGCAAGAGATATATTAAATAGGAATCCGAATATTTCAACTCACACGCCCCGTGTGGGGCGTGACTATTAGACGGACTTTTTGCAGATGATGATAAAAAGAATTTCAACTCACACGCCCCGTGTGGGGCGTGACACTATTATCCTGTTGCTTTTTTTAGTTGGAAACCTATTTCAACTCACACGCCCCGTGTGGGGCGTGACCTGATGTACAAGGATTTTGTATAGAATTTACAGGATTTCAACTCACACGCCCCGTGTGGGGCGTGACGGTCGAGCAGGTCAGCAATGCCAAGCTGTCGGTATTTCAACTCACACGCCCCGTGTGGGGCGTGACAACAGAGGCGAGGCAGGAGAGCTGTATGTGAATATTTCAACTCACACGCCCCGTGTGGGGCGTGACATTGAATGTCATATACGGTGAAGATCGTGTTAGAATTTCAACTCACACGCCCCGTGTGGGGCGTGACGCTTTTTCGGTTTCCCGCTGATATATAGGCTTGTAATTTCAACTCACACGCCCCGTGTGGGGCGTGACCGGTTTTTGAAAATCCGAACGATTTCATCATTGATTTCAACTCACACGCCCCGTGTGGGGCGTGACCGGTTTTTGAAAATCCGAACGATTTCATCATTGATTTCAACTCACACGCCCCGTGTGGGGCGTGACCCAAACCCGCTTATAGTCAAGTTTTAAACTATTTAAAATTTCAACTCACACGCCCCGTGTGGGGCGTGACTGATAGGCTTTGCCGTGCGATTAAATCTCTGACATTTCAACTCACACGCCCCGTGTGGGGCGTGACGAATCTCGGCTTTCTGCGGTAGAAAACCAGTTTTGATTTCAACTCACACGCCCCGTGTGGGGCGTGACTATTTTAATTGTTTATGCCGTTGCTGTTATTCGAATTTCAACTCACACGCCCCGTGTGGGGCGTGACCCAAGTATCGCTTGAGCTGCACTAAGCTTATGGGTATTTCAACTCACACGCCCCGTGTGGGGCGTGACTGGAAGCATACCAGCATGGTGCCCCGTTACCAAGAATTTCAACTCACACGCCCCGTGTGGGGCGTGACTTGCCGATAGGCGTGCCGTAGGCAACACCTTAACAACGATTATTTGGTAATGTTTGGACGGTTGGTTTTACAGCAATAAAACCGA
>CANRFO010000017.1 GCA_947629925.1 uncultured Ruminiclostridium sp.
TTTTTCTTTCTCAACTTTCAGTCGGCTTTTTATTTACTGCCTTTTGGCTTTTTTGTTGAGTTTTGCTCTTATCTAATATTTAAAGAATATCAGCGTTCGGACGGCGTAAGCGACGGACAGAACAGTAATAAACTTTATTATAATAATACACCGAATTATCGGAAAAATCAAGATACATTTCAATTTTTGGTGAAAGTTTACATAGATGAAATTGCAAATTTTCAGTATATACGGAAAACCTAAATTTTATCAAATAAAAAATACAACATTTATTGACGAAAAAGGATTTTATGTGTATAATAGGAATAAGTGCTTTTTGCTTCGAATGAAGTTCGCATGATCTCTGCGGCAAAAACAATATCGGAGGATACAAAATTGGCAAAGAAAAAAAATAACGGGCTTTCCATAGCGATAGTCGCCCTTAATATAGTTATAGTGGGAATAATAATACTTCTCATATTCCTTGTATATCTTCATATGAGAGAGGATATAGACAACGGACGCGAAAACAATATCCATTCCACAGGCTCTGATACTGTTCCCGCCGAAGAAAGCTCCGATATTTCGTTTACATCTCCTTCAGACGTATCTCAGAGCAGCGCTCCTGAAGCTTCAGGCTCCGATGAAACGACCGAGAGCGAGGCGACGTCGGAGGAAATGTCTGATACTTCTGCCACCTCCGTGACAGTAAATCCTCTCAGCTACAACAAGAGCTTTTATGACAACTGTTTCTTTATAGGCGACAGCATTTCGACAGGACTTTATCTCTACGGCTTCCTTGACAAGGACAATGTTTTTGCCGAGGTGGGACTTAACCCCGAAAGCGCGCTGACGCACGAGATAGACGGCGTGACCTGCTCCGCCAAGGCACAGGCCCTTGATCCCGAAAGGATCTATATAATGCTGGGAACGAACGGACTTGCTTATATGGACGGCGAGTATATGGCAAACAAGATGGTTGAGCTTATCGCTCAGCTTGAGACCGCCTGCCCTGTGGCTGATATATATGTTATTTCTATCCCTCCCGTGACTGCGGCGCACGAGGCGGAAGGAAACGAGACCATGAGCAAGGTGCTTGATTATAACAGCAAGCTGAAGGAACGCTGTCAGGAGGGCGGATTTACCTACATCGACCTTTGCTCGGTGCTTCAGGACGAAACGGGCTATATGTCCGCGAATTATGCGGAAGCCGACGGACTGCATTTCCTCGGTGCAGCGTATATAAGAATGCTCAATTATGTAGAACAATGTTCTCAGTAAAAAACAGTAAAATTACCCACAAAAGGAAGGAAAAATAAAATGAAGATCACAAAAACCATCGCATCACTTCTTATCCCTGCAATACTGCTCTCAGGGTGCAGCGACGGCAGCTCAGCCGCCGATATCGACCCCTCAGAAGCGGTTCAGGCAGTTCTTGCCGAAACTCCCATAAGTTCGGGGATAGAAAGGGGAAAAGAGGATCTGGACATTTTTGACGACGATATTGACGCTTCTCTGGTAGAAAGCGCTTCTTACAGCCTTTGCGCTTCAGGCGCGTATCCCGACGCGGTGGCGGTCATAAAATGCACTTCCGCCGAAGCGGCAGGCGAGGTGCTTACTGTTCTTCAGGCTCATCTTGATGAACAGAAGGAGCTTTATGAAACATATACTCCCGACGAGATGTATAAACTGGAGGGAGCCAAGGTATACTCAAAAGGGAACTACGCGATATATATCGCCGTTTCCGACAACGACAAAGCGCAGGAGATAATCGACGGCAGGCTTGCAGGCTGATTTTGAACGGAGGAAAGGGAAATGGCAGAAGAATGTATCATAATAACCATTCTGCTTATTTTCGCCATTCTGGCGATGCTGAGATATAAGCGCAAACGGTGGGCGATAGCTATTCTGCCTCTTCTTGTACTTCCCGTCGTGAGCAGTGTCGCGGGAGTTGTGAGCAAATATATACTGGGCGTGGAATTTAAGTTCATCGGCGCCGTCATCACCATAATGACCGCCATGATAGTTTCCTGCACATGGATAGGTTTCCTGACCGCCACTCTGCTTCAGCGCCGCAAGACCCGCACTTCGTATATGATAGTGTGCATAGCCTTTGACGTGATACTGGCAGCGGTCCTGCTTTCCGATTACTACACCGCTCTGCCTCAGTAAAAACAAAAAAACGACCGCTTCGCTGTCATACGAGGCGGTCTTTTTATTTTAAATGAAACGTTCAGCAGATAACAGGCTCCCATGCAAAGGGAAGCAGGTCCCTTGCCCTGACCTTTATCAGCTTTCCGTTCCCGTCATTGACTATGACCTTTATATCGGGGCAATATTCAAACAACATCTGCCGACAGTTCCCGCAGGGCGGAATGACGAGATCGGGCTGCTTTTCGTGGACTGCGACGATTGTTTCAAATTCTCTTTCACCCGCGGAGACAGCCGTTCCCATAGTTATATATTCTGCGCAGGAGCCGTGTATCCCGTCGCAGTTCACTCCTGTGTATATCTTGCCGTTTTTGCAAAGGAGAGCGCAGCCCACCGTGTGATGATATACTCCGTCGTCAAAATTTTTTGTCAGCACGTCCAGCCCCAGCTCTATCAGCTTTTTATCTGTTTCGTTCAGCTCGTATCTTTCCATTTTTCTCTCCTTTTCAGTAATTATCGGTTCCATTATTATATATTTTTTTCCTTCCGCAGTCAACACCCTGACACTACATATTGTGTCCATTTGTAAAAAATATACAAAATTCAGCCCTTATTTTAGACACGGATAAATTCCAAAACATATTGACAAACCGCTGATAACGCAATATAATATATATTGCTGATATCAAAAACACAATATGTAGTGCTTTTTTCAAATCAGATAAAAAGCAGGACAGGAAAGCAGAGGAAGTCGGAATGATTACAAAAATACAAAAACGTGACGGAAGAACGGTACCATTCAGTGTGGACAAGATAGCTGACGCTATTTATAAGGCTGCGAGAGCTGTAGGCGGAAACGACTACGACTCGGCGTCGGAACTGGCGGAAAAGGTATGCGATATGCTGGAGAAGCAGAAATTTGACAGCTCGAATCCTCCTACCGTTGAACAGGTTCAGGACACCGTTGAAAAGGTCCTTGTAGAAAACGGACACGCCCGCACAGCAAAAGCATATATCCTTTACAGAGCGGACAGGACCCGTATCCGTGAGATGAACACGGCGCTGATGAAGATATACGAGGACCTCACCTTCAAGCCCGCCAAGGAAAGCGACATGAAGCGTGAAAACGCCAACATCGACGGCGATACCGCCATGGGTACCATGCTGAAATACGGCTCCGAGGGCGCAAAGCAGTTCAACGAGATGTACGTTCTCCCTCCTGAGCAGTCCAAGGCGCATATCGACGGCGATATACATATCCACGACCTTGACTTCTTTACGCTCACCACCACCTGCTGTCAGATAGATCTGATAAAGCTGTTCAAAAACGGCTTTTCCACAGGCCACGGCTATCTGCGCGAGCCCAATAATATAGGAAGCTATTCCGCTCTCGCCTGCATAGCCATACAAAGCAACCAGAACGACCAGCACGGCGGTCAGTCCATACCGAACTTTGACTACGCTATGGCGGAGGGCGTCAAAAAGAGCTATAAGCAGCTTTACCGCAAGAACATCGTCCGCGGCATAGGCTTCAAGACAGGCAGCACAGACGCCGACGAGATAGAAAAGAAGGTAGGCGCTTATATGGACGCTCTCGCTGCGGAAGGGCTTTTCCCCGTCCTTGCGGGCGACCCTGCTTTTGAAGCCAAGGAAAAAGCCGCTCTTGCCGAGATACTGGGCGACGAAAAGCTGGCGCAGAACATTCAGGAATACACCAAGAAGCTCACCTTTAAGGAAACGGACAGAGCCACATATCAGGCTATGGAAGCCCTTGTGCATAACCTTAACACCATGAACAGCCGCGCAGGTGCCCAGACTCCTTTCAGCTCCATAAACTACGGCACCGACACCAGCCTTGAAGGACAAATGGTCATCAAGAACATCCTCTTGGCAGAGGAAGCGGGACTTGGCAACGGCGAAACTCCTATCTTCCCCATTCACATATTTAAAGTAAAAGAGGGAGTAAACTACAACGAGGGCGACCCCAACTACCAGCTTTTCAAGCTGGCGTGCAGAGTCAGCGCAAAGCGCCTGTTCCCCAACTTCTCCTTTATCGACGCTCCCTACAACCTGCAATACTACAAGCCCGGCGATTACAGCACCGAGATAGCATATATGGGCTGCCGCACCCGTGTTATCGGCAACGTTTACGACCCAAGCCGCGAGATAGTCTGCGGCAGAGGGAACCTGAGCTTCACCTCTATCAACCTGCCCCGCCTCGGTATCCTTGCGGAGCATGATGTAGTGCGCTTCTTCGAGCTTCTTGAAGAGAAAATGGATCTGGTAGTGGAACAGCTTAAATACCGCTACAAGATTCAGGCTCAGAAGAAAGTCCGCAACTATCCATTCCTTATGGGACAGGGCGTGTGGATAGATTCCGAAAAGCTGGGTGCAGACGACACAGTAGGTGAGATACTCAAACACGGAACTCTTTCCATGGGCTTTATCGGACTTGCGGAATGCCTGATAGCACTTATCGGCGTTCACCACGGCGAGAGCAAGGAGGCTCAGGAGCTTGGTCTTCGCATAATCACCAGAATGAGACAGCGTATGGACGAGGAAAGCAAGAAAACGGGAATGAACTTCTCCCTGCTTGCAACTCCCGCCGAGGGACTGTCGGGAACCTTCATCAAAAAGGATAAAAAGCGTTTCGGCGAGATAAAGGGCATAACCGACAAGGAATATTACACCAACTCTTTCCATATCCCCGTATATTTCAACATTGACGCTTTCTCCAAGATAAAGCTGGAGGCTCCTTACCACGCTCTCACCAACGCGGGACACATCAGCTATATCGAGCTTGACGGCGACCCGCTGAACAACCTTGACGCCTTTGAGCAGGTTATCCGTTGCATGAAAGAAAACGGCATAGGCTACGGCTCTATCAACCACCCTGTTGACCGCGATTCTATCTGCGGCTACACAGGCATTATCGGGGACATCTGCCCCAAGTGCGGACGCCGTGAAGAGGAACACGCCGTCGCCACCGAAAGAGTTGAGAGAATAAAGCTGTAAATCGAATAAATAAATTTTGCCGATACTCCGCAAGGAATATCGGCAAATTTTTATACATTCGGTGAACTCTATCTGTGCCTTTTAACGTCCTTTCTCCCCACCGTGAAAAATGCAATAATTATTATCACAAAAAATAACCCCACAATAACATACAAAATCATATTTCCCGCTTTATTGCCTTCTTCCGCCACAGTTGTCTGTGCGGTTTCTTCTGCCGTTGTTTCGGAAGTTGTGGTCTGCTGTTCGGTGACTGATGTTTCAGGCGGCTCTGTGTCGGGAACAGTGGTCTCCTCAGGGAGCGGCTCTATGTGGTCCATAAAGTCCGCCTTTTCGTCAGTGCCCACCAGCGTTCTGTACAGTCCGAACTGCCGACAATCCCAGTCCTCCAGATAATTCACCGAATAACCCAAATATTGCTGTGACTTGTGAAAGCCGTAGCAGTATTCCGCCGCCTCTCTCGCCGTCATTCCGCCAAAGCTGTCCAAGGTCCTTTCCCAGTCCATTGTAATGGCGTTTTCTTCCCAGAAATGAAGATAGGTTTTCGGCACGTCCCAAACTCCGTATTTTTCCGCCGAAGCAGGGAACTGCTCAGGGTCGTTTGATATCTCCACAGCGTCCATAACTATGCTTGCCGCCATTTTATGCGCGCCGTGACCGTATTCTCCGTTCTTGTCGTGAGTAACTATGACAGAAGGCTTGAACCGCCTTACCTGCTCTGTGAACCACTCCAGCACGCTGTTGTAATCGTAAATGCTTTTCGCCTCGCTCAGCGTCCATATCGGTTCATAGGGAATATCGGGGATTATGCCGATAACAGGATAATTCCTCACTCCCGCCGCCCAAAGCCCGTCCAGAAGCTCATGCGGGCGAGGCTGTTCCTCAAAGTGCGTGGTCATATACGCCACCTGAACCTTCAGCCCCAGTTCTCCCGCATAATAGGGAATAGTCCCGCCGAACATAAGAAATTCATCGTCCGCGTGAGCGGTGAGTATCAGCATATCCGCCTGACTGCAAGGCTCCTCCCACCGCTGAACGAAATCGGGAAACTCGGTGCTTTCAAAAACGTAAATATCGCAGATACTGCCGCCCTCGGGGCAGTCTATCCTGAATTTCTCCTCGGCTTTCTCAAATATTATAAGCTTGTGCAGTATCTCTCCGTCAAAGGAAAAGCTTTCCTTTCCCGCCGAAACGGTATAATCGGCGGGATCTTCGTTCCATATTATATAAGCCGCTTTTATCGGCTTGTCCGCCGAAACCTCAAGGGATATCTCATCGCTTTTGTAAACAGTCATGTAGTCGCCGTCGCTTAGACAAACGGTCTCCTCATCTCCAAGCCCGCCAAATTCAGCGGTAAGCTCTGTATCGGCGTTCTCCGCGTAAATTGCCGCGCAAAGCGTAAAAACTGTTATAGCTGCCGCGGCAAAAAACAATTTTTTCATACTTCCTCCGGGAATTGTAAGTATATGATAATTATACAATAAATATAACTTTTATGCAACGCAAATCAAAAAATCATTGACAAAACATTTCAAAAGAGTTACAATAAAATAAATCAAGAAAATAAATCGGAGGTTCACCATGGCAGAAGAGAAAAAGAAAAAGCTGAAGATCATAGGCGAATTTAAGGAATTTATCTCCAGAGGAAACGTTATGGACATGGCGGTAGGTCTTATCGTCGGCTCCGCGTTTACCGCGATCGTAAATTCTCTGGTAGGCGATCTGCTGATGCCTTTGCTGGGTATCATAACAGGCGGAATAAACTTTTCCGATATGAAATGGGTATTGCAGGAAGCGGTAATGGAGGGCGAAGAGATAATAACTCCCGAAGTTGCTGTGAATTACGGCTCCTTTATCCAGTACATAATAAATTTCCTGCTGATAGCGATTTCCGTATTCCTGCTTGTAAAGGGCATAAATGCGGTGAGAGCAAGAGCGGAGAAGAAAAAGAAGGAGGAAGAGGAGGCTGCTCCTCCCGCTCCCGACCCTCAGCTTGTTTTGCTTGAGGAGATAAGAGATCTGCTGAAGGAAAAGAAATAATAAAAATTCAGGCACTTTCCGAAAGGGGAGTGCCTGATTTATTTTGTTTTATAGAACAGTATTTACAGCTCCCGCTGCGCTACGATAACGGTATAGTTATCCGTATCGTAAGTAACGCCTGTTTCCGTAAATCCGTTCTTGTGCCAGAAATGCTCTGCCTGGGGATTGCCCTTGACCCAGCCCAGTCGTACAGCAGAAAGCCCGTATTCTTTCAGATATGCACACAGCTCGTGAATGATCTCGCTTCCCACTCCTTTGTTCTGAACGGAAATATCTGTCATAAAGAAACCGATAAACGCCGTTTTGTCATTGGGAAATTTATTTATAAAATCCATTACGGCGATGAGCTTATCCTTGTCATAATAACCTACATAATATTTATCGGAATAATTCTTCTTCGGCGGCAGGGCTTTCATATCGTCGGCTATGCTCTGTTCGGTGACGAAGGGAGGACAATGTTTATAATACAGGGCATTATTCCTGCACAGCGCGTATATTTCCGCAATATCTTTTTCTGTCATACACCGCACAAAGTAACGGTTTGAAAAAAGTGAAACGTTCATTGTATACCCGCCTTTAAATTGACTGCCGTAAGTGCAGTTTTTATTTTGTTGACATTGTTCTCATAGAATTGAGCACCGCAAGCACGCAAACGCCTACGTCGGCGAATACCGCCTCCCACATATTTGCAACACCTAAGGCGCCTAAAACCATTACCGCCAGCTTTACCGCAAGGGCGAAGATTATGTTCTGCCAGACTATGCGCATCGTCTTTCTTGATATTTTCAAGGCGGCGGCAATTTTTGAGGGCTTGTCGTCCATAAGCACTATGTCTGCCGCCTCTATCGCCGCATCCGAGCCCATTGCGCCCATCGCTATGCCCACATCTGCTCTTGAAAGAACGGGAGCGTCGTTTATTCCGTCACCGACGAATACCAGTGTGCCGCCGCTTTTTTCGGCTAACAGCGTTTCCACCCTCTCCACCTTTTCGGCGGGGAGCAGCTTTGTGTAGACCTTATCCAATTTCAGCGCATTTGCGACAGCTTCTCCTGCCGCTTTTTCGTCGCCTGTGAGCATTACGGTATTCTTTATTCCCGCAGATTTAAGGTCTTGTATCGCCTTGGCGCTGTCCTCCTTTATCCTGTCGGAAATAAGAAGGTGTCCCATATATTTCCCGTTAACTGCAACGTGAACGGCAGTGCCGTTTGTTTCTTCGCTGTATTCAACGCCCGCCTCTTTCATCAGCTTGTCGTTGCCTGCGAAAACCTGCTTTCCGTCTATCAGGGCGGATACTCCTCTGCCTGCAAGCTCTTTTACGTCGCTTATCCTTTCCTGAGGTATCGGCTTGCCGTAGGCGTCCTTTACCGAGCGGGCTATGGGGTGGTCGGAGTAGCTTTCCGCCAGTGCCGCATATTCGATAAGCTCCTTTTCATCACAGTTCACGGGATATATCGCCGTTACGTCAAACACGCCCTTGGTGAGAGTGCCTGTTTTGTCGAACACCACCGTTTCCGCCTTGGAAAGGGCTTCAAGGTAGTTCCCGCCCTTGACGAGAACGCCTTGCCGCGAGGCTCCGCCGATTCCCCCGAAAAAGCTGAGAGGAACGGAGATGACAAGGGCGCAGGGGCAGGAGATAACAAGGAAAATGAGCGCACGCTCTATCCATTCGCTCCATGAAAGTCCCAGCAAGAGAGGGGGCAGGATAGCCAGCAGGACAGCTCCCAAAACGACGCAGGGGGTGTAATACTTTGCAAATTTTGTGATGAAATTTTCCGTTCTCGCTTTTTTTGCGGAGGAATTTTCCACAAGCTCCAGAATTTTTGAAACGGTGGATTGACCGAATTCTTTTGTTACCTTTATTTCAAGCAGTCCCTCCATATTGACGCAGCCGCTTATCACCTCGTCACCTTCGCAGACTATTCTGGGGAGGGATTCGCCTGTCAGGGCGGCGGTGTTCAGGGAGGAAGTCCCGCTTTCCACAATGCCGTCAAGGGGTATCTTTTCCCCCGGCTTTACTATAATAACGTCGTCGATATGCACCTCGTCAGGCTCAACTTGGACAAGCTCGCCGTCACGCCTTACGTTGGCGTAATCGGGGCAGATGTCCATAAGCTGAGTTATCGAGCGGCGGGATTTTCCCACGGCGTAGCTCTGGAACAGCTCTCCCACCTGATAAAACAGCATTACGAAAACGCCCTCGGGATATTCTCCCAGAACGAAAGCTCCTATCGTGGCAATCGACATAAGAAAATTCTCATCAAATATCTGACCGTGAGCGATATTCCTCACCGCTTTCCACAAAACGTCCCAGCCTATCAGCAGGTATGGTACGAGAAATGCCGCTAATTTCCACCAATGCTCAAGGGGCAGGAGGTATGCTGCGACCAGCAGAACGCCGCTTAAAATTATGCGGGCAAGGGTCATTTTCTGTTTTTTAGTCATACCAGTATCTCGCAGTCGGGCTCAATTCTCTTGCATATCTTTGCGGCTTGCTTTACCATTTCATCAAAGCGGTCGTCGGGGGCGTTTATCGTGATTTTCTGGGTCATAAAATTAACGGTGGCGTCAACGCCCTCCAGCTTGTTTATGGCACATTCCATTTTTGCGGCGCAGTTTGCGCAGTCAAGGTCTTTCAGCTTGTAGGTCTTTTTCATAATTTTTCTCCTTTCGGTTTTTATATTTTGCCTCGTTTCAGTGCGGGAGGACATGGAATACAGCGGTTTACCTTTTCGAGGTATTTTTCATATTCCTCTCCGTACAAATCACGAAGCCATTTTTCCTCTGTAAAAATAAGTATCACGGTCATTTCCGCCCAAAATACAGGCGGCAAAACAAGAAGTATAACATTTCCATATATCAACACTGCTCCTGTACACGATAGCAGGAACATTGAATAAATCGGGTTTCGTACCCAAGCATAAACATCATTGGTCACAAGATGATTATTTTTTATTCCGCTGTCGATTTTAGCAAAATATACGCTTCTCACCCAAAGAATAATACCTGATACTATCAGCAGAACACCTGTTACAGCAACAAGTATTCTGAATATTCCAAAGCTTATAACGGGCAATATTCCTGTTTGTGAAAGAGCTATACCCGCCGCTGTCAGCATGAGCATAACTCCTGCTATAACAGGACCTACGCCGTAGCGTGGAAGATGATTTTTCTTCATATTGAAAATTATTCTTCGATATGCTCCATTCCCTGTCCGATTATCTTGTAAACGTGGTCGTCGGAAAGGGAGTAGAATATCAGCTTGCCCTCCTTGCGGGCTTTTACCAGCTTGTTCACTTTTAAAACTCTGAGCTGATGGGACGCCGCCGTCTGAGTTATTCCCAGCAGGAGAGCGATGTCGTTTACGCAAAGCTCCGACTCGAACAGGGCGTAAAGTATCTTTATCCTTGTGGAGTCGCCGAACACTTTGAAAAGCTCCGCAAGATCGTACAACATTTCGTCCGCAGGCATTTGCTCAAGCACGGTCTTTATGGTGCTGTCCTGCGCGCGGAGATATTCGTTTTCAGCCATATCTGTTCGTCCTTTCATAAAAACATATGTTTATTTGTTCATATATTAACATATAATATTCCGTTTGTCAATAGGATTACGGGAAATTTTTTTGAGATTATCGGAGAAAATTTGTAAAGGGGCTTTTACAGCGGGTTTATGGGAAAATATTTTTTCAAAAGCAAACAGCCCTCTGTCTTTAAATACAGAGGGCTGCTCCTTACAGCGCAAAGATGTTACTTATTGCTGTTCTCGTAAGATTCGATCATTTTCTTGAACGTGTGACCCGTACGGCTTTCGGCGGGAGTATGCCTTTTCAGCTTTTGCAGGTATTTTTCGCAGGTGTCCCCTGTGAAAATTTTTATGTCAAGTCTTGCTGTTCCGTCCTCTTCAATGGAAACAAAGATCTTGTCCACAAAAGTATCTATAAATTCCTTGGATATTTTGCCGCATTTGCAGCTTTCCTCCGCGTCTTTAAGCACCCTGCGTATCTTTTCCATATTGCGCCTGAATTCTTCGTTCGAGGACAGCTGCTCTGTAAGGTCGATGATCTCCTGTTCAAGCTCGCTGATCTCGGCGTTGCACTGAGCGGTCATCTGTTTGAAATCCGACGGGGTGATACTGTCCAGCGTTACCAGCTCAAGGAGCTTGTTTTTCTTTCTTTTCGCAGTTTCGATACGAGCCTGAGCGGTCTCTAATTTCTTTTCTGTGTTCCTGTCGGCGGTCATTCCCTGATAAAGGCGTTCATATTCTTCTATCATCGCCTTTGAAATTTCCCTCGTGTCACTGAAGACCTCAAAGATAAGCGGCTTTATCTCCTCCTCGTAGATAGCGAAGGAAGGACAGCTTTCCCTGCCGCTTTTGATCTTCCCTGAGCATACCCATTTGGAATTTTTATTGCCTTTTTTGTCAACGGAATCACGGCGGTAATAGGGCGCGCCGCAGTGAGTGCAGTACAGCTTTCCCGTCAGAAGGTTAGCGTGATTGCATATCCCCTGGCGGTTTTTTACGTCCTCGCTGCGCTTTCTTAAAACCTCGTTTGCGCGCTCCCAAAGCTCCTCCGAAACGATAGCGGGGACGATCTCGCCGCTTTCGTCCCTGAACATCACCCATTCCTCAGGCGGCAGGAATTTTTGCTTTTTGGTGAACATATCCACCACCTTGACCTTGTTGCCCACATAGTAGCCTTTGTATTTCGGATTTGATATCATACCCGACATTGTGGAGTGAGCAATTTTGTTGCCGTTGTAGTTTCGGTAGCCTTTATCCCAGAAGATTTTTTCAAGCTGCTTCATGGAGTATTCGCCTGTGGAATACATCTCAAAAAGCTCCCTTACCATCTGCGCCTGCTCCTCGTCGATAACAAGCCTGCCTTTGTCCTTTTTGTAGCCGAATATCCTGTTGTTTCCCAGGACTACGCTTTGCTTTATCGCCTGCTGATGACCGAATTTCACACGGGAACTGAGCTTTCGAAGCTCGTCCTGCGCTATGCTGGACATTATCGACAGACGAAGCTCGGAATCCTCGTCAAAGGTATTTATGTTGTCGTTCTGGAAGAACACCCCGACCCCTGCGTTAAGAAGTCTGCGGGTAAACTGTATCGAATCGAGGGTGTTTCTGGCAAATCGGGATATTTCTTTTGTTATTATGAGGTCGAATTTTCCCTCCTCGGCGTCGTCTATCATACGGTTGAAATTCTCACGGCGCTTTGTGGATATGCCTGACAGTCCCTCGTCGATGTACCCCGAAACAAACTCCCAGGCGGCGTTTTTGCGGATAAAATCCTCGTAATATCCTATCTGGTTCCCCAGCGAATTGAGCTGCTCGTCCGATTCCGACGACACCCGCGCGTAATATGTAACCCGCAGGGGCACGTCATATACGCTTTTTACCTTGAGCTGCTGCCTTATTGAGTGTATATCCATAATTTTATCCTCCAAAAAAGTTCGCTGTATCATTACTATTATGATTATATCATATATAAGCGAATTTTTCAAGCCTTAGCAGAAATTTTAACGCTCCTGCTCCGAATGCCTTTTGTTTATGATCACACGCATTTTGTTGCGCTGCTCCTCGGTTATCATACCCTTTGAAAAAAGGGTGTCGTTGTAATACGTCAGCCAGAGACGCTCTAAAACGGATCGCTTTTTGTTTTCATCATAAACGGGTTTTTGTCTATTTTCTTTCGGCATATAACGACCTCCCTTTTTAAGTATTATTGACGGGATTTGAGGGTTCATTCGGTTGATTAAGGTAGCCCTGGATCGGGGCGACCTTTTCTCTTTGCAGTAGGAAGAGAATGGGTTTCTTTCTTTTGATTTTTTTAAATCTGGATTTTGTAAAAAGGTTTAGTGAAGATGAGGGGATTTTGCCCCTCACTTTTAAAGCCGAAAAATTGAGCAAGTGGACCACATTTTTTAAAAAATTTTTAAATTTTTTTGTTGAGCAGATTTTGTTTCACATTCATAAATGAAAATTTTGAGCTAATGGAAGCAAAGTATTTTTACAGAATTTAATAAAATCACAGCCTGTGAAAAATGTCTGAACATAGAAAAAGGCTGCTCTTAAAAAGAACAGTCTTTGAAAAAATTGTTCAAGCGCTGAGGCGCGGGTGGTTGACAGCAAGCATAGCCTTTGTCTATACACTCTGACTTTTTTGTGAAAAGTCGTTCGTTACCGCTTCGGCATTTTCTGAGAATTTCGGCTTCCTCAATTTGTCAGAAAGTCGCTTGCTGTGGAAATCCCCAGACCCCTTTAAAATAGAAAAATTTCGTAAAGTGCAAAATATAGCTGATAATCTTTCAAGCAAAGCTTGAAAATCAGGTCAGGTTCCTGATTTTATGAACAGGCTTTTGTCGGCTTTATGATTTTTCTTGAAAAATCAAAAATGTATAGACAAAGGCGATGCTTGCTGTCAACTAATTGCGCCGCAGAGCATGAACAAATTTTTAAGGAATTATAATTTTTTTCAAAAATCATAACAAGAAAATTTCAGATAATACAAAAATAAATTTCGTTTATTGCTTTAAAATATCCAGCATTTATCATTTTCCTGAGTAACGATATAGGCTTTCTTGTGTTTGATTATAGAATAACTCTTTCAAGTATTTTTATACATAAAAGAGCAATACTGCAATTAAGCAATATTGCTCTGTTTTTACATCAGCAACCGATCAACTTTGATCTTTGGGTTAAAAGCTTATTTATGACCGCCTCTCTATGTGTTGTTATTGATTATGTTGTGCTAATTTTACTATCCTGTAAATTTACACTACTTTCAAACCTCAATAATCACTTTTGACATTCTGCAAAAGTTTTACTACCCTATAAATTTACACTACTCTCAAACACAAAATGATGATTGAGGACAGCTTCGCTGTTTTACTACCCTATAAATTTACACTACTCTCAAACCAGTTTTAAATGCTAAATATGTCTTGTCTGTAACGCAATGGCATCCATATCGCTATGATGCATTGCGATGCCACCTCAATGCTGCCTATGTTTATGCAGCAAGAAAGCTATGGTAATATGTTGTCACCTTATGCCTTTGTTACATTCGGCTTTGTAAGGTTTGCAGTGTAGAACTTTCTAAGATTCTCATTGTAGTCTGCTTCATTGTATCTAGATTGATCCATAACAATGATATCAGCAGGGCAATCTGCGTTGTTCCAAAGCACTGCGCCTTCCCAATCGTACACCCCTGTATCTCCATCTGTTGGGTAGTTGTCTGAGTTTACATCGGTGATATGCGTTCCAAACATGCTGTAAGCAATCTTGTAGTCATATGGTTCGTATGCATCCTCATCAACGTACCATTTCTCCACGACCGCAACTATACCTGTCTGGTTGAACAGACGAAGAAAGTCCATCTGCGTTTTGAATGTTTTAACAGACTCTATTATGCTGTTATAATCATCTGTTGGTTGATCCGCTGGTTTTTCAGGAAATGATCCATCCCTATAATCGAAAACCGCAAAACCATTGCTCTCCATTGTTCTCATTTTCATTCTCCTTCAAAATTAATCATTCTCAGATATTCATTATACTCTGGATACTTGCTAAATATCTCAAATAGGCCCTTTTGGAAGCTATTTCTTTTCTGAGGGTCAGTTTTAGCATCATTAATAAATTGCATAACCTCATCATTGCATTCCTTGCTAAAGAAATTCTTCCGAGCAAAAGGTCCTATGCAGAGAGGTTTAACACGAAAATAGCCATCAGCGTCAGGTATTCTATGACCAATAACAAGATGGCGCTTTGATATGGCATCATTATCCAGCTTGTTTTACTACCCTATAAATTTACACTACTCTCAAACGGAAACGTTTCAGACGTCGGAAAAAGTTCTGTTTTACTACCCTATAAATTTACACTACTCTCAAACGCAATTCCTGAACGCTTCAGATGTTTCAAAGTTTTACTACCCTATAAATTTACACTACTCTCAAACAACGACACGGGCGAGCTTTACAACGACGAAGTTTTACTACCCTATAAATTTACACTACTCTCAAACCTCAAATTTTGAGATAATGACACTACTCATCAGTGAAAATTTACAAGATATAATCAGTATAGCATATTTTCCAAAGAAAGTCAATAAATTCTATATTATGCACAAATCTTTATCAATAATGACGCGAGTCTCATGCTTCAACAATGCAGTTGCTTTACTTTCTATACATATAAGTGTTATACCGTTAAGCAAAACGCTTTGAAACAGATCTTCGGCTTCGCGGTCAGTTATGTAAATTCCTGCTTGGCATTATTATAAAGTGCGCCATAGCCGCCCTGCCATAAGAAAACACAGCCGCAGACTTTGATACGTATGATGGGAAGGAAATATAAAATGAGGAGGGGAACCCCTCATTCAAGTTAACAATATAAAATAATGCGTTTACACATAAATAAAACGGCTGAACATCTCTAAAATGCTCAGCCGTTTATTTTTTTACTCATCAACAAATTCAATTATCTTCTTTATCTTTTCCACAGGAAAAGGTGCGGCGATATTGAGATATTCTCTAGCTGAAACTACCGTCCCCGTTTATGAAGCCGCTGAATTAAAAAGCCCCTATTTTCAAGACGTTCAAGCATTCGGCATGGTGATTTGACACCAATTTTTTAGAATTACAAAAGTGCCTTGGTAAAGAGTTCGAGAATTATGTAGGTTCATGTACGCTGAGCCTTCTGAAAGAGTTAAATTCTTCGTTCCTATCAAAAGCTGTTCGATTACACACATTGATGATACTCAAACGGCTGAAGCAATGCTTCCAAAGAAAAAACCAGTAACAGAACGTGGAATCACTATTTCATTAGCTTCGGACAGGGAATACAAATCTAATGCGTATTGGAACGAATTAGACCGTTTGCTCGTTAAGGAATATCAGAGAAAAATAAGAAGCGTTATAGATTATGATAGTAATACTCATTTCTCAGTATTCCCACTAGCACCAATCCCGCTTATTATTAAGCTTGGCTATTTGTTTATGGATAAAACAGGTGTTGATGTATACCAAAAATTCAGACAACCAGATACATGGAAATGGATAGAAAAAGCCAGTACTAATTCTTTTTCAAAACAAAAGATAAAAAAACATGATGGCAATAAGGTAGCTCTCGTACTTTCATTGACTTATGAAATAGGTATTGACCGTATTGAATCCGTATATGATGCTAATATTATATATATAATTCGAGCAAAAACACAAAATGTCGATTGCATAAAGAGCTTAAAGGATCTATCTGAGTTTTGGCATTTATATCAGGAGATTTGCGATGAAGCCAGAAACATTGACCAAGCAGACGAAATATATGTTTTCCCAGCAATGCCTGTTTCGGCTGCATTTGAAGTGGGTCGAAGATATATGCCTAAGGTATATCCTAAACTTCGCATTTTTGATGAGTGCGACGGATTTGTAGATACTACAATTATTATAGGGGATGAATAATAGATGACAGATAGACAACAAGCATTAGGCGTTTTACTTGATAAAATAGCCGATGAACTTAACATCACCGATACCATGATGAAGCGAGCAGTTAGCAGCTATGAAGACGTTGGTAAATGGATCGGTGAAGGAATTGATTTTGAAGTATGTATAAAACCACAGGGATCGATGAATTTAGGAACAGTAGTGCGTCCGATTGATGATTCTGACGATTACGATATGGATTTGATATGCTTGCTTAAAGATGGTTATCGTCTTAATTCGGAAGATATAAAAAATATTGTTGGAAATCGTTTGAAAGAGAATGATATTTATAGAGAGAAACTCGAAAAAGAGGGAAGACGATGCTGGACTATGCAATATAATGAGTTCCACATGGATATACTCCCTAGTGTTCCTAAAGAAAAAGTATATTTACCAACTGTATCCACAGCTATCAGGCTAACTCATAAATCTGATAATGGCGAGTATGCTCCCAAATATAGCGACCCTGAAGCATATCATAATTGGTTTGTTGAAAGAATGAACCTGCATCATTATCTGCTAGAAAAGAATTCAGCTTACGCCAAAAAGGATACTGAGATAGACAAAGTTCCTACATATAAAAGGCGGACGACCTTACAAAAAGCAATTCAATTACTCAAGAGACATCGTGATATAATGTTCAAAGACGATAACGATTATGCCCCAATATCCATAATAATAACAACTTTGGCAGCTTTATCCTATGATGGTGATAATAATGTATATACTACTTTATCCAAAATCATACAGAGTATGCCTGCGCACATAAAAGAATATGATGGTAAATACACTATATCAAATCCTGTGATGGTAGAAGAAAACTTTGCTGATAAATGGAACGAAGTCCCAGAGAAAGCGACAGCCTTTTATACATGGCTATCATCGGCGCAAAAAGATATTCTTGAAGAACCGTTGAAATTTGTTGGTATTAATGATGTTGCTAATAACTTGGCTTCTTGTCTCGGGGAAGCTCCTGTAAAGCGTGCTCTAAACAACTATGGAAAAGAAATGAAAACCAGCCGAGATAAAGGCGAACTATATGTTAACGGGTTGACTGGTGGATTAGGAGCAGCAGATATGACATCTTCAACATTAGTAAAGGGGCATACTTTTTTTGGCAAATAAGAGTTTTATTAAAGTGAAGTCGTATACTTTAGCACATCAAAGAATAGATATTAGCAACCGGTTTCCAGGAGGGGAAGCTCATATTACACGAGGGCAGCTTTTTTGGAAAGCAAAAGTTAAACCTACACCTTTATCACGAGAATATAATATAGAAATGTATTATCGTATAGAAAAGCTACCTAAGATTTATATAGTTGGTGATGGATTATCAAAACTTGATGATCCCAATTTCCCGCACCACTATTGGATTGATCAAGATAACAAACGTGTTGAAATATGCTTATTTCGATATGATTTTTCCTCAGACATGTTATTAAGCAAAACCGTGGTTCCTTGGGCTATTGAGTGGTTATACTATTATGAAATATGGTTATATACAGGTGTATGGAATGGCGGTGGCGAGCATATCACAGCATGAGCTATTATAGTAATGTTGTTGAATAGGCAATGTTGCTTTCAATGCAACATTGCCTTATTTGTTGTTCTATTAGTTGATTATTTTTTATGATAAATGTACCCCATCGTTCGCTCAAAATTATGTAAAATTGTCTTAATTGTCATTTTTTATAATTGTACTTGAAAAATAATATTAATTACAGTATGATGATAAGTGAATTATTGATTATATTATTCGCAAACAAGAATTAAATACAGGAGTCTACATTTTGGAAACTGAAAAATATTTATCAGCACAAGAATTATCTGAATCCTGTGGAATTACAAAAAGGTATTGACTTTGTGATTTAAATGTGTTATAATGAATGTTGTGCAGAGGTGCAACAATTATAAAACGGAGGTGCTTTACAATGGGAAAGCAATTTATTACGGTCTGTGAACTGAATCTTCAGGGCGAAAAATGGAAAAAGAAAGAGGAAGAGGAAATATGGAAACAAATTGAGAAGCTTAAAAATGCTTTGGATGCTCTGGCAAAAGATATAATTATCTTGACAGCAGTTTGTGATAAACAATGGGAAATAATCAAAGATCAGCTAAAAGATAATTATGAATTGGTAGCAAGTAAGATTGTCAATACATTTAGAGTGATTATAGGTGTGAATAAATCTTTTGGCGATTTGAAATTGATTGAGGTAACTATCGACAAAAGCACAGATGATATTGACTTATTAAAAGTACGTTTTGAAGTGAAGGAGCAGTTGAAGGAGCAGTCTTTTACGGTCATCGGATGTAGATTTACCACCGGTATTGTGAATAAGGAACAAGATAAGGACAAGCAGATTCAAGAAATGAGAAAACAGTACGATTCTGAACGTGCGGCTTTTGACAGCACACTGTTACCCTTTATCAGTGAAAGCATTGAGGGTAATAAAAATGACGTTTTCGTGCTTGCTGGAGATTTCAATAATGCACGTTGCTGTGGTGATCTGGACAGTGTCGGTGATTATACATACGAAGAAGGCGGGGTGACGAAAGAACGCCCTCAGATCAATTTTAATTTGCAGTTGATAAAGGATCGGCTTAAGCAATATGATTTTGAGATGGCAGATATTCGCAAGGATGAAAAGGGCAGAAAACAACCCATACCAACTCATAAAATATTCCCTATTGATCATATTTTTGTGAGAGGCCTCACCGTGAAGGAGGATAACGTCTGCGGAACCATAACGGTTGGCGACTTATCAGACCACGCCATTATATGGGCTGATTTTGATATGAAGGAGTGAGGAGTTGCTTATGGCGAGGATTAACCTATCACTAGATAAAAATTTATATTCTTTGCTGCAGAAGGATGCCCTTAAGCATAATTGCACAGTAAATGTTTATTTGATAACGATTTTAGAGAAGCTGTACAAGCAGAACCCATTCGATTATGAAGCGGCATTGGCTACCTTAGAGGAAGAAGCGAAGAACCAGCCGTTGAATAAGGATTTCACGCTTGTGGATTTGCCGTCCTTTTCTGAAATTTGTGTGGTAAAGGCGGAAAATGCCAGCCTTAAACCGACGGTTATTAGAGCCAGACTTGGCAAAATGTTTAATTTCCGCGTTAAGAAAGGCGAAGTGGGGGATGTTTTTCGAAGTCGGAATTCAAAAGGAGAATTGAAGTTTATTAACAGGGCCGCAGTGTATGTTAGAAAAGAGGTAAGAAAATGAGTCAGAAAATGAATGTCAAATCAGCTTTTACAACCTACTTAAAGCAGCACTTCATTAAGTTTCACGAGGTTGTGGATGTATACGATAACACGGACAGAATTACTATGGTCTTCGGAAATTGTATACGGTGCCCCGATAAGCTTACTGAGGCGAGCATCTACTTTTACAAGGATTGCATGGAATTTCGTGTATATTATAGTGTGACCGGCGCAAAATGGTGCGCCAGTAGTACCCACCAATCCGAGTTTTTTCGGCTATTGAACTACATCAATGCAAAGGTCTGGCCTTGCGGCTCTGATGGCGTTGGCGGTGCGCTCTACAACTCCATACATCTATATGCCCCGCGCCTGTATATGACGGAAGACGGCTGCCATGATATAACCATGACCGTCATAATCCCTTATGACTTCTACGAGGTCGCCCCATTACAAACGGAAGACTTTCTCATTGCATCACTGCCAGAAGTGCTGGATGCTCTGAGACCGGCAATATTCCTGCTGCTCCTCGGAAAAATAGACTTGAACCAAGCGAAGAGGATCGTTGACAGGGATGTACTCGGAGAGGAGTAATATATGGTTATAGCTGGTTACACCTGAGTGGGAAAAAAGCCGGTTTGCAGATGAGAAAGGAGCTCAATCAAATGATTTATATAACAGGAGACATTCACGGCGAAATAACAAGGTTCTGCGAAAGCGGAATGCCCGGCGAAAGCGGCTGGACCAAAGACGACAAGCTGATAATCTGCGGTGATTTCGGCTTTGTGTGGTATGATAAATCTGACGAAAAGGACTACGCGAAAGATCAGAGAGATTTGGATCTTCTTGCGGCTAAGCCCTATGACATATTATTTATAGACGGCAATCACGAGAATTTTGATCAGCTTTACAGTTACCCCAAAGCGCAAAAATATGGCAATGAGGTACACGTTATAAGAGATAATATTTTTCATTTGCAGCGAGGCAGAGTTTACACTATTGAGGGGAAATCATTTTTCACTTTCGGCGGGGCTTATTCGATAGACAAAATTCTGCGCCGTGAAGGCGAAACATGGTGGAAGCAGGAGCTGCCTTCAGATGAGGAATATAAAACTGCAATCAAGGCACTGAAAGAATGTGACCACAAGGTCGATTATATAGTCACTCACACCGCTCCGCAGACTTTGATCCGTATGATGGGAAGGGTCCCTGATATAGCGGGCGGCGAACTGACGGGCTTCCTCGACTGGGTCTGGTATGAAACTGAGTTTAAAAAGTGGTTTTTCGGACATTGGCACAATGATATCGCAGTTACCGAAAAAGCGAGACTTTTGTGGTACGATGTGGAGAAAATATAAAATAATGTATTTACACAACATAAATAAAACGGCTGAACATCTCTAAAATGCTCAGCCGTTTATTTTTTATTCAGTGACAACTTCAATTATCTTCTTCATCTTTTCCACAGGGAAAGGAGCGGCGATGTTGAGATATTCTCCCGCTGAGACCACCGTTCCCGTTATTATCGTGTTTTTTACACCAGCGGGGACCTTCACCTTATCTCCCACCTTTATGCTTTCATCTCCCAGATAGTGATAAACGGTATCGGAATAGCCGTCCAATTTAACTCCGCAGCAGATATATTTCTTATCGTCGGCGAGCCGCTTTTCGTATTCCTTTTTCCTTTCTTCGTCACGTTTTTTCTGTTTTTCCTCTAACTTCTTTTCACATTCCGCTATCCTATCGTTTGCCGCGTGGGGATATTTTTCCTTGTATACGGAAATAAAACCGTCCCTTATTATTCTCGGATCTACAAGTTCATCATCGCTGCATACGCACAGATCAACCATCTCGCAAATTATCCCGCTCAAATTTTCGCTGTTTGCATTTCCGCCGTCAGCGCATACGATAAACAAGCCCTTAGCCAGCTTTTCGTTATTCCTTTCCAGGAGCTTGAACAGCAAGGTCCCGTAATCTCTTACCAGCTCCCTTGAGCAGTATATCAGCTTGACGGCAAAGTCGGGCTTTCTTTCGGAGTATTCCGCCATTATGCTGAAAAAATCATTGTTGTAAGCTCCGCTTGTCACTATCCTGTCTGTCAGCTTGTCTTCCGTATCGTTTGAATATTCCATATACGGAACGAACTGATCGATGCACCAGTCCCACACCTCAAAGGCTTCTCTGCGGTCAATGCGGTATATTTTTTCAATCATTTCCTCAAATCCGATCTCCTGCGTCAAGTCCTCTTCAGGCAATGGCAGCAACATATTAAAATTATCCTGAACCGCTTGAGCGTACAGAAAATCTCCGCTGAGAGTTATATATCCTGCCGCTGTCAGCTTATGGTGATTTTCCAGTATAAAATCATACAGCGCAAGAGGTTTTTCCTTTGCCTTCTTATCTGAAAATGTCACATTTGTGCATTCGCATTTTTTTTTTTTCGCAAAGCGCCTGATACTTTCTCCGATTCGGGAAATCACTTTCGTAAAGACCGTTCAATATCTCTGTCGGGTCGGCGTCCTTCAATATTTCTGACAGGCTTTTTGCGGGAGCTTCACTATTATCTTCCGTCGGCAAAAAGTGATACAATTCCATTATCTCTTTTATCTGCTCAGCCGTTTTATCGGTTATTTCATCACCGACATGTATGTATATGCACTGCTCTTCCGCCTCCTCTATCGCCTCCTCGATAGCGTCCTCGTATTCCGCTTCCGTATCATAATCCTCAGGGTCTATTCCGTATTTCTCGAAATCCTCCTCATGCTCGCTTCGCCAAAATGCTTTTTGTTCCTCTATCTCCTCTTCGTATTCTTCCTCCGTATCATAATCCTCGGGATCTATTCCGTATTTCTCAAAATCCTCCTCATGCTCACTTCTCCACCATTCTTTTGCATCTTCTATCGCCTCTTCGTATTCTTCTTCTGTATCATAATCCTCAGGGTCTATTCCGTATTTATCAAGATCCTCCTCATGCATACCTCTCCAAATCGCTTTTTCTTCCTCTATTGCCTCCTCGTATTCTTCCTCAGTTTCATAATCGTCGGGATTGACGTCAAAATCAAGCTGATCCTGTATATGCCTTTTCTTCCAACCGTATTTTGCGTCTATGAGCGCCTTGCTGTATTCTTCTATCGTTTCGTAATTCTCTGGGAATATGTTATATTCCGCGCCATCGTGGCAGTATTTTCTCCAGTCATACGGACCGTAAGCGGCATTTCCGCCGCTGTCAAACGCTCCTTCTCCGCCAAGGATAGTCCCCAGCGTCGCCCAGTCGTCCATTGAATCATGACCCAGCCCCGCAGCTATCCCTGCCGCCTTGAAAGGGTCGGGATCGCCGTTACTGTCCTTGCTGGACTGAACTATGCCGTAAAGAAACAGGTCGTTTAAAATGTCTTCTATAAGTCCCATTTGCAGCGTCCTCCCAAGCGTCGATATTTTTCAGAGCGAGTCATATTTCAAATTTTATCATATGCTAAAGGTTTTCTGATGAGTCTGACTGATTTTTTGAATTATTGCCTTCTGAATATACTTGTTCGATCTGTTAGTCAAAATCTTGTTTGATAGCATCAAGCTCTGTTTTCATAGACTGTCCGTTGATGTTATAGCCCCTGCATTTCTTTGAAAGATTTGTACACATACGATGTAGCAATTCGTTCCCGCATTTTGCCGCTTGTTTATCGACATTCAATACTGCAATACCGATTTCCATAGCATCAACATAACAGCTTTTTATGTATTCAAAATCGCTCATAATATCCTCCGTTCAAATTTTTAATCACTGATCATTTATAATATATTTCCTTACTACATACAATGACTACTCCTTGGAAAAGCTGATTGATCCGTATCGTCAAACACTTTCGCAGTTGCCTTATTATCGCCTCTGTAATCAATATATATCAAGATATATATTTTGTCAAGGGATGATTGTTTATTTAAAAACTGCCATGCTGTTGATCAAAGGCGTGGTGAGTACTACATCTCTGTTTCCCATACATCCATACAGATATAAATGGCATATTCCGTTAAAATTTTTGTAATTTTTCATATATATTCGTTATAAAAATTGTAATTTGCCCTTGACAATTCGTTAAAATTATTGTATTCTTGTAGTACGGAGGTGTTTATTATGTATATGTCAAGAAAGGCAGACCGCTTTCTGGCAGAGTGGAAGCAAGATCCCGACAGAAAGCCGCTGATCATCAAAGGCTCACGGCAGGTCGGCAAAACCGAAACTGTACGCCATTTTGCCGCTGAAAATTACGAAAGTGTTATTGAGATAAATTTTGTTGAAGAGCCGAAATATGAAACGATAACTTCAGACGGCTATAAGGCGGAGGATATTATACGGAACATCTCCCTGCTTGATCCTTCAAAACGCTTTATCGAGGGGAAAACGCTTATTTTCTTTGACGAGCTGCAAAAGTTCCCCGATATTGCCACCTCGCTTAAATTTTTCAAGCAGGACGGGCGGTTTGATGTTATTTGCAGCGGCTCTATGCTTGGGATCAACTACCAAAAAATTGAAAGCAACAGCGTTGGCTATAAAAGCGATTATGTAATGTATTCGATGGATTTTGAGGAGTTCTTGTGGGCAAAGGGATACGACGGTTCTTTTGTCGAGGAGATTTACAAGCATATGACAGAGCTTACTCCGCTGAGTGAAACGGAACTTGCTGTGTGCCGTTCACTGTTCCTCGATTACTGTGTTCTCGGAGGTATGCCCGCCGTTGTCAGCGACTATATTACTAAGGGAACATTTGAGGGTTCGCTGGAAACACAGCGTCAGCTTATCGCCGATTACAAGGAGGATATACGAAAATACGCCGAGGGAATAGATCAGACCCGTATACTGAACGTGTTCAACCGAATTACGCCGCAGCTTGCGAGAGAAAACAAGAAGTTTCAGATTTCCAAGGTCGCAGCGGGAGCGAGGTTCAAGGATTATCGCGGGTGTATAGAATGGCTTTTGGACGCGGGTATGGTTAATATCTGCTTCTGTATGAGCTTTCCTGAACTGCCGCTTGGCGGAAACTATGACGATGACAAGTACAAGCTGTATTTCGCCGACACGGGTCTGCTTGTGGCTATGCTGGATGAGGAGGCACAGGACGATCTGAGGGCGAATAAAAATCTCGGTGTTTATAAGGGCGCGCTGTATGAAAATATTGTAAGTGAAGCGTTAGTTAAAAGCGGATATTCGCTGTATTACTACAAACGCGAGAATTCCCCGCTTGAGGAGGATTTTTTCGTGCGAACGGCTGACTCGCTTGTTCCTATTGAAGTCAAGGCGGCAAACGGTCGGTCAAAATCATTGCGGACCCTTATTGAGTCGGAGCGTTATCCCGATATACATTGCGGAATTAAGCTGACAAGCGGAAATATAGGGTACAGCGACAACATTTACACATTCCCGTACTTCTGTGCGTTTCTGCTCAGACGGTATCTGAAAGAGAATGATTTGAAATGATATGAATTATAGCTGTGCCTGATACCGATCAAAATCCATAGGGGTTTAAATCAGCGGCTTACAATTCTCCTGCGGCATATTCACAGCAGTATAATCGGAAACACCTTATCCATATAATACGCCTGTTATTCGCCGATATAAGAATACAATACATCTGTATATTCAGTCGGAAACCTCCTTCGGTGTAAACACCTGAGGAGGTTTTTACATTTTATACCCGATAGGGTATACATAAAAATAATAAGCATAATTTTACACCTTATAGGGTATAATAATAGCAAAAGCTCTTGACTTTATACCCGTAAGGGTGTAAAATATAGATAATAATTCTATGATAGGCGGTGTTTCAATGAATAAAATTGCCGTGTTTATAAAAGAAAACAGAAAGGCGGCGGGTCTGACGCAAGAAGAGTTTGCTATGCGGTCGGGGCTGGGGCTCCGCTTTATTCGGGAGCTTGAGCAAGGAAAAGAAACGGTGAGAATGGATAAAGTCAACGTTGCTCTTTCTATGTTTGATATGGAAGCAGTGCCAGGCAGAAAGGACGAAAAATAATGGACGCTTTCAGAACAGCTTATGTTTATGTAAGAAACGTTTTTGCAGGAGAGCTTTGCGAAACGGACGAGGGATATTCCTTCACTTATGACCAGCGGTATTTAAGCAGTGAAAATGCAAGCGCCGTATCTCTTACCCTGCCGCTTTGTGAAAAAGCATATACTTCCAAAACGCTGTTTCCGTTCTTTGACGGGCTGATCCCCGAGGGTTGGCTGCTTGGCGTTGTGAGCCGAAACTGGAAAATAGATACTAAAGACAGGTTCGGCTTGCTGCTTGTTGCCTGCAAGGACGGGATAGGCAATGTCAGCATAAGGGAGGAATATATATGAATTGTTTATGCTGCGGAAAACCGCTCAAATCCGAAAATACCCAGAATGGCTGGCACAAAAGGTAGAGTTTTTCATTCGCATTTTTGGAGTTTATTTTGTTGGTGTGTAGATAGTGATAGTGTAGTATATTTGGTTGGATTTTGAAAAGGGTTGATTTTATAATCTTATTATGATATAATTAAATTCAGATAAAGCAGTGGGAGGGTACATATGCCAAACAATGGATTGCCGCCAAATGAATATGCTATTTTAATCAATAAAGCAGTGAAATACGGCAACGGTTTTTTTCAGGTATACAGCAACGAATTGATGCTGACCAACTTAAATCTTGTCTTAACTCTAAAAGGAATTATGGGAGGAATAAAAGACAAAAAAATTTTTGGATTAAACAATATTAAGATTATTGATAATACCCCGCAAGTTTCAGCAAGTGGCAAAAATGAATTAGGCTCTTTAATTATTTCTTTTTTACATGGAACAGAATTTTTTGGCTTTTCTGAGCAAAATGAAGCATATAAATGGCGGGATATGATAATAAACGTTGTGAACGCAAACAGGTACACTGCCTCTTATCAGCAGCAACCACAAAAGCAACAGCAAAATCAAGAAGAAAAAGTAACAGTACGAGAATATTATTATAAAGAAGTACCCGTTACTTTTAATGAAACTGTTGTTACCAAGTGTTCTGCTTGTGGTGCATCCATTTTTGGAAAAAACGGCGATATTGTAAAATGCAATTTTTGCGGTTCAGAAAATATACTCAAAGGCGAAGGCAGAGAAATGAACAAGCGTGACCAAACAGGATTTGATCCGAATATCAAGTTCTGCTCATATTGCGGAAATAAGCTTCCTAAAGAAGCTGCATTTTGCTTTAGATGCGGGAAAAAAGTTGAATAAAATTTATAAATATAAATAAAAACACGGTCCAAAATGAACCGTGTTTTGTTTTAGCCTGTTTCTTCAGCCGCCGAAGTTCCTGGATGAGTTATTTCAAGCTACTTGTAGAGATAGCCCAGCATGTTTTCATAATCCTCTTTTCACTGTTTACTCTTATCACCTTCATTGTAAGGGCATTCACAAAAATAAGCACGGTGCTATGTCACTAAAATGGCATAGCACCGTGCCTTTTTATAAAGTATAGCCTACTTACGCATCACAAAACAATGTAGTGTACCGTTTCCATTCAGCTGTTAAAGCTATATCAAGAGCGATACAGTCAGTCAAGTTTTTTCTGAAATTGGGAAACATATTTTTATATTCCTATCGTCACACCTCTATCCCGACTATGTAAGTATACTGTGCAATATGCCCGTCCTGTCTGCGGTCGGCGCGGGTGAAGGTCATCTTTCGCACGGGCGACATTTTCTTGACCATCTGACCGCCGACAGAACCAACCTGTCTTGCGGTAAGATCGCCGTTGTAGCCGTCCTTCAGAGGCACGCCTACTTCATTGGCAGCCTGCATCTTGATAGAGTTGAGAGCAGGATTGTTTCTGTTGCCATTCTTGTTGTTAGCCATCTTTTTATTCCTCCGTTTAAATTAAATGGATCATTATTATCCTGAACGGTATTAGCAAGAACTTTTGCCCTTGCGTTAATATTATATCACCCGCATGACCCGTTATGTGAGGAAATTTTTTTCATTAAAGGATTTATTCGGCAGGCTTTTGAAGTATCGTCACATATCCCGCATCCTTGAACACGGTATAACCCTGTTTTTCCCAACTGTCAACAAGCATATCGTATTCCAGCAGAAGCCCTGTTCTTGTATCAAGGCAGATATAATCAGGTCTTATATCTTCGTCGAGCTTATAGATTGACGGATACATATATACGTTAGGGCAGTTGTAAAGGTGCGGCGTGAGATAGGTGGAGGCGTATATTACCGCGTCTCGCGGGATTTCGTCCAGCGCTTCGCTTGTGACTGCGGCATTTTCGTTGTAAAACAGGTCTGACATAAACTTGAATTTCGGGGCGGAAAATCCCACAAGGCACACGGCGGTAGCCATAGCGGCGGCGACAGCAACTTTCCCCTTTCCTTTGCAATACCTTATATTTTTCGCAAACAGGAATATGAGCAGCGCGCCTGTCCCGAAAACATACTGATAGTTTATATCAGCCTGATAAACGTAGTCTGAAGCGGCATTCACAAGAATAAAAGGAACGATAAGCATCCAGTCGCACAGCTTTCTGCTGAACAGCGGTATAAACAGTAACGGAGCCAGCATTTGCAGGAAAAACAGGATCTTTTCTTCGCTGAACACATGGCTCAGGAAAAATACGGGATTTTTCAGAACGTTTATCACCACGTTTGCCAGAGAGGTTTCTCCTGGATTAAGATATACCGAGTAGCGCGACACCTTTATTCCTTCGCCGTAAAGCTCTATTGCAGAAGCGGAGATGATGAAGCCCGCGATACCAAGCCCGATAAGTATGAACCCGTCCGTTTTACTTTTATTTTTGGCGGCAAGCGCGTACAGCCCGCAGAAGACAACGTATATCCCTGCGTCCTCTTTGACGCACAGAAGAAGAACGCCGCACAGCATCATCGCCCATGTATTGCTTTTTTCTACAAAATACAGCAGCCACAGTATCAGCGGGGTGAGAAAAGCATTTTCGTGAAAATCGTAAAAGCAGGCGCAGGTAAACGCAGGATATAAAAGGAACGCCATGCTGATAAACAGCGTAAGTGTTTCGCCGTATCTCCATTTTTTGCAGAGCAGCAGCAAGGGGATAACTCCCGAAAAGCAGATAACAGCCTGCGCTGTCAGCAGAAATTCCACATTTCTGAATATCATATAAAAGGGAAGCAGTATATAAAAAATCGGAGAAAAATGCACCGCAAAATGCGAAAGCGGGTAAGCGCGCTCAAGAGTCGTATTCTGGGAAAGGTCGGTTGCCATCGACTCAAACATCTGTGAAAAAATACCGAGGTCAAAAGTAGAGGAGCTGTACGCGAAATGCCTTGCTATCGTGCCTGCGGCAACCTGCGCCGTAACGATCACCGCAGCGATCCCGACGATCAAATAAACTCTTTTTCCTTCAGTAAGTTTCAGCTTATCGGGGAATTTTCCTTTCATTATAAAGATCAGCGCGACAGTTATCCCGCAAAGTATAAGCGTTATATAGGGACGGACCGTATTTGCGCGGCTGAGTATGCATACTGAGAAAAACAGCATACAAAGCGGCGTTATCGGTTTAATCAGATTTTTCCTGTACGAGAAAATGAAAAACAGCACCGCCCACACTATCATAGTCACGCATACGAGCATAAGACTGTTTATCTCAGGCGCCGACTGAATATAGTATATGTTGCTTTCATGGTCGGAAGCGAAAGAAAGGGTGAGTGCCGAAGCAACGATAAATCCGTCCAGAAGCGACCAGGCGACGCATATGAATATTTGCCGTATTTTTTCTTTCATCATTATGATTTCCTTTGAAGTTATATTGGAAAATCCCGAATTTTTCCCTTTACTGTTAACACCGTTTAAAAACCGAAAAGGTTACAAATTTTAAAAAAATTTTTTTAAAATTTTCGGAAATTCCGTGGGAGAAACCGCGAAAAGCTTATCTTGAGCGGCTTTGCCTTTATTCCCCGTCTGAGGTTGACACAAATAAAAAAAGGATTTATAATTATAATTAAAGTACAGCTTAAACAAAGTATTCGGGATCGTATATCTGTCCCGCGCTTCAGAAGCATTGTCATACGGGAATATTTTCATGAATTATTTTACAGGGAAGTGAAACAATATTGAAGCTTATAAAATATCTTAAACCTTATCTTATTTTTGCTCTCCTGACGCCTCTTTCAATGGTGGGAGAAGTCATGGTCGACCTTTTCCAGCCCAAGCTTATGTCCGAAATAGTGGATAACGGCGTTTTGGGACAGGATATGGAGCTTATAATAAGGACGGGCGTTATCATGCTTATCCTTATAATAATCGGCGGAGCCTGCGGCGTTGCGTCGTCGGCGTTCAGCGGCTGCGCTTCACAGGGCTTTGCCAAAGACCTGCGTGAAGATGTGTTCAGACGTGTTATGAGCCTTTCTCTCCAGCAGACCGATAAATTTACCACAGGTTCGCTCGTGACCCGCCTTACTACCGACATAACCGCCGTGCAGCAGCTTGTTGATTTTGCGCTTCGTATGTTCGTAAGGCAGTCGATAATGTTTATCGGCGGAATTATCATGATGCTGACCCTGAACGTGAACTTCGGACTTGTCATAACTGTCGCGCTTCCTGTTGAGGCAGTTATCGTCATTCTTATAATGCGTAAAGCGACGCCTCTTTATTCCGTCACCGCAAAAAGAATGGACACGGTGAACTCGGTTATGCAGGAAAACGTCACAGGCGCAAGGGTGGTAAAAGCTTACGTCCGTGAAAAATATGAATCCGACCGCTTTAACGACGCCAACACAAGTCTTATGGAGGCAAATCTCAGCGTAATGAAGCTGAACGCGGTCCTTCAGCCGCTTCTGATGATAGTGATGAACCTTTCCGTTATCGCTGTGATATGGCTGGGCGGCTGGCAGGTCGAAGCGCAGGAAATGCAGGTAGGCGAGGTTATGGCGGCAATAACCTATCTGACTCAGATACTTCACGGAATAATGATGCTGTCCATGATGTTCCAGACCGTTTCAAGGGCTTCCGCTTCCGCAAGGCGCATAAACGAGGTGCTGGAGACCGAGCCTATCATAAAAAGCGGCTCATCTCAGTTCGGCAGCGAAACAGGTACCGTTTCCTTCAGAAACGTAACGTTTTCATATCCCGGCTCTTCGGGAACACCTGTAATAGCAGATCTTTCCCTTGACATAAAAAAGGGAGAAAGTATTGCTGTCTTAGGTGCGACAGGTTCGGGAAAAACTTCTCTTATAAGCCTTATACCGCGTTTTTACGACCCTGTTGAAGGGCAGGTCCTTGTTGACGGCGTAGATGTGCGGGACTGCTCGCTTGAGGAGCTTAGAAACAAAGTCGCCGTTGTGCTTCAGAAAAGCGAGCTTTTCTCAGGAAGCGCTGCAGATAATATACGCTGGGGCGACAAGACCGCCTCCGACGAAGAGGTGAAAACTGCCGCTGAGATAGCCTGCGCCGACGAGTTCATCTCCGAGATGCCTGACGGTTACAACGGTATGATCGCCGAAAAGGGCGCGTCCTTGTCAGGCGGTCAGAAGCAGCGCCTCTCTATTGCGAGAGCGCTTTTGAAAAAGCCTGAGATACTTATTCTTGACGACTCCACATCCGCCTTGGATCTGGGCACGGAGGCAAGGCTCAGAAACGGCATAAATGAGCATTTTTCCGAAACCACTCTTATTATAATAGCACAAAGAATAGCGTCGGTCAAGAGCTGCGACCGCATAGCCGTTCTTGACCACGGGCGGCTTGCCGCAGTGGGAACTCATGAGCAGCTGCTTAAAACCTGCGGGGTTTATCAGGAGATATACCGTTCACAGGTAAAGAACGGGGAAGGGGACGAAGTATGAGAGATCTTCACTATTTTTTCCTTTCTGAACGAAAGGAGATGAACTGATATGGCTGAACCTCAGCTCGGTCCCAAGGGACTGACCCGTGGGCCGGGAGGACCTCATGGCGCGAGAATAACCATGGAAAAGCCTCAGAACGGAATGCAGACGCTGAAAAAGCTGCTGACTTACATAGGAAAAAGCAAATATCTTTTCTTCTCTCTTCTGGGCGTAATGCTCATAATAACGGTTCTGGGACTTGCCGCCCCGATGATACAGCAGGTGGCGATAGACTGCATAACCGTCACTGACGGTCACCTGACTGTGGATATGCAGGGACTTTTCAGCAACCTTATAATTCTGGCGGTAGTTTACGCACTTTCTTCCGTATTCACTTACCTTCAGGGCATATTTTCCGCAAGGCTCTCTCAGTTTACTGTAAAGACCATGCGTCACGACCTGTTTGAAAACCTTGTCCGCCTGCCTATAAAATATTTTGACACTCATAAGCACGGCGATCTTATGAGCCGAATGACAAACGACGTTGAAAATATTTCAAATACCGTCTCTCAGTCCATAGGCTCGCTTATTTCAGGCGTACTGACGGTCATCGGCTCATTTGTGATAATGCTCACCTATTCGCCGCTGCTGACGCTCATCTCTCTGGTGACTATCGTGCTTACTATTGTTGTATCGAGCATAATGACAAAATTCATGCGCAAATATTTTCTGAGACAGCAGATATTGCTGGGAAAAATAAACGGTCATGTAGAAGAAATGGTGACGGGATACCGCACCGTTGTATCCTATTCAAAAGAGAAGGACGCAGTCAAAGAGTTCGGAGAGCTGAGCGACAAGCTTCGCAAATGCGGCATAAAGGCGCAGATATGCGGCGGCATGATGGGACCTCTTATGAACTGCATCTCAAACTTCAGTTTTGTGCTTATCGCCGCATTCGGCGGCTGGTTCAGCATACAGGGCCTTATAACCGTAGGAACGATACAGGCGTTCATACTTTATTCAAAGCAATTTTCCCGCCCTATAAACGAGATAGCCAACCAGTATGCCAATATACAGACCGCCATCGCAGGCGCTGAGCGCATTTTTGAAGTAATGGAGGCTGAAAAGGAGCCCGACTTTGGCACCGCCGATTTTTCACCAGAAAAAGTAAAAGGCGCCCTTTGCTTTAAGGACGTAAAATTCGGCTATGTCGAAGGGGAACCTGTATTGAAAGACTTTGACCTTAAAGTGGAGCCCGGTCAGAAGATAGCGATAGTCGGTGCGACAGGTTCGGGAAAAACCACGGTGGTGAACCTGCTCACCCGTTTTTATGAAATAGACGGCGGAAGCATAACCGTTGACGGTTATGACCTGTATGATATTCCCAAGGACGCGCTTAGAAGATCCATAGCTATCGTGCTTCAGGATACCGTTCTGTTTTCGGGTACCATAGAGGACAATATCCGCTACGGCAGAGAAAATGCCGCGCTTGATGAAATAAAAGCCGCTGCCGCTCACGCCAACGCCGACGAGTTTATCGAGCGCCTGCCCGACGGCTATCAGACCAAGCTTTCCGAGGGCGGCTCCAATCTGTCGCAGGGTCAGCGCCAGCTCCTTACGATCGCAAGGGCGGTGCTTGCCGACCCGAAGATACTTATTCTTGACGAAGCCACGTCGAGCGTCGACACAAGGACGGAAATGAACATACAATCGGCTATGGTCGCCCTTATGAAAAACCGCACTTCTTTGATAATCGCTCACCGTCTTTCAACGATACAGGACGCCGATATGATCGTTGTGATAGACGCAGGAGTAGTTGCCGAAAGCGGAAACCACGAGGAGCTTATCGCAAAGCGCGGAAAATATTATCAGCTTTATCAGACCCAGTTTGCAGGAAACGAAACATAATAAGCGAGGTCATGCATGACAGTTACCGTCAAAAGAACGCCTTCTGCGGCGCATTACCGCGGAGCGGGCATTATAAGCGGGAACGGCTCTTCCCGCCTTCTTCTTGATTATAAGTATGAAAACCCCGAAAAGTACAGCGAGATAATGACCCTTCTTTTTGCTCCTGACGAAAGGGGAATGGGAACGGTGCATTTAAAGCTTGAAATGGGCTCTGACATAAATTCTTCCTCAGGCACCGAACCGTGTGTAAAAAGATACGCCGATGAAAAGACCGTCGTTACCCGCGGCGCAGGATTTATCATAGCCGCCGACGCAAAGAAGATAAACCCCGATCTTGCCCTTGATATGCTTTATTGGAGCGAACCCGCGTGGGTAACAAACGCCTCCGACGTATACGCCGCCCGTTATGAGTGGTACATGGAAAATCTCACCGAAGCGTATGAAATGTTTGGTCTGAAATTCGACTATGTAAGCGTAAACCGAAACGAGCGCGAGGTGGAAGCCGAGTGGATAAAATATTTTGCCCGCAGGCTGAGATCGGAGCATGACCGTCCCTATGATTTCACAAAGATAAAAATAGTTGCCGCCGACGAGGAAAACGCGTGGTCCATCGGCGGGCAAATGATGTGTGACGAGGAACTCAGAAACGCGGTGGATATAATCGGCTCTCACTACACGAGCCATGCCTCAGAGGAAGTGATCGCCCTTTCCAAAGAATACGGAAAGGAAGTATGGTTTTCCGAAGGAAGCGCGCCGATGACCTTCGCTGAGGGCGTGAGCCGTTTTGACGGCTGCGGCCTTACAGGGATAAACGGCATATTGGACATTTCCTGCCGTATCGCCGCCATGTATCCTTGCGGACAAATGACGCTTTACGAGTACCAGCCCGCAGTTTCCGCCTATTACGACGGCGTGACCTACTGCCATAAGCAGCTTATCACCGCCGCCGAACCGTGGAGCGGCTTTTACGAGGTAAACAGCGGTTATTATATGGCGCTCCACTTGTCCCGCTTTTTCAAAAAGGGCTGGCAATTCTGTGACAGCGCCTGCTTCTGCGACGGGGAAAAGGGCGGCGACGGTCACGCGATAGTAAACGCAAAGCACGCTGCTATGACCGCTTACGACGAGGTAAGCGGCGATTACAGCATATTTCTTGTAAATCCGACCGCCGAAGCGGCAAAATATGATTTTGAAGTGACAGGGCTGAAAAATTCTCCCTTGAATTTATGGGAAACAAGGGGAAATGACGGCGGTGCTTTTGATGAAAACTATTTCAGGAAGATCGGCGCCGTTATTCCCGAAAAAGGAAGCTTCAGCATTGTGCTGAAGCCCTTCTCGCTCCTTACAGTATCTACTGTTGACACCATCCCGCCTGTGTTTGAAAAGCAGGTCTCCCGTATCCTTCCGCTCCCTTATAAAGACGATTTCACCTATTCGGAGCATGTCAGGGATTACCTTTCTTCAAGAGGCAATGCTCCCCGCTACACCACCGATCAGGGCGGCGCCTTTGAGGTGCGTCAGGTAAATAGCAGTAACGTCCTCATGCAGATGATAACTCCTGAAACAAAGTCTATGGAGTGGGGCTTTACCCCGCTTCCCACCACAAACTTCGGCGACGACCGCTGGAACGATTATGAGTTTTCCTCGCAGGTCACCCTTTCGGAAAGCTCAGCGCCCGACGAAAATTTTATCGGCATAGGACTTCGTTACAGTCTTGCTTCTGTCAGCGTGAGCGGCTATTCGCTCCTTTTGTACGAAAGCGGAAAATGGGAGTTCCGCCGTAATTCCGATGTGCTTTTAAGCGGCAGTTATCCCGTTGAGGACCGAAACGCTCTCCTTAAAATGACCGCCGTAGGCAGGGAAGTGAACGCCTTCATAAACGGCAGGAACATTCTTTTTCATACCGACGGCGGCGCGCTGATAAGCGCAGGCAGAGCCGCCCTTTACAGCTCTTACAACAACAATTGCTTCAGTTTTGTAAATATCCTTCCGATAGGTGAATCTCCATACGTCACGCGTTTTGACGATACCGACAGTTGCTTCGAGTATCAGGGCGAGTGGAAACACGAGCTTATGAGCAGTTTCCGCTCCTATAAGCGAACGGTTTCTTCGTCGGAAAGCGGTTCTTTCCGCTTTTCATTTTTCGGAAGCTCCTGCGGTATCTTCGGCAGGAATGAGGAACAATGCCTGACAGCAATCTCTCTTGACGGGAATGAGCCTGAAGAAAAACAGCTCCCGTCAAGCGGCGACCGCGAGATCTTCTGCGGCTTCAGCGGTCTTGAAAACGCGCTTCATACCGTAAAAGTCACCATTCTTTCGGGAACTCTTAACGTAGACGGCGCTCAGGTCGGAACGGACGAATAAAAATCAGCGGCTTTGTTTTCACAAAGCCGCCGTTTTTTAATACGATATATTTCCAAGTCCTGCTGCCGTTCCCGCAAGTGAAAAGATCATTATCATCATAAGTATCACAACGCCTATCATTATTGCTTCAAAAATGAGCATCGCACGGCAGTAATTTTTCTTGGACGTTGGAGTGCTGTCGCTGAAAGCCCAGACAAAAAGGAGAATTATGCTGATTATTCCGAGACATTGAGTGAGCAGTATCGTTCCCACCCATTGACCCAGAGTCATCGGCTGTTCAGCGTACTGCTGCTGATACGGCTGATAAGTCGGCTGTTGATATGTCGGCTGCTGATAAGGCTGATATTGCTGCTGATCGTACTGGGGCTGCACATACTGCATACCGCAGCGAGGGCATATGTTTGCGGAATCCTCAAAAACATTTCCGCAGTTCTGACAGGTCTTTGCCATTTAAGTATCCTCCCGAAAGTTCATTCTATGTCTTATATTAGCACAAAAAGTCGTCTTTGTCAAGAAAACCGATGTACGGAAAAACTGCGCTTCGACAGCCGAAACGCAGTTTTGTTTTTATTTTGTTATTCCGCCGGGATTTTCCGCTTCGGGAGGAGCTTCGGGGGTGACCTCAGGCTGAATGTCAGTCTCAGGTTTATCCGCGCTTTCGGTTTCTTCAGGGAGAATTACCTCCGACTCGGACCAGATGACAGGCTTTTTCATCAGCCGTTCAAATTCGGCGCCGTCTATCTTTTCATGCTTCAACAGGTATTTAGCCAGCATATGGAGCTGATCTTTATGCCCTTCAAGAATATCCTTTGCCCTTTCGTAGCCTGTTTCGATAAGCTCGCGTATCTCTGAGTCTATCTCTGCGGCGATATTTTCGGAGTAGTTCCTGCCCTGTGAATAGTCTCTGCCAAGGAACACCTCCGCTTCGTCGTGACCGTATACTACGGGACCCAGCTTTTCGCTGAAGCCGTATCTTGTCACCATGCTGCGGGCGATATTCGTAGCGCGTTCTATATCGTTTGATGCGCCTGTGGATATATCGTCAAGGATTATTTTTTCCGCTACGCGGCCGCCAAGGAGCGTAACGATATTTTCTTCCATCTGTGTTTTGCTTACAAAGCTCCTGTCATGCTCGGGAAGGGACATCGTGTATCCGCCCGCCATTCCTCTGGGGATTATCGAGACCTGATGCACCTTGTCCTGAGAAGGGCAGTAGTAAGTGCATATCGCGTGACCCGATTCATGATAAGCGGTGAGCCTGCGTTCCTTTTCTGTGACAACTCTGGATTTCTTTTCAGGACCTGCTACTACTTTTATCGTAGCTTCCTCGATATCTTCTTCTGTAACAGCTCTCCTGTTGGCTCTTGCGGCAAGCAGAGCGGCTTCGTTCACAAGGTTTTCAAGGTCTGCGCCCGTAAATCCCGCAGTGGATCTGGCAATAGTTGACAAGTCAACGTCGGGAGCCAGCTTTTTGTTTCTTGTATGGACTTTAAGAATAGCCTCGCGTCCTTTTACGTCGGGATAATTTACGACTATCTGTCTGTCAAAGCGTCCGGGACGAAGCAGAGCAGGGTCGAGAATATCGCGCCTGTTTGTAGCGGCGATAATGATTATTCCCTGATTTTCGGAGAAGCCGTCCATTTCCACAAGCAGTTGGTTCAGCGTCTGCTCGCGTTCGTCGTGACCGCCGCCGAGACCTGCGCCTCTCTGACGTCCCACTGCGTCTATCTCATCTATGAAAATAATGGAAGGCGTATGCTTTTTCGCCTGATCGAACAGATCTCTTACACGGGAAGCGCCCACACCTACGAACATTTCAACGAAGTCCGAACCGCTTATTGAGAAGAAAGGAACGTTCGCTTCACCTGCCACAGCTTTTGCCAGCAGTGTTTTACCTGTACCGGGAGGTCCCATGAGCAGCACGCCCTTAGGCACATGAGCGCCTATGTCCTGATATTTGCGCGGATTTTTGAGGAAGTCCACTATCTCCGCCAGCTCCGCCTTTTCCTCATCGGCGCCTGCTACGTCTTCAAACGTGACTTTTTTCCCGCCTGAAGGCTGATTGCGGGTATTGGCTTTTGAGAACTGGTTCATTCTTCCGCCGCCTGAGGCTTGCCTCATAATAATGAAGGTAAATCCCACCATAAGCGCTATCAGCAGAAGATAGGGCAGGAAAGTTGCAAGGAAGGAGTTGTCAGATACGGCGATATAGTCTTCTACCAACGGCTCGTCAGGGTGAGCGGCGTTGTAGCGGTCGCGGTAGCTCTCCCCGTCAAAATTGCCGTAAAGGTCGTTTATGAACAGACTTACATAAGGAACAAAGTAGACGCGTTCATTCGTTTCTCCCTCAAGAACATATTCCAGTTTTCCCGAATTAAGGTCGAGAGTATACGAAGACACCTCAAGCTTGTCGAAATGCTCCATGATCGAGGAATAGGATTCGACCTCAGCTCTGGGAGTAACGGACCTGAGTATCGAGATAAGCCCGATTACAAGCAAGATAATTATAAGAATGTAAATGAGAGTTCCTCTTGTTTTTTTCTGCATGGATTTCCGCCTTTCTTTTTCAACACATAAATAAAAGGATATTTGCCGTATATCGGAAGATATTAAATATATTTTTTAGTCAAGTGTATATTATTAAAAAAGAGTTTTTTGCGAAGCAAATGCGATTCCTCTGAACCGTTACAATGTTCTCAAACATTATAATAAAATTATTCCTCTTTAAGCCGTTTGAGGTTATTATAACATAAGCAGAGCATTTTGCTTTGCAAAATGCGATACCTTAAAAAGTTAAAATGTTCTCAAACATCAAAATAATATTTTCCTCTTTAATCTGTTTGAGGTTATTATAACATAAGCAGAGCATTTTGTCTCGCAAAATGCGATACCTTAAAAAGTTAAAATGTTCTCAAACTTTTTAATAAAAATTTTCCTCTTTAAACTGTTTGAGGTTATTATAACATAAAAAGAGCATTTTGTCTCGCAAAATGCGATACCTCTGAACCGTTAAAATGTTCTCAAACTTTTTAATAAAAATTTTCCTCTTTAAACCGTTTGAGGTTATTATATCATATCACCGCAAAAAAAGCAAATCGAAAAATGAAATTCATGTGTTTTTTTTCCGATATTTCTGGGGAATTATCATAATTTCCGCCACGCCTTTTTTGACGCAGGCAAATTTATTTTTCTCAATATTGATTTTGCCCGTTCCCGCCGATATTATTTCAGCGAAACCGTTTATTCTAAGCGCGCTCGGCTCAACGTCCCTTTCCCTCAGTATAAGTGAAATGGCGCGGTGGAACAGCGGCTCAGGCAAAATTTTCAGCTTTTCGGAGGAATATTTTCCGTATTCGAGACGTGCGTCTTTCAACGCATTTGCGGCTTGTTCTTCGAGATACAGGCTGTCCTCGGTAAGCGCAGAAGTCATTCTTCCTACCCCCTCGTAAAAGGAGGGATTTATTTCAAGAAGCTTCGGCATAAGCTCTATCCGTATCTTATTTCTTGTATAAGCGGTGGAAAAATTTGTTTTGTCAGTCACGAACTTCAGCTTATTTTCCTTGCAGTAAGCTTCTATCTCTTCTCTTGCGCAAAAGATGAGCGGTCTTATAAGATAGTCCCTTTTTGGCGGTATTCCGCAAAGACCTTTCAGACCCGTGCCTCTAAGCATGTTCAAAAGCACCGTTTCCGCGTTGTCACAGGCGTTGTGCGCCGTAGCGACCTTTGCGCCGAACTTTTCCGCCGCCGCCGCGAAAGCTTCGTATCTCAGCTCCCTTGCCCGTTCCTCAATGCTTTCGTGTTTCTTTACCGAGCCTTTTACATCTACCGAAAACACTTCAAGCGGGACATTCATCTCTTTGCACAGTCCGCGTACATACGCTTCGTCGCCGTCGCTTTCCTCGCCGCGTAAATTGTGATTGACATGGCAGGCATAGACCTTTATCCCAAGCTCATCCTCCAGCGATTTCAGCCCGTGGAGCAAAGTCACGCTGTCGGCTCCGCCGCTTAAAGCGACTACCGCATTATCGCCGCTTTTCAGCATATCGTATCTTTTTACCGCGTCAAGGAGTTTTTCTCTTATTTTATCCGTTATGCACATTGTCGTACTCGTTGAATTTTGTATACTGACCGTTCCAGTACATCTTTACCGTTCCCGTCTCGCCGTGGCGGTTTTTGGCGATTATGCAGTCGCAGTCGCCGGGGTACTGAGATTCCTTGTTGTAGTAACTGTCTCTGTACAGAAACAAAACTATATCCGCGTCCTGCTCAATGGAGCCCGAATCACGCAGGTCGGACAGCATAGGCTGCCTTTCGGTGCGTTTTTCAGCTTCTCTTGAAAGCTGCGACAAAGTTATGACAGGGACGTTCAGCTCCTTTGCCATCAGCTTGAGGTTTCTTGTTATCTCCGATATCTCGGCTACGCGGTTCCCGTCCCTGCGTCCCGTGGACATGAGCTGCAAATAATCTATTATCACAAGCCCCAGATTTTTCATTCTCCTGAGCTTTGCCTTCATTTCCGCGATAGATATCCCCGCAGTGTCGTCAATGTATATCCCCACCCTTGAAAGCACGTCCACCGCCTGACCGATATCGCTCCACTTTGCGGCGGGAATGTTTCCCGTCCTCATCTGCTCCGAGGTGACTCTTGCCTCGCTTGAAAGGATACGCGCGGCGATCTGCTCTTTTGACATTTCAAGAGAAAAAATGCAGATCTTTCTGTCGGGATATTTTTTGCCTACATTTGCCGCTATATTTGTCGCAAACGAGGTTTTGCCCATGCCGGGACGTGCGGCAAGGATTATAAGGTCGGAGGGGTTCAGCCCGAAGGTTATCTTATCCAGCTTTTCATAGGAGGTTTTAAGTCCGCCGCTTCCCGTGGATTCGGGATTTTCCGACGCTTCCGCCAGAGTATCGAGCTGCATTTTCATTAGAGTACCTATATGAGTCAGCCCGTTGGTCTCTCTGCTGTCCCGTATATCGAATATTTTCTTTTCCGCAAGGTCGAGCAGAGCGTTTGTTTCCTCCGTTCCCGCCGAAGCAAGGTCAAATATCTCCTTTGACACGGTCATGAGCTGCCGCACCTGATACTTGTCCTTGATTATGGAGATGTAGCTGTCGATGCCCGACGGGGTTATCGCCGCTTCCGCCAGCTTCAGAAGATAGCTTTTCGCTTCGTCGCTGTTTTCAAATACGCCGTGCCTTACCGTCGTTTCCATTACAGTGACTATATCTATCTGCTGTCCTGATATATTCATTTGGTATATTGCGGAGTAAATATCGCTGTGGAGCTGCACCTTGAAATGTTCGGGGTGAAGCTTTTCCGTGACCGCATTGACCGAATCGGGATCCACCAGCATACAGCCCAGCACCGACTGCTCTGCGTCAAGGTTAAAAGGAAGATTTAACTCCGACAAATCCATGACTGCCATAAAATTGCTCCTTAAAATTATTCCTGAGCTTCCTCCACCATAACGGTGAACTTGGCGGTAACACCGTTGTAAAGCCTTGCTTCAGCTCCGAAAGCGCCGAATGTCTTTATCTCGCTGTCAAGCGCCAGCTTCCTCTTGTCAACGTCAAGACCGAACTGTTTTTTTATTTGCAGGGAAATATCCTTTCCCGTAACGGAACCAAACAGTTTTCCGCTTGTGCCGCCTTTTCCGATTATCTTTACAGTCTTGCCCTCAAGCTTTTCAGCCACCGCTTTTGCATTTGATATCTCAACGTCTATCTTGTGCTGTGCGGAAGCCTTTTGTCCTTCCAGCATATTCATGTTCTGAGGAGTAGCCTCTACCGCCAGCTTTTTGGCGATAAGGCAGTTGCGTGCATAGCCGTCTTTAACTTCCTTTATTTCGCCTTTTTTTCCTGTTCCTTTTACATCTTCGATAAGTATTACCTTCATTTTTATGTCCTGCCTTTCGTTGGAGTTTTATTTTCAGCTTAGACTTTCGTAGTATTTGTCGATAGCTTCCTTGACCCTTGCTCCCGCTTCTTCAAGAGAAACGTCCTTGAGCTGAGCGCCCGCCATTGTCTGATGACCGCCTCCGCCCAGATATTCCATAACTATCTGAACATTCAGCGCGCCCATTGACCTTGCGCTTATATATATTTCGTCCCCGCCGCTCTTGTAGTAAACAAAGGAAGCGTCAACATTCTCAATGCTGAGAAGCTCGTCTGCCGCCTGAGGCGCGATGAGGCGCATTTCGGGGCTGAATATCGTTGTGCTTGCAATAGCGCAGCGCTTGTAGATATTTGCCTTTGAGACCAAAGCCGCTTTCTGCCTGTAATTTTCTATGGAATTTGCGAACAGCGCCTTTACATTCACCGTATCTGCGCCCAGCTTTCTCAGGAACGCCGCCGCCTCGAATGTTCTGACTCCTGTCTTTATCGTGAAGTTTTTGGTATCCAGCATGATCCCCGACAAAAGCGCTTCCGCCTGTGAAGCGGTTATTCTGCCCGCCTTGCCGAAGTATCCGAGAAGCTCCGTCACCATCTCCGAAGCCGATGAAGCGTAAGGCTCGTGGTAGAATATAAGCGAGTTGTCTATATAATTCACCGTTCTTCTGTGATGGTCGATGATAACGAGCTGTTTTGCCTTTGAATGAAGCTCCTGACTTTCGAGCATGAGCGGGTTATGCGTATCCGTAATTATGAGCAGCGACTGCTCCGTAATATTTTCGACCGCCTGCTGCGGCTGGATAAACAGCGGGACCTTCGGATCCTCCGCAGCCTTGAGCCTGTCTATAAGCTGAGTGCTGAGGGAAGAGGTGCTGTTTACCACGACCTCCGCCTGCCGTCCGAGATTTCTTATAGCGCAGGCAAGACCTACCGATGAGCCGACGCTGTCCAGATCGCTGAACTTATGACCCATTATGTAGACCTTATCGGCATTTTCCACAAGCTGTATGAGCTGATTTGCGATGATCCTCGCCTTGACCTTGTTAGCTCTTTCCACTCCTTTGGAAACGCCGCCGTAAAACTCAAAGCCCGACACCGTTTTGATAGCCGCCTGGTCGCCTCCGCGTCCCTGCGCCATTTCCAGCGCCTGCTTTGCATAGGCTTCGCTCTCGGAAATTGTATCGGCTGTCCTTCCTATACCTATCGAGAGAGTAACGTTCATTCGGTCGTTCACCTGTATCTCTCTCGCCTTGTCCAGAAGCTTTACCTTTCCCTCGATAAGCTTTGCCACATGCCTTTCCTCAATGACAGCCCAGAATCGGTCTCTTGTCTGTTTTCGCAGTATGCCTGTGGTCTCCGCGATAAAATCCTCTAACAGCCTGTCTATCTGTACCGTAACATGAGCCGTTTCGCTTTCGAGGCTGCTTCCGAACAGCTCGTCAAAGCTGTCTATCATTATCAGCATAACAACGGGATGAGAAAGCTTCTGCTCCGTCTGTATCCTTACAAAATCCGTTATATCGTTGAGGTATATCAGAAAAATATCAGGTTCGTTCTCATCGGCGGGAACATTGATATAAACGCGGTAATATCTGTCCTTGTACCTTATTTCCGCGCCGTTTTCCGACATGAAGCTTTCCAGCGGGAGCGCCGTTATAGCGTCAAACGAGCCGCCGTATACCGCGTCGTCGGTAAATGCCTCCGCAAAGCCCTTGTTGAACCATATTATCTTTTTGAGATTGTCCGTGATAACTACGCTCATCGGCAGACTGTACAGCGAAAGCTTGTTTTCCTGCGTTATCTGATCGTTTATGAGGGCGGAATACTGAAAATTCCGTCTTGTGACCTGTATCAGTTTTCCTATTGCAAAGCCTGACACAAGCACGATAAAGGGCGCGATTATCCAGAACATATCGGGCGAGTAGTTAAACGTCACCACCGACATGAACAGCAGCAGAGCTATAAGCGCGACAATTGAGACGACCAGACCGCCGTCGCGAAAATAATTTTTCATCGAATGATCTGCCTTTCGGGTAAAATCCTTAAACCTCCATTATGACAGGGAGTATCATGGGACTTCTTTTTGTTTGCTGATATATGAAGCTGCTCAATGCGTCGCGCAGAGCAGGCTTTATGCTGCCCCATTCCCTTACGCTGCTGCCTTTGAGCTGCTCTTCAAGCGTTTTCCTTGCTATCGCCTTTGCGTCGTCCATAAGCTTTTCGGATTCTTTTACATATACAAATCCTCTTGAAACGATATCGGGACCTGAAACTATCGCGCCTGATTTTTTCACTGCGGCGGCAACAATGATAAGTCCGTCCTCCGCAAGGTGTTTTCTGTCCCTGAGCACGACTGAGCCTACGTCGCCCACGCCGAGACCGTCAACGAGTATGCGTCCCGCAGGAACGGTCCCCGCGAACTTCATGCTGACATTGTTCGTTTCAAGCACCTGACCTATATCCGCGATAAAGATGTTTTTTTCGGGAATACCCATTTTTACCGCAAGCATTGCGTGCTTTTTAAGGTGCTTGTATTCCCCGTGTATCGGTACGAAATACTTCGGCTTAGTCAGGGAGATCATCATTTTAAGCTCTTCCTGACAGGCGTGACCCGAAACATGGACGTCGTACATTTTTTCGTACACCACATCGGCGCCCAGCTTCATAAGGTCGTTCACCACGTTGCCCACCAGCTTTTCGTTGCCGGGGATAGGCGTAGCGGAGATTATGATAAGGTCGTTGGGGGTAATGACCACTTGCCTGTGTTCGTTGTTCGCCATTCTTGTAAGAGCGGAAAGCGGCTCCCCCTGGCTTCCCGTAGTGACGATGACCAGTTTTTCAGGAGGATATTTCTTTATCTGCTCAATATCTATCAGCATATCCTCAGGCAGATGGATATAGTTCAGCTCTATCGCCGTCTGTATAACGTTGAGCATGCTCCTGCCGCTTACCGCCACTTTTCTGCCCTGCATGGCGGCATTGTCCACTATCTGCTGTATGCGGTGGATATTGCTGGAGAAGGAAGCTACGATTATCCTGCGCCCCTCCGCCTGATTGAAGATATTTTTGAAACTGTTTCCCACCGTGCTTTCCGACATTGTGTAGCCGGGGCGCTCAGCGTTCGTGCTTTCGGAAAGAAGCGCCAGTACGCCCTTGTTGCCAAGCTCGCCGAAGCGTGCTATATCTATTATTCCTCCCTCAATAGGAGTGTAGTCTATCTTGAAATCTCCCGTATGCACCACGACTCCCGCAGGAGTATGCACGGCTATGGCGCAGGCATCGGGAATGGAGTGGTTCACTCTTATGAATTCTGCGCTCATGCAGCCAAGCTTTACGGTATCTCTCGGCTTCACCGTTATAAGATGAGACGAAGCAAGGATACCGTGTTCTTTGAGCTTTCCCTCAACAAGACCGAGGGTCAGCCTTGTGCCGTATACAGGCACGTTTACCTTTTTCAGCAGATATGGCAGGCTCCCTATGTGATCCTCATGCCCGTGGGTCAGCACGATACCTCTCACTCTGTCTTTGTTCTTTTCAAGATAGGTGAAATCGGGAATGACCGAATCCACTCCGGGCATTTCCTCATCGGGAAACGCCAGACCGCAGTCTATAACAAAAATATCATTTGCGCATTCGTAAACGTAAATATTTTTTCCTATCTCGTTAAGACCGCCTAATGCAAATATTTTAAGCGGAGTAGTCTTCATGTTTGAGGAGCGTCTTTGGATCGGCTGAGGTCTTTTTTCCACAGTTTTCTTTTCAGGCAGTTTTTTCTGTTCGGGCGCCGCTTTTTTTACGGCTTTTTTTACAGGCTGCTGCTTCGCGGGAGAAGCCGTTTTCTGCGCGGCGGCAGGCTTGTGCTGGGCGTCTCCGCTGTTTTTTGTCCACTTTCGGCGCGGCTTGCCGCTTTTATCGGCAGAAGCCTCGTTTTTCCCTCTGAAGTTGGGAATAAAAGAGTTGTTTTTCGGCATAGATGTTCCTTTCGTCCGCAGAAGCTGCGGCACGCCGTCCACAAGCGCCCGCTCACGGTAGATCGAATGGAAGAAAGTACCGCTTCCGCAATTTTTCTGTTTTGTTTTATTCTTATATAAGCGCGAACGCTTTAATTACATAGAAATACTATTTTAGTATATACCAATTCTTTCCGATTGTCAAGAAAAATCCGTCCTGTTTTTCGGAAAAGCCCTTTATAACGCCCCAAACTGACATTTGTCCGCATTTTATTTTTTCATGATCTCTCTTATCTTTTTTTCAATATCGTCGCAAAGCGCCTTTGCGGATTCCTGAGAAAAGCTTTCCGCGTACATATAAAGACCGTCTCCTCGTCTGTTTGAGCGTACAAGCACTCTGTTCCCCTCTTCGCCCATGAATATCCCCTCGGAAATGCCGCCACCGTTTTCGGAAAGTTTTCCGAGGATCCTCTGAGGCGGGCAGTCCACCTTTAAAAACCTGTTTTCCGTTGCAAGCTCAGGTATGCTCTCCAGAAATCTCCCCAGCGTCATATACGACTTGGCGATTATCTCCAGCGCATTCAGCGCCAATACGATCCCGTCGTTCAGGAACGGCTGCGCCGCCGCAAGCTCCCTTGCTTTTTTATCGCTGTTGTCGTTGGTACAGCGATAAAAGCGATAGACCGACCGACCTGTGCTTTTTGCCGCCTCTTCCATGACCGACGGAAATTCCAGCGGCACCGCCACGTCAAAGCCTTTTTGCATAAGCTCCCGTCCCACGACCGTCACAAGCTTTGTATAGTCCGCTTTTTCATCGTCGCTTACAAAAAGCTCGGCCTTTGTGCCGTCCCTGCTCACGTTTACCGTCAGGTTCTCGCCCTTCGGGTTGCTTATCTTTCTGAAAGGCGCGTCAGCCGCCGCTGTGACCAGCGGATTGTTGCAGCTCACTATTACGTTGTATCTTGAAGCAAAGTCGCTTGCCGCCTCAAGCATTCCCGAATAAAGCAGGGAAGCGTTCCTGAAAGCCTTTATCTCTCCGAATCCGTCCCATTCCGCGCTTCGGTAGTCTCCTCTGCCGAGCGCCGCTTCAAGCTTCCTTTCCTGAACTCTCGTAAGAGGGAGCCCCGCCTTGTTGAGCATTGTTATCTTGGCTTTTGAGGACACCTCCGCATGAACGAGCCCTTTGACGTTCATTATTCTGCTCAGATGAACAAGGGCGGGAAGCGACGTTGCGCCGCAGTCTATAACTCTGCCGCCCGCTCCCGAATATCCTGCGCAGAAGCACGCTTTCAGCACGCCCGCCGCATTTCCGCAGCCGCAGGAAACTATGACGTTCCCGCCGAACACCGAAGCGGCGGCGCTTCCCAGCATAGTCATAAAAGCGGGGGTTATCTCGGAATTTGTCTCTCCCGTCACCCCGCTTTCGTCAAGCTCCTTTGACGGCGACCTTCCGTACTTCATATCCTGTTTAAGCTGTACTCCGTCGGGTATCCTCTTGTTGTCCCATACCTTGACGGCGGGTTCTATAACGCTGTCAGCGCCGAGGACCGAGCCGCAGCCGAGCACTCCGTCCTCATAGACCGCCGAGCCTTGTTCCGCCGTTGCGTTTTCGCAGATTATCCCGCCGTTGCACTTCACCCTGTCGGACAAAAACGCCCCGTCAAGTATCACGCAGTCCCTGAGCCTGCAATTTTTTCCCACATTGACGTTCCCGCAGATAACGCACCCCGCCTCAACATAAGTCCCTATACCTATCTTGACGTTTTCACCGATGAAGCAGGGTTCGTTTATCTTTACGCCCGCCGTTTCGGGAACAGCTCTGTTGAAGCTGCACCGCACCTTTCCGTAAAGCATATCCCTCTGACATCTTTTGTAGGAGGAAAGGTCGCCTATATCGCACCAGTACCCTTTTTCCTGATACGCGGCAAGCTTCATTCCCTTTTTCAGCATGAGGGGAAAAACATCTTTTGAGAAATCAAATTCCTTTCCGTCGGGGATAAGCTCAAGAACACTGCGGGACAGCACATAAACTCCCGTGTTGACATGATCGCTCAAAGCTCCTGTATAAGAAGGCTTTTCCGAAAATCCCGTCACAGATCCGTCCTTTGAGATAACGCAGCCGTATTCCCGCGGGTCGTCCACTCTTTTTGTGATTATCGTGGCGTCAGCTCCCGCTTTTCTGTGATAGGCCATCGCCGCCGTAAGATTAAAGTCGCACATGGCGTCCCCGCTTATAACAAGAAAATCCTCATCGAACGCCGCTTTTTTTACGCACCCCGCCGTTCCCAGCGGTTCGTTTTCATAGGAAAAATCCAGTTTTATCCCTTTGTATATGCCCTCCTTGAAATGCTCTTCTATTTGTTTTCCTCTGTATCTGAGCGTAAACACCGCCTCCGTACAGCCGTGCTTTGCCAGCAGGTCCAGGATATATTCGCTTACGGGTCTGCCGCACAGCTTTACCAAAGGCTTCGGCACCGAACAGGTCAGCGGGCGCAGGCGGCTTCCTTCACCGCCCGCCATGATTACAGCTTTCATATAAAAAACTCCTTTTTGAGATATATTTACATTATTATCCCAACAAGCCGCCTCACATATTCAGTTTAATTTGTCCAATATCAAAACTGTCTGCCCCCGCATACTATATAGTACCCTTTTTGTAAAGGCGGCGCCGCGGCAAGGGCGGCTCGCGCCTTTTTTACGGCTCTGCCTGACAAAAGGGCATGATTATATCTGAAAGGAATGATGCAAAACGGAAACGTGGTATCTTACGGTAAAAAGCTATACCGAAGCCGTAAGCGGAAAAGATTTCCTGAACGGCCTTAACATAAAATGCAGTGTGGAAAAGCTTAGCGGGGGCGGGAGCGGCTGTACCTATGCGATAAAGATAAAGGGCGACCCTGAAAAGGCGTCGCGGCTTCTGGGAGCCGTAGGGATAACCGCCGTAAAAATGCTGCACGGGAAGAACGGATAATGGTTTATCTTGACAATGCCGCCACAACTTATCCCAAGCCGCCCGCGGTGATAAGCAAAAGCTCCTATGCATTGGTAAATTACGGCGCAAATCCCGGAAGAGCAGGACATAAGCTGTCCATGGAAACGGCGGAGGCGGTCTACCGCGCAAGAAAGCAGTGTGCTGTTTTTTTCGGAGCGAGAACGGAAAATGTCTGCTTTATGCTTAACTGCACTCAGGCGCTTAACACCGCCATAAAAGGCATACTTACGCCCAACTCCCACATAATAACAAGCGACCTTGAGCATAACGCAGTTTTCCGACCCGTCACCGCCGTTTCAAAAAGCGGCGGCATAACCTTTTCCATAGCTGAAGTAAGCGAAAATGACGATAAAACAGTGGAAAATTTCCGCCGCTTGATAAAACCGAACACAAAAGCGATAGCCTGCACCGCCGCAAGCAACGTCACGGGCTTTATCCTCCCCTACAAGCGGATAGCCGCCATTTGCAGGGAGAAAAACATCTGCTTTATCCTTGATGCCGCGCAGGGAGCGGGCGTGCTTCCCATAAGCCTTGAGGACGGAATAAACATCATCTGCGCCGCAGGACACAAAGGGCTTTACGGTCCCATGGGAACAGGACTTATGATAACCGACGGAAAATACCGCCTGAAAACTCTTATCGAGGGCGGAACAGGCAGCGCTTCTTCAAGCGCCGAGCAGCCTGAGTTTCTCCCCGACCGCTTTGAAAGCGGCACTATAAACACCTCAGGCGCCATAGCGCTTGGCGAGGGAGTAAAATTTACCGCAAACAAAGGCATAAGCTCTATTTACGAGCATGAATGGCAGCTTTGCAGATACGCTCATCAACAGCTTTCCAAAATTCCGAAAATAATCCTTTACGGCGATTTCACCCGCAAAAACGTCCCGCTCTTTTCTTTCAACATAAAGGGAATGACCTCTGAGCAGACCGCCGCCAAGCTCAGCGAGAACGGCTTTTACCTGCGCGGAGGACTTCACTGCGCCTACCTCGCCCACCGAAAGCTGGGAACGCTTGATACAGGAACGGTGCGTTTTGCCCCTTCGGTCTACACCACCAAATGCGAGGTAAACGCCTTCGTAAGAACAGTAAAGAAATTAGCAAAATAAAAAATGAAAAGTCTTCTGAAATTTTTAAATTTCAGAGGGCTTTTTTAATACCCATATTGCAAAAAACTACAAAATATGTTAAAATAAATTAGTTATGAGAATTACGCACAATTAAAATAAATAAAAGAAAAGGAGCAGCATATGTCAAGAGATCACAACACCTATCAAAGCCCCCTTTGCAGCCGCTACGCAAGCAAGGAGATGCAGTACGTCTTTTCCGAGCAGAAAAAGTTCAGCACCTTCCGCCGCCTTTGGGTAGCCCTTGCAAGAGCGGAAATGAACCTTGGGCTGAACATCACCCCCGAGCAGGTGGCTCAGCTTGAGGCAAACGTGGACAACATCGATTTTGACGTTGCCGAGGAGCGTGAAAAGCTCGTCCGCCACGACGTAATGTCCCATGTTTACGCCTATGGTCAGGTCTGCCCCGATGCCGCAGGGATAATCCATTTGGGAGCGACCTCCTGCTACGTTGGAGATAACACCGATATTATCATTATGCGCGACGCTTTGCAGATAATCCGCCGCAAGCTTGTGAACGTGATAGCGAACCTTGCCTCCTTTGCGGAAAAATACAAGTCCATGCCCTGCCTTGCCTACACTCATCTTCAGCCCGCACAGCTAACCACGGTGGGAAAGCGCGCTACCCTCTGGACCAACGAGCTTTTGATGGACCTTGAGGATCTTGAGTACCGCATAAGCAGTCTGAAGCTCCTCGGGCAAAAGGGAACAACAGGCACACAGGCAAGCTTTATGGAGCTTTTCCACGGCGATGAGGAAAAGATAGACAGATTAGAGCAGATGATAGCAGAGGAAATGGGCTTTGAAAAATGCGTTCCCGTCAGCGGTCAGACCTATTCAAGAAAGGTAGACACAGGCGTTGTGAACGTCCTTGCAGGAATTGCCGCAAGCTGCTCCAAGTTCAGCAACGATATGCGTATCCTTGCAAGCTTCAAGGAAATGGAAGAGCCCTTTGAGAAAAATCAGATAGGCTCTTCAGCGATGCCCTATAAGCGCAATCCTATGCGCTGCGAGCGCATAACCTCTCTTGCCCGCTACGTTATGATAGACGCCTTGAACCCCGCCTTCACCAGCGGCACCCAGTGGTTCGAGCGCACCCTTGACGACAGCGCCAACAAGCGCATTTCCGTAGCCGAGGCCTTCCTTGCCGTTGACGCTATCCTGAACATTATGCTGAACGTCACCGACGGGCTTGTTGTATACGAAAAGTCCATAAGGGCGAGAGTTATGAAGGAGCTTCCCTTTATGGCAACTGAAAATATAATGATGAGAGCAGTTGAAAAGGGCGGCAACCGTCAGGAGCTTCACGAAGCCCTCCGTCAGCACAGTATAGCCGCCGCCAAGGTGGTAAAGGAGGAGGGCGGCGAAAACGACCTTGTTGAACGCATAGCCGCCGACCCCGCATTTATGATAACCGCCGAGGAGATAAAGGCGGTGCTGAAGCCCGAAAATTATATCGGACGCTGCCCGTCGCAGGTGGACAGCTTCCTGAAAGAGTGCGTTCAGCCCGTTCTCGACAGGAACAGGGAGCTTCTTGGAGAAAAAGCTGAACTGTCCGTGTGAAACGATTTTTCTGAAAATTCTTTCAAACACCTTGACTTATTCGTAATTTCTGCTATAATATATAAGGTTATTTTTTGACATGAGCTTGTCAAAGAGGCGGCGTTAAACGCCGTTAAAAATATAGGAACGGAGTGAAAATTCAATTGAAAAAAGTTGGAAAGCCCGTTTTCTTTATAGTTTTTGCGTTGATCGCAGTATTTTCCGTGCTTGCCCTTGTGGGCGTACACACATATTACGGCGATGTTACCAGAACTTGGATAAACGGGTTGAGCGATATACGCTGGGGCATTGATATCCGCGGCGGTGTGGACGTTACATTTACTCCCCCCGACGGTTACGACGCTTCAGACGCCGAAATGGACGCTGCGAGGTCGGTCATCGAGACTCGTCTTTTGAACAGCAACATAACCGACTATGACCTTTACATGGACTATACAGCCGACCAGATAATCGTCCGCTTCCCGTGGCAGTCCGACGATACCGATTTCGACCCCGAAACGGCGGTGAAAGAGCTTGGCGAGACCGCGCTGCTGACTTTCCGCGAGGGCGCGCCCTCCGCGATAGGCGAGGATCAGACATATGAGGATCTTCCTCTTGTCCTCAGCGGCTCAGATGTTGAAAGCGCCACTGCTTATTACAACACCGACGAAAAGGAGTATCAGATACAGCTCGTGCTGAAGGACAGCGGTAAGGAAGCCTTCTCCGAAGCGACAGGCCGCCTTGCGGGAAACGGCGTTATCTCGATATGGATGGATGACGACTGCATTTCCTATCCTTCCGTAAGCAGTCAGATAACCGACGGTACCGCTACCATAAGCGGAAGCTTTGACGCAGAAAGCGCCAAGGAGCTTGCCGACAAGATAAACGGCGGTGCGCTTCCTTTCAGACTTGAGCGTGAAAACTTCAGCACCATAAGCCCCACTTTGGGCGAAGGTGCAAGAGACGCGATGGCAATCGCAGGTCTTATCGGCTTTGCATTCATCGTTATCTTTATGATACTGAAATACCGTCTGCCCGGCGCTATCGCTTCCATAGCCCTTGTAGGTCAGGTCGCCGGTACATTTGCCGCAATAACAGGATTCTTTGCGTTCAACGACAGCTTTACGCTTACTATCCCCGGTATTGCAGGTATTATCCTTGCCATAGGCATGGGCGTTGACGCCAACGTTATAACGGCGGAAAGAATAAAGGAAGAGATCCACGCGGGAAAATCCGTTGACGGCGCTATCCGTACAGGTTATAAGAGAGCCTTCTCCGCCGTATTCGACGGAAACATCACCATGATAATCGTCGCAATAATCCTTATGGGTGCTTTCGGTACTACCGACAGCATTTGCGCGATAATCCTCTCTCCTATCTTCACATGGTTCGGAGCCTCCACCGAAGGCACGATATTCTCCTTCGGCTATACATTGGCAGTGGGCGTTGTGCTTAACTTCCTTTTCGGTATCTTCCTCTCAAGGCTCATGACGTCCTCGCTTGCAAGGTTCAAGACCTTCAGAAAGCCTTTCTTCTACGGAGGTGCTGAAAAATGAAAAATCAGAAAATACTTGACATCTTCGGAAAGAGAAAGATATTCTTCACCGTCCCTATCGTCATCGCAGTGATAGCTGTTATAGTCGCTCTTATCTTCGGAATAGAGGTCGACATCGAGTTTAAGGGCGGTACCATCATGACTTACAGTTACAGCGGAGATCTTGATACCGATGCGATCAAGTCTGCCGCCGAAAGCTACGGTTACGGTTCCGTGGGAGTGTCTACGGGAAATGCTATTGCTTCAGGTTCAATGGCTCAGAGCGTGAGCCTCTCGTTTGCGGCTAACGATTCCTTCACCGAGGACGCGCAGAATGAAATGATAGGCGCCCTTGAAGAACAGTTCGCCGACTTTCAGCTCACTCATCAGAATACTCAGGACGTAAACCCCACCTCAGGCTGGAAATTCTTTGTAAAGTGCCTTGTGGCAGTTGTGTTCTCGTTCCTCCTGCTGGTAATTTATATTGCCTTCCGCTTTAAGAAGATAGGCGGTCTTTCCGCAGGTATCTTCGCTCTGGTAGCTCTGATGCACGACATTATAATAGTATTTGCCGCGTTCATATTCTTCCGCCTGCCTCTCGACGCGAACTTCATGGCGGTAGTTCTTACGATACTCGGTTACTCCATCAACAACACTATCGTTACCTACGACCGAATCCGTGAAAACAGGACCCTCTACGGCAAGAGATACGGTCTTGTCGAGCTGATGAACACCAGCGTTACGCAGACCATGACCCGTTCCATAAACACCACTATAACCACTGCCTTTGCGGCTCTGGCGATATGCGTGGTAGCGTGGATATGCGGCGTTGAATCTATAATCAGCTTTGCGTTCCCGCTGTTTATCGGTCTTATCGCGGGATTCTACTCATCAGTGTTCATGTCAGGCTCCATGTGGGTAATGTGGCAGCTTCACAAGAGCAAGAAAGCAGCAAAAGAAAAGTGATCTTATCAGAGCCTGATGTAAAAATCGGGCTCTGTCTGTTATTCAGGCAAAATTTGCGGAAGGAGGACAAAAGTGCAGATAGGCGTATCTACCGCGTGTTTTTATCCCGCCGAAACGGAAACGGCGCTGAAGACCCTTGCAAACGGGATCACGGATACCGTTGAGATATTCTTTAACGCCGAATGCGAGCTTAGCGGCGATATTTATCGGGAAATAAGCTCCATCGTACGCGAAAACGGAATATCCGTCCTCTCCGTACACCCCTACACCAGCGCTTTGGAAACCATGTCCCTTTTCGGGAACTATCCCCGCCGCCTTACCGCTATGCTTGACAGTTACAGACGCTATTTTGAGATAATGAACGAGCTTGGCGCAAAGATCTTCGTCCTCCACGGCGCGCTTAAAAGCGCCGACTGCTCCGAAAGCCTTTATTTTGAGCGTTACTCAATGCTTTACGAGCTGGGAAAGTCCTTTGGCGTCACCGTTGCTCAGGAAAATGTGAGCTACTGCAAAAGCGGGAACAACGCCTTTCTTCAGAGCATGAAGCGTCAGCTCGGCTCCGACTGCGCATTTGTCCTTGACGTGAAGCAGGCTCTGCGAAGCGGAACATCGCCGTTCACAATAATGGAGCTGCTCGGCAGTTCCATCGTCCACTACCACCTTAGCGATAACACAACGGAAAAGGACTGTATTCCCGTGGGAAAAGGAAAATTTGACTTTCCTCTTTTTGCTCAGATGCTGAAAAAAAGCGGTTACAGCGGCGGGATAATACTCGAACTTTACCGAAGCGGTTTCGGCGCGGCGGACGAGCTGAAGAAAAGCGTGGACTATATGAAAAGATATTTTTGAAACGGGCGTAAAAAAGCTTGCAGCTACTTGAAAAACCGTTAAAAAAATGTTATTATATAGAAAAGGCATAAAATCCATTGAGAAAGTGAGAATCATATGAAGTGTCCCGAATGCGGATATGAAGACAGCAAGGTAATAGACTCCCGCCCCACCGAAAACAAAATACGCCGCCGCAGAGAGTGCCTGAAGTGCAAGTGCAGATTTACCACCTACGAGATAATCGAAAATATCCCTTTGATGGTAATAAAAAAGGATAACTCTATCGAGCCTTTCGACCGTCAGAAGCTTATCGACAGGCTTCTCCGCGCTACGATAAAGCGCCCTGTTAAGCTGGAAACGGTGGAAAATATGGTGGAAGAGATCGTAAACGAGCTGAAAAACAGCTTACAGCGTGAAGTCACCAGCGACAAGATAGGCGAAATGATCCTGCACAAGCTGAAGGACATCGACCATGTGGCGTACATACGCTTTGCGTCAGTGTATCGTGATTTTACCGATATAGACAGCTTTATGAAGATAATCGCCGAGCTGTCAGAGGAAGAAAAGTGACGTCTGTCCCTTTTTTCCTGCCCTTTCGCCTTTGTTTAAGGCATTTTGTTGATTTTTGACAAAAACAGCGAAGAAATCCTTCGCTGTTTTTCTGTTTTATTTTCATTTACCCCCTTGACAAGCCCCAACACAAGTGATATAATAATCAAGCGCTCGAAAAAAGGGAGCGCTGAGGCGCATTGAGAAGCTGATATGTACAAACCCTGAAAAAGTTGAAAAAAAGTTTTAAAAAGGTATTGACAAAAGGCGAGAGATGTGCTAAAATAATAAAGCTGTCCCCGAGAGGGGAAGCT
>CANRFO010000018.1 GCA_947629925.1 uncultured Ruminiclostridium sp.
TTAGTGATTAATTTATTTATTATGTCTTGCAACACCGCTTATTTACTGCGTTTGTACAGTTTTGCTCAAGGCTATAACGGCATTACATAAGGAGTTGATTATCATAGTCCAAGCAGCCTGTGGAATCAAAAGGGTGTTTGGCAGAATTGAAATACTGCTGACAAATCAATCGGCTTATTTTTACATAGATTTTAAATCCGAGACGAAACGTCGTTTCGGATATTTTTTTCCAAAATGGATAATGCATCATATCAGCGACACATTTGTTTAAATTGTCACATAAACATAAAATTCAATTTGCACAGTAGGGATGAACTAATGTTCATTAAAAATACATGGTAAAGCTACTGGATTTTCTGAGTAATATGAAATTAACATTACATCAAATTTTATATAGGTAAAAAGTATCAACCCTAAAACCGGCAATAATGTCCAACAACATAATTTTTACCGTTCATACCCAAAAGTCATACCACTCATACCATAACTCGTTGAATGCTGTAAAAATATGTTAAAATAAAATGAATAAAAAACGACATTTTTAACATTAAGGGGTTTGTTGCTTTAACATCCTTTAGTGTTTTAATGAATAAAAAACAAGGAGGCACGACTATGAAGTCGAGTAAAGCAAATGTCGTAAAAAAATGCGGAAAGGTATTGGCAAATCTCGCTCTTTCAGTTACAAGAGCAAATGTCAACAGCACATGCCTTTGGATCAACGGTCAGCCTAAGCTGCCCAAAGATGCAAAGAAACTGAGAAGGTTTTAATGTTTGTTAAACTTTCCGAGTATATCACTCAACAGCTTGAAAAGGGGAAAATAATTCAATCTGATAACAGAGAGCTGTACAAATACGGCTTTCAGCAAGGTTTGATTTTAGTTTTAAATTTCATAACATCTATTGTTATCAGTGTGATTTTCGGTAAAGTATGGGAAAGCATTCTTTTATTGGCAGCATACATACCACTCAGAAGCTATGCAGGCGGGCATCATTCAGATTCGTCGGAAAAATGCTATGTCGTTTCTACACTGATAATGTTTATATGGATGCTGATACTAAAGTTTTTAATACTGCCGACAAGCTGTTGGGGGATTATATTTTTAATTGGTACTGCGGTATGCTTAGTGTTTTCGCCCGTAGAAAATCTTCAAAAACCTTTAGATGAAGATGAAACTCGTGTATACAGAAAATGTGCGCTTATTATCTTGGCAGTGGAAATTTGCCTATGGTCATGCTTGACCTTTATTGTACAGATTTTTGTACAAGTTATTCCGTTAAGCATTTTTACTGAAGCTATCATGCTCGTTATGGGCAAAATGAAAACACGTGGGGTCTCAAAAAAAGATAGTGGTTAATTAAATTGATTATGTTTGGATTGATTAATTTTTTTATACTCTTTTAAGCAATTCATTAATCAAACAAAATTGTAGTATGACGCACAGCATATCACAACGGAAATTAACACAAGCTGCATTTTCGTGAGATTGTTAACAGTGATTTTGCAATTTTGAAATTATTCTGCGGTGATTATTCGACGAGGCTGTTGTGTGATATTGCATTGAGGACGCTCCCAAAGGCAAGCGTGATTTATGGGAATCGCTTTTGGCAGAAGGCAAAACATGGGAACAGCCTTCCAAGGCTTTGGATAATAACGAAGTTTTGGTTGAGGATACGATTTGCAGTATGGTTCCATTACATGGGATAGAGTCAAAGTACATGGCTTACGATTACAGAGACTTGTCTGATAATGTGGAGAGTGATAAAAATATCATTATGCTATATTTCACTAAGACAATCGATGGTGTAAAACGCGGAACTATGTCCTTGAGCTCAGCTTTTGTTAAAGTTTTTGGTGAAGCACTCGAACCGCTTGGGTTTAAGAAGAACAAGAGTAAGCATCCGTATTTTGTTTGGATCATTAATAGTGAGATAATTCACATAATTACTTACAGGAACGAAACTTCAAGACATGTTGGTGAAAAATTCTTCAATGTTCTTGGCGGAGTTTTACTATATATCGAGATAGTATCGACTTGTCAACTGATCCCATTAAAGATAACATAGATTGGCTCGAGGATAATTTCCAAATGTACAGGAAAGTAAATGTGGGGCAAAGTTATACAGTTAAAAATATATTCATTTTTTTCGTATAAACCGAAAGGCGAAAGCGCTATGATTTGCGAATTAAAGCGCGCTCTTGACATTACAAACCAAGTTATTTTGACACCTTTTTAAATCGGCTTGTTAGTTTTACGATAGTAGGAAAATATTCCCTCGGTATGCGGCAGCGGCTCGGATTTGCACAAGTAATAATGGAAGGACTTGCTTATTCTTGACGAGCCTATGAATGGGCTTGACAAGGATGGGGTGAAGGATATGAGAAGATATCTTCTTGATTTGAAGGAACAGGGGAAGACAATACTTATTGCTTCTCACAGCGCTGAGGATATTGAGGTGCTGTGTGAAACGGTACACGAAATAGATAAAGGGTGTAGTTGACAAGGTAAAAGATATCGCCCAAAATTATACAACCATGTACGGTTGGGCACTTTCGGTTTTCCTGCGTACAGAGCCTTAACTCCGCATAAGAAAAGCGTACCTGAACACCTATATAACAAAAACTTCGTACCTAAAAAATTTTTCAAAAAAGGCTTGATTTTTTTCTTGTTTTGTGCTATGAGCGCTTCATCTGTTTTACTTTTCATTGTAATCACACTTCCTGACTTTTTATATTCTGACACAGAAAAACCCTGTACCTGACGGATTAACCGTCTGATACAGGGTTATCTTTTTGTTCAACTGATTTGAACAATAGGCACCTTAAACAGTGTATGCGCCTTTCTATTTTTTTGAGGGTTTTCACCTCAAATTTTTGTCTTAAATAAACATCCCCTCTTTTTTAACAGATTTTAAACCGTAAAATTTCATTGGAAAAAGAATTGAAATATAACGGCAAACGCCCACAAACTCCTTTTATCAAAGGGTTTCCGCGCTTGTCTTTATTATACCATAAGGACATTCCTGTGCGACTTTACTTGTATCTCTCGGATTTTCAATGAAAGATGTACAAGAATGGCTCGGTCACGCCGACTATACACTCACGGCTAACACCTATAGTCATGTTGATATGACTGAAAAAGTCAGAATGGCAAATAAGGTCGGCGACAAGCTTTCATTCACCGTCTGAAACTTTTTGTTAGAAAGTGTTAGAAAAAGTGTTAGAAAGACAAAAAGGAAGCCGTCTTAGATCTCTCTAAAACGGCTCCATGACTGGTTGCGGAGGTAGGATTTGAACCTACGACCTTCGGGTTATGAGCCCGACGAGCTACCCCTGCTCCACTCCGCGATATTTCACTTGGCAATGATTGATTATAACACATCTTATTTTATTTGTCAATGCTTTTGCAAGAATTTCTTTTCTCTTTTTTTGACATTTTCCGCAGGAAGGGCTTTTTGAAAGCCCTTTTATTTTATCGAAAAAAATGATAAAATAAAATAAATACCCGACTTTTTGTTACCTGCGCCCGAAAAATTTCGTCTGTATTTATGAAGGGCAATAAAGGAGAAAGCATATCAAGCCGCGGGCTTTCTCGCTGAAAGAAGGAGTGAAAGCATAAATGGAAGATACCGACATCGTGGAGCTGTATCACAGGCGCAGTGAAGCCGCCGTCTCGGAAAGCATAAAGAAATACGGACGATACTGCTATAAAATAGCGGACAACATTCTGCGCTGTCATGAGGACAACGAGGAGTGCGTCAACGAAACATGGGAAAAGGCGTGGAACGCCATGCCGCCCGATCGTCCGAGCCGCCTTTCCGTCTTTCTCGGAAGAATTACACGAAACCTGTCAATAGACCGTTACCGTCGGAAAAAAGCCGAAAAATACGGAAAAGGGCAGATCTCGCTTTGCCTTGAGGAGCTGGCGGAATGTGTGGGAGAGGAAGACGGCGCTCTTGACGGCGTGGAGCTGAGGGAAGCGCTGGACAGCTTTCTGGCGGAACTTGACGAAAGGACGAAAGAGCTTTTTATGCTCCGCTATTGGTATATGTTTTCGGTGAAAGAAGCAGCCGACCGCTGCAAAATGACCGAGGGCGCGGCTAAAATGTCCCTTCAGCGCACTCGTGACAAGCTGAAGAAATTTCTTGTGCAGGAGGGTCTTATATGAAAAACAATGAAAAATTGCTTTACGCAATAGGTGAAGCAGATGAAAAAAACATTCCCGAAATATCGGACAAAAAGAAGAAAAATAAAATAATAGGCTGGTCGGTGGGGATAGGCTCCTGCGCCGCAGCCGCAGCGATAGCTGTTGCGGCGGTGAGCATATCGGGAAATATGGGAAACGTTCCGTGGCAAGAGCATGACCCGACCGTCAGCAACAGCAGTATTTCCGAGCCTGCTGTCAGCGACTCTCAGGAACCTGTTTCAAGCGATACCGCCGTCACCGAGCCCACTGCCACCGAATCATCCGACACCGAGCCTTCAGTCGACGCAGAGCCGACGGAACCGCTTCCCGCTGTTTATCCAAGCTCATTTGACTATGAAAAAAAGACCGACGATCTGCCTGTTCTTACTTCGGGATTTTCAGTAGGAGCTATGGGCTATGAGGGTCACAGGTTTGAGTCTGAAGAAGGCTTGAGCGAAATGGTATCCGCGCATAATAACCCTTGGACGCAGGATATGGAATTAGAAACACTGCCTGTGTTCAAAAACAAGGTCTACGAGGGATGGACGAGCCAAGGCGGAATTTTCATTTACCTTTCCGAAGAGAAAATGAAAAATATGATTGAAACTGCGGCTCAGCTTCTTGATAAAGAGATAGCTTCAATGGAAACCGAGACCGATATGTTTATTCAAAGAGGAGATTCCGAAGACGGCTATCCAAGTCAGGAAGCCTTTGAGAACGCTGAAACGAAAGCGTTCAAGGTCAACGCTGAGTGTTCGGACGGCACAAAGATATCTATTTACGGCGACGGCTCGCTGAGAATAGAGCTTGACCCCGCAGTTCAGCTTCCCGACGGATACAGCCTTGATGCCGCCGAAACAAAGCAGGAGACTATGGAATATCTCTACGCGCAGTACGCAAAGCTGCTGCAATACAGTGACCCCGCCTTTTATTCCGACACTATGTACGATTACGTTTACGACAAAGGCGGCGACCTTACGCAAAACATACTGAATTACAATCTTTCAAACGCAAGATTTTGCGTGAACGACAAGGGCGAGCTTTGGATAATATATATCGACAATCATTTCTGCTCCTCTGAATATATGGGGGATTATCCCGTCATAAGCTGTTATGAAGCGAAAGAGCTTCTGAAGGAGGGAAAATACGGCACCTCCGTTCCTGCTGAGCTGACAGGTGAAATAAACGATGAAACGATAGCTGCGGGCGAGCTTGTCTACCGCAACAACAGCGGTCTTGACGAATACTTTATGCCGTATTACCGCTTCTATGTTCAGGTTGAAGATGAAAATGACGGATACAGTTACGGAGCGTTTTACGTTCCCGCCGTCAGCCCCGAATATCTCACCGATGTTTCAGTCTATGACGGCTCGTTTAATTAAATCCTTTCCCAAAAGGCGCTGTTTTATGAACAGCGCCTTTTTGTATTTTGTAATAACTATTGACAAAAATTTTAATTTATGTTAAAATAAATTGTAAATATACCATAAAAATGAAACTTGTAATCAACGATAGAGCGCACCGCGAATTTATATAGATTCAGGTCCTCATTGAAAAGACGATATGTCCTCTCCGCTTAAAATGCGGGGGGGGGACATTGTATTTTGATCGTATGAACGGTTCAAAAGGAAGGTCAACACCATGTTAAACGGCAGGAAAGTCATAGGTATTTGTCTTACAAAAATACAGGACACGACGCGGTCGCATTATGTCGAATGCCTTTATAAGTATGCCTGTGAAAGAGGCTGGAAGCTGATAGTATTCAACAGCTTCCTTGACTTTTACAATAACGACGCGATGGACGTAGGCGCAAAGTCTGTGTATGATCTGATGAATTATGACGTTCTTGACGCTGTTATAGTCATGTACAACAGCTTTTATGACAAAAAGATTGCCGACGATATTATCGCCGATATAAAAGCGCATGATGTTCCCGTTATCCTGCTGAACGGCGAAGCGGACGGCTGCATCTCCCTGTGCACCGATTACAGAGAAACATATAAAGCGCTTTTGCGTCATGTCATAAATGAACACGGCGTTACCGACACCTTCTTTATCGCAGGAAAAAGGGAGAACGATCCTGATTCCGTAATACGCATAAACTGCTATAAAGAGGTGCTGGAGGAAAACGGGATACCTTTTGAAGAGGACAGGGTGGATTACGGCGAATACTGGAACGAGCCTGCGGAGGATATAATAAAAAGGCTCACGGATAATGGAAGAAAGCCGCCGAGAGCTATATTCTGCGCCAACGACTACATGGCGTTCGCCGTCTGCGATATTCTGAAGAGCAGAGGATATTCGGTCCCGAAAGATGTTATCGTGACAGGCTTTGACGGAGTTCCCGCCGCCGAGCATTACAGCCCTCAGCTCACCACCTGCAAGGAGGATATAGACGGTCTTGCCGTTTTGAGCATTGAAGCGGCAAATATGGCGTTTGGAGGCGAAAAAAACTTTAAGCTTACAGGCAGCTATGCTACCCTTTTGTCGGAATCCTGCGGCTGTACAAAGTTTATGGTGGACGACTTCAGACAGTATGCCGCCGACGCGTTTCACTCCATGGAGGAAATGGAAGCCCATGAGGACTATATGTACACATGGATAGACACCACTCCGAAAATAAAGGATATAAACGGACTGTATGATATTTTGTCGGGCTGCATACTGGAAGGTTCATATGTCTGCCTTAAAAGCGACTTTGTAAGCTTTATCACCGACAGCAGCCGTGAAAAGTTAGGAAAAGATTTCTCCGACAGATTCCTTGTCATCTCCTCGATACATTCTCCCGAGGATATAAAAAATACAGGTACTATGACGCTTGCCGATATGGTACCGAATGTGAAGAGCTGGGAAAATGACGACTCCCTCTATATTCTGAACTCAGTCTATGTAGGGGACGAAGTCTGCGGCTTTTACGCGGTAAAAACGGACGACATCGGAAGCGGAAAGCGCAAGATGAAGCGTGTTCTGAAAACGGTGAACGTCGCCTTCAACATAGCTCTTAATTACTTCAAGAAAAACAAGCTAAGAGCCGAGATGGAAAACGCCGCTTATACCAATAATATAACTGGACTTCCCAATCTTAAAGGCGCGGTAAAATGGTTCGATGAATTTTCCAAAAACGAAAAGTACCATGAAAACTTTGTTTCCGTGTCGGTATACGGACTTCCCAAATATACATACATATATGAAAATTACGGCATAGAAGCCGCTGAGGACGCGCTGAGATTTGTAGCGGACGCGCTTAAAATATCAAATCCCGCTGACTGCTTCCTCGGACATATCGCTGATGATGAGTTTATCGTCGTAAACTATTACCGCGACGGCAACGGCATAGGCGAGATAATAGACAAAGCGACCTCCGCTTTCTTCAGCCTTATCGAAAACTACAACAACAAGAGCGGCAAGGAATATTTTGTTGAAGTAAACTGCGGCTGTACGGTAGTTGATCCCGGCTGGGACGTATCGCTGGAAAACTTTATAAAATACGCCAACAACGAGATGTATATGAACCGCCTGAAAATGGGTACAGGTCCTGCCACAAAGCAGCAGGAGACGCCGAAGGACCATTACAAGGCGTTCGACCTGCTGGTAAAGAAGAATCTTTTCCATTATTATTTCCAGCCTATCGTAAGCGCGAAAAACGGCGAGATCTACGCCTACGAAGCGCTTATGCGCACAGATTCCAGCATAGGGATGAACCCGCTGGAGGTGCTTGATACTGCAAAGGAATACAACAGGCTTTACGACATTGAAAAGGCCACGATGTTCAATATCATCGAGCGCTTTGCCGCCGAGCGGGACACGTTCGGCAACGCCAAAGTGTTCATCAATACCATTCCGGGATATTTTCTCAAAGACAGCGACCTGAAAAAGCTCACAAGCAAGTACAAGGACTATATGGACAGCTTTGTTTTTGAGCTTACCGAACAGGATACCGTATCCGATACCGAGCTGAACTCCATAAGGCGGCTGAGCAGCAGCGAGCACAGTAAGATAGCCATTGACGACTACGGCACGGGACATTCCAACATAGTGAACCTTATGCGCTATGCGCCTCAGATAATAAAGATCGACCGTTTCCTTATCTCTGACATTCATAAAAATCAGAATAAGCAGATGTTCGTGCGCAGTACGATAGAGTTTGCAAGACTGAACAAGATAAAGGTACTGGCGGAAGGCGTCGAGACCTCAAATGAGCTGAGAATGGTCATAGACCTCGGCGTTGACCTTATTCAAGGCTTCTACACAGGTAAACCTGCTCCCGACCCTGTCCCCATGATAGCGGATGAAATAAGGCAGGAGATACTGGAAGCCAACCCGCTCCTTCACCAGGAAACAGTATAAATCAAATAAGAGGGGAACCTGTTCGGATCCCCTCTTGTTTTATTTTATTATGTACTCCGTCCCTGCGACAAAGCGGGAGCCTTCATTGACATGATAGAATTTATCCGCCGTGTTGTTCCAGCCGTCGATTATCCTGAGATATTGCCCGCCTGAGTCATACTCGCGCCAGCCGACGCACAGCACCCAATGCCAGTCACACAGCGAGCGTGCGAGCAGTATCCCGCAGGGACGCCCTTTTGCTGTCGCGGCTTTCACCTTTTCAAAATCGTTCCTGACGCTGTGACAGGCAAGCGTGAAGCCGCATTGTGAAAAATATTTTTTCACGCCTCCCGCTATTTTTATAACAGGACCGTTTCCGATAATTTTATGCACCGCTTCAAAGGTGCGCTCCTTGCTGTCGTCTTTTTTCAGGGGAGCGCAGCCCGAAGCCGCGAAAAACAGCGCAATATTTGTTGCGCAAACGGCTCCGCAGTGCCTTTTCGCAGCGGCGGAAAATTCTCCTGTCGTTGCCCAGTCGATGCCTTCCACAGGCAGCTTTTCTTCCGAAAAACCGCGGTAGGGAAGTTCGTTTATATTGATAAAGCCGTAACCAGTCTGACTTTGGTGCAGTGAGTCCTTGAGAAACATAAAGTCTGCCTTTCTGCTCATGTAAATTAAAACGAAAGTGAAGCATACAATGAAGCAGCGCTGTCATTTTGCTCGGTATAATTCAAGACCCCTCTCACCTGATAACTCGGTCGGGAGGGGTCTTTACACCGTTTTCTTATTGTTTTGATTTTTTAGATCAACGCTCACGCTCTCTCAAATACAGGCATATATTCGATAGGCGCAGCCACCTTGACGGTCTGTCCGCCGCTGAACTTTTCGCCTGTTGAGGTCAGCGTCCATTCGCCCTCAGGGAGATAAACCTCTCTCTCAAACTGATTGAGGTGGAAAATAGGCGCTGCCAGATACTTATCGCCGAACATATACTGGTCGGTCAGCTCCCAGCACTTCGTGTCCTCAGGGAATTCGTAGAACATTGTGCGGATAAGGGGAGAGCCGTTTGTATGAGCCTCTTCGTACAGCTTTTTGATATAGTCGTGCATACCGATACGAATATCGTAGTAATGCTTCATTATCTTGTAATTTTCCTCGCCGTAGCTCCAAAGCTCGTTAGGCTGACCTGTGTGAAGGTATCCGCCGCCCCAGTCGCGGTCGTCAAGGGGAGGAATGTTGTAAGGACCTCTGTCCCCGTGCATACGCAGTACGGCGGAGTAGACTGCGAACTGATACCATCTTATGAGAAGCTGTCTGAAATCGGGGTCGTTAACGTCGTCCGTCATAAAGCCGCCTATGTCGGTAGTCCACCAGGGAATACCCGCAAGCCCCATATTAAGCCCGCACTGGAGCTGATCGTAGAACGCCTCGAAGGTTGAGGGAACGTCGCCAGACCAAACCACGTTTCCGTATTTCTGAGAGCCTGCCCAGGCGCATCTCAGCAGATTGACCACAGGCCTGCCCTCTTTTTTCATTTCGTCATAGAACACGCGGCTGTACATCTGAGGATAGATATTGCTCACCTCAAGGGCGGGACCTGCCGAGTATCTGTAATTTTCAAAATCGTAAACGCCGTAGTCAGGTTCGGAGTTATCCAGCCAGAAAGCGTCTATTCCCAGATCGTAGTAATTTCTCTTGCAGACCTCCCACACATACTTGCGTGTTTCGGGATTAAACGGGTCTATCTCTACGCAGTCGCCCTGATAATCATATGTCTGCTGAGCGCCGCGCTCTGTTTTTATCAGAAGTCCCTTTTCCATCATAGGGTAGAAGTTTTCGCTCTTTCTGTCAACAGACGGCCATACGGAAACGATAACTTTTATTCCCATGCTGTGAAGCTCGTCCACCATAGCCTTGGGGTCGGGCCAGTATTTTTTGTCGAATTTCCAGTCGCCCTGCACGGTCCAGTGGAAGAAGTCGATAACTATCTGGTCTATCTTTATTCCTTCCTTTTGATACTGACGTGCAACGGTGAGGACCTCGTCCTGCGTTCTGTACCTCAGCTTGCACTGCCACAGTCCCATAAGGTTTTCGGGGAACATATCCGCGTGACCTGTCGCCTTTGTGTAGTTTGCGATTATCTCCTTTGGAGTGTCCGCAACGGTTATGTAATAGTCCATTTCACGGGTGGAGCGTGCGATCCATTCGGTATAGTTCTTGCCGAAAGCAACTCTGCCCACGGCGGGATTGTTCCACAAAAATCCGTAGCCCAGCGATGATACCGCAAAGGGAACGGAGATCTGTGAATTTCTCTGAGCAAGCTCCAATGTACAGCCCTTCAGATCAAGACAGCCGTCCTGATACTGTCCCATACCGAATATCTTTTCGTCCTTATTGGGGTCGAATTTTACGTTCAGTTTGTATTCAGTTCCGCCGAAAATGCCTTTCCATTCGCGGTTTATGACCTTCAGACAGCGGCTGCTCTTTGAGATGGTCCCGTCGTACATACGGAAATATTCCCTCAGCACAAGCTGCTCGTCCTTATAGAATGAAATGATCCCCACAAAGTTTACAACAGCCTTTACCCTGCCGTTTGTTATCATGGCTATCTCACGCTGATCAATGTCGCCGTTGCCCGCCCAGTGGTCGATGATCTCAGTCTTCACCTCCGCCTGCGTCTTTTCGGGAGCTTCGGTCAGCGCCCAGTCGTTGCCCGTGAATTTTCCCAGCATGGTGCTTCTCACTCTCAGCGAGTCCTTGCCCCACGCCTCGATCCTCAGCATTTCGCCGTTGTTATAGCACACAAGTGCGCCGTTATCGTTTTCAAATCTCATATCTGACCTCCAACCGTAAAATGGTTATTTTTAGGGTTAAATTACAAAATAATTATACATTAAAATCACAGCCTTGTCAATCAAAATCGAAAATTCCTGCGGCTGAATTTTCATTTCCTGTTGACAAGAGGCAAATTATCTGTTACAATCAGATAAACATATCAACGAGGTAATATTTATGTTCTGGAAAACGACAAATTTACATCTTGGAAAAGGAGCTGTTTTATCCTCCTATGGGGATAGTGCGCCCTTTTTTAAGGTAATTTGTCATAAGCCGAAAATATTATCATAACAGGTTTTTGCAAATCAAACAGGCGCACTGTCTCCTTAACTTATTTTAATCTGAAGTTAAGGAGATATTTTTATGTTTAAGATCAAAAAACAGCTTTTAAAATTATATTCCTCCTCCGTTCTGGGCAATTTATCCCTCACAGGAGCGTGGGTAGCGATCTTAGCCGCAAGAGGCTATACGCTTGCTGAGATAGGCATAGCTGAGACTGTATTTCATATCACAAGCCTTATATTTGAGATACCCTCAGGCGCGCTGGCGGACGTTTTCGGCAGGAAGAAAATGCTTATCGTCAGCAGTATTATAAGAATGCTGGCAAATATCTTAATGATATTTTCGACTGACCTTTTTACAGTATGCCTTTCTATCGCATTTCAAGCTTTAAGCTACAATTTCTCATCGGGAACGGGCGACGCTCTTGCCTACGATTCCCTTAAGCTTGCAGGAGAGGAGAGTAAATTCGAGAGATACGAGTCAAATCAGATGATAATATACCGCCTTTGCGGCGGGCTGTCCACCCTGTGCGCAGGCTTCGCCCTTTTCATCGGGTATCGGTTGGCATACGGAACAGACCTGATAGCTGGGATAATCCAAATCATTGTTCTATCGTCGTTGCAGGAAGTGTATGCCGCCAAGCCTCAGAACGCCGCAAAAGGAGCGTTTGAAAGACTTTTCTCCTGCTTTAAGGAAAGCCTTGTTTTTCTCAAAAGTATCAAGAAAGCTATCGTTCTTATGCTGTGCAATTCTCTTGTGGGCGCATTTGATACCCTGCTGTTGTTTTTTCTTCAAGCAAAGCTGATAGAAAAGGGAATACCCGAGTGGGGACTGGGCTTTGCCCTGCTGTTTATGGAAACAGGCGGAATAGTGGGAGCAAGGCTGATACTGAAATTTCAAAAGCTCAGCTATAAATACGTTTTTGCAGTAACTCTCCTGCTTGTTTTAACAGGCATTTTTGCGGAACATTCCTCGTTTTATCTTATAGCGGCTTTGGGAGGATTTTTGTCCGCAATTGGAGACGACGCCATTCAGGTGCGTACAAATGCGATAATACAGGATATGTTCCCCTCCGAACAGCGCGCAACGCTCACTTCTGTTGAATCATTCACATTTTCAGTGATAATGATAGTGTTGTCGCCCATAGCAGGCTTTGCCTTTATGTACTGGTGAAAAAAACAACGTCGGCTGATAAACTCAGCCGACGTTTTGTTATGTTTAATCCCTCGAGCATTTTTCCGCGTCTATCGCCAGCACGAACATCAAAGCGCACAGCGCGTCCTGCGGGTCAACGACGTCGATAACATATGTATCCGTCCAGTGAAACAGCTCCTTTGAGACTGCCGCCACACCGCCGCCGGGACCGATTATCGAGTAATCCCACTCCATAAAATCGCCGTTTATCTGCCAGCCGTTGAAGTCTATGTTGTACCTCGGCTTGAAAAAGGTAAATTCCTTGCTTATGCACCCCACGTATCTGTTCCCGATATATATCTCGAATTTCGGCAGAAAAGTGAGTATCTTCTCCTGCACCGTTCCAAGCTCGTTCCCGCTGCTGTCGAATATTTTCAGACAATGTCCCCATGACAGCTGCCCCTTGACCTCATATACGGTATTTCCCGCCTCATCGTAAATGTCATAGCTGTCGAACCATGAAAAGATACGCTGTTTGAATAGTAACTTCAACCCTTCCGCCTCCTGCCTGTATTTTACATACAGTATATCACACCTTCCGCCGATTTTCAATGCTTTTATCAGCAGAACAGCCTTTGTGTAATAAAAAATGCTCCTCCCTCCTTGAAATCATATTGCGATTTTTCGGGTTTGCGAAGCAAAATGAATTTCCTTAAGGGCAATCCAAACGGGGTTGGACGTATTTAAGAGCCTTATAAACATTTGTTGTGTATCTTTTTGATTTCCATCATTTTTATGGTTACAATATAAGTCTTGTTTTTTTCAATTGTTCATAGACGCTGTATTCGCAGCCTAATGTATGAACTTTTGTAGAATTGTCATAAGTACAATCAATAGTGTAATGAGTTGATGTGCCATTAGAATATGTAACTTGATTTAAAGCATCATATACAATTTTTCTTTTTTTTAAAACAGTAATTTTAATTTTTTTCCTTTACCAATAAAATAATATAGGAAGAATACAATATGAAGCAAAATAGGGACACTAATAAAAATACATAATAATATAACTCCAGACATGATTTTCTCCCTTGCTATAAAATAGCACGCATTTTACAACCAGACACAGGTGAGTAATCCACAGAAGAATGTCCCACAAAAAAATTTTGAGAGATAGGCAAAAACCTGCAAAATTAAGTTGCCATAAAAAAGCGGGAAATTGCCTACCCCTCAGTATTATAACACAAAACAAGCGCAGATGCAAAAAAATAATCAAAAAAATCGGAAATATGTTAATAGTACGATTATATATCTTTTGACAAGTTTGACTATATCAAAAAACCGACCGTCAAACAATTTCAAACCCTAAGTTTTTATAAGATGTTTCTTAAACATATCCGCTTCGTGAATAAAGTCAATTTCTTCTTTGAAAATTCCCTTTGACATAAGCTTATTACGAATATTATAGTAAAGGTTAAAAGAACCGTTCTTTTTCGGAGTTGAAAAGTAAGCTGCGTTGATTTTCTATCAGAACATTCCCGATTGATTATTGCCAGACCTTCGATTGACTTATCCCATTTGGGAGGGAGCGACAGTATCTGAGAGAAGTCCTCTCGCTTTAAGAGATAATCGCATGTCCCGTAAATGGTGATTTGCCATTACTGTGTATCATTCGATTTTCTCAACATTGCAGTATATGCCATTACCGGAACACCTCTATAACAAAATTTTCATGCTTAAAGAAAAAATTTTTAAAAAAAGAGGGAATCTTTGTATATGGTAGGCTGTGAAATCGTGACCAAATAGCTTTTTGGGTGGCGAGCAAAAAACACGCTCCCGTTATCTGGGAGCGTGCTGATGCGGCTCAGCCGCTGGCGCAGACGGTGGGATTCGAACCCACGGTACTTTTCACAGTACAAACGATTTCGAGTCGTTCTCGTTATGACCACTTCGATACGTCTGCATATAATAAAAACAGCGTTGGACTGTCGGGAGTCCAACGCTTGTGGTGCGGAGAATGGGACTTGAACCCACACGGGAAAACTCCCACTACCCCCTCAAAGTAGCGCGTCTGCCGTTCCGCCACCTCCGCAGGTATGTGAATACAGCTTTATTATTATATCAGCAACTTTAAAAAAAGTCAATACCCTTTTTCCAAAAAAATAAAAATATTTTTTATCTTTTATAAAATCTTGTTGATAATTGTACGGAAGTGTGATATAATTACCTTTATAAAATCATAAGCCTAACACAGAAAGGAAATAACAGCAGGTAACCGTTTTATGAATATTCTGATAGTAGGGTGCAGCAGAATGGGCGCTTCTCTTGCTTCGGCGATGAGCGAGCGCGGCTATGATGTTTCGGTCATGGACAGAAGGAGCAGTTCTTTCGAGCGCCTTGACGACAAATTTACGGGACTGACCTTTAAAGGCTTCCCGATAGACAACGACGACCTGACCGCGGCGGGAATAGAGTCCTGCGACGCGGTGTGCGCAGTTACCGACGATGACAACGTGAACCTGATGGTAGCGCAGATAGCCAAGGACGTACATCATGTGGGACTTATCCTGACGCAGATACTCGACCCTGAAAAGGCGACGGCGTACGATCAGGACGGAATAAATCCCATCTGCTCCACAAGTCTTACTCTTGACGCGTTCATTTCCGCGCTTGAGGGTTATAAAGACGAGCAAATGCTTAATTTCGGGAGCCATAGGGTCAAATTTTACTCTATCCCGATTCCGAAGGAATTTATCGGAATGAAGGCGATGGAGATACAGTTCGAGACGGACGAGGTGCTTTACGCCATTGTCAACGAGGGCGGAAAGTTTAATCTTATCGAGCATTACAACGTACTTCTGAAGGAGGGGGACACGCTGATCTTTTCCAAGCTTGTGGACTAAAGCAGCGGTCATATCGTACAAATGAGAGCTATCATAGTGGGCGGAGGAAAGGTAGGCTATTATCTTGCAAGGACCTTGCTTGAAAGAAGCTACGATGTTTCCGTCATTGAAATCGATAAAAATGTGAGCCAGTATTTTGCAAATACTCTGGACGTAACGGTGGTGCTTGGCGACGGCTCCACAGCAAGAGCGCTGAAAAAAGCGGGCGCGGAGCGCTGCGACACAATTATCGCCGTAACAGGCGAAGATGAGGTCAACCTTATCATATGCCAGATGGCAAAGCGGCTGTATCAGGTGAAAAAGACCATAGCAAAGGTGAATAACCCCAAAAACGTTGATACCATAAAAAATCTGGGCGTTGACATCGCCATTTCGGGGACCGACAACATTATCCGTCAGATGGAAAGAGAAGTGGACAACAGCCGCATAAAGGAGCTTATGCCCATAAGCGAAAAGGCGTCGGTATTTGAGGTGACGCTTCCTGAAAATTACGCTTACGGCGGGAAAATGATAGCTGAAATAAAGCTTCCCGAAAACTGCAACATCATCAGCATAACCCGCGGCGGCGAGCTGCTGATACCGCGCGGCGGCACAAAGCTGATGAGCAACGACGTCCTGCTTATCGTGTCAACGACAAGCGCCGCAAATGAAGTCCGCAGGGTACTGAAGCTGAAAAAATAAATAACAGGACAGGCAAACTTTAGCCTGTCCTTTTTATGTATTTTCAAACAGATCGTACATTTTTATATCGACGATCCTTTCCCCCTCAAACCTGAACCGCACTATCCACGGCATAAGCCCTTTTATCTCCTGAAACCGCTCATAGCCGAAGGAGGGGTCGTAATAATTTATAATAGTGCTGAGCGCCGTTCCGTGACTTCCTACGGCAATATTTTTCCCCTCGTATTTTTTCAGCACTTTTTTCAGCGCGCTTATATTTCTCTCCTGCACCTCGCCCAGACTTTCCCCGTCGATCAGCTTATAGCTGAGATCCTCCCACTGTTTTCTGCAAAACCCGTCGAAATCATCTATCCATACGCTGTCTATCTTTCTCTCTTTGAAATTTTCGATTATTTCTATCTCAAGCCCATTTTTCTCCGCAAACTCCCCGACCGTATCTATCGCCCTTTTGTAAGGACTTGACAGCACGGCGAAAATATCTTTATCCTCAAGAAATCCCGTCACCAGCCGCCTGTCCGCAAGCCCTTTTTCCGTCAGCTCGCGGCTGACGTCGTCGTGATTATCGTAATTCGGCTGGGCGTGACGGACAAAATAAACAACAGTCATTATGTCATTACCTCGCTTTTTGGCTGTAATAAAGGCTTTTGCCGCTTTTATTATATAGTAAAGGCATGGCAAAGTCAAGGTTTTCCTGTCAAAACGCCCTAAAAAAAGTCAAAAAATAGAAAGTTTTAGTAACTCCTGACTAAATTTGAAGTTTATGCTCAGCCGCTTCTTGATATTTGGTAAAAGTTGAGGTATAATGAATAAGAATATGGAATATGAAACCAAGACCTGATTATTTTATCGCAATAACTTATCGGAAGTAATCACTTTACGAAAGGAAAGAACAACTATGAAGTCACCCTACACTGCGAAAGAAATAAGAGAGCAAATGGAGCATATACTGGAATTTGATTTCCGTACGTCTCCCAAGGAAGCCACAGATAAACAGATATACAAGGCTTTATCCAAGATAGTTTCACAGCATTTGAAGGAAAAACGCCACAAATTTATGACCAAGTGCAATTCTCAGGGCAAAAAGCAGGTCTACTATATCTCAATGGAATTTCTTATGGGACGTTCCTTAAAGACCAATCTTTACAATCTGGGAATGAACGAAGAGGCTGAAAAGGCGATAAAAGAGGCGTTCGACACAAAGATAGACAAAATTTACGAGGAAGAGCCTGACGCAGGACTTGGAAACGGCGGTCTGGGGCGTCTTGCCGCCTGCTATATGGACGGGCTTGCTACCTGCGCCCTCCCCGCAACGGGCTATTCCATTCTTTACGAATATGGCATTTTCAAGCAGAAAATACTTGACGGCTGGCAGACCGAGCTTCCCGACAACTGGCTCCCCGGCGGCGAGATATGGCTGGCGGAGGTCCCCGACCAGGCTATCCCCGTACATTTTGACGGCGAGATACAGGAAAGCTGGGCGGATAACTACCATTCGGTAAATCATGTCAATTACCGCACTGTAAACGCCGTTCCTTACGATATGTACGTCAGCGGCTACGACAGCGAGGGCGTTTCCAAGCTGAGGCTCTGGAGCGCCGCAGGTATGAGCTTTGATATGAGCGCATTCAATCAGGGCAACTACGCCACCGCTCTTGGCGCAAACGACATCGCTCATTCTCTCACAAAGGTGCTTTACCCCAACGACAACCACCTTGAGGGCAAGGCTCTGCGTTTAAGACAGCAGTATTTTATGTGCGCCGCTTCAATAGGCGATATAGTAATGCGTCATATGAACATTTACGGCACGCTTGACAATCTCCACGAAAAAGTTGCTATCCATATAAACGACACTCACCCCACTCTCGCTATCCCCGAGCTTATGAGGATAATGCTGGACGACTGCGGTTACAGCTGGTCAAAGGCATGGCATATCGTTACCAATACATTTGCTTATACCAACCACACCGTTATGGCTGAAGCGCTTGAAAAGTGGGACGAAACAATGCTTCGCAACATTCTCCCCAGAATTTACACCATTATCTGTGAGATAAACCGCCGCTACTGCGAGGGACTCAGCGCCCGTCTCAACGACGAGAACCGAGTTGCCAGAATGTCCATTGTCAGCAACAATCAGATAAAAATGGCGAACCTCTGCGTTGACGCCTGCCACTCTGTAAACGGCGTTTCCAAGCTGCACAGCGAGATAATCAAGGAAAGCGTGTTCAAGGACGAGTACGACGACAAGCCTGTCAAGTTCAAGAACGTCACCAACGGCATAGCTTACAGAAGATGGCTGCTCCAGTCAAATAAGGGGCTTACCGACCTGCTTTCAAGCTGCATAGGCGAAGGCTTCAAGAAGAACGCCGCCGAGCTTGAGCGTTTCAGAATGTTCAAAAACGACAAGAGCGTGCTTGAGAGCCTTGCAAAGATAAAGAGAGAGAACAAGGAGCGTTTTGCAAAATACGTTGAAAAGACCACAGGCAGAGCGCTGAACCTTGACAGCATATTTGACGTACAGGTAAAGCGCCTGCACGAATACAAGCGCCAGCAGCTGAACGTGATGAACATTCTTGCGGATTACAACTATCTGCTGGAAAATCCCAACGCCGACTTTGTTCCCAAGACCTACATCTTCGCTTCCAAAGCCGCTCCAGGCTACTATATGGCAAAGCAGATAATCAAGATGATCTGGTGCCTCGGCGAGGAGATAAAGCAAAATCCTCAGATAAGCGAAAAGCTCAGCGTAGTTTTCCTTGAGGATTACCGTGTTACCCTTTCCGAAATACTTATGCCCGCCAGCGAGATCTCCGAGCAGATCTCCCTTGCAGGGACCGAGGCCAGCGGCACGGGCAATATGAAGCTTATGCTCAACGGCGCAATAACTATGGGAACATACGACGGCGCAAACGTTGAGATATGCCAGCAGGTAGGCAGGGACAACATCTTCATCTTCGGTATGAACGCCGATGAGGTGAACGTGATGAAAGCCAACGGATATTCTCCCGAGGGCTATTATCTCAGCGACAGCCGCATAGCGGGCGCTATCAACAGAATGTATCACGGCATAAACGGCGCTCAGTTCGACGAGGTAGCGAACGCTCTGAAATTCGTGGATCAGTATATGGCACTTGCGGACTTTGACAGCTACCGCAAGGCGCAGGCTGAAGCGTCCGAAGCTTACCGTGACGTTACCCGCTGGAACAAGATGTCACTTGAAAATATTGCGGGAGCAGGCGTATTCTCCGCTGACAGAGCAGTTATGGACTATGCCCGCGAGATATGGAACCTTATATAAAACTGCACAAATAACGTCACAAACAAGCATTTATGCGGAGGGCGCACCCTTGCGCTCTCCGTTTTGATTTTCATTGAGGAGAGGTACTATGAAACGAAGTGTTTTCAACTGCTTTGATACTTATTATAAATCCCCCTTCGGAGCGGTGGAAAGGGAAAGCAGCGTTACGTTCCGCCTGAACATTCCCGATTACGTCCATGTTATCGAATGTTATCTGATAATGTTCCGCCCAGGATTCAAGGAAAAGTTCGTACAGCTTGAGCATAAGGGCGAGGGCGAGGAAAACGGCGAGCATTTCCATATTTTCGACTGCGTTTACACCCCTCACGACGCGGGACTTCACCATTATTATTTTCAGGTAGTGACAGACGGAGGACACAGGTATTTAAAGCGCAAGAACGCGTCTGAAGCGGGCATTGACGGGACCGAGCTGTTCCAGCTGACAGTCTACGAGCAGGGAATGACCACTCCCGACTGGATAAAGGGCGGCGTTATGTATCAGATATTCCCTGACCGCTTTGCCAGAAAGACTGACCTTGCTGATGACGAGCCCGTTCCTCCCGTTGACAGGCGTATCCATACCGACTGGAACGAGATACCCGACTGGCAGCCCAACGACAAGGGAATGATAACCAACAGCGATTATTTCGGCGGCAACTTAAAGGGGATCGAAAGCAAGCTGCCTTATTTAAAGGAGCTTGGCGTTACCTGCATTTACCTCAACCCTATCTTTGAGGCTCACGAGAACCACCGCTACAACACCGCCTGCTATGAGCGGATAGATATTCTTTTGGGTAATGAGGAGGACTTTCGCCATCTCTGCAAAACCGCCGATGAAATGGGGATAAAGATAATCCTTGACGGCGTTTTCAGCCACACGGGAGCAGATTCCGTCTACTTCAACAAATTCGGTCGCTACGGCGACCATACAGGCGCATACCGTGACCCCGAAAGCCCGTACAGGAGCTGGTACAGCTTCATAAATTACCCGCAAGAATACGAAAGCTGGTGGGGAATAACCACACTTCCCAACGTAAACGAAAACAATCCCGATTATACAGATTACATCTGTGGCGAGGGCGGAATATTGCAGAGATGGATAGACGCAGGAGCGGCAGGCTGGCGCCTTGACGTTGCCGACGAGCTTCCCGACGAATTTCTCGACAATCTCCGCAAATCGGTAAAAAGCAAAGGCGAGGACAAGATAATTTACGGCGAGGTATGGGAGGACGCCTCAAACAAGGAAAGCTACGGCATACGCCGCCGCTATCTCATAGGCGGACAGCTTGACAGCGTGATGAACTATCCCTTCAAGGAATGTATATTAAACTACGTTAAGTACGGCGACCCCAATTCCTTCCGCGACGGTATAATGACTATCGTTGAGCATTACCCCAAGCCCTGCACCGACATACTGATGAATTTCCTCTCCACTCACGACACCGAGCGTGCCATAACCCGCCTTGCAGGGCAGGACGTGGGCTGGAACGACCGCAGGTGGCAGTCTGAAAACAGCCTTTCCCCGCAGGAATACGCTTACGGTGTATCGCTTATGAAATGCGCTATGGTATTGCAGTTCTTCCTCCCCGGCGTCCCCTGCATTTATTACGCAGACGAGGCGGGACAGGAGGGCTACAAGGACCCCTTCAACCGCCGCACCTACCCCTGGGGCGCAGAGGACAGGAACCTTATCGACTTCACCGCCGAGCTTAGCCGCATACGCAAGGGCAGCAAAGCCTTTGCCGAGGGAACGGTGGAATTTATAGAAGTGACCGAGGACATCTGCGTTTTCCGCAGAGAGGACAAGAATAAGAAAGCGGCGGCAGTTATCTGCCTGAACCGCTCCTCAAAGTCAAAGAGCATTTCTCTTGACTTTCTTCCCGCAGATTTCAGCACCAAGCGCCGTCCCCTTTCAGAAAGCCGCAAGCTGAGCCTTTCCCCCTTTGATTATGAAGTCATAACGTATGAACTGTAAACCCGTGAGGGGACTCGTCAGAGTCCCCTCGTATTTTTTTGCGGTCTTTTTTGTTTTTACCTATTGACAACTTGAAAAAAAGTGCTATAATTACAGTTAGCACTCAAAGGGTGAGAGTGCTAAAATTTGAGGACGAAAGAAAGAAGGACGATATAAAATGTCAAGAAAAAAAGCCTTTAAAGCCGAATCCAAGCGTCTTCTGGAGATGATGATAAATTCCATCTACACTCACAAGGAAATATTTATCCGCGAGCTTATCTCCAACGCCAGCGACGCTATGGACAAGCTGTATTTTAAATCATTGAACGAAAATCTGGGACTTGACAGGGGAGATTTTCAGATAAGACTTACTCCCGACAAGGACGCAAGGACCCTCACCATAACCGACAACGGCATTGGAATGACCGCCGAGGAGCTGGAAAACAATCTGGGCGTTATCGCTCAGTCAGGCTCTCTTAAATTCAAGGAGGAAGTAAAGGGCGACGAAAAAGCCGAAAACAACGACGACATCTCCGTTATCGGACAGTTTGGCGTAGGCTTTTACTCTGCGTTTATGGTAGCCTCCAAGGTGACCGTAAGATCAAAAGCCTACGGCGCAGATACCGCTTACCTCTGGACCAGCGAGGGCGTTGACGGCTATACAATTGAGGAATGTGAAAAGGATTCTCACGGCACGGAAATAACCCTTTATATGAAGGAAAACACCGACGACGAGGATTACGACGAGTTCCTAACCGATTATAAGCTGAGAAATCTTGTCAAGAAATATTCCGATTATATCCGCTACCCCATTAAAATGGAGGTAACGCACCGCCACCCCAAGGAGGACGCCCCCGAAGACGCTCCCGAGGAGGAAAAATACGAGATCCACACCGAGGACGAAACTCTCAACAGTATGATACCTCTCTGGAAGAAGAACAAGAGCGAGCTTAAGGACGAGGACTACAACAACTTCTATCAGGAGAAATTCTATGACTACACCGAGCCGCTTGCTCATATCCACAGCAAGACCGAGGGAACGGCGACCTATTCCGCCCTTATGTTTATCCCCAAGAAAGCGCCTTACGATTATTACTCCAAGGAGTACGAAAAGGGCTTGCAGCTTTATTCCAACGGCGTTCTCATTATGGACAAATGCTCCGACCTGCTCCCCGACCATTTCAGCTTTGTAAAGGGACTTGTGGACAGCGAGGACTTGTCGCTCAACATCAGCCGTGAAATGCTCCAGCACGACCGTCAGCTTAAAATAATCGCCCGTTCTCTTGAAAGGACTATCAAGAACGAACTGAAGAAAATGCTCACCAACGAGCGTGAAAAGTATGAGGAATTTTGGAAAGCCTTCGGCTTGCAGATAAAATTCGGCATTTACAACGGCTACGGAATGAACAAGGAGCTTTTGCAGGACCTGCTCCTGTTCACCTCAAGCAAGGACAAAAAGCAAGTTACTCTTGAAGAATACGTTGCGGGAATGAAAGAGGGACAGGACTGCATCTACTACGCCTCAGGCGACAGCATTGAGCGCATAGACGCACTTCCCGTCGTTGAAAGCGTAAAGGATAAGGGCTACGAGATACTTTACCTCACCGACAATGTTGACGAGTTCTGCCTGCAAATGATGGTGGATTACAACGAGAAAAAGTTCAAGTCTGTTCAGGCAGGCGACCTTGACCTTCAGACCGAGGAGGAAAAGAAGGAGATAAAGGAAAAGAACGAGGACAGCAAGGAGCTTTGCGACGCTATCAAGGAAGCCCTCGGCGACAAGGTAGCAGCAGTCCGCCTTACCAACACGCTGAAAACTCACCCCGTCTGCATAACCAGCGACGGCGCTCTCTCCGCTCAGATGGAAAAGGTGCTGAACTCAATGCCCACCGACCATAAAGCAAAGGCGGACAAGGCTCTGGAGATAAATCCCAACCACCCCATTTTCGACAAGCTGCAATATCTCTTTGACAACGACAAGGAAATGCTTGCCACCTACGCCGACCTGCTGTTCACTCAGGCGATGCTGATAGAGGGAATGGCGATAGACGACCCCGTAAAGTTCAGCGAGGAGCTGAGCAAGGTAATGGCAAAGTAAAAATGTAAAATAAAAAGACCGCTTATGCAGTATCGCATAAAACAGAAAAAGCAGACGTAAACCGTCTGCTTTTTTGTGTATAGAAGTGCGCAAATCAGAATCTATCCCAATGTATTCTCTCTTCAATACAAATTTCCTTCTGTTTTATAGGAGATGTTCCTTTTTTCGGTTTGCCAATGCCAATAAAGCAAGGCATAAAATAATTATTTGGAAATCCGAGAACATCTCTTGCATATTCTTCTTCATTTCCGAGAGGTATTCTTAAATTGCAGCCATATCCCTCCGCCGCTGCAGAAAGAAATATATTTTCTATACTGCACCAGATAGAAGCAAAACCGTTGAGATGTGAAATATTATCAGGATGAAGAATATCAGTTTTTTGTTTGAACAAAGGAATAATTATTGCAGATGCTTCAAACAGCATTCTGTATTGCTTCGGAACCGCGTTTCGGTAACATTCTTGCTGTAAAGCGTCGCTCAAATCCCAATTCTTTATCAGCAGATCCATATCTTCATCAGATATTTCCTTCGGAATTATATCAAGCAATTTTGCTGCAATACTTCTATCTCTTACTATTATGTAATGCCAATCTCTCATATGGTCGTTTGTAGGTGCTTTGAACGCAGAGGCTATTATTCTTTCAATAACGCTTATCGGAATTGATTCACCTGTAAACTCACGAATGGTTTTTCTGTTGTTTATAGCTTCATAAAACTCCATGTTTTACACCTTCTTCAACCACACATCAAAGCATCCATCTTCACATTTAACACGAATGTAGTCAATGCCGAAAAATTTGATCCGATAAATCTCACCTGTGTGGATAAAATCGCCTGCGTATATTCCTATGGTATCTTCGGGTGGAGGATAATGCATAACAAAATCTGTCCCGGGGGTATAAGCGACAAACAATGTTTCTGAACTATAATTGATTTTTATTGTTGCAGTAAAAGTTTCGGTGTCCAGAATAAAGCTTCCATCTTCATTTGCCCATCTTCCGTCAAAAAGTGGGGCTTCCTGCTTAATAAAACACCATAATATCAAAAAGGCACCAAGAACACTGCATAAAACGATAAAGGCTATCTTGCTTTTTTTATTAAATAAGATCACGCTGTTTCTCCTATTACATACCAAGCCAATAATTGGTATTTAGACTCCCAGAACGATGTTCCTTCTCCAGAAATCAAACTATCATTCGCTCCTTGAGATCCCGATTTACCTCATTTACTGTCATATCGGCAAACGCCTTCACGGCCTTTTTATTTATTTTTCCTGTTTTCCTCAATGCTCCTGAGTATCTCGTCAACGTCGAAGGAATCGGTTTCCTGCTCGTCGTCCCGTGAGAAAATGCTGTCAAGCCTGTCCGCGCCTGAAGCTCTTGTTTCCTCGGGCTGCTTCGGCTGATAGGTCCTGACTTCTTCTTTAACAGGTATAGGCTCGGTCTTAGGCTCATACTTGCGGACATATTCTTCCTCATCGGATTTTTCCGCAGCTGCTGGTTTTTTCTTTTCCTCGGCGGCTTCGTTTTTATTCTTTTTAATAAGCGGAGTAAACAGTCCTGCCGCCTCGTAAAGCTTCTGCTTGTCCAAGGGCTTCTGAACTGCGGCTTCGGGCGTTTCTTCCTCCCGCACTTCAGCCGCTTCAGTCTGTTCCTCTGTCGGAGCTGTTTCTTCCTCGGCTTCTTCAGGCTCTTCAGAGGCTTTCTTTATGCTTTCGGCTTTTTTCTCTTCAAGCTTCTTTTCTTCAACTTTTTCCTTTTCTTCAGCCCTTTTTCTTGCCTTTTCCTCCGCTTTTTTCGCTTTTTCTTCTCTCTTCTTTTCTTTTTCGGCGGCTTTGCGTTCTCTCTCCGCTTCTATATCCGTATCGGAAGCTTCCTGTTCGTCTTTTCGCTTAGCGCCCGAAACAAGCTCGAATATGATGAATGCCGCCAGAGGAAGCAGTGCTATCGTGCATACTCCCGCGGGCGAGGTGGCAAACGAAACTATACTGCCGATCGCTTCGGAGTAATATTCACCTTTGCCGATTATATCCTCCGCCTTCACAACAACAGCCGCTCCGCTTTTGCTTTTCACAGAGATGATACCGCTTTCGACGGACAATATCTCGCCTATCTCCGTCTTTCCGTCCTCGTCGTTAAAAATGATTATATTTCTCACTTCAAGCTCATCAGCAGGGACTTTTAAGGTTATAAGCGCGCTTCCTCTTTCAAGGGGAGGAATATCGTCGGTCTCTACCAGAAAAATGCTGTGTCCGAAAAGGGACGGCGCTTTGTTCCCGCCGAACAGCAGAGTTGCCGCAAGAATAAGCGCAGCAGCCGCCAGCAAAATAACATCTATCGTGATAAAGACAGCGTAAAATTTTTTGGAAATTCCTTTAATTTAGCCCACCCCCTTCTTGACAAATACGGAAAAAATGATATAATAAATAAAGCGTTTGCGTGTTTACAGCTTTATTGTAACATAAAACGCGCTTTAATGCAAGAGAAATTTTGAGGAAGAAAAACCAAAGCCGACGCTGAGTCGGCTTTTAAATTATTATGGAGGAGAATTATCGGCTCCGTTATTGTTAACAGCGTTGCAAAAGGCTTATATGTTGTCTTAAGTTTTACCATTGCAAGTGATGCTTGCAAAGTTTTGAAAAGCTATCGTTTAAAAACAGTCTTTTACCTATTATATAATTTAAGAGCCATTTTCAAATTCTTTTTTCAAGCGGTCATACTCAGCATTGATTGTTTTCATTGTTTCGGTATCGCCTGCCTCTGTATCGGGGTGAAACGTTTTGGCAAGATTTTTATATCGTTTTTCAAGTTTTTCCAATGTATCACAGCCCTGAAAGAACATTACAGGTATTTTTTCCTGACTTTCCTGCGCGAAAGATTGAGTATATTCCTCATCGCTTGCCCGTTCAGCGGTATTTGGATTATACCGCTTATATTCATCCTCCGGGTTAACAGCTCGATCCTCGAAATCAGACATATCTTGATTTTGATGTTTAAATTTTCTCCTGAAATTCAGTGTAGGCAATGATTTATTAAATCCCAAAATATGAATTACTATAAAAATAAGATTGATTATAATAACCAAAAACCACCAAGTCAAAGGATCATTGGTTCTCATAGCGGTCATCATTCCCTCAACCCGAGAATATTTAAACACACCATCAAGAGTGTAATATATTATCGCTCCCCAAGCCAGTCCCAAAGCTGCTTGAAAAACGCGTCCAACGTAAGGTAGCCTTGCAATAAAAATAAATGCTATTACAATTGCCAAACCTAATGCGAGCGATATTAGCCAATGTAATTCTGTTGCATTATGTATTATCATTGCAGTACCGACAGTTAAAGCGACAAAGTCAAGCAACAATATGCTGCAACAGCCACAGCCGGCTTTTTCTTCACCACTGTTAGGAGCGTTAACATTCATATCGTTGTCAGGCATTATTATTTTCCTCCGTATTAACAAAAAATGCGCAGCCGAAGCTGCGCACCGAAAAATGCATAGCTCCGATTGCTGCGACACAATTTCGTTTAGTTCCTCTGAAAGGCAACACGAAAAGAGCCTGCACTTTTACCGATAAGCAAAGCGCTGCCATTCAAAAGAACATATAAAATTGTGTCGCAGGTTCATTTTACCATATCCGCGGTAAAATGTCAATATTTATATGTCAGCGGGTTGTTTTTCCCCTGCACCTCTTGACATTCGCCGCAAATAGTGGTAAAATATAAAAACTGCAAACAGAATATGCTGGTGTAGCTCAGTCGGTAGAGCAGCGCATTCGTAATGCGCAGGTCGGGGGTTCGAGTCCGTTCACCAGCTCCAGCGGCTGAGCCGCATCAACACGCTCCCAGATAACGGGAGCGTATTTTTACATTCACCGCCCAAATATCTTTTTGGTCATGATATAACTGCGCTGAGCCGCAACAACACGCTCCCAATCCACAGGAGCGTATTTTTATATCTGTGCCCCAAAAATCGTTTTATCACCCCACATTTCCCGCTCACCAAAAGGTTCGAGCGGGATCTTGTTTTATATTCTATATCGCTGAATATTATAAAAAATTGTTCGTCATGGGTAGTTTATGGGCAGTAAAAAATAACGTCACCTGCAACTAAGTCAGGTGACGTTAAAGATTTCAACAGGAGCTTTCAAAAATTGCCCGCCGCACGCCGTTCAGCCCGCATAAACGGATCGATTCGTACGTCAGTGCGCTTTTTATACGCCTTACATCTCTATCAACTCATACTCTCTCGTGCCGAACCCAAGTTCAGCCGCCGCCTCAATGGTATGAACTCCGTTCCTGCTTTCTATCCTCTCCAGCAAATGCTTTTGCCCCTTGTCGTCCTTTGCGGCGTAAACAAGGTCAAGACACGCCTGATCAATAGCCACAGGGTCGAGGGAAGCGAGAATACCAATATCCTTCATACAAGGATCCTCCGCCACAGCGCAGCAGTCGCAGTCCACCGACATATTTTTCATCACGTTGATGTAAGCGGCGTTCCCCTTGAAGAACTTCACCACCGACATAGCGGCGTCCGCCATTGATTCAAGGAAGGAATCATGGTTTGCAGTCCACATCTTTGCGGGATCTCCCGCCCCGTGGATATAAGCCTTTCCGTAAGAGGAAGCAATACCTATCGAAAGCTGTTTCAGCGCTCCGCCGTAGCCGCCCATTGGGTGACCCTTGAAGTGGGAAAGCACCAGCAGGGAATCATAATTCGCCAGATTTTTTCCCACAAAATTTTTCTTTATCACCTTTCCATCGGGGATCGCAAGCTCCATATCGGGACCTTCCCCGTCTAGCAGGTCAAAATCAAAATAATCGTTCCACCCGTGAGCTTTTATCGTTTTCAGATGCTTCTCAGTGGTATTTCTTTCCCCGTCATAAGCGGTGTTGCACTCAACCACCGTTCCGTTTACTTCCTTCACGATATTTTCCCAGAAATCGGGACGGAGAAAATTCTGATTGCCCATTTCCCCCGAATGTACCTTTACCGCAACTTTTCCCGAAAGCTCCTTTCCCAGCGCCTTGTAAAGCTCCGTCACCTTTTCGGGAGTTATCTCCCTTGAAAAATAAACCTTAGCCTTCATACCCTTTCTCCTTTCATTTAATGAGTTTGATTATCCTGTCTTTTTCCTTTGGACCTAAAATATCAGTCAGACGCTTTACGATTTTTTCAAAGGACTCCTCAGGCTCATTTATGTAAGCCGCCGTTATCCTGTCATATCCGTAAAGCTCCTCAGGCGTTGTATACTTCGCAACGCCCCAGCCGTACTGAGTGCCGTACTTATCCCGCATATACTCAAAATCTGCGATACAAACGTAGCTTTCCATCTGCAACCTTGTGATCACGGTATCAAACCCCTTGTTCCCGCCCTTGCGGTAGTTGCAGATACTTTTCAGCCGCTTTGACAGCAGAACTTTGTTTTCCGTTATAGTATCATAAACGTTCTTGTCCTTGGTCTGCGCCAGACCCTCGTCGTATCTTGAATCAAAATCATATCCGTCCCTGCGGTAATTTGCAAAGTCAGGGAATTGCTCAAGGCTGATGAATCCCGCCTTGTTCTGAAAAAACTTTCCGTAAAGGCAGGTCCCTTTTCTTGCCACAGGACCTTTCCATTCCCAGGGACCGTCCTGCTGGTCGGAGAACCACAATTCCCTCGGACAGTTTTCCTCAATGGAAAATCCCCTTATCTCATTGGCAAAAAATGGAAGAAACCCGACTTTCAGCACCAGCCGTTCAATATCCTCAGGACTTCTCAGCTCAAAAAATTTCATTTTTCTTTTATCTCCGTTACCTCGCCGATAAACATCGTGTGCGCCGCCTCGGAGGAATAAAAGGTTTTTCTCACGTTTTCGGGCATACTGTCTGTATCAAGCTCCTGCGAATATATCTTCCTGCAAACGAGAGTAGCTTCCGCCTCCTCAAAGGTGACGGAATTTTCAAGGAATTTCGGAGTAAGCCCCGCCTCTTTTATTTTGTCCCCGTCCCTGCCTGATTTTGTGCCGAGGAGCATAAGCGCTTTCCTGTACTTTTCGGGGAAAAAGCTGACGGTGAAATATTCGTTTTTCTCAAGAAACTGATGCGTGTATCTTATGGGCTTGACGTACACTGTGACTATGCTTTTGCCCCACAGTGTGCCAAGACTTCCCCAGCTTATAGTCATAGTGTTCATTTCGCCCTTGCCACCTGCCGTGAGCAGCGCCCACTTATCGTTGAAAATGCCGAAGGAATTTACGTTGAATTCCAAAAAGATCACCTCATATCCGCTTATTTACCAGAATTATACACCATATTTCCCGCCTTTGTCAACACCCTGAACAGCTTTTGCCGCCGCCACTTGAAAATATCCCCCGAATGTGCTATACTTTACTTTTAGAATATCGTATCTCCAAGGAAAGGAAGTTAAAATATAATGTCATATGATGACGACAAGCGTGAGCTTTTAAAGCTGAAACAGGGAATAATAACCGAAAGCGAGACCATAAAGGAAGAGCCTCCCGCCGCCGATAAGGCGCATTACGAGGTAAAGGGCTTCGGCAAGAAAATATCCAACTTTTTTTATCTGTATAAATGGCACGTTATAATCATAGCCTTTTTTGCCGCAGTCGCAATTTTTCTTATTTACACCACCGTCACAAAGGAGCGGGGCGACCTGCGCGTGCTTCTTTTTGCGGAGGATTCTGACGTTTCATCTTCTCTTTATTACAAAAACTATGATTTTGAGCTTGCACTGGAGAAATATACTCCCGACTTTGACGAAAACGGCTATACCCATGTTGAGACTTTTTATATAAACCTTAGCGAAGAGCAGGACCCCAACTACTACGCCATGAATCAGACAAAGATATTCAGTGAGGTCAATCTGGGAGTGGCTCAGATATTTATAGGCGACAGAAGCTCTCTTTCCTTGATCATCGGCGAGCAGGACGAAGGCACCGCTTATGAAGACCTTTCCGCCCTTTATCCCGACGACCCGAACGTTGTTGACAAATACTATTATCATGTCAAGGGCAGCTCCTTTGAAAAAGCTGCGATGTATATCGACACCTGCCCCGACGACCTTTATATAGTGGTAAAAAATTCGGAGTTCGACGGTTACCGCGGCTATAACGACGAAATGGCGGAAAATCACCGCCGCGCACTGGAAGTTTTTGACAATATAGTGAAAGATCTTGCGGCAGTACCCGAAGAAACGCAGAAATGACCGATATTCTCGGTCATTCCGCTGTTTATTTTTTGTTCGCGTCCGTTTCTCTCTTGGCAAGAAGCGCGTCGCTGTCGCTTTTGTTTATTACGCAGCCGTTTTTGTTTGTGACATTATCTGTCACCGCATAAGTGAGATAACGGGGAACAACGTCGGTCTTAGGGTCGATATGCCCGTCGTTCCCTCTGTCGATTATGACCCTGCGTTTTTTGTCCTTCCGTCCGCTCATAAAAACCTCTTTAGTCCGTCAGCATATCTTTCCTCGGCGGAAAGAAGCTCTTTTGCCTGGGAAATTATGTTTTCGTCGGCGTCATGCGCATGATTGACCGTCTCGGAAATGTCGAGTATCCCCATATTTGTCCCGTTGTACATGAGCTTTGCTATATTCGTGCGGGAATGATCCATCATTGTTTTCATATCTATTCCCATTTCAGCCATAAATTCTGCAGCTTTAGGCGGAGGAGCGGGGATCCCTCCTCTTTCTCTTATCTGATTTGCGACCTTGTCGCAGCTGTTGTTGTAATGCTCCTTCTGCTTGTTGATATAGCCTCTCAGCTTATCGTCGTCGCATTTTTCAGAAACGGAGTCTATGCTGTCGGCAGCCATCCTGCTGTTTTTGTAGATACAGTTCAATATCTCCAGATCGTCTTTTTTTGACATTTTTTGACCTTCCTTCCTGAACAGAATGTTCTGTGATATAACTTATTTTTTCACCGAAAGGACAGTATTATGCAAAGAAAACCTTTTTGGAAGCTTCTGCTCACCTGTTTCGGCTACATGGTTCTGGGCAACGTGATGTCAACGGTAATGACCGTCGCTCTGTCCGTCATCGCCGACATTCCCATAGTCATGGTGATACTTTTCGTCATGACCTTGTTTGTGTTTTATTCACTGATATTCACCGCCGCATACAAGGACGGTCAGCGCGAAAGCATAATGCTGAAAAATCACCGTGTTGAAGGCCCTGTTAAGGGAAGGTGGACGATAATCGGGATAATTGTCTTTGCCATAATGAGCATACCCTCGTGGATATTGCTTTTTGACTGCCTGTACGGATTGTTTTCAGGCTATCTGATACCATATCGAATGATATGCGGCATGATATATCCTCTTGCCCTCGTTGCGGGCGTGAACTATCCTGAGGCGAGCGAGATGCCTTATTATTTCGCATTTATATTTATGCTCTGCTACGTTCTTATTCCAATTGTTACCACCGTGGGATTTAAATTCGGATTTAAGGACAAGCTGAATCTTGACAAAATGATGTACGAAAAAAAGTAATATTTTGACAGCTTGTATCATAGTCTTTCCATGAAAGGTGTCCCTGATCTTATCTTTCTGAAAGGATAAAGACTATGAAAACAAAAATACCTCATACAATTATATTTCTGGTTTGCTTTGTGGCAGTTGCCGCGTTTCTGTCTCTCAGGAACAGCGCTGTGCCCGCCGTTTCCGAAAACGCCTCCGCCCGACGTACTGTTGTTATAGACAGCGGTCACGGCGGGATAGACGGCGGCTGTCAGGGCGTGAACGGCTGTGTTGAAAAAGACATAAATCTGGCGATAGCCACCGACCTTGCCCGTATGCTGGAGCTTTCGGGCTTTGACGTGATAATGACAAGGACCGAGGACGTTTCCCTCCACGACGAGGGAGTCGAGGGCATAAGAAACCAGAAAGTCAGCGATATGGAGAATCGCCTTGAAATAGTGCAGTCCCACCCCGACGCCCTGTTCATCTCTATCCATCAGAACCAGTACACCGAGCCTGAATATTTCGGAGCGCAGATGTTCTACACCACCAACAATCCCGGCAATTTCAAGCTGGCTCAGATCATGCAGGATTGCTTCGCTCAGCTGCAGACGGGCAACGACAGGGAAATAAAGCTGATAGACAACGACCTGTACCTGTTTAAGAACACCAAGCAGTTAGCCCTGCTGATAGAGTGCGGTTTTCTTTCCAATGAGAACGACGCTGCCAATCTGTCCGACAGCGGCTATCAGAAAAAAGTGGCTTTTACTATTTACAAGGGAATAATGCAATACTACACGATGTCAGATACAACGGACGTACAAATGATAACGGAGGCAGTTAATGGCGAAACAGAAAACCCTTTACGTATGCAGTGAATGCGGTCAGGAATATCCCAAATGGTCAGGAAAATGCAATTCCTGCGGTTCATGGAACACCCTTGAGGAAGTGACGGTAAACCCCGCCGTTTCAAAAGCAGTCTCCGCTTCAGCGTCTCTGAAATATTCCAAGCTCAGCGAGATAAGCTATGACGAGGACGTGCGTTATCATACGGGTCTTGCGGAGCTTGACCGCGTGCTTGGCGGAGGACTTGTGAAAGGCTCTCTCGTCCTTATAAGCGGCGATCCGGGGATAGGAAAATCCACCCTCCTTTTGCAGGTATGCAATTTTTTAGGCGATGAACACACTGTTCTCTACATATCGGGCGAGGAAAGCCGCCGACAGATAAAGCTGCGTGCGGAGCGCTTAGGCGTGGATACCGAAAACCTCAGCCTTATAGCGGACACCGACTGCGCCGCCGTTATCGCCGCCATTGAACAGCATAAGCCCGAAATAGTGATAGTGGATTCGATACAGACTATGCAGCTTTCCGACCTTTCCTCCTCTGCGGGAAGTCTCGTTCAGGTTCGTGAATGTACCAACGCCTTTATGCGCGTGGCAAAGGAAATGGAAATACCCGTATTCATCGTAGGTCATGTGAACAAAGACGGCGGCATAGCGGGACCGAAAGTCCTTGAGCATATCGTTGACACTGTGCTGTACTTTGAGGGCGACAAACAAATGTCCTACCGTATTCTGAGAGCGGAGAAGAACCGTTTCGGTTCCACCAACGAGATAGGCGTTTTCCAGATGTGCGACAGCGGACTTGAGGAAGTGCCGAACCCCTCTTTAATGCTCCTTTCAGGCAGACCCGCCGACGTGAGCGGTATCGGCATACTTTGTTCGATGGAGGGCACCCGCCCCATTCTGGCGGAGGTGCAGGCGCTTGTGAGCAAATCCGCCTTCGCTTCTCCCCGCCGTGTTTCCAACGGCTTTGACTACAACCGCCTCTGCCTTATTTTGGCAGTCCTTGAAAAGCGCACGGGCTATATTTTCAGTATGTTTGACGTGTATATAAACATAATCGGCGGACTTCGCATAGATGAGCCTGCCGCCGACCTTGCAGTTGCCGCCGCATTATATTCGGGACTTATCGACAAGCCCCTCCCTGAAGAGATGTTTTTCATCGGAGAAATAGGACTTGGCGGCGAGATACGCACCACCTCCCACATCGCCCAGCGCATAAAGGAAGGCGCCCGCCTCGGCTTCAAGGTCTGCGTTATCCCCAAAGCCGCCATGCAGTCCCTTGACAAAAGCGGAGATTACGGCATACACATTATGGGCGCGGCAAATTTACAGCAGGCGTTCAAAGCCATAGAGGTCTATCAGGAACGCAGATCAAAAAACGAAACAAAATAAGGACGTAAAATACGTCCTTATTTTTTATATTACGTTCAGCTTACCCCTCAATATATTCCTCTATGTACTCATTCACCGTCAGAAATTCTCCTGTTTCCTCATATACTTCATGAATTTTCTTAGCATGCTTCAGCCCCACGAACCTGTAATGCCACGGCTCGTAAATAAATCCCGTTATATCCTCTTTTCCTTCGGGATAGCTTAAAATAAACCCGTATTTCCAAGAATTTGCAATAAGCCAGTCAAAATGCGGCAGCTCCTCGAAGCTCTCGTCCAGATCGTCGTGGTACGACCAGTAATCGCTTGAAACAATATCCATCGCCAGCCCCGCGTTATGCTCGCTGCACCCCGGGAGCGCGATCTCTTTTTTCGCCTGTATCTCCGCCTCCTCAGGGGACATTCCCTGCGCTATCAGCGTGTTTTTATAGCTTTCCAGATTTTCCGCCTGCTTTTGTATGCTCCTGTATGAGGAGGTGACGAAAAGGTCTATTCCATCTGCCTTTGCGTCCTCCAGCATTTTTATCGCATAGTCGGCGCATCTCTCGTCCAGCTCTCTTTCACCCGCCACGACCTTTGTCTTTACCGTAAAGTCGTCGGGCAGCGGATCGTTGTTTCCGATAACATACAGCGCCCAGTCAGCTTCTTCATCTGACGGTCCGCCTGTGGATACGGGCTCTTCGGATTGCTTCAGTTCATTTTCCGAAATCGGGGGGTTACCTTTATCGGAAGTATTGCTGTCGATATTGTCTGACGCTTCAGGATTTTCGCTTCCGTTATTTCCCGCGCATGAGCTTACGCAGGAGGAAATACCTGTTATCAGCAGTATGACGATCGCTATCAAGAGTCCGAATGTTACTGCCATGGCGAGATAGACCCTCGCCATGCTTTTCTTTTTCTTTTTAGCCATGTTCATCTTCCTTTTTTTGACGTCGTTGCCTTGATTATACAACTTTTTTGCCGCTTTTTTTAAAGATTAGTTAAATATAATCTTACTTTTTTCTTACTATTTTCTTGCTTTTATAAAATAACACCGCCTCCTATCACTGCCGCTCCGTCGTAAAATACAACTCTCTGCCCTCTTGTAACGGCTCTCTGCGGCTGCACGAACGTAACGTCCGCCGTGCCGTCGGCATGAAATGTCGCCTCGCAGGGCTGTTCTTCCTGTTTGTATCTTATTTTTGCCCTGCATTTTATCGCCTTGTCAAAGGGAACGTCGGCTATCAGGTTCACCTCTCCCGCTTTAAGACTGCCGCTGTAAAGCTCGCTGTTTTCTCCCACGGTGATCGTGTTGTCCTCCGCGTTCTTGTCAATGACGTACATCGGCTTTCCAAACGCTATCCCAAGCCCTTTCCTCTGACCTGTTGTGTAGTTTATTATCCCGCTGTGCCTGCCCAGAACGTTTCCGTATTTGTCTATGACGTCCCCGCAGACAGGCTCTGTACCCGTATATTCTCTGATAAATCTTCCGTGATCTCCGTCGGGAACGAAGCAAATATCCTGACTGTCAGGCTTGTCGTGATTTATCAGCCCGTATTCCTTTGCTATCTCCCTGACTTCGCTTTTTTTCAGCTCACCCAGCGGGAACAGAACGTGCTTCATCTGCTCCTGCATCAGATTGTAAAGCACATAGGACTGATCCTTTTCGTTCTCGCCCTCGCCGCTTACCGCCTTGAGCAATAAATATCTCCCGCTTTTTTCGTCGTATTTTATCCTTGCGTAATGCCCCGTTGCGATATAGTCGCACTCCATAAGCTCCGCCCTTTCAAGCAGAGCCGAGAACTTCAGAAATCTGTTGCAGTCAATGCAGGGATTGGGCGTCAGCCCTCTCATATATTGGTCGTTGAATCTTTCGATAACGTCTTTTTTAAACCTGTCCTTGAAGTTGAAAACATAGTGAGGAACGCCAAACCTTGCCGCCACCGCCTTTGCGTCCTCAACGTCGCTGAGTGAACAGCAGGTGGAGCTTTTGTCCCCAATGTCCTCATTATCGTAAAGCCGCATGGTCGCCCCTATCACCTCATACCCCTGCTTTTGCAGAAGTATCAGCGCCGCCGAGCTGTCCACCCCGCCGCTCATAGCCAGCATAACTCTTTTATTGCTCATTTTTGTCGTTGTCCTTTGTGATATTTTCGTTGCTGTCCTCGCTTTTTTCGGTATTGTCTTTCTTCTGCGGATTTTTCCTGCCGTATCTGTCCACCAGCAGAAGTATCACGAATATCAAAGCCATCACCACAGCGATATAGCCCGCCGATATAAGCAGCTCTGCAAAATTCACATCTTTTTCCGCCGCAGCGGTAAGCGTATAAAACATATATGCTCCTTATCTTTAACGTCATAAGCGAAATACAAGTATAATTTTACCCCCCGCACACCGAAAAGTCAACACTTTTTCGTTTTTCACTGTTGATTATTCCGCCGCTTTCTGCTATAATCAATATTACCAAATTTTATAAAACACGAGGAAAAGAAAAATGAACGCCTACACCTTCCGAGCGGAAGTAGCCGATGCAAAACAGCTTTCTCAGGCGCTTTCCCTTTCGGAGCTGCAATATATCTACGCTCCCGAACAATTTCTTACCGCCGACCTGCCCTGCAAGGAGCGGATAATCGCCGTGCCTCCCGTATTTCTTGCGGACTGCGGAGAATATCTTTCAAAGCGCCTTGCACAGCTTTCACAAATGGGCTACGGTAAAGTCCTCGCTCACACGGTGGATCACATTATCCCTGCCCGTGAAAGCGGAATGACCCTTTACGGCGGCGCAAGGCTGAATATCACCAATTCCGCCTCTGCGGCATTTTTCGCACAGCAGGGCTTTGAGGACATTGTCCTTTCGGTGGAGCTTACCCGCAATAAGTTAAACTCTGTGAAATCACCCATTCCTAAAGGCATAGTCGCCTACGGCAGGCTCCCTCTTATGACCACCCGCCGCTGTCCCGTAAACGACGGAAAACCCTGCGGCGGCAGGGAACAGTGCGACAAAATGATAACCGACCGACAGGGCAGACAGCTTAAAACCCTTTGCCGCAACACAGTTGAACTGTTAAATCCCGACGTCCTTTACATAGGAGATAAACTGAGCGACTTTTCAGCGGACTTTTTCCTGCTGAAATTCACCGATGAAAACGATATTTCCCAAATCATCAGCCGCTATAAAAACGGCGAAAAGCCCACAGGCAAATTCACCAGAGGATTATATTACAGAGGTGTTGAATGAAAATACAAGTAAAAAAACTCCGCGAAGCGTCAAAACTCCCCTATAAAGCCACTTCGGGCAGCGCAGGCGCCGACCTTTACGCCTGCATTGACGCTCCCGTCACTGTTGAGGCGGGAAAGCGCGTCACTATCCCCACAGGAATAGCGCTGGAGATACCGCAGGGCTATGGCGGCTTCGTTTTTCCCAGAAGCTCCTGCGCCGTGAAATACGGTCTTTCTCTTCCCAACTGCGTTGGCGTTATCGACAGCGATTACCGCGGCGAGCTTTGCGTTCCCGTGATAAACCACGGTGAGGAGCCTTACACCATCGCTCCGCACGACCGAATAGCCCAGCTTGTGATACTCCCCGTGGAGGACGCGTCGTACGGATTTACCGATGAGCTTTCAGATACTGCAAGGGGCGAAGGCGGTTTCGGTTCTACGGGAAAAAGCTGAGTATTGGTAAATATTTCCAAAAAATCTCGCAAAATCCCCGATTTTTTTCTGAATGGGCAGTTGTATACCTTGGAAAATCGTGTTATAATATTTCCAAAGGCTTAAATGTAAGCAAAATCATCTGTATTTATACAGCAGGATAAATAAAAAGGGCAGGAGGCAGAAATGTTTACCAAGGATATAGGAATAGATTTAGGGACCGCCAACACGCTGGTTTATATGAGAGGAAAAGGAATAATAATCAGAGAACCCAGCGTTGTTGCCGTTGACGTAAAATACGACAGAGTGCGCTACGTCGGACAGGAAGCCAAGGAAGTAATAGGAAGGACCCCGGGCTCCATAAAGGCTGTAAGACCGCTTAAGGACGGAGTTATCGCCGATTTTGACATCACCACAAGTATGCTTCAGGAATTTATCAGAAAGGCGCTGAAGGGCAGAGCCTTCACCAGAGCAAGAGTAATCATCTGTATTCCTTCAGGCGTGACCGCCGTTGAGCGCCGCGCCGTAAAGGAAGCTACCCAGAACGCGGGCGCAAAGCGCGTTTCCATAATCGAAGAGCCTATGGCTGCCGCAATAGGAGCAGGACTTCCCGTTGCCGAGCCCACAGGCAGCATGATAGTTGACATCGGCGGCGGCACCAGCGAAGTTGCAGTTATCTCCCTCGGCGGCATTGTGACCTCAAAGTCCGTAAGAGTGGCAGGCGACGAGTTCGACTCCGCAATAATAAACTATATCAAGAAAAAGTATAACCTTCTGATAGGCGAACGCACCGCAGAAAATATCAAAATGGGAATAGGTTCCGCATATCCCTATGCCGATAACGAGCCTGTAATGGACATCAAGGGCAGAAACCTGATGAACGGTCTGCCTGAAAATATCACCATAACCAGCGAGGAGATAAGAGAAGCTCTTGCCGAACCTCTCAGCAACGTTACCGAAGCCATAAAGACAACTCTTGAGAAAACTCCTCCCGAGCTTGCCGCAGACATAATCGACCAGGGCATAATGCTTGCAGGCGGCGGCGCGCTTCTTAAAGGTCTTGACCTGCTTATCAACAAAGAAACGGGAATGCCCGTCAAGATCGCCGAGCGTCCTCTTGACTGCGTTGCCGACGGCGCAGGCGCAGTTCTTGAAAACATCGACAAGCTTGTCGACGTGCTTGATGATGACGACAAAGCCTACTATTGATTTTCGACTTGTGAAAGGCGGTAAATGTTACCGCCTTTTTGTATCTTATCTGCCTGAAGCGGTTTTCGCTTTATTATCCTTTGAGGTAAAACTATGAGAGAATTTTTCCACACAGTGAAGTTTAAAGTGCTTGTGTGCATATTTGCCCTGCTTCTGGGCTTTTTGATATATGTAGCTATATCGGCGGGAGCCGCGACCCTGCCCAAGACTATCCTTGAAACGGTGTCAACTCCTTTTGTTTCATTGTCCACCGCTATATCCGACTGGATGGAGGATACCATAGACAAGTTCGTGAACGCGGACAGATATAAGCGCGAGAACGAACAGCTGAAGGAGCAGCTTTCCGAGATGTACAGTCAGGTCCTTGAAAAGGAGGACCTTCAGAAAGAAAACGACCAGCTTAAAGAAATGCTGGATATCGCCGAGGAGCACAGCGATTATAAGTGGAGCCCCTGCTGTTCCGTTATTGCTCGCACCGCAGGCGACATTACAGGCGGCTTTACGATAAACCGCGGGACGAACGACGGTATCTCGCTGTTTGACCCTGTTTTCAACAAAGTCGGTCTTGTGGGCATCGTGACCGAAGTTTCCGATAACTTCAGCATTGTATCGGGCATTCTCTCCCCTGATATAAACGTAGGCGTTACAGGCGCGGACAGCGGCGTTATAGGCGTTATCGAAAACGACCTTGTCTATTCGTCCGAAGGTCTTTGCGTAATGAATTACACAGGAAAAGACAGCGGCATAAAAAAAGGCGAGGTCATCGTCACTTCGGGCAGCGCTTATTTCCCCGAAGGTCTTATGGTGGGAACTGTGACCGACATAGTGACAGACGATAACGGGCTTTCTCTTCATGTGCTGATAGAGCCGTGCGTTGACGTTTTTACGGTTTCCGACGTATTTGTGCTTACAGGCTTTGACGGTAAGGGCGACGAATAAAAATCTTGAAGGAACATTATGAGGTATCAGATAAACAATCAGGGCGCTTATACGAGAAAGATGAAAATACGGGTTTTTCTTCGTTGGTTTTTTTATTCTCTTTCTCTGCTCCTGCTTTATTCAATAATGAGCTGCGGCGCCTTCGGCAGATGGCAGCCTTATTTCATCATTTCCCTTTGTATCGGCGTTTCCATGCGCGAGCAGGAATTTGCGTCCTCTGTTTTCGGGATATTCTGCGGTTTTATGCTTGATATCGCTGTGGGAACGCTGTTCGGGTTTTTCGCAGTGCTTCTCATGCCCTTTTGTTTTCTTACGTCGCTTTTATCAAGAAACCTGCTGAAGGTCAATTTTGTGAACCACGCTATCGCCGTTGCAGTGACCGTGATAGTCTCGTTTTTCATGTATTATCTTTTCCATTATTCCATATGGAACATAAGCGGCAGGGAAGTGATAGTCAGCAGCGTTTTGTTCCCCTCATTCATCGCCACAGTGCTTACCGCTCCCGCCATGTATTTCCTCACAAAATTTATCGCTTCAAAGTTCGGTCTTGAGGAGGATTCAGGCATTATGGAATCGGTGGAGGAAGCGACCGAAGCCGAGGAAACGAAAAAAGAAAAGAATCCCTGATTTTGAACCGCATATCTTGCTGAAAGGAGAACGTCGGCATGAAAATAAATGTGCTGGTAAGGAATATCGTCCTTGTGACGCTTACATTTCTGCTTGCATTTCTGTCTGTTATACAGCTTATGCGCATACAGCTCATGGACGGCGACTATTACGCTTCAAAGCGCGAGAGCTACCATGAAGCCGAGCAGTCCGTTCCCGCCGCCAGAGGGCAGATATCCGACGTAAACGGCACTCTGCTCGTCACAAACACCATAGTGTATCAGGTGATAGTGCAGTACGCCTTTTTCCCTATCGGCAGAGAAAACGAGATAATAGCGAAAACCATAAATATTCTTGAAAAAAACGGCGAGGAATGGAACGACAGCATTCCTCTCTCAAAAGAAGCGCCTTTTGTATTCACCACTGACGATGACGAGGTGCTTGACGCTTTCCGAAGCGAGCTGAAGCTTAACTTTGACGCCACGGCGGATAACTGCATGAAAGCTCTTATCGGGCAGTATGAAATAGATACCGAAAAATATGATGAACGGATGACGCGCCTTATTGCAGGAGTCCGCTGCGAAATGACAAGAAAGGATTTTTCCTATCTTAACCGTTTTGTTTTCGCCGACCGCGTTTCTATCGATACTGTCCGCGACCTTAAAGAGCAGGGCTTCACCATTCCGGGCATAGATATTCTGGAAACCTCCGACCGTTCTTATCTCAGAAGCGGAACAGCCCCTCACGTTATTGGTACTATCGGTCCAATAAGCTCTGATGAGTACAAAGCCACAAAGGACAAAAACGGCAATACGATATACACGATAAACGATATTTACGGTAAGGGCGGGATAGAGCTCGGCATGGAGCGGACGCTCAAGGGCATAGACGGTACCCGCACCATCGTCCGCAGCGGCAGAGGCGAAATAATTTCCGACGACATAACGACCCCCGCTTCTCCGGGAAACAGCCTGAAGCTTACGATAGACGCGGACTTTCAGGACACCTTGCAGACGATCCTTGAAAATCAGATAAACTGGCTTCACTATTACAACGACCCTGTCCGCGGCGCGGAATGTGACGCGGGAGCCGTCGTTGTGCTTAACGCCAAGACAGGCGCGGTCCTCGGCATGGCAAGCTACCCTACCTTCGACCTTAACGATTACGTTGAAGACCCTGTCGCCGTTATGAGCGGCGAAAACGGCGCTTCTATGTTCAATCTTGCAACTCAGGGGCTATACCGTCCGGGATCTGCGTTTAAAACCATAAATGCCGTAGCAGGGCTTTGCGAGGGCGAGATAACCTCTACCTCCACCATAACCTGCAATCACCGCTACACCTATTTTGCCGACTATCAGCCGTCCTGTACAGGAACCCACGGTTCAATAACCGTTCCGTGGGGGCTTAAATATTCCTGCAACGTCTTTTTCTTTGAACTGGGAAGACGTCTGGGTATCGACCGCCTTGCCTCTTACGCAAGCCTTTTCGGCTACGGCGAGGATCTGGGGCTGGAGATCCCCTGCGTTGTCAGCGAGATGACGACCCCTGAGCTTTACGAAAAAAATCATGTCGGCACAACCGACCCGTACTGGACTCCCGGCAACGTGCTGCAAGCCGCCATAGGACAGTGCGAGACCCGCGTCACTCCGCTGAACCTTGCGGTACAGGCGCTTACTCTTGCCAACAACGGAACAAGGCTCAGACCCTATCTTGTCGATTCGGTATGGAGCTACGATTACAGCAGGCTCATCTCAAAGACCGAGCCGCAGGTGGCTTCAAGGGTGGACGACAGAGGCACCAACGCCTTTGAAACCGTCCGTCAGGGAATGATCATGGTAAGTGAAAATTGCACATGGCCTATTTACGGCGGAACTAATCTTGTTTTTGATTTTCTTCCCGATGATGTGGCGATAAAAACAGGAACCCCTGAAATAGGCGGCGGAAAGTACAACTCCACCGTCATGGGCTATTATCCCGCTCACGACCCGCAGATAGCCTTCGGGATAGTGCTTGAAAAAGCCGATTTTTCCCGTTACATGATAAGGAATATCATAGATGCATATTTCTACGATTGTTACGAGCCTGACCTTGACGAAGAGGGCAACGTCGTTTCCCCATGGAAACGCTGGACAGATACAAATAAAACTCCTGTTCGTTGAATAGTGTCACCGATTTTTTATACAAGTTGCACAAAAAATATATGCATAAAAGCGTTAAATACACGAAATTTTATATTGTGTCATAAAAAGTCTTTTAAAATTTGTTTGTTTGTGTTATAATGAGTAAGGTGGCTGATTTTCTCCTTTTATCATCTGAAAAAGCCGCCTAAACCTACCATCGCGGGCAATTTAAGCATCAGGGCATTCGCCGTGACAACTCGGTAAAGTGCCTGTTTATTCCTCTCGCTGAACGACACTCAACACAGTAAGAACAAAACGGAGGGCTTTTTATGAACATCGCATTGATTGCACACGACTCTAAAAAAGAGCTTATGGTACAGTTCTGCATAGCATACTGCGGTATACTCAGCCGACACGAACTCTGTGCCACAGGCACCACGGGAAAGCTTGTAGCTGAAGCTACGGGCCTTCATATCCAACGCTTTTTAAGCGGCTCACAAGGCGGTGATCAGCAGATCGCTGCAAGAATGTCATGCAACGAGATAGATATTCTGATCTTTTTCAGAGACCCGATTAACATAAATTATCAGGAACCTAACGAAACGCAGCTCCTGCGTTTGTGCGATGTACACAATATCCCCATCGCGACCAATATCGCTACCGCAGAAGCGCTTATCCATGCGCTTGAGCGCGGCGATCTTGATTGGCGCGAGATCGTCAAAGACTGAAAAAGAAATGATAGGTCAAAGCCCCGTTGCCAAAAGCTGCGGGGCTGTTTTTAGGACAATACCGAATAAAAAGACAAAACGAAAGGAAATCATCATGGACATCATCACAAAAGCCCCAAGAGGCACCGTAGACAAGCTCCCCTCGGAGATATATAAATGGCACACCGTACAGTCTGCCGCCGCAAGCATAGCGGAGACCTACGGCTGCCGCGAGATAAAGACCCCTACCTTTGAGCATACCGAGCTTTTTCAGCGGGGAGTCGGCGACACCACAGACGTGGTCCAGAAGGAGATGTACACCTTCAACGACAAAAAGGGAAGGAGCATAACCCTTCGCCCCGAAGGAACGGCTGGAGTTGTGAGAGCAGCTCTTGAAAACGGACTGCTCAACGAAGCTCTCCCCTTAAAGCTGTATTATTTCACCAACTGCTTCCGCTATGAAGCCCCTCAGAGCGGAAGGCTCCGCGAGTTCAACCAGTTCGGAGTCGAGGTGTTCGGTGCGGATTCCCCTATCGCCGACGCCGAGCTTATCTGTATGGTAAACGACATTTTTGAATTTTTGCAGCTCAAAGGCATAAAGCTGGAGATAAACAGCATAGGCTGCCCCAAATGCAGAGCTGAGTATCACAAAGCTTTAAAGGAATATTACCGCCAATATGAGGAGCAGCTCTGCGACACCTGCAAGGAGCGCCTTGAGCGCAACCCCATGCGTCTGCTGGACTGCAAGAGCGAGATATGCAGCTCTTTTGCCAAGAACGCCCCCTCTATCCTCGACTATCTCTGCGAGGATTGCGCCGACCATTTCTCAACGGTAAAGTCCACCCTCGATTCTATGAACATTTCCTACACTGTAAATCCCCGCATAGTGAGAGGACTTGACTATTATACCAACACTGTTTTCGAGTTCGTTGCGGACAACTGCGGCACGCAGGGCACCGTCTGCGGCGGCGGCAGATACAACGGCTTAGTTGAAGAAATAGGCGGAAAAAGCGTTTCAGGTCTCGGCTTCGCTATGGGCATCGAGCGGCTGCTTATGGTAATGGACGCAGAAAACTGTCCTTACGACCCGCCCAAGGAATGCGACCTGTATATCGCGGGAACGGACCCCGATTCCTCCGCTTACGCCGCGACTTTGGTAAGACAGCTCCGCAAATTCGGCTTCCGCGCGGAAAGCGACGTCGTGGGCAGGAGCCTGAAAGCCCAGATGAAATACGCCGACAAGATAAACGCACGTTTCAGCATGGTTATAGGAGAAAACGAAATAAATTCCAAAACCGCACAGCTTAAAAATATGAAGACAGGCGAAAAGCTGAACGTTTCCATAGGCGACAACTTTGCGGAAAAGATAAATTCAATTTTAATGGATATTGAGTAACAAATCATGATTTAAACATGAAAGTAAATTGATAAAATGAAAAACAATAAAACTGAGATAGTAGCACTGCCGAAGGAAAAATGGAAAGACGTGAGGATACCGCTTGTAACGAGAAGCAGCAGCTACTATGACATAAAAATGACCCCAATGGACGACAGCGGGTGTACTGTTTCCTTGATAAAAACGCCGATAGAACAGGAAATCGTTCACACACCCGAAGAATATGATTTTCCTGATTCCTTATATCAGGAGCATTGGGAAAAAGCAGAAGCGTATGGCGTTATCAGCAGGAACGGCGATTTGTCAGCCTGCATTGAGGTTTGTCCTGAAGAATGGTCAAATCGTCTGATAGTCACAGAACTTTGGGTGTCCGACGAACTGCGTCACCAAGGTATAGGAAAAATGCTGATGGATAAAGCAAAAGAGATCGCCATAGGTCAAAACCGCCGGGCGATTATTCTGGAAACCCAGTCCTGCAATACGAACGCCATAGGCTTTTATCTGCATGAAGGCTTTGAGTTGATCGGTTTTGACACTTGCTGTTACACAAACAACGATATCGGAAGAAGAGAAGTCAGGATAAATTTAGGATATTTCTTTCACAGAGACGCCCGAAGACGTTAAATAAGCTCCGTTTTATCGGTCGTCTGAATACGCATATACAACTTCTGCGCAAAAATTACAGATATTGAAAAAAAGAGTAAAATGTGCTATACTGAAAGTTACGAACAAAAACGAAAGGACACAACAAAATGGCAGACTTAATGACAGGACTTCACCGCACCCATTATTGCGGCGAGGTGGAAGGTGTGGGAAACGAAGTAACGGTAGGCGGCTTTGTCCAGCGTGTAAGGGACAAGGGCGGACTTATCTTCATAGATTTAAGGGACAGAACAGGCATAGTCCAGCTTGTATTCGACGATACTACCGACGCTGAAGTATTCGCCAAGGCAAAGACGGTAAAAAGCGAATTTGTCCTTATGGCAAAGGGACTTTTAAGACAGCGTGAAAGCGTCAATACCGAGATAAAGACAGGCTCTGTGGAAGTCCTTGTAAACGACCTGCGTATCCTCTCCAAGGCGCAGACTCCGCCTTTTGAAATATCCGACAGCACCAACGTGAACGAGGAGCTTCGCCTGAAATACCGCTATCTTGATCTGCGCAGAAAGACATTGCAGGATAATCTGATTCGCCGCTCAAAGATAGCCAAGGTGACCCGTGATTATTTTTACGAGAACGGCTTTATCGAGATAGAAACGCCCATGATGATGAAATCCACCCCCGAGGGCGCTCGCGACTACCTTGTTCCCTCAAGGATACATGCGGGAAAATTCTACGCTCTCCCTCAGTCTCCACAGATATATAAGCAGCTTCTGATGATATCGGGCTTTGACCGCTATATCCAGCTTGCCCGCTGTTTCCGTGACGAGGACCTGCGCGCCGACCGTCAGCCAGAGTTCACCCAGATAGATATGGAAATGAGCTTTGTCGAGGTGGAGGACATTCTCGCTATGGGCGAGGGGCTTGTAAAGCGCCTGATGAAAGAGGTAATGGGAATGGAGGTAGAAACTCCCCTCCCCCGACTGAAATACAACGACGCTATGGCAATGTACGGCTCGGACAAGCCCGATGTCCGCTTCGGAATGACCATAACCGACATCAGCGACATTGTTGAGAACAGCGGCTTTTCCGTATTTTCTGGAGCAGTCGCCGCAGGCGGCAGCGTAAGGGGCATAGTTGCCAAGAACGCCGCAGGAACTCTCACCAGAAAGGAAATAGACAAGCTCACCGAATTTGTTAAAGGCATAGGAGGCGCAAAGGGACTTGCCTATATCCGCTGGGTAGACGACGCTCCAAGCTGTTCTTTCGCCAAATTTATGGCAGAAGGCGAGCTTGAAAGGATAATGGAAAGACTGGGCTGTGAAAAGGGCGACGTTGCCCTTATCGTCGCAGATAAAAACAAGGTGACCCTCCCCACTCTCGGCGCGCTCCGCCTTAAAGTGGCAAAGCAGCTTGATATTATCCCCGAAGGTTTCTGTTTCTTGTGGATAACTGACTTCCCGTTCTTTGAGTACAACGATGAAACAGGACACTGGGACGCTATGCACCACCCCTTCACAATGCCCAACGACGAGTGCCTGCCATATCTTGAAAGCGATCCTGAAAAGGTTTTCGCCAAGGCATACGACCTTGTCCTCAACGGTATCGAGCTTTGCAGCGGCTCTATCAGAATCACCGACTCCGAGTTACAGGAAAAAATGTTCAAGGCTCTTGGACTTACCAACGAGGAGATAGAAGCAAAATTCGGCTTCCTTGTCAATGCGTACAAATACGCCGCTCCTCCTCACGGCGGTATGGGAATAGGGCTTGACCGCCTTTCAATGCTCCTTTGCGGCGCAGACAGCCTGCGTGACGTGACCGCCTTCCCCAAGGTAAAGGACGCAAGCGAGGTTATGTCCGAATGTCCCTCCACGGTAGACGAGGCGCAGCTTCATGAGCTTCACATCAGAACGGAAGAGGAATGATGATACATCTTATCTGCGGCAACATCTGCACAGGCAAGACCTTTTACGCAAACCGCCTTGCCGCCGCCGAAAACGCCGTTATCCTCTCCTGCGACGAACTGGAAAACGACATTTTCAACAAGGAGCTGGGCGAGTTATACGACAGCGTTTCGCCCCGCATAAAGGCTTATCTCCTGAAAAAAGCCGCTCAGATCGCCGCAAACGGCACCGCCGTAATACTTGACTGGGGCTTCTGGAGCGCCGCCGAACGCACCTCCACCACCGACTTTTTCAAGTCAAAAGGGCTTGAGATAAAATGGCACTATATGGCGACTTCTTCGGAGCAGCGACATATAAACATACTCCGCCGCAACAGGGAAGTGGAAAGCGGTAATTCCGCCGCATATTACGTTGATGAAGGACTGCTCGCCAAATCCGACCGCCTTTTCCAACCCCCGAAAAGGGAAGAAATAGACGTATGGAAAGAGTATAAAGAGTGCGAAGAATAAAAATAAAAACGCTTGCAGAAAACTCTGTAAGCGTTTTTTACATCAAACAAAGCGGCTGCCGCACCAAAACGTGCGACAGCCGTATATTTATTTGTTATTCGATAGCAATATATTTCTTTTGTTCAACAGCCTTCTGAGGGTCCTTTTTCGGGATAGTCAGCTTGAGTACTCCGTTTTCAAACTTCGCCTTGACTTCCTCCTCGGTGATATTTTCACCTACATAGAAACTTCTCTGCATAGAACCCGCATACCGTTCCTGACGTATCAGCTTACCCTCGTTATTTTTTTCGTCCTTGTCAAGATTTTTCGCAGCGCTTACGCTGAGATAACCGTTTTCAAGGCTGAGGTTTATTTCCTCTTTCTTAAATCCCGGCAGGTCGATATCAAGCTCATAAGCGTCGTCATGCTCGTGCACGTCGGTTTTCATCACTCTTGCGGCGTGCTTGCCGTACAGCTTTTTATCGATGTCGTCGAAATCCCTTGACACAGGCAGCTCCATAAGTCTGTCAAAATCGTCAAACAAGCTTTCACCAAAAATTGCAGGCAGTAACATAGGTCAGTCCTCCTTTTCTCAACCAGCGGCTGAGCCGCTTCAATGCGCCCTCGGAATTTATATTCAATATCATTCCGACAGCTTACATAAACCTTATGCTCTTGAGCAAGGGGACGGATGGTTCAGATCCCCGGGTATCTGGTCTGTTCCTTTGTTCTGATTATATTATATCACAAAAATTAGCACTGTCAAGGGGAGAGTGCTAATTTTCACATATTTTTCACTTTAAAAGCTTGTTACAAGCCGTTTTCCCGATCAAGCAAAAATCGCCTGCTAAACACAGGCAATTTAATATGTACAGCTGAAAGAGCTTACTCCTCTTCCCAGTTATGCCACACGTTCTGCACGTCGTCGTTATCCTCCAGCGCCTCAAGCAGCAGTCCCATTTTCTTTATCTGCTCCTCGTCGGTGAGCTTGACATAAGTCGAAGGCACCTGCTCCGCCTCTGCGGACAGTACCTTGTAGCCCATTCCCGTCAGCTTTTCCGCAACGTCCGCAACGGAGTTGGGGTCGGTAGTTATCTCAACGCACCCCTCCTCAAAGGAGAAGTCGTCGCCGCCTGCCTCCAGGATATCCTCCATCGCCTTGTCCTCGTCAATGTCCTCGTCCTCGTTATCCAGCACGATAACGCCCTTCAGGTTGAACATAAAGCTGACGCAGCCCGTTGTTCCCAGATTTCCGCCGAACTTGTCAAAATAGTGGCGCACGTCGCCAGCAGTGCGGTTCCTGTTGTCGGTAAGGCAGTCCACGATAAGCGCTACGCCGTTAGGACCGTAGCCCTCGTAAACGCAGTTTTCATAGTTGTTCTTGTCGCCCTCGCCCGCCGCTTTTTTGATAAGTCTGTCGATATTGTCGTTTGGGATATTGTTTGCCTTAGCCTTAGCTATAAGCGTCGCCAGCTTGGAGTTGCTGGAGGGATCTGCGCCATGCTCCTTTATGCATACGATGATCTCACGGCTTATCTTGGTGAAGACCTTGGCTCTTGCGCCGTCCTTTTCACCCTTTTTTCTCTTGATAGTGCTCCATTTTGAATGTCCTGACATAATAATTTCTCCTTTACATTAAGCATTGTCGTGGAAACCCATACCTAAGACCTCGCCTGCGTTTGTGATGATTATGAAGGCGCCCGGGTCTATCTCCTTGACCTTGCGTTTTACCTTTGAATATTCGTTTTTATGAACGGCGCAGCATATGATATGCTTTTCTTTTTTGGAGTAAGCCCCCTCGCCGTTCAGCCAAGTTACCCCTCTTTCAAGGGAATTCATGATATATTCCGAAATTTCTTCATAGTTGTCGCTGAATATCAGCAGCATCTTTCCCTCAAAGCTTCCGTACAGTATCATATCCATCACCTTGCTTGCGATGAATATGGAGATCATTGAGTAAAGACCTGCCTCGATAGTTCCGAAAACTATCATTGACGCGACTATGACCACCGCGTCTGTTGATAGCATTATAACTCCCATACTGAAATGCGGGAATTTTTTGTTTATCAGCTTGTTGATTATATCCGTGCCGCCCGTAGTGCCTTCCCGCAGATAAACCAGTCCCATGCCCGCTCCGAAGAATATACCTCCGAATATCGCGGCAAGAAGCTTATCCCCGCCCGAATAAACGGGAATATTTATCATCGGGAGCAGCCAGTCGGTTGCGGCGGTGATGGTAGCAACGCCTATCATAGTCTTTATCATCATCTTTTTTCCCAAAAAAATGAATCCGATAATGATAAGCGGCACATTGATAACGCCGTACAAAAGACCGACGCTTATATTTGTCAGTTCGTTTATGATTATGGAGATACCGCCTACACCGCCCGAGGCTATATCGTTTGGCGAAGCGAAACAGTGCAGTCCCACAGAATAAAGCGACGCGCCGAATATCACAAGAATAATGTCAATGACCCACCGCAGTATCTTGTTCCCCACAGAGATCTGAGCGTCAGCCTTGAATTTTTTCTCCCCCGTTTTTTTATTCTTTTTCTCTTTCATTCCATATTACCTCAAAAAGCGTATTTGCTCTTTCAAACCTGCCTGTAAGAAATAAATATCCGAACAGCGCCTCAAAGCCTGTCGCCATATGGTATTCTCTGGAGGTGCTGGACTTCGGCACGGATATCCCCGTAGCGTTCCTGCCCCGCCGCAGAATATCCGCCTCTTCTTCGGTGAGCATATCCGAGATAAGCTCCGCCGCTCTGCACTGAAAGGACGCCCTCACCATTTCCACAGACTGCTTATGCAACTTTGCGGAGGGAGCGTTGCCCTTTTCAAGCACCTTTCTCCTTACCAGTATCTCCCATGCACAGTCCCCATAGAACGCAAGCGCCGCAGGGCTGTACATCATGACCTCTTCTTTGCTTAATATATCCATTTTGACCCGATTTATCTCACATAATCAAATTCAAAATCGTAAATTGAAACGGTATCCCCCTCCTGAACGCCCTGCCGCTCAAGCTCGTCGATTATCCCGCTTGAGCGCAGTACGCGCTGAAGGTACTGAAGGCTTTCGTAATCCTCCATATCCACCGTCTGAAGTATCGGCAGCAAAAACTGACCCGTCACCTCGTAAACTCCCTCGTCCAGCTTTTCCACCGTGAAGGAATGTTTTTCCTTTTCAAACTCGTCTATCTCCGCTCTTGAAAGCGGCTGGCTCTCAAACCTCACCATAGGCGGAAGAGTGTCCAGCTTTGCCGCTGCCGCTTCGATAAGCTCCTTCGTCCCCATAGTTGTAGCGGCGGAAATAACGTAGCAGGGAAGTCCCTTGCTCTCGATAAACGCTTTGAACTCCGCTATCTGCTCCTCGCTCGCCATATCCGCTTTGTTTGCGGCAACTATCTGCGGTCTTTCCGCAAGCTCCGCCGAAAAATTGGAAAGCTCAAGATTTATTTTTTCAAAATCCTCTTTGGGGTCTCTCCCCTCCGAGCCTGCCACGTCCACAACGTGAATGATGAGCCTGCACCGCTCAACGTGACGCAGGAATGAATGTCCCAGTCCCACGCCCTCGCTTGCTCCCTCAATAAGTCCGGGAATATCCGCCATAACGAAGGATCTTTCATGAACGCTCACCACGCCCAGCACAGGGGACAATGTAGTGAAGTGATAGTTTGCTATCTCAGGCTTTGCGGCGCTGACAACGCTTATCAGACTGGATTTTCCCACATTGGGAAATCCCACCAGCCCTACGTCCGCCAGAAGCTTCAATTCCAGCGTAACGTCCAGCTTTTCCCCCGGCATACCGGGCTTTGCAAAGCGCGGGACTTGTCTTGTAGGGGTAGCGAAATTCATATTTCCTCGTCCGCCAAGACCGCCCCTTGCCACGACAACAGGCTCGTCCCCTGAAATATCGGCGATTATCCTGCCGCTTTCGCTGTCCTTGATGACCGTTCCTCTCGGCACGTCTATCACCATATCGGGAGCGGATTTTCCCGTACAGCGGTTCCCTCTGCCGTTTTCGCCGTTTCCCGCCGCATATTTGCGCTTGTACCTGAAATCTATCAGCGTGGACAGATTGTCGTTTGCGCGGAAAACAATGCTTCCGCCTCTGCCGCCGTCACCTCCGTCGGGACCGCCTGCGGCGACGTATTTTTCCCTGTGGAAGCTGACTGCGCCGTTTCCGCCGTCCCCCGCTTTAAGTGAAATTTTAACAATATCGACGAACATAATTCCTCACAATCGGACAAATAGATCTGTTTTACAAAACAATAAGGGCAAAAGCCGCCCTGCCGTAAAAAATGCAGTCGCAGGCTCTGCCACAAAAACGGCATCTATTTCGTCAACGCTCCTTGCGATCCACCAAGGATTGCTGCGGGGCGTTTCCTCATATCTGTCGCTTTTGTGCGAGCCTGCGGCGCTTCACGGTTTTCTGCGAAAACCTGTATTTTCTTATGTCAGTGCGGCTGAAATTGCGCCCTGATCATACATTAGGGCGAACTGAAACCGCCTGCCGCTTTAATTGCACAAAGCGAACAAACCGCCCTTTCAGACAGCCCAACTTAGTCAGCGTAAACGCTTACCTTTTTGCGATCCTTGTCAAGACGCTCGAACTTTACCTTACCGTCGATAACTGCGAACAGGGTATCGTCAGAGCCCTTCTTTACATTGTTGCCGGGATGGATCTTAGTCCCTCTCTGTCTTACCAGAATATTTCCCGCCAGAACGTACTGACCGTCGGAGCGCTTTACACCAAGTCTTTTGGATTCGCTGTCACGACCGTTCTTAGTGGAACCCATACCTTTTTTATGAGCGAAAAACTGTAAACTTAAATTCAACATGTTACATCTTCCTTTCTGAGATACTTAAATTTCCTTGATAACGACGTCAATACCGCCGTTTTCCTCCGCGAGGAGCTTCAGATGTTCCTTGAGGGAATAGATGAGCGCTCTTGCGGGGGCGGAATTATCTGCCTTCGGGTCATTCAGCTTCAGACCTATTGCGTTTGCTTTGATCTTTACCGAAGCGTCAGCCTCAAAGAAATCGGTCACCGTGTTTGCGGCGAGCATTACAGCCGAGCTTACGCCTGCGCACACTATATCCTGACCGTATCGTCCGCCTGCGTGTCCTGAAACTATGAACCCGCAGTACAGACCGTCCTTGCGAAAAAATCTTGCCCTTACCATTTTATGCTTCGATCTTTTCGATCTTTACCTGGCTGTAAGGCTGTCTGTGACCCATAGCTCTCTTGCTGCTCTTTTTAGGCTTGTAGGTGAAGACGTTGATCTTCTTGCCCTTGCCGTTTTTCAGCAGGGTAGCGGTAACGACCGCGCCCTTTACATAAGGAGCGCCTATAACGGTGTCGCCGTCATTTCCCACAAGAGCAACCTTGTCGAATTTGACCTCACCGCTGTCAACTCCGAGCTTCTCGACGAAAATAACATCGCCCTCGGATACGCGGTACTGCTTTCCGCCTGTTTCGATAACTGCGTACATAAAATATTTACCTTCTTTCGTATAACTCGCTGTGTTAAGAAAGCCGAAAGACCTTCTCGGGGGAAGTCGTACCCCTATTTCCTCGTTCGGAAAAAGGCGGTGCGCTTTTGAAAAAGCACACACTTAAAAAAGCCCTACACATGCGGCTCAATTATTTTATCACAATTTTCCGCCTTTGTCAACACCCTAAAGTGAATTTTTTACAATTTTATTTACTTTCCAATGCTTTTTTCAAATCATCGATGTATCTTTTCTGCTGTTTTTTAAGGAACATCTTTACAAAAGGCTTCATAAACGCCTTTTTGGCATTCACTTCTTCGGTAAATTCCACCTGCGTTCCTTTTCCGTTTCACTGAAAACCCCTCTCCAATGTCCTTTTATATTTTCATTTTCTAAGTCAAATTCCCGGCGGCGGCAATTTTCCTTGCAGGTGACGGTAAAAGCCGTTGCAAAACCTTCCTTGGAGTATTCGGTAAATTTGCGGGGATCTTCGTATTCTATCCTGCTTATATCGCTTCTCCACCTGTAATTATCAAGGGAAGTAACCGTCTCCCACACTCTTTCGATTTCATATGGAAGCACTGCTTTTATTTCAGCCACAGCCATTCTATTTTTTCTCCCTCTCCATATAAATATGCGGGATATCGTCAAACAAAAATTTCTCCGAGGTAACAACAAACCCCAGCTTTTCGTAAAAGCCTTTTGCATAGCTTTGCGCCATTATTTTTATGCAGTCAGCGCCGAACTGTTCCTCCGCCGCTTTTATTCCCGCCAGCATAACGGCTTTTCCGTATCCTTTTCCTCTTTCGCTTTCTCTTGCAACGACTCTGCCTATTGACGCCTGCTCATAGCTTACCCCTTTGTCCAGCACCCTCAGATAAGCAAAAACGCCCTTTTCGTCCTTCATAAAAACGTGCAGTGCGCCCTTGTCCTTGTCGTCCATATCAAGATAAACGCAGTTTTGCTCCACCACGAACACTTCCGCTCTCAGCTTCAGTATCTCGTAAAGCTCTTCCGCCGTCAGCTCCTCAAATCGTCTAACCACAGTATTCATCTTCTTTTACCCTTATGCACCCTTTGTTGTTTTTTCTTTTGTCGAACAGCAGACAAATAAGGCTTTTGTAGTAGGGGATAAACTCGCCCCTGTCTATCATTCCGCATATCTCCCCGCAGTCCGCCCACTTGACGTCCTTTACTTCCTCATACTGCAATTTCAGCGCAGTCAGCTCCATGTCTTTCTCAACAAGATAAAAATCGTCGAACCCGTGTTCAAAATTCACCGTAAAATGCGGTCTTATACCCTCGAAATCAATATCCAGTCCCAGCTCCTCCAACAGCTCTCTGTGAGCCGCGTCACGGCTGGAATCTCCCTTTACCGCGCTTCCACCGCAGGAAACGTCCCACAGTCCCGACCAGCCGTGCTTGAACGGCTGCCTTTGCTGTATCAGCATTTTCCCCTCGCTGTTGAATATGCAGATATGTACCACAACGTGATAAGCGTCCTTTTCAAACTCCTCTCCCCTCAACATTTCCTTGCCCGTGGGGAGCCTGTCAACGTCATAAACGTCCCAGAGTTCCATTTTTACCTCCTTTTCTTCAAATTCTAGCCTTGAGCAAAACTGTACAAACGCAGTAAATAAGCGGTGTTGCAAGACATAATAAATAAATTAATCACTAAAAA
>CANRFO010000019.1 GCA_947629925.1 uncultured Ruminiclostridium sp.
GTTTCCCGAATGGCGTTCGCCATAGCTTCCTTATGGTCGTCGTGCTTTGTCAGCTGTTCATTGTAGCTGTGCCAGAGAAAGATGGAATAATCCATAGTCACGGCAAGCTGTAAAACGGCAGAAAGCGCCTTTGTGATATAGGATATCTCCCCAAGAAAATAATTGCTCCCCAGATTGATGAGGATCATCATGCCGATACTCAGAAGAAATACAAAGGGCGTCAGCCAGTTGTCCAGCAAAAGCAGCATAACGACCAGCGCCAACGCAACTGCGATTCCCACATAGATGGGTTCCTCCTGTTCGCACAGGTCCTTCAAATCTACCACCATAGCCGTAAGCCCCGACAGGAAACATTGTTTTCCTGCAATTTGCCGAATTTCACGGACTGCGTCCATAGTGACGTCTGAGGAGGTGGAGCTGTCGAAAAATACGGCCATCATTGTGGCGTTTTCTGTATTGAATTCGTTATAGATTTTGTCGGGCAGCAGTTCCATAGGTATGGAAAGGTCGGCAAGAGAATCATACCAAAGGACGGTATCAACATGTTCTACCTGCTCTATATGCTCTTTCAGCGCCGCCACGTCCTTATTCGGCATATCCTCCACAATGAGGAATGCGAAGGCGCCCTTGTCGAAGTCCTCCATCAGCTCGTTCTGACCGATGACGGTTTCCATATCCTCAGGCAGATATGTAAGCATATCATAGTTGATTCGCGTTCCCAGCATTCCCAAAACCGAGGGAATAAGCAGAACCAGGGTTACTATCAGGATCGGGATTCGGTATTTTACTACCGCTTTTGAAAAACGCACGGTATTCACCTTTCCTTTCTGTCGATTTCAAATGTATCAGCTTCAATTTCAATGACGTCAGGCGCTTGATTCTTGACTATCAGAACGGTGCTGATCACCGTATATAGGTTCAAAATGCCCTCTGAAAGGAGCGTGAGCCCGAGCAAAACAGACATTATCTCGGAGCCTGTCGCTGAATCAAAAATCAGGAAAACTCCGATCACCCCTGTCACGATCGCCAGAGTCAAGATTAGCCACCAGCTTTTGATACCGAACTGCTTTGAATCCATAGCAATTCGGATTTTGAACAATCCGTCCAGCAGAGTGGATATTCCCAGGGCAACGCAGATAAGTATCATCAGGTTCTTGGGATTAAAAAGGACGATAACGCCCAATATGATTATCAATATCCCAAATTCCAGATCAAACTGGAATGCCAATCGGTATAGATCTTTTGAAAAATATCCTATCAGCTTTACAATGCCGAAAATAATCATTGCGATACCGATACAAACACCGATAATTTCCGTTGAGATCTCGGGCATAGCAATAAAGAGAATGCCTGCGGCGCAAAACAGAACGGACATTACGATATATCCGATCTTCGCAATTCTCATTGGCGTTACAGAGCGCATCTTCATACAAAAACCTCCTTTGTTCGTTTGTTTATATTATATCCGTCACGTTTTGATTTGCATACAGACACAAAAAGTCCCGTGTCTGATAATCAGACACGGGACATAAAAATGACCGATTTTCAGGCAAACAGTTCCGTTTGCCTGAACTTATTCTTTTACAAAGCACAAAATCATTTCTTTGAATCTTCCTTTTTGATTTCTATTAAGCGTGAAAGCATACTTCGGATATCGTCGTACATATTGTACCGCTTACTGTTTCCAAAACCAAGACAAAATCTTGACAAACTAACGGTGCTAATGTACAATAATGCTAACGCTGTTAGTCTATCAAGGAGGTAACTATGGCTCGACAAGGTATGGTGAGAAAATGAATTATTGAATAACAAAGTAAAGACTGTGTTCACCTGCGCAAATCCACTTATACGGGCGTTCATCAATGACGCAGAAACGGTGCGGCATGGCAGTATGTTTCAGAGGATCATCTGCATTACGGAGCCGTTCACGGCGATCAAGACGGTCATTATTTCTATCTTTCAGTCTGTTGGACAAAAGGGAAAGCCTCTGGTGCTTTCCATGCTGAGAAAAGGCGGGTTGGACGTGCCGTTTATGTTCCTTCTGGATTCCCTTGCCGGCGCTGACGCTATCGCGTGGGCAACTCCTATTGCGGACTGCGGCGCTATGCTGGTGGGCATTCTTCTGTTTATTCCGTTGTGGAGGAAGATGGGAAGAGAATAGAAAAAAAGATATCTTTCTAAATCAGATTCGATTTTCAGAAACTGTTTTTATAACATCACTTTTGTTCTGTTAGTTTGTAAATAATATCCTCGCATAGCATAGATTTTTGGGTGGCGAATATAAAAAAACACGCTCCCGTGGTATGGGAGCGTGTTGGGTCCAGCGTCGCGCTGGTGTGATATTGTTACCAAAAAGATTTTTTGAGCGATGAATATAAAAATACTCCACCCTCCTTGGGAGCACGCCGCAATTTTTCGGTTTTGCGCAAGCAAAATGAATTTCCTTAAGGGAAATTCAAGAAAAATTGCGCATGGAAAAGAGCTGAGGACGAGCCGTCAGGCGACAGACGAAGCCTTTTCCCGTTTGCAAAAAATGCCCTCTTTGAGGGCATTTTTCCTAACGACGTGTGATATTGTTACCAAAAAGATTTTTTGGCGGTGAACGTAAAAATACGCTCCCGTGGTATGGGAGCGTATTGGGTCTAGCGTCACGCTGGTGTCTAACCTTTACAAAAAAGATTTTTATAAAAGATTAACCGTAAGAAGCATAAATCTCGCATCACAATTTGCTATTGTTTCTATAAAATATTGCATTTTATTGTATTTGCAGCACATATCATTGTGATATTTCATAACCCAAACGTACTTTTTCAAGACACGTTCTCTTTGTAATGCCTTTTCACGATCATCTAATTTTAAATCAACATAATTGCCGTACTTTTTGATTTGTTCTTCAACAAGCACTTTATGATTGCTTAACATATCGTCAATACCATTTAACATATTAGATAATGAACCATTCATAATTTCATATAACTTTGATGAAATATTTTTTAATTGGTTAAGTATCTCTGACAGAGTTGTAATATTTACATAATCCATTGGATTAAACTTATATAAATATGAAATACATATTTCCTCATCATAACACTTGCTTGTTAAATAATAGAATGCCCTGGTTAAAAATAATTCTGCATTAGCCAAACGTAACATGAAATTATAAAAATCTTCATCCTCGTGCATGGTTTTTTCTCTATTATTAATTTTTGTTTCGATTATAATAGCCTTATCTCGTTCCTCGGAAGTATATGACATAATATTAGATAGTAATAAAAACATTGATTTTGAAAGTACAATACGAGGATAAACAGTTGTTTCTTCTAAGTTAACTGCTTCAATTAATCCATCACCGAATATATAATCTTCATTATAGGAAACATTGCCTAAAGTTATACCGCCTCTCAAGAACAAATTATGGTTAATAGTAAATTCTCTTTGAATTTCAGATATAATTTCAAGGAAGAAGATAGCCCTTGCCTTTTCAGTTCTAAGATCATCTCCTTTTTCAAGGCAAACAAATATATTATCAGAGAATATTTTAACCTTGAGTTCAATATTTATATAGTCTTTAAAATATCCTGAAATGCTGTTTGCTGTCATGATATTTTTGGCGTTTGTAATGGCATTATGAATATTCGCCAACAGATTCTCAGCCTTCTTAGGTGAATCCATAAAGAACTGTCGATAACCCAAAATATCGAAATACGCTATGTAGTATTCTCTTATAGGATTAGGACTTGATTGATTTGACATATAAACCTCAATTTTAGCATTCAGCTAAATTTGAATTGATTAGACATAGTTTTTAGTTACCGCGACACTACTAAAGAAGCCACAAATCATTTTAAGAACATTGACTACTATATTCATATGTATACAACTGTTATGTAATCATAAAAATTTATAATCATCACTGTAAGTTAATAATGTTTTCTTAACTATCTCTCTTTCATAAGGAATTATAAATGTCCTATTGTAAACTGAATAATCATATATATTTCTTATCAAAGCCGGTAAACCGAATGCAAATATAAGTATGATGGACATCAGCAAAATAAAAACTAATAAATAATATAACACATTTATTATAATATCAAGTAATCCAATGCTTTCATTTATGTACATATGTGCTTCTTTTAAAGCATCATTACAAAACTCAAAATAATTTTCCCCAAGTTCAGATATCGGTATTTGCAAAAATGCAATAAACAAAGATATAACAAGTGAAATCACAATAGAAGTTATAACTGAAAATGAAATATTATTTTCATAATTCAAATCACACAATCTGTTTATGAGTTTATTTGTATTTTCTCTAATTTTACCGGCATTTAATGTTTTGTTGTATTTTAGTTTGCTATAATGTTTATCTATATATGAAAATGTTTGCTGAATAGAGTAGTTTTTATCGCGATGAGTACGTCTCATATAATATTTGAAACATTTTTTGGATTTACAATTCTCTTTTTTATAGACCTTATCAAAAGATTTAATACTTTGATAATCAAAATTCTTTATTCTCAACATTAATACACCACCGATTTTAACTTTACAATTGATGCTGAATAAACATATGAGTTTTCAACTCTTTATTAAACTTAAAATGTTTAATTAAAAAAATTATAAATATATCTTTCGATATCAATTTATGATTATATTATATTATATCACATTCAGCCGCGGATGTCAATATATATGATAAAATTTTATCAGCACCACATCATATAGTGTTAGTTTCGAAATTCAAGTTCATAATATACGGAATAAATTTTATAATTAAAAAAGTCATTTTGCTTTTCGTTCCTGAACCTTTTTAAAAACCTCCCTGCTAACGATTGCCTCGTGGTCATTCTCAATAAAATACATTGCCAGTTCACCCTCGTTTTTCTTACGTTTTCCCGTGAGAAAGTCCTCGGTAAAGCTTTTTTGCATTAGCACATCGCCGACATACTTTTCATTTGAGAGTATGCGGTCAATAGTTGAGGTACTCCAGACATTCTTGCCTGTTACAGTTTTGATACCGTTCTCCTCAAGATATTTCTTGATCTTACGAACACCCCAACCGTTAAGATACAGTTCAAATATTTTTCTGACTACAACCGTCTTGGATTCTACAATCACCAATCTGCCGTTCTCATCTCCTTATCATAATTGTTCAGGTCTTCTTTCTCAAAATAGACTTTAACGCTTGAGTTGAAAAGCCCATACAGTGTTTTCAAAGTGTCCAGCGTATTTCTTCCGAAATGACTTATTGACTTTGCCAGGATCAGATCAATCTTTCCATGTTTACAATCCTTTGGCATTTTCATAAATTCAGGACGTTTCTTTAACTGAGTTCCCGAAGCACGCTCGGCATATATTTTCACTAATTGCCAGTTTTCATGTTCTGCAATAAGTTTCTCATAATAAGAAATCTGCGTTTTAAGACTCGATTTTTGTTCTTCATAATTTGTACTCACTCGGCAGTAGGCTGCCACTCGAAGTTTATTCATCGTTTTCCTCACAAAAGCAAAACCGCAGGAATGATTCAACCTGCGGTTAGTAAATATATAAAACAAAAAGCTACATTCTTTGTGTATCCTGCACTAAAAATGTAGCTTTCAACTCGTGATAATGTGACCAAATAGATTTTTTCGGTGATGAACATAAAAAATACGCTCCCGTGGATTGGGAGCGTGCTGAAGCCGCTCAGCGGCTGTGATGTTGTGACCAAATAGATTTTTGGGTGGTTAACATAAAAACACGCTCCCGTGGATTGGGAGCGTGTTGATGCGGCTCAGCCGCTGTAATATTGTTACCAAAAAGATTTTTGGGCGGTAAATATAAAAATACGCTCCCGTGGTATGGGAGCGTGTTGAAGCGGCTCAGCCGCTGTGATGTTGTGACCAAATAGATTTTTTTGTGAGATTCATTTTCTAATTAAATTAGAACCCATTTTTAAAGTATTGTCAATGCTACTTATGCAGAAGTGCACAGTTGATTTACAAATTAACTGTTGAATGTGACAAATTCAAATCGGGCATTTTTGATGCGAATCTCAGTGCCGCGATACTTTATAGGTATTTCAAATCGGCTAAGGGGGTTCAAATTCAGTCTTTTTTGTTTCTAATTTTGAGATGTTTTGATTTTGGTGTCCATTTTGAAAACCAAATTCGACTTCTATAAAACCGCATCATAACAAATCATCCGCCGTTGTCCGAATTGGTAGAATTTAAATTGCAACAGACGATTCAATGAGCAACATTGAAATAATAAAAAAAATATGATACAATATGTTAAAATGCAATTATTAATAATAACAAATCATTGTTATAAAGCATATCACAAATTAATGGCAATGATTATGCATAAAAATATTTGTATTATAAATTAACAAAATATACAATTTTTAAAATAGGAGTGGATGAATTGAAAAGCATAATAGAAGAACTTGGTGAAAATGATGAATACTTTGATTTGAACAACAAACCCTTGAATCCACCGGAACTAACTACATTGTTAAACAATAAAGACTACTTTAATGAAAAAATTGCATCAATTAATTTACAGGAAATAAACTCTATATCTGACTTTTTAAACTATTTATTTTTTAAGAAGTTAGATTCAATTGCAAATATATATTCATTTTTTACAAAATTTACAAAAGACGAAGATAAGATTTACTTTGAACAAATATATAATTTAGTAAGTCAAAAAAATAAAAATATAAATAACAAGATGGTAGTAGCATATATAAACAAAAACTATAAAGATATTTTTACTGAAAAATATCACAAATATCAATTGCCTGAAGTCACTTTATCATTAATAGCTCCAGTTCAAAGCGGCATTAACCGAGATGTATTTGCATTTTTAAGTAAAAGATATAACTATTTGTTACTTGAGCATTTTCAAGATTTTCAATGCAAATTTGAAAATGACCCTGAGCTTTTTGATATGCTTTTTAACAGAAAAGACTTAGAAGAGATACAAGAATTATCTCTTGATCATGTTCTTTCTATATTTTACTCTATACATAATAAGAGCAAATCAAATCTAAAAGATATTGTAAAACAAATAATAGAACAAATAGTAATCGACATTGAATATAAATATCGCCAAAATTTAAATTTTATGGAAACACGAGAGTTGTTTATATTTCAAAAATCATGCAATCAAGTTTACGATTTTCTAAAAAAGATAAAACATTATAAAGCAAATACACTTTATGAAATAAATTTACAAATTGATAAAAAAGTAACTGAAGAAATTAAAACTCATGGACACAGATTTGAATATAAAATTCCGCTAGAAAGCATTATTAATGAGTTAAAAGGGATTCAAGATTATCCTAGGAAAATGTTATCAATTACGCATGAGCATGAAGAATTTGGTATGAAAAGTATGTTAGCAATTGAATCTCAAGGGCCGCAAGGTTTACATTACCTTATTGGAAGCAATATACCTCATGACGAATATTTCACTTTTTCTCATCAACAAACAATACATTTAATTCTGTCAATTGGTTCTAAAATAATCTCAACAATATGGCATGATGAAGAATTTTTTTCAAATTACATAGGATGGTACGCTTATACTTTAAATTTTATAAGTGATAAGATTAATCTATCCAATAAATTGGGGGATGACATAGAATTATTGTACACTATGCTACAACCAGTCATTCTTTGCGATGATGAAAAGAACAAGGATCTTATTCCTTTTTGCTATGGAGCTGGAATGTATATATGCACGTTAATAGAAAATCTTTTACGTTCTGTATATATATGGTTGAAAAAAGACCAAATGTATATTGCAACTAACTCAGTAAAATTAAAAATGTTACTATCAGAAAATAATGATGAAATGGCAAACATTTTTGGAAAAGGTCATTTAAAGAATTTATCCTTTTTCTTGATAACTATAGGAGAAAATAGAATAGGGTGGAATATACGAAATTCTTTAGCGCACTGGAGCGAAATTGACAAACATAATCTTAATAGTACAATGGTTGCTAAATTAATGTACTTATATACAGATATAGTCAACACATTATTTTTATATTTTTTAAATTTAAATGAAGATGATTCTCATAACAACACAAGCATATAAAATATCAGAGTAGCAATAAAAGCCATATTTATGCAGAAACATCCATTTTTCTAATGGTGCTATTATGTACATTATAAGATTCACATTAAAATGCACCGAAACCAACGTTGCCTATTATAAGTCTATCAAATGTTGCTCAACATAATCTCTGCAGATTTTGACATTGTACAGCAATTGCTATCACTATCCAAATCTGTGCATATACTTTAATATGCTTTACCATTATATTCTATGGAAATCTTACTTCCGTTAATTTTGTTATTATATCTTGAACAAAAAGATTTTTATCAATTCATTTTCCGATCAAAATGATAATGCGTTTTAAGGGACAATGCTGTTTAAGAGTAAATGTACAGTTTATTTACAAGTCAATTGCTGAGTATGACACAACCAAAATAGTCATTTGACTGAAGAATCAGTGTCATGCAACTTTACAGGTATTTCAAATCGGACATAGGGGTACAAACTCCGTCTTTTTTCATTTTGGGTTTACAATGTTTAGATGTTTTGATTTTGATGTACATTTTAAAATTTAAACGGAGAAGCTGTAAAGATATATAAACACCTACATTTATCATAACTGTGGGAATCCAGATTATGATATGTGTCCGATTTATGGATCTATAAAACTTGTTAATAATTCAGGAATTTCCTTTGTCGTAACCCATATAGGAAAGATATTAAATCTTTTCCAGTACTCTTCTCTACATTTTAGAATTTGTTGTGTCAATATAATTGCCTTCTCAGAAATTTCATTTAATGCATCCCTACCTATTTTTTTATCAGATTTAATTGACATGCGACACATATCTTCATAAATATTTCCTAACCAACCATCAATAGACATAATCAAAAAATGCTTTTTTGTATTGTTAGAATTATATTTAGAGTTAGATTCAACTAATCTGGTTTGACGAAGGATTCTTCTGAAATTATAATCATCTGCTGAAAAACCCACAAATAAACAATTATACTTATTTAAAAAATACGATTGAATACTGCTAGACCAATTGTACGCTTCATTATTTTCAACTTTATAATAACTGTCTTCAGATAATATAATATAATCAGATTCTGCAGGAAAAATATAAGAATTTTCACGTTCGATATGTCGTTTTCCAGGCACAAACCCATGAACATGATAAATTTCGCGTAAACCATCCTCTGTATCCCATGCTTTTGTTCCAAATTTTCCGGGATGAGTCAAAATTTTTTGGGGACTTAAGCCATATAAATCCAATAAATGTTCTTGAACCAAAGGCTCAAAATTATATGTCATTATTTGCCTTATGCCTTTTTCATTATACATCAAATATGAAACAGCAAACATTGTATTAAGAGATGCTATTTTTGACCAATTATTTTGGTATTTTTCTCTTACACTTGCAATGAAATCTTTTTCATTATATTCAGTTAACTCACTGGACAAATTAATACAAAGATTTCTATCTTTAAATTCTCTCATCAACAATTCAATCGGTCGAAAAGAGTGATCAATGATGTGACGAATCATTGTTTTTATTGAAATATCCGGTAATTTGTCACGTTTACCATCAATAAAACTTTCATCATCAAGAAACTGGGCTATGTATTCAGCTGATTCCAATGGATTTACTTTGCTTAATATCTTAAGATCCCCTTTTATCAATTGATTAGCTATATAATTTAGATTATCAAAAAAAGTATTTTTTTTAGTGATTAAATGTTTTTCCTTCATAAAATTATATTGAATAGCATAACCCATCATCTGAGAAATCAAATCATTCCATAGAGGCATCCCTGCCGGTTTACTGACACCCGCTCCCGTAATTAACGCCAACATTTTTTCATTGATGCATTTTTTTATTATATCTATGTATTTTTGACGATCATTTTTTTGTTCATTAGTTAATATTATATTGACAGACATTATGTCAATATCTGACAAGCATCCGCATGCATCTTTTTGATTCTGTGAACATATGTATAATCCATCATCTTGTCTTGACCACTTCGCGCATTTCAGATTCGTTTTTGTCTCCATCATTGCCTTCATCCTCTTTACTCCATGTATTATTAATTAGCGCATAGTACATTTGAATAAGTTTCTCATTGGTATCGCTTTCATTTGGTATAACATTAAGCAATTTAATTTTATTAAAAGACTTGGAAAAACAGTTGAGTTCAGTAAATATATCTTTGCTTTTATATTGAACAATACAATATTCTAAATATTGCATCAAGGGTTCTCCAATTAATTTATTCTGGTTAAACAAATTTAATAAACAATTTACTCTACGGCAAAGTTCTTTATAATCTACCATAGCCGGCATGCCATGTGCTGTAAGTTTTAAAATTGCAGCGTTAATCTTTTGACACGCTTCTTCGCTTAACTTTGTTTTATTGAGCTGCTCCTTAAAACATGTATTTATTACAGCTGAAATTCGATAAATTTTTGTTTCTTCAAGTGGCAGTGCTCTATCTAAATCCAATTCCTCATAAATATAAGCCAATAAATAATCTTCCAAAGTCGCATTTAATATTTTACAAGCCATAACATCTGAAAAGGTTTCTGAAAAAATGTCAGTTGCAATATCAAGCACATCTAAAATATTTTTTTGTGTCAAGCTATAATACGGAAAACTATATTCCCAATCTTTGGAATATGAAATATCTGCATATATGGGTATGTCTATTAATAGGCGTGACAAAATCAACTGAATTTGATTCTTTATTAGAATATCCATTTCACATTCGTTTGTGTAATTTAAATATAATTTTATCTTATCCAACTCAAAAGAAAAAATCAAAGTATCAATATTGTTATCGGTAGCCAAAGCGATGTTTTTTTCAATTAATTTAATATATACTTTCTGAATCTCGTCATATATATCTGCAAAAAAATCATTCAGTTGTATACCTATTTGTTTATCTTTTCCATCATCGAAAACGTAAACCGAAAAAGCTTTTAATAACGTATTATATATCCATCCCTTTACATTCTTTAACAAACAATTTTCATCCACGCTAATAAATGTTTCTTTATCAAAACATTTCTCTAATACTTTTTGTATTGCTTCTGTTAGCCGTACTGAACAGTCATAACAAATCCTTTTTGCTTTATTAAGTATCTCCTCCCTGTTATATGCATCTGGACAAAGTGTGGTATAAATTTCCTGAATATATTTGCTCATTTGTTCAGCTGGGAATATTACTTCTGACATATTCTGTGCTAACATCATTGTAACAAAACTTACCAGGTAATTTACCCTTTCTTTCCTATAACGTTCACCACAAAAATGCATACATTCATGAACAGCACGCAATATAGTACCAGAAAAATCAAATGGACTTATGTCTGACATTAAAATTATTAACGGTATTTCTTGTCTATCAATGTTATGATTTAAAAAATAAAACGGATTAAATGTAACCGTTTGATTTTGATTGCCACTTGTTACCAAAAATTTAAAATCAGATTTATTTTCTGGTTGTGTAGCGCTTTGAACTTTATTTGTAAAAGCATTAAGCCACTGATTGTACGCTATTAATAAACTTGTGATTGAACTTACTGAAGAGTGATTATATCGTTCTTTTTCAATAAAAAAACAATCAGATCGAGAAAGATCCAAAAGGAATTCATTTACAATACTACATAGTTCATGAATCTGTTCTTCTATTTCATCAAGATTATATTCAGGATTTTCATTTTTCAGATCATTTATGCAAAGACCAAGGCAAAAAGAAAGATTTTTAATAAAACCTCTTAAAATACAACAAACTGCTTCAGTATGATATTCTGCATAAATGTTTTCAATATTAGTCAATAATTCATACAAATCATTAATTTGTTGGCGATTTTTTTTATTTTTTTCTAATATTTTATTATAATCCTCAATTAGTGTGCCAAGGTTACGCAAATCAATATCCTTAATTGGTGTATCTGATAAATAAATGTTTTTGCTTTTCGCATAAATGTCTGTTATAGGAAGCTGAAGTGTTGACTCCATATCAACTATAAAACCAGTTTTTGTATTTGTTTTTGAAGATATCAAAAATTTAAATAATTGCGCGATTTCGTCTCCTTTCGCCCTTAACAAGCAGTCAGTGCTACCAGATGTTCTGTAAACCTCTACCTCTTTCGGAATATTTTCTTTTAACATATGCGCAGTGATACCAGGCTTTATATTAACCCTTACAGACATGCCAATATCACTAAAACAATTATCATTAAACTCACAATTGCCATTGAAATGATAAACAGGTATCATATAATCTGTAGATATGACAGGCGTATTCTTCTCGTTGGTTAAGCCATGTAAAAACTCTACTAATTTCATTGGCTGATCCCATTTTTCACTGCACATCAAAACGCAAAAATCAGAATAACCTATACTCGGTAATATAACAAAATAAACATTCTCTAATGACGTTTGAATTTCTTTATAATTTGACACTATATCAAGAAAATTATCCAATAAATCGTTTTGAACACTTCTCTTATATTCATCTGTCAAATTAACTAACACTAGAGTCATGCATCTATTTTTCTTTAACAAATCTTCATACTTTTTCCATTCTTTGTAATGAAAAGATGGGTATTTTCTTATTATAGTGTCACTTGGAAACAACAACCTTATTGGATAACATTTCACATAAAAGGAAGATGGATCTGTCAAATTTGTATTTTTCAAAGGGTGCACATTAGAATATTCCAACCACTTGGATATTGGAGTAATTAATATACTATCATAATGTCCTAAAATGATATTTGGTTCGCCCTGTATTCCTCTGGTAGCTTTTCCTAAAATACATTTTTTCAGATGAATTGTCAATCCAAATACTGATTGCTCTTTATTATTTTCCTGCGTTTGATTCACTTATCTTTATCCTCCGTTATAGAAACTTTTAAACATTAAAATAGGGCTACTCGCAAAATAACGATTGCCCTCATTTTAATATCAATATATCCCCAAATAAGTCATTGTTAACATTTTAAATTATCACCGTCTTAATTTTACTGTGTGACTCTAACTATTCAGTATCTAAATTTTTATTTTTTTTCACAATAACAGGATGACTGGCAGAAGCAGAATTCATAGGAGTATATTTCTCTGGAAAAATATTTTTTTTATTGTTTAAATATACATTATGAACTCTACCATGGTAGGAAGAATATGCATCGCCTATGATTTTTTTCCCTTTTATCTTGATTTTCATTTTACAATTACCTTTTGAAAAATTCTTCCATTACAGACATCTCATATTGTTTAATCAATACACTTACACTTTTTAGCATTTTTCTTTTCGTATTAAATAAAATCAATTGATATATTAATGGATTACAGAATTTATAACTTTTCCTTTCATACTTAATTTTGACAATAAAATAATAATGCACATAATATTATAAACAAATTTTGACAAATTGTCAACCCCAATTTATTTATTTTTAAAATTTTATTACTATTTAACAGTTATTTTGTTAATTTTTTATGCACTTTAAATAAGCATAAATTTATCTCCCAACAATTTTTCACATACTCATAGCCATTCCCATATCTTCCGCCTCCTCCTGCTCCTCAACTTCTTCTGAAGCGATATCTTCATCGCTCATTTCAGCTGTTTCCTCCGTTTCCTTAGTTTCCGCGAGCACTGCGCTCTCCGTTCGCCGCTGCGTCAGATCTCTTTCGATCTCGGTTTCTATCAGACCGATAACGAACTCTTTTTGCGTCATATTGTTGCGCTGAAGATAGTCTTTGATTTTTTGAAAAAGCTCTTCAGGCACCTGAAATGCCAGTGTTCTCATATTTCCCATGTTCTTTTCCTCCTGTAAATCGATTTTTGGGTGAAGCTCGTCCTGTGCTGCAAGTGTAATAAACTCCGCCATAGTCATTTCGTGTTCTTCAAGATACTGTCTGATTTCTGAGTGCAGCTCCGCGTCGATCCTGACTGTTATGCCTTTCTTTTCATCTGATAACAAATTTTTGTCCTCCTTTTTATGTGTTCAGTTTCTTTCTGACCTCAAATCCGCCTTTAAAGGCAACGGATATTGTATCCTTGTCTATTACTGTCACCTTTTCGATAAGCTGCCGCACCGCCACATCATCATATTCGGTCAAGATGAGATCTTCATTTTCAAGTCGCAGAAGTATCAGGCTCGACTGCTCCGAATTATGTTTGGCTGCAGCAGTTTTAACTTTTTCATTTTCAATAAACTCCCTCAGCGCTTTCATTTCTTCGCTGAATTTTGCAATATCGGACATGGCGCTCTCTGCGTTTTCAGGAAGAACAGCCAGCCTTACCAGTTCGTCAATATTTCCTGCAAGCTCATCAACTCTTTGCTGCGCCGCCTGAACGCTGCCGTTCAAATTCGGGTCAAGCACCTCGGTCACGCTCTCACGAAGCGTCCTTGCCACATCGTTCTTTACTTCACAAAACTCGTTTATTGCACTAACAAGCGCCTTATGAAGAGCCTGCTCATCTATTGTCGGTGATCTGCGGCACTTTTCCTTACCGTACTGCAGCCTGTCAGCGCACCGCCATTTTATCTCTTTAAAGCCTTTTGCAGTCCACGTCACACGGCGGTAGTGAGAGCCGCATTCGCCGCATATAAGAAGCTCGGACAAGGCGTATTTTGCACTGTATCTGCCCTGTTCGGTTTTGGTGAGTTTACCCGCTATCGCCCTCTTTGCACTGCGCCTTGCCATTTCCTCTCGAACACTGTTAAACTCAGCTCGTGAAACTATTGGTTGGTGATGATCCTTTACAATATACATTGGCAGTTCGCCATTGTTTTTGCGGGTCTTTTTTGTAATACAGTCGATTACATATGTTTTTTGAAGAACGGCGTCGCCTGAATATTTTTCGTTGGTCAGGATCCGCCTTATTGTTTCCTTTGAGTAAGGCGAACCGCTGCCCTTAGTCGTGTTTCCTTTTGCATTCAGCTTTTCCGCTATCAGGTCAAGGCTCATTCCGTCAAGATAATCCCGATATATCTCTTTGACTATCTCCGCTTCATCGGGAACGATTTCGGGCTGTCCGTCGGCACCTTTTCTGTAACCGAGAAGTCGCGCGTACTGCATTGGGACTTTTCCGTTCTTGAAACTCTGCCGAACGCCCCATGACACATTTTTGCTTATGGATTCGGATTCTGCCTGAGCAAAACAGGACATTATCGTCAGAATCATTTCTGTGTCAGTTTCAAGAGTGTTGAGATTTTCTTTTTCAAATATAACCGCAACACCGAGGGATTTAAGTTCCCGTATGTAATTCAGGCTGTCTACCGTGTTTCGAGCAAATCTGGACAATGATTTTGTTAGGATCAGATCGATTTTCCTTTGTCTGCATTTTTGGATCATTTTCAGAAATTCGGGACGTTTTTTCGCCTGAGTCCCTGTTATTCCCTCATCTGCAAATATGCCCGCCATCTGCCAATCGGAGTTATTTCTGATCTTATCGGTGTAGTAGGATATCTGTGCTTCATAGCTGCTTTCCTGCTCTTCCTGATCCGTGCTGACTCGGCAGTATGCAGCCACTTTAAGCCGAGTTGTACTCCGTATCTCATCACGGGATCTCGGAGGTATCACAACTATACGCATATCCTTTTGCAAATCTGTTTCTATCATATTGTCGCCTCTTTGATGGAAGTATATTTCAGCTGAACGCATTCCGCTATCAACGCTTCCGTCTTTTCTGTATCCACATTTTCAGCAATGAGCATTTGATTTATTTCGTTGGTCGTTCGCTGAATTTCATCGGTTAGCTCATAGATATATTCAATATTTTTATTTTCCTGCGGCACGGTTTGCCTTGCGGGTTTGCGGTATGTAGTCCGATCTGCCTTTTTCTGTGCTGCCTGCTCAAATTCCCAATCGGTAATTATTTTAGGATAACCACTCTCGCCGAGATATTTCTTGTTTTCCAACACCCGACTGACCATATTTTTGTTCCAGACCGCCTTATCTGTATTGTAAGGCACATCCATTTCGGTAGCTATTTTTGTCAGTGAACCACCGCTTATGTAGCGGGTGAAAATTTTTCGCACCGCATCAGCTTCGGCAGCATTCAGCACATATTTTCCGTTTATCATACAGTAACCGAAAGGAATATTTCTGTTCTTCAACATTTTTGTTACCTCTTGATATGCTCTGTGAAATTGATTTTTCCAATCAAGCCGAACCGAATTTCTGTTTCTGACAACACGGTTATTTTATCAACGATCTGTCCGAATTTTATTTCGTCAAACTCGGTCATCGGCTCAGCCTTTTCAAGTATTCCCATCAGCTTTCTCAGCTCACCAAGTCTTTCGCTTTCTTTATCGTCAAGGCTTGCACAGAGTTGTTTTTGCGTTATCATCAGCTTTCGGTCAAACTCCTGTGAGCGCTCCTTGAAGTATGCCTCATCAAGCGTTCCCTGAGAGTTCAGCATTGCCAGCAGGTGCATTTGCTGTTTTATCTCAGAAATTTCCCTGCGAAGCGACACAAGCTGTGCGTTGTCTGATTTTTCTCTTTTATATAACGTTTCAAGCTGACGGAGCATTGGTGAAATGATGGTTTTGTGATGTGCCTGAAGCTTGTTCCACATTCGAATAAAAGCAGTCTGAAACACCCATTCGCCGATCTGTCTTATATGACAATCGCTGATGTTTCTGTGATCATGATTTCGGCAGATCCAATAGATTTTTCCACCATTCTTCTTGCGCCTGAAAGTTCCGCCGCATATGCAATTTATTTTTCGTCTGAACGCACTTTGTCGTGGAGTAAAATCGGTATTTGGTTTTCTTGAACTCAGCAGTTTTTGAACCTCGTCAAACACTGTGCGCTCAATGATCGGCGGGTGAGTATTGCTTATATAATACTTGGGCCTTTCACCGACGTTTTTTACCTGGCGAAACGGCAACGTGTCTGTTGTGAATTGCTTTTGCCATAATGTATCACCGATATATTTTTCATTGGTAAGTATAGAGTATACTGTGCCATGCCTCCACACTTCTTTTCTTACTCCCGACAAATTCAAACGGTCAGCAATTTCAGAGGTTCCTATTCCGCTGATGTACCAATAGAATACCTGCTTTACGACCTCGGCTTTTTCAGGATCAATTTTCAGCTTTCCGTTAACATAATCGTATCCGTATGGAACCGACGGATTTTTGTAAGTTCCATCCATCATGCGCTTATGGATACCCATTCGGCAGTTTTTGGATATGGACATAGATTCCTCCTGAGCAAACTGGCTGTATATCGCAAGCAGCATTTCCGAACTTATTTCTCCTGTGTCTATGTTCTCTTTTTCAAAGTAAACGCTTATTCCAAGCGTTTTCAGTTCACGGATCGCCTCAAGGCTGTCCTTTGTGTTACGGGCAAATCTTGATATTGATTTTGTAAGTATCCTGTCTATTTTCCCTTTTCGGCAGTCGGTCATCAACCTTTGGAATTCGGTTCGCTTTTCAGCGGAAGTCCCACTTATCCCTTCGTCGGCGTACATATCCACGAATACTGTATTTATGCTGTTCTGAAGCATTTCTGTATAATAGCGTATCTGTGCTGCGAATGAGTTAAGCTGATCCTCGCTGTCGCTTGATACTCTGGCATAAGCCGCTGTCCTGATTATTTCTTCAGCACGGCTTTTTGCGGGTATTATTGTTATTTCCGCCATTCCATCAGCTCCTTTCGCAACACAGTATACCGAAATTTTTTTCCTTTATCTATCACCAGATCTGACGAAATATCAATGGATTTTCATATCATAACCCACAAAAGCGGACAGAAGTTCAAACCCCTGTAAGCCTCTTTATTACTGTTTTTTCTATCTTTCTGCGCTGAGCTTCGGTGATCAGACTTTCACTTAACAGCTTGTCAAGAAATTTGCGGCACAAATAAAACTTGTATCTGATGATTGCTTCGTTATCCATATCCACCTCAGTTATATTTTGAATTTAATCCCACGCTTATTTTCAAGGCGCGGTCAATATCCTGCATTACAAAATCATTTACTTTGCCAATATATTCGGTAAGCCGAGATTTATCCAAAACCCGAATTTGTTCAAGCAGTACGCTTGAATTTTGCGGCAACCCGCTTGATTTCGCAAACGTGAAAATGTGTACGGGAAGCCTGTTCGAAATGCGCTTTGTAGTTATGGGCGCGGCGATTGTTGTGTCGCTGTGCCTGTTGCCTTTATTGTTCTGAATAATGAGAACGGGACGGATACCGTCCTGTTCGCTGCCGATGATAGGCTCTAAATCGGCGAGATATATTTCGCCTCGCCTTATGTTTTTCTTGTTCATTTTTGACCTTTCCTATGTAAAATCTCGGCTCTGCACATAATTGCACAGAGCCGTGACTTCCTATTTTAAGCGGATAAATCCGCTTTTGCCTGTAAAAACTGTCGTATTTGCCCCGCAACCCCGACTATATGGGAATACTTCAGACTGTAATCGGCATTACATCATGGGAATCTCACCCTTTTGTGGTTCTCACAAAACCGCCCTCACTACGTTGGATTATGACCAGACGGAAGTATCATTATCCCCTCGTGCAGATCATCGCGCACTTGTTGCCACACAAGTTTTGAGAGCCGCTCTTTATCGCTCGGTTCGGTATCATATTACGGAATTTAATTGAGCCGTAGCTCAGTCGGCTAAGTGCCGCGCTTGTCCGATTATTGATATTGCGAACATCATGGCGAGATGCTCCTGTCGCTTTCAACCACTATGGGCTGCACGAGGGAAAGTATCTGAAATACTGATATTTGATTGTCAAGAAACTGACTGAGATTTTCTATTCTCGTCGCAATATAATCGTAACACAAATTTTACTGAAAAATTTTTGAATTTCGGGAATTTGCATTTTGTATATCAAGAATTTTTATATTTGTACTGTTTGGGAAAATTGTTATATAATATTTGCGTGGCTTTCGTAAAATATCCTATTTTATGAAACGGAAAATCGGCTTGATAGCGCAATTCTCAAAGCTAAAAACCAATAATTTTTATTGTAGCTATCAATTTGGGGCTGTAAAATCGCAGAAAACAGAAAGGAAAAATCTCTGTTTTAAACTTATTTACCGTCAGAAATATTGTCAAAATAGGGGGTATAATAATGGCAAGACGTGGCGAGAACATATATAAAAGAAAAGACGGGCGTTGGGAGGGAAGATATAGAAACGGGATTAAAGCAGACGGAACAACAAAATATTCCTCAATTTACGGGAAAACCTATGCTGAAGTTAAAACCAAACTGTCTGAAAAACGCGCTAAATCTTCTGTTTCAACCATTCCAAAAAATTTGACGTTAAATAATCTTTTTACAATGTGGTTTGCGGAAATTCGTATGAAAGTAAAGGAATCCACATATATGAATTATTGTCTGAAATTTGAAAAGCACATAAGCTCGTCTATCGGCAAAACACACTATGACAAATTGACGACTGAAAATCTTAACGCATTCATTCAGTGCAAGTTGTCAAGCGGTCTTTCGCCAAGGTATTCCGCTGATATTGCGGGAGTAATAAAGTCTGTATGCCGCTTTGCGAAAAGACGTTTCGGGTATGATGATAAATCGGAATTTATAACAATGCCAAAAGGCAAATCAAAAGAAAAAGAGCTGCTCAGCAAGGCGGAGCAGTCTAAGCTTAATCATTATTTAATTATTAATCCGACAGTTACCAATGTCGGTATTTTATTGTCATCGGCTACCGGCATCCGCATTGGGGAACTTTGTGCGCTGAAATGGGAAAACATTGACCTTGAAAAAGGAGTTTTATCCGTCAGAAATACTGCCCAACGTATTAAAAATCTCAGCGGTGAAGCCTCAACAAAGTTGGTTGTCACCTCACCCAAAAGTAACTCATCTGTTAGGGAAATACCTTTACCCGAATTTATTATACCTCTTTTAAACAAGTTGAAAGCAAGCAATGACTGCTACCTGCTTTCGGGAACAAGGGGTATTGTTGAACCGAGAGTGATGCAGTATCGTTTTAAGCGTATTCTCAATGAGTTGCAACTGTCAAATGTATCTTATCATTCACTGCGCCATTTGTTCGCCACTAATTGCATAGCTCTCGGTGTTGATGTAAAGACGCTTTCTGAGATTTTAGGCCATAGCAGTGTCGAAACCACTCTTAACCGTTATATCCATTCATCAATGGAACGCAAAGCGGCATATATGAAAACCATTTCCACAATCTTTACAGTGGCATAAATAATATTTCCCGTCAGATTTTTCGTCAGAAAAAAGAAAATCTCGCTTTACTAAGCTAGATTTGGCCTTAATATCATAAAATAGGATATTTTACGAAAAGGTGCTGCAGAATAAATTATCCCCTGTTCGCAAGATATTATTCTATCACTACTTTTTTATTTGGAAATCGTAACCACTCACCATACTGTCAATCAGCAATTTTGCATCGGGCGTAAGACTTCGATACATATCCAGCAGTTTCTGTTCTGCGAGGTGAAGGCTCGATCCTAATCCACTTGTTTTGCAGTCGGAAATACAAAGTATGTAATCAATTGATACTCCGTAAAAAACAGCAAAAGCCACTAAAATGTTACAAGGAATATTGTCACCATTTTCATAGGCGGATACTCTTGAAAGAGAAATATTAAGCTGATATGCTACCGCTGTTTGGGTAAGATTACGGCTTCTGCGCAATTCATAAAGCCTGTTAGCCCTCACTTTCAAAATATCACCCCCTGATTATACTATAACAGGGTTTAACAGACTTTTTTCCCGAATTTCAAAAATATCATTTTCGTTTTTCGGGAAGTATTGTTAGTAAAAATTACGGCAGATATGAATTGCCGCACATTAAATCGTCGCTTAAACATGCTGCCGAAATTGCGAAGTAATTTCCCAGTTCAGCGAGAGATTTAACCCCCTCGCTGAACTGAGAGATAGAACCCGCCGTTTTAAAGACGAGAGGATATCGGCAGCGGTTATAGGTTATATTTATTTTTATAATTTAATAACTTATTTTATTGTAGAATAATTTATTGCATAATTACAAAGCAAGTTTACTCATAACCCAAAATATTGCTTTTTCTATCAAGAAAAAAGCAACACTGCACAATTACTGTCAAGCGATTGCATGGGCATTAATTGTACGGTGCTGCCATAATACTTTTCTCTGAAAAAAACTTTTCTCCAACAAAAAAGACTTTATCTTTTTCTTTATATATCACAAGCCCGCAAAGCAATTGGTGTTATGGCACCGATACAGCTTGACGGTTCCATTTATCCATGAATAAATGGTAAATACATAAAGAAAATCAGGTGTATAAGTTACTTTTTAAAGTCTTTAACGCTGTCAGGCACTTTGGGCTGATAACTTAGGAAGTGACATGCAGTATTATTGGATTTTATAATACTCTTTTTTGCCATAGCTGCTACCGCTTTCAAAATTGTTTTTTTCATGCTTAAACCTCCTCGTATAATATAAAGTAGTAGTTTTTAGAGTTCCTCTCCAAGAACTATGGTATAATTGTTTAGATGCCGTGGATTGGTTTTCACCTCCTACCACAAGAAGGTTTCATTAAGGCTCCGACCACAGTCTCTATGCAATTTGTTAATCAGTTAGATACCGCTAGAACGAGGTTACAAGTGAATTGAGCAACTGTGTATCTAAACAGCGTCAAAATATTTTATTGGAAGTATCTTGATGTTTTTTGTCGGCATCGATGTGGCAAGGACAAGCATGACTGCTTTATTATCAATTTTGAGGGAATCGCTCTCTATTATGTTTTCACCATCGCTAACACCCTCGGCGGGCTCAACGAGCTGCTTTATAAAATTCAGTCCGTTTCTTCAGATTTGAGCAAAATTAAAGTAGAACTTGAGATCACAGAACATTAGCTTCAATCTACTCGGATTCTTGTTGAACAACGGTCTACCAACCTGCATTCTGAATCCGCTACACACTAATCTCTATCAAAAAAGTCTGTCCCTCATAAAAACCAAAACAGATAAGACAGACGCGTGTGATTACTTCTATGCTAATGTCTTATGCGGAACTCAAACCCTACACAAGTACATTTATATCACATAGAAAATCTAAAGTCACTAACCAGATACAGATTAGACAAAGTTTCTCAAAGAGCCAAGCTCAAATCTTTTGTCGCAAGACTTGTAAATATCCTTTTCCCAGAGCTTGAAAAACTTGTTCCTTCACTTCATATGAAATCTTTTTATGTCCTTCTCAGCGAGTTCCCTTTGGCCGTCTATGTTGCCGATGCTCATTTTGCAAGACTTGCAAATCTAATCTGCAACGCCTCTAAAGGACATTACAGAAGAGACAAGGCTATTCAAATTCGTGAAGCCGCAAGGCATTCTGTCGGCTCTGTTATACTGGCAAAAACACTTGGGATAGAGTACACCATCAAGCTAATTGGAGAACTTACCGAGGAAATGGATGAAATACAAACTGAAATCAAAAAGATCGTTGATAAATCCAGAACAATACTTACGACTATTCCCAGACTTGGTTACAAAACTGTTGCTGTCATTCTTGCCGAAGTCGACGATTTCTCAAACGTTAAAAACCCTTACAAACTGTTATGCTCAAATGGAGAAGCGAGGTTCAAAATATCTTCGCTTTGCTCTTTATAACGCTGCAAAATACGTTTCCAAATAGGACAAGACCTTTTCTGGTTATCTCGCCAAGAAATGAGCCAAGAGCAAGCAATACAATGTCACTCTTTCCCACGTTGCCAAAAAACTGGTCAGAGTGTTATTCGCCTTGAAAAGGTCACACTTGACTTACCAACCGGCGATGTAACATATTTGACTCAGCATCCTTTTTTTCAGGCATCATTTGATGCCTTTTTGCCGTGTCCTTTTTCTCATCAATTATCATTAAATTTTTTTAACTTTCTTTATTTTGACTATTGACTTTTAATAGTTAGTCTTAATGTTATTGATATAAAAACAGCATCCGCTGATAATGACCAAGACACAGCATAAAAAACAGATTTAATTTCAAGTAAAAAAGAAGATGACATAACTATGATAGTTATTATAGTAATTAAAATTGAAAAAATATGATACTTCCTTTTTTCGTTTTGGTCAAGAGATTTGTTTTCGCTCTCCACCGGTGCAAAAACAAAAATTACAAATGAAGAAATAAGTGCTACAATTCCAACAATAATATCAACCAACGGGTTGTTGAAATAATATAAAAAAATTAACGGGATGTAAGTCAGCACAGATACAATAAGACATTTCCCTGATGTTTTGCAGTGAAAGCCTCCCGTATATTGTCGCAACACCTTATATACAACTACAAAAATGAAACTCAACAAAATAGTTCTTGTTATTAAAGCAAGTATAAAAATAATAAAGAAAAATACCACTTGTTGAAGAAATATTTCTAATCCATATATGTATGCATCTTGTTGATCTATCTGTACAATATTATTTGCAACAAGCAATGCCGAGATTTTTTTTGATAATTTTTTTAACATTTTTATTTCCTCGGGTTATATTATGCATTTTTTAAGTTAAATTGTCAACACTTTTTCGGCTGAGCGGTCAAAAAAAGGGATTGAGCGGGAAAATTTTATATTTTTAATAAAACGATCGTTTTAAAAATTTCCCCATCAGCTTCCCAAGTTACTTCTCCGTTGTATTTTAATGCAATATCTTTAATGATCTGACTTCCGTATCCATGTTGGAATTTATCGGGTTTAGTTGAACTAAGCAGATGTAATGTCCGTTCAAGTACTATTCCGCTTGAATAGCTGTTTTCTGTATATACAGTCCAATATGCATTATATTTGAACATTTTAAATTTGACAAAAGCCTTTTCAGATTGTTCAGCAGCTTCAAAAGCGTTATCGATAACATTTGAAATCAGCGACGATAAATCCAATACATCCATTTCAACAGCTTCTAAAGGCTCTATGTAATAATCAAAAGCTATTTGCTTTCTTTCTGCTAAAGCAATCTTGGATGTGATTATCGCATCAACGATATCACTGCCGGACTCAATATCGATATGCGGTATTGATTTTTTCACCTTTCCTATTGCTTCATCAAGCAGTTTGATTGCGCTTTCTTTTTTCCCCTGTTCAATTAATGTACAAGCATATGTTATGTGTTTATTCATATCATGATTTAATTTTTTTATTATCTCAGAAGTCCTATTCTGCAGTGCTATTCTATCTTGTAATGTTTCATACCCTGATTCTAAAACATACAGCTTCTTATCACGTTGAAACCCAAAACAAATTTCCGTAAAGAAATAGATCACAACCATACTCATAACAAAAAATGAAGATGAAATGATCAAAAATAATAAAGAGGTTTCTGCGTCTTGCTGCTTTTGTGAATATATTACAATGAAAGCTGTGGTTATAATAAGGAAAACCAGCATAACCGAATTATATAAGACCCAGATTTTTGGGCGCATATCATATTGTATTTTTTTAAAACCCTTATAAATCAATATAAATATCAATATATCAAAGGCTTTTATTATAAGGCATACAAATAGTCTTAACCAAAATGAAGAATAGAATACATTGAGAAAAGCTTCATTCAGAACCAATGAAATGAGGACCCCGAAAATAATATCGATTATTGACAGAACGTAAAGCGCCATAAGAGCATAACCCGATTTAATTATTAAACGTTCTTTATACAAAACCGAGCTTACAACAAATATATTCAAAAATCCGAAAAGAGTTTTTAAAACAATGTTGTAATTTGATAATATAAATGTAAAAAAGGATAAAAAAATTACCCCTGCAATAAAGGGTAAAATTCCCTGAAACCTTCTTTTTAACAATTTATCAAAAAACAAAATAATTACAAAATCTTCAATTACACATAATAAATAATCCAAAATCTGCATATCTGCCGCTCCTAAGCTTTATTTGAAATTACACCTGTTATTTCCTTAAATAAATCTTTTCTGCTGCGTTTGCTTAAAGGCAAATGCTCCTGATTGCTCATAACAATTTCTCTGTCAAGAATCTCAAAAATTTTATTTACGTTTATGATATAATTTCGGTGTGATCTGTAAAATCCGTTCGGTATACATTTTTGAGCAATTTTTTCAAAAGTTCTTTCAGTCAATATGTAAGTTTCTTTAAATGTATGAAGTATAATGTTTTCATTACAATAATGAAAATAAAAAATATTGCTGAAAGGTATTCTTTTTGTCACACATATTCCGTCTGATATAACCTCCCAAAAAGTGTTTTCAGGCTGATTTTCAGAATAATCATTTAACAGTCTTGTCAACGCTTCAAGGCAGCTTTCAGTATTGAATTCTTTAGGTATAAACGCATTTATGCCGATAGGTATAGCTGAATACACCTCATCTTTGTATGCAGTCATAAACGCGAGGCAAAATGTAGAATTGATGTTCCTTAATTTTTTAGCTAAGTCCTTGCCGTTAATTGACGGCATATCTATATCGAGAATAACAATATCATAAATGTTGTCATTTTCAAACTCTCTCAAAAGTTCTTTTTCATCATTAAACATTACTAAGCTTGCATTTATTCCTGCTAATTTTATTGCCTTTGACATAAGAAGCTTCATAGTAGTGGTTAAGAACTCCGCATCATCATCGCAAACAGCAATTTTGATCATTTGTTATCATCACCTTTATATAAATTGCTTGCATAACGAACAATCTGCTCCATATCGAACACCTTGTCCTTCGGGCAGTCCTTGATAATATCATAAAAGCCGACAGTCGGATGCTGTTCGCCCGTAAGAAGATATGTTGGATCAATACCCAGCTTTTCATGTGCAAGAATTATTTTTTCAATTGAAAGTCGGCATCTGCCGCGCTCAATGTCGCCATAAAAGTTCAATGACATTTCAAGCAATAAAGCCGTTTCTGCCTGAGTCAAATGCTTTGATTTCCGCCACTCTTTTAAGCGAGCCCCTATATCGTGTAATATATCATTCATATCAGAAGCGTCCCTCCAAGGAAACATATATTCAGCACTAATATTATATATCGTTTTTAGAAAAAAATCTACCAGCAATATATTGGTATTTTATAAGTTTTTAACAATTATTTATTGGTGATTATTCTTGACAATCTGGATTAAAAATGGTATATTTAATTTGAAACAGACTATTCAGATTTATTTAGTTATTTTTTGCAGAATATATTTTTCCCGCTCAACCCCAAATTTTTCCCGCTCAGCCCAAAATGTGTTGACATTCGACTTTATTAGTGTAAAATTTATATTAAAAGTTAACTTTGGAGAGCTCTAACCACACGTTGCAATTTTAGCAGGCTATAATAATTACATGTAAAAATAAAGGGGGCATTGTCAAGAGTCGGGTCTTTTAACTGCAACTATTTTTTAAAATATGGTACACTAACGCGGATTCAACAGTTGTCAATTACACACAGTGGCAAATGATATACTTTTTTTACTTGAGCCATAAAAGATATTTTAAATATTTATATCTAATAATTATTTTCTTATTTACATATTTGTATTTTCAAAAAGGGTATTAAATATGTTGAGTACAATACAATTAAAGTACTCACGAATATTATAGGAGGTAACCATGAAAAATTTTAAAAAACCGTGCTTAAAGAGAGCATGCATTATTAGTATAATGAGTTTAATTACTATAAACATTTTAGGTATCGCCTGTTATTCAACTACATTAGTTGGTACAACATATGGTGCACAAGGTAGTCCGATTTCAGGATACGATGGAACGACTGCATATACTAAAGAATTTCAATATGTGTATTCGTATACTGGATCCACTAATTTCAATTCCACTGGAAGTGTTTATGCAGCTGCTAATACTGATAGAGGGGGAACAGGTGGTGGTTCAATACATGTAAACATTCAAGAATATAATCTTTTTACATGGCTAAACCATTCTACTCAGCCTGCGTATGGCAACACAGTCGTAATAGAAAACGTTCCCAGTGCTAGAACATATAGTTATGGCACATCTCAAGATGGAAAATGTAGTTATACAAACGGTAAAACATATAGAGGTAAATTTGAAGTAGAATTATTATGCGCTCCAAGCGATGCATCAAAAGTTACCGTTAGTCCATATACACGCATCGAAATGTACAAAGATTAACAACAGCAGATTGATATGTATTTTGACTCTGGGATATTGACGCTAATAATGGCATTGTTGGATATAAGTATTCTTTCAATACTTTTTAGATTCAAGGCGATAAGTGGAATCCAGTTTTCCATGGTTTTTGCAGGTAATTTTATTTTCTTTTGGATTTTTAACAATGTCTTTCCTGACATACCTATTAATAACCATATACCAATTATTAAAATGGAAACCTTTGAAAGTAGAGAAATAAGCGAATGGATATGGTTAAGAGACTACTTCGATGCATTTAGAGATCAAACCATCTTGAAAAATTTTTTTCAAAATAATTTAATTCCAAGTTTATCTATATTATGTTCATCTTTTTTTTACACATTAGGTTTGAAATGGCATAGAAAAGTAAAATGGGCATTAATTTCTGGAATGATGCATTTTGCCGTTTTTATCGCGTTTCCTCTTATTGAGAATAGAATATTTGACGGTTTAGTTTACAAAGTTAATATGCCATTCCTCTATTTTGGATTATTTTTCTATTTTGTCGGATATGCTATTTGTAAATTCTTTTTGTATCTCAAGAAAAAATACTTTATTATAAATGATAAATGATATCGAATGAGATATTATTGTATGAACAGTATGAATATAATTCGTTTTGAAATGTGAGCAGAAATTAAACCGTTAAACTTAAAAGGAGAGCCTCACATGCATCTGAAGCTTGAAAACATAGGCAAAATCTACAATCCCAAAACCGATTACGCCGTTACTGCCTTAGAGGACGTAAATCTTACAATTCCGCAAGGCTCATATATTGCTCTTATGGGAGTGTCAGGTTCAGGGAAATCCACCCTTCTTAATATTTTAGGTTGTCTTGACGAACCCACCTCCGGGCGTTACTCCATAGATGACGAGAGCGTATATCGGCTTGATGTATGCGATATAAGAAACCGTTTTATAGGCTTTGTTCTGCAAAGCATAGGGCTCCTTCCCGACAAGACAATACTTGAAAACGTTTCCTATCCTCTTCTGGTTAGCAGAGATATTCCCTACAAGGAAGTAAAACCAATGGCTATGAAAGCATTGGAACGTGTGGGAATGGCAGAGCTTTCTCACAGATTGGCAGGGCGTGTTTCAGGAGGTCAGCGTCAGCGTGCCGCTATCGCAAGAGCTATTGTGGGAAATCCCGAAGTTATATTGGCCGATGAGCCGACCGCCGCCCTTGACAGTAAAACGGCAGGGGAAATAATGGAGCTGTTTAAAAAGCTTAACAGCGAGGGCAGAACAGTAGTTATCGTAACTCACGATATAAAAGTAGCCGAAAAGTGCAATAAGATAATCTATGTACACGACGGCAAGATTTCGGAGGAAGTATGAAATATTTATTTTTACTTCTTTCGGTTTTTAAAAGTTGGTTTGTCAAAAACCGCAAATTTACAGTTTCGGTAATGCTGATGTTCACCCTTTCAGCGTTTGCCATGCTTTTCACCGCCACGGTAGTGGGAAATGAGTTTTTATGGTCGTCGGAGGAGGAAAATAAAGCTGCAGCCACCTTCTATTTTTATACAGAGCAAAATTCCGCAGATAAAGACAGACTTGTTCTGAGCGAGAATATTCTTGACGCGGTTTCCTCATCCGAAAGCAACGATATAGACCGAGTTGAGGTTGATATTGAGGTAACAGCGGATAAAATATACGACAAAGAAAATATATCGCTTTATGTTATGCCTGTTTATAAAAACGATTATACAAACAAAATATGGGTGATAATGGGCAATGGTTCTTCCAAGATCGCTGAGTTATATAACAGTGACCAGCATATCATATCCGGTACAGGCATATCCGCAGAAAATCTTGACGCGAAGGAAAAGGTAATAGTTCTTCCCGAAAAATACGGAGTTGAAACAGGGGACAGTGTTTTTATCTTCGGCGGGGAATTTCGAGTGGTGGGAATAACCTCGGACAAATACGCAAGGATCAGCTCTTACTTTATTGAACAGGACGCTGTTTCAGGCGGCGGCACTCTCTGCGCTGTAAATTCATTTGAATTTGACAGACCCATGACTGATGAGACATATAACCTGATAAGTGACGCCGTAAAACGTACATACGGCGAAGACAAAACGCTTTCTTTTCAGAAAATGGAGCTGTCAGATGAACCGAATACGATTTATATAGTTTTTATGTCCATAATCGGCGCTGTTGTCGCTATATTTACCATAAGCGGCATATATTATCCTGCCATTCAGCTTTGCAAAGAAACAACGCCAATGCTCTCTGTGTTTAAATTGTGCGGCATGAGAACAGCTCCTGCCTTTGGACTATTGTTCATATCAATGTACTTCTGCCTTGCCATATCCTTTGGTATTGCTTCTCTTATGCTGATTTTCTCCCGGAAGATCTTGGCAGGAATAATATCCTCCTTTGATATACGCGGAATTTTCTTTATCCTTTCGGTCGCGATCTATATATTGGTCACCTTTGCGGCAATGCTTCCTCCTATAATGAAGCTTGCAAAATCACAGCCCATTGAGGAGGTGGCGATATGACCGATGTAAAGAAAACTTTCGCTTTATTGAAAAGTGAGCTTCAAGGCAGCCGAGGCGGAGAATCGGTGGTCGTGATAATGCTCACCGCCGTTATGATATTCGCCAACATTATGCTGGTATCCGTACTTGAATATATCGGCTCTGTCATTTACTTTACCAATCCCAACGCCCGTAACGCGGTAAAGGTGACAGCCCTCAGCGAAAACGCCGATTTTGATACGATAAAAAACGACAGTGATGTGGAATTTTGCTTTAAGGTAACAGAATACAGCGAACGCTTCAGCACATTATACGCCGTATCTGAAGAATTTTTTGACAGCAGTCTGTCCTTCTTCAGCAAAGACGATATAAACGCTTTGAATCAGGTTACCGACGGCGTAACTCCCATTTTTGTCAGCAGCAGCCTGGAAATGCAGGCGGGAGATACAGGACAGCTTTCAGACGGCAGTCAATATCAAGTGGCGGGCGTGATACCTGATGATGTAAAATATATTCTCCTCACATTAGTTTCTTATGAGGATTTTGCCGTTGCTCCCGATAGCGGACAGTTTACCTATGCCGTTCCGACTACAAACCCTATGCTGTATGTACGATTAAAAAACAACGCTGACATTTCCGCTTTTCAGGAAAGATATAAGGACATCGACTGTCTGATGACCCCCTTTGACCCTGACAATATTATCTATTTAAACTTTTCCTCGTCAGTCACAATTTCCGTCATAGGAATATCTGTGTTTATTGTTTCATTTTTTGCGGTTATAATCAACTGTTACCTTGTTTTCTGCGGAAAGAGGCGGTATTATCAGACCCTTATAACAGTGGGCGGAAGAAAAAAGCTTTTCCTGCAAAACTCCCTTATTATAAAAGCAGTTCAGCTTATGATAAGCGCCGCTGTTTCTACACTTATACTGGTAATATTAAACGTCACGCTGAAAGGCGAATTCATTACTGTTCAAAGCGGGCTTTTGTCTGCCGCCTTTGCTGCTCTTGTTATGGCTTTATCTCAGTTTATGCTTATAGGTTGGCTTAAAGGGATAAAGACGGTTTAATGAGAGCTTTCAAATATCAGCGGGCTTAAATGCGGCATATTTACTCACTACCATTGAAACAGACGATATACTCCTTGCTTACATATTGTGTCCAAAAGTTTCAAGTTTTAAAGTAATAATAAAACAAGCAGTATCGCTTTGCTCATCTGTCATGAAAAATCTCAAATTAAACAAATTTGAAAAGATTCACTGACATGCCTGGAATCTAAATTAAAAAGCGGTTCAAAATTAACCGATGGAAGCAACCACAACGACTGTAAATATGAACGGTCAGCATTATATATTCGAATACAAGTTTTTTGCGCGAGCTATATTTTACCCCAAAACTATTGAGGCATATCAGTTCTTCCTGTAATTTGCGTTTCTTTTTTTGACTGATCCTCATAATTGTACATAAAAGAAAGGGGGCATTGTCAATAATTAGTTACAGTCTGCATTTTGTATAACATAATCAACTGAACAAAGCATTTAAGGTTTATGCAAGAAATCAAAAATTAAGAAGGAGCAATATTATGATTAAGAAAAAATTTATCGCAGTATGTATATTTATAGTACTTACAGTTTGTATCATCAGCGTTGCTGTATATGCAGCAGAATCGGCTTTTAGTTTTCCCTTGCTCGATAAAGGTCAGTCTTCATTTTCTTCAGCAACACAAAAAAAAGACTATTATAATTTTGCCACGGTTAATGTTGATAGTAATTCTTCAGTCTCCAGTACAGCTTATATGTATGTTTATATATTTAAATCCCAAAATGCAGGCAACGCAATATCTGATGGAGAAATGGTAACTTATGCTCCACAACATTTCAGGCTTTTATATAATGAACAACCAGCTTATGGTTCATACGTTTATTTAGGTGGACTGAGAAATTATTATGGGTCCTCACTATATGGTACATGGGAGCCTTAAATAATAATTTTTAAGGTTAAAAGCAAGAACAGACACAGAAATTTCTCTGTGTCTGGTTTTTGCTATTTCAAATTAGTTCAAATTTGCTATAATGTTTTAGTTGCTCGTATATGGCAGTTTAAAATTACAAAGGAGCGATCCTGTATGAATGTTTTAAAAGCGATTAAAGCAGCGTCAGCATTTCTTATATTTTCTTTATCTCTCACCTCCTGCTACCCCGACGGAAGTCGGGTCGTGGTGGATACTGATATGATCGAGCTGCGAAAGCAGGCGGATGGAATATATAATGTGTCGGTCAGCGAGGATATGACCCTGCCCGAAGCACCGCCTCAGGTAAATATCCTGAAAGTTCAAAGAAAGAGATTTGACGACCTGAAGAGCATACAGGAAATTTTCCTTAAAGGGCGGATCATAGCCGACACGGTTACCATTGAGGATGAGCAGTATTCCGCAGGCGAAACGATGAGTGTTTATCTGACCGAAGACAAATTCAACCTCATCGTGGGGAGAGGCGCACTGTCATTTTCATACGCCGGGGAAGATGAGCATATGGAGCACATCGAATATTATATCTCAGTGTGTAAGTCATATTGTGCTGAGGAGATACTGACAAAGGAGGAAATAGACGGCTTCCCTGCGGAAGATGCAAAAAGCTTGGCAGAGAAAGCGCTGACAGACGCAGGAATAACAAATTTCAGGCTGAAAAACACATATGCCTTTACCAAAGACGAGGGAAGAAGATTGAGTATCGCCATGCGGCGCGACCATAATATTTCAGAAGAAGACGAGTGCTATATTTTACAGTATGACTTTAACTATGAGGGGATAAACATGGTGGATGAAGGTATGAATATTCCCGACAGGGAGAACATCGGCACCTTTAACATATCACACTGCACCTCTGTGTTCATAGCTGTAAAGAAAGATGAGGGAATAGTATATTTTTCAGGACAAGATGTGACAGACAGCGAATATGAGGTAATGGAAACCGACGAGATCAAATTTAACGCTGCGGCAGCGTTTAAGGTGCTGTTAGACAGTTACAGCTCGTCAAGCCGGCTTTACGCTTTGGAATATTACGATTGCGAGCTTGTTTATATTCCTGTTCAGATGCCCGATGAGTACAGCTTTATTCTTGAGCCTGCATGGAAGTTTACATACAGATACGATCCGAACGGCGATATTGTTGACGATGAGGAGCCCACTGAAACCTGCCGCGCCCGTTTATCCAAATATATAAACGCTCTGACAGGAAATCCGTTGGAAATGTACTAATGAGAAACGGAGGTAAAAATGCTGAGAGCATATATGTATAAGCTGCTCCGCTCTCCCCTGATGTGGCTGGGAATTTTTGGCTCGGCGTCATTGATGGTTTTCGCAATGTGCTGTTCATCAGCGATGCCGGCGAAAGATGTGGAAATGCGGCTGGGTCTTTTTCTTGACGTTGATGTTTACAGAAAAATAATCGCCGTTTTTGCGGCTTTGCCTTTCGCCGCAAATTTCGCCGATGAATGGAACAACGGAGTTACAAATCAGCTTATCACCCGCGTCGGTGTTAAGAAATACGCTGTTACAAACGCGGCGATATGTTTTGTCACCTCATTTTTAGCGGTATTTGCAGGAATAATGATATTTCTTATCGGATATTCCTTTTTTTACCCTGTTTACAGCGAGGGTAACGAGCGCGCATGGCCTTACGCCGAACTGCTGTCTTCGGGGTTACCTTGGATTTATATTATTCTCCGTACTTTTTTCTTTTCCCTCAGCTGCGCTGTATGGTCGATGATGGGACTTATGCTGTCGGCGTTCTTTCCAAATAAATATGTGGCAATCTGCTCCCCGCTTATAGCTTGCTACGCAGTAGAAAGAATAACCATTCAATTTCCCGATATATTCAATCTGTGGTATCTTTCACTTTCTATAAATACGATAGGCAATTCAGTATTTACATTCATATATACATTTTTCATCTTCGCCGCTTTATCTGCGGTATTCGCAGCGGTGTTTGTGATAACAGTGAAAAGGAGGACAGGAAATGAAATGGTTTAAATCCGCCTTTTGTATCGGTATTCAGGATTTCAGAAAATGGCGGACAGATTACCGTATCTGGGCAATAGCTCTGCTGATGCTGATGATGGTTCTTATCTATATCGACGATATGAAAAAAATATCAGCGTATCTTGAAACGCCGCTGCCTGTATGGATCTTCCCGTTTCTCTACTGTCAGTTTCACACAAAGCTGATATATACTCTCCCTGTTGTAATGCTGTTTTGCAACGCTCCCTTCACCGACCGAAATCAGATATTTGTAATAATGCGCTCGGGAAGGAAAAAGTGGCTTGCTGGACAGATACTTTACATAATCGCCGCAAGCGGTATTTACTATTTATTTCTCCTTATAGCGTCTGTTATCGGCTCTGTTTTAAACGGCGGGGAAATTTCCCTTGAATGGGGAGAAACGCTGACATCCATTCAGGGCAGCAGCGCACTTACAGCCCAACTTAACTGCAATTTTGTATGGATCCCGCCGATAATAATCACATACTTCACGCCGCTTTTGGCAGTGTGGTTCACATTTCTCAATTCATGGTTATGCGGAGTATTTATAGGGTTGATCATCTTCCTGCTCAATCTTGTTTCCCAAACCAAAGCGCTGGGATTGTTCACGGCGTCAGCGGTTGTAGTGCTGAGTGCCCTTGTTACCAACGGGTTGAGAGTCAATCTGGTAATGTATTCCCCTGTCTCGTGGAACACGCTGGATATGATAGACGTAGGCGGAACCACCATCTACCCGTCATTCACCTACTGCATAACATTTTACATCATTTCACTTGTGATACTCACGGCGCTTATACTTATTTTAGGCAGGAAGAAAAGTCTTGATAATAAGGAGAACTGATATGGAATACTCCATTGAGATAAAGGATTTAATCAAAAAATTCAAGGAAGCAACGGTGCTTGATAACATCAACGTTTCATTTGAGAAAGGGAAAGTCCACGGGCTTATCGGCAGGAACGGCTCAGGCAAAACTATGCTGATGAAGTGTATCTGCGGCATAGTCCCGCCCACCTCGGGAGAAACGATTGTAAACGGTAAGGTTATCGGCAAAGACGTAGACATTCCCGAAGGCGTGGGCGTAATAATCGAAACACCGGGCTTTCTGCCGGGTTATTCGGGTTACAGCAATCTTAAATTTCTCGCGGCAATCAACAACAAAATCGGAAAGGAAGAGATAAGAAATGCAATAAAAAGCGTTGGGCTTGACCCTGATGATAAAAAGAAAGTAGGAAAATATTCCCTCGGTATGCGGCAGCGGCTTGGACTTGCACAAGCTGTTATGGAGGACCCTGAACTGCTTATCCTTGACGAGCCGATGAACGGCTTGGATAAGGACGGGGTGAAGGATATGAGAAGGTATCTTCTTGATTTGAAAACGCAAGGTAAAACGATTCTGATAGCTTCTCACAGCGCGGAGGATATTGAGGTGCTGTGTGATACGGTACACGAAATGGATAAAGGGTGCATGAGTAAGGTAAAGTAACGGCGTTTGTCGCTGAAATAAATAGGTTTTTTGCCACTATATGATTTTTGAAAGGATGAATCAATATGGCAATCGTTTTACAAGCGCAGGGATTTGTTGACAGGGTAAAAGATATCGCACAAAATTATACAGTCATGTACGGTTGGGGCGCTTTCGGTTTTCCGGTTTTCCAGTACAATATAGAACGATTAGTAAATCTGCACCCCCAATGAGTACAGCGATGCCAAAATATCTGAACTTAAATCAATGGTAAACAATGGCGTAAAATGTTTTCCTTTTGAATGTGTAGGTTTAATCAAAGGTTTACTTTGGGGTTGGAACGGCAATTTTGACAAGCTTAACGGTGGAGCAATATACTTAAACAATGTTCCTGATGTGGACTGCAATGTTATGATTAACAACTATTGCATTGACCAATCTTCATCATTTACGGAAAATGATGTCAACTGTATAGAGCCCAGTGAATTACTATGGAATCAAGGGCACATCGAAATTTAAGTCGGAAACAGTTTTGCGATAGAAGCTACAGCAAGTTGGGAAGACAAGGACATGATCACCGCAGTAAAGAATATAAAAGAAATTTCAGGATACCACTCCAAAGAATGACATAAACACGGAAAATACGTTTTTATCGGTTACAATTCATCCGTTGATACAAGATATAATAATATATACCTTTCTGAAAGCGTTGCAGCAAAAAGAACAGATCCTTCACCGCAGTATGAAATCAATTCAAGATGTATAAGAGGCGGGTACTATCCTGCTTCCGATATCGTAACAAACGAGGGCAGCGCTTAAAAATGGTTTAAGCACGCCAGAACTGACCTTTATTTGGCACTTACAAACATAGTTTTCAGCAACTTCAGACAACATCATATTAGAATTACAAATGCTCATGTAAATGTAAGAGCAGATGCAAGCTTGTCCGCTGAAAAATATGCCACTTTAGATTCAAAAACTACTGTGTATTTAACTGATAAGTCTCCAGTAATCGCTGACGGTTATACATGGGTCAAAGTAATATATGATGCAAAATTATGTTGGTGCGTAAGCTTATGGATAGATCAAAATAATACAACTCAATCATCGCAAATTAAATATTACTCTTTTTAGTTCTCGGAATCTTTTTACTAATACTCGCCTTATCAATTTCTTCTGTAAGCGGAATGGGTATCCTAATCAGAGGAAATTTTCTCAATATCTCCATTTCTAACTCCTCCCTATCCGCATACAACACCTTACGTTCCGCCTGTTCCGTCACAGAATAAGCACTCTCAAAACTTATTCCCCACCTAAAGAACATTTTCAGCCGAGTTTTCATCGGGCGGCAACCTGTTTTCATCACGATAAAGCTGCCTTTTGGCATTGATTTAAGCTCATCCACAGTCATCAGAGGTCGTTCTATCATTTGAAGGGTGCGGCTAGAACCGTCTTTCCCTGCGGCTTTGGAAACAGATCCACTGAGAACGGTCTGTTTACCTAGGCTTTGTGACATAACTTCGGCGGTTTTTGAGTTGGGTGCAAAACTTCCGAATAAGGTGCATTGGCAGTTGTCAACAATTATCTCAGACCCCTCTTTCCCATAGGTTTTCTCAAATTGGGCAAGGGACTGTATAATCGCAACAATAGATATTTTCCTTGAACGTGAAGCGGAAAACATCATCTCCAAGCCATCTATTTTAGGTAGAGTGCCTATCTCATCTGCGTATATCATCACCCGCTTGTCAAGCTGTCCGCCTTTTTCGTCCGCTACTGTAAGCATTTCTCTATATATCTGCTGTAAAATAAGCGACACCAAGAAATGCTTAGTCGCATCCTCCTCGGGCAATACAAGATATATAGCGGATTTACGGTTACAAAAGTCCTCCACGTCAATGGAGGTATCAAAACACAAAATCTGCTCTAATTCAGTGTCTAGAAAAGCATTAAGTCTTGACATCGCGGTTGTCATAACACTTGCCATCGCCTGCTCAGAAGAGTTTAGCGCCGCGCCCGCAAACCACCGCGCTTTGTGTTCGCTCGGCAATTTTTCGATAAGCTGTTTGAACCGAGAAATGCCCTTTACCTCAGAGGGTGCAAGAAGGTCTTGTATCAGCTTAAAAACGCTGATTATGTGCCGTTTTTCGGTAGGACAAAATTCAGCCACAAGCAGAATGACTGAGGTCAGCAATCCCTCAGCCGATTCATAAAAGAAAGCGTTTTGTCCCATGTTTGAAACATTTCCATCTGCTGAAATTATAGTCTTAGCGGTTATTTTTGCGAATTTTTCAGCTTTCGCTTTGTATTCTAATTTGTTCTCTGCTTTATACATATCCATATATTTATTGACGAGGTAAAGCATATTGTAGCCGCTGCTGCGAGTGGGATTGCGCAGGTCGATAACGGAAATTTTGTAGCCATAATATTTCTCGGCAATTGTAGCAGTGTTTCGATAGAGGTCTCCTTTGCTGTCGGTGGTGACAAACGACATTCCAGACGCACAGCAGTATTCTATATTCGGATACAAAAAGTTAGCGGTTTTCCCCACGCCTGAAGCGCCTATCATCAGCGTATGAATATCAGAATCGTCTATCAATGCAGTCATCTGTCCCATGCTCTCATTACATCCAACAATCAGCCCGTCCACTGTCGGAAGCCGCTCACCTTTTCTCCACAAATTTGGGGTATAAGGAATTTGTTTGTAGGTTTTGGCTACTTCTCCTTTGGTGGCAAACCTCGCTGTACCATGCTGACCGTTGCCCACAGGTTTGTTTTTAAATGATTTTAATGAGCCTCCATCTCCGATTGCAATGATCAAGGCTATGACCAAAAACAAACCGCCACAGCACACAAGTAATAAAAGTTGTGATGAGGTCATATTTTTCCTTCCTTTTATATCGACATTTTGATTTCAACAGCTTGTTGAGGTGTTTCACCCTGTTCCTGCTGATCTGACATCTTTTGCTCAGTACTGCATTTCAATGCACTGTCCGCCAAATCATACAGCGATTTGGCAATATCTTTCATCTGCTCTTTTGTAGCAGGATAATTTCTTAAATTTTTAACCGCTTCAAAATGAGATTTTTTTAAAGTATCCATTTTAGAGAACATTTTTCCTCGGTCAGTATAAGCTCTGTACCCTTTCCACAAACGCCTTTGCAGATTTTCAAACATGTCATCAGCAGACTTTTCATTAACCTTTGCGAGAATTTCTGCGGAAGCACTTAATGCAATGTTGGAAATATCAGTATATCTGTTTCTGCTCAAAGCTACACTCAAGCTGTCTGCCGCCCTGCCAAGATTTATTGACGTAAACTCAAGTAGTGAAACATTTTCCAAAAACAATTCTTTTCTCAAATGAGGGACGGCGGGAATCGGAGTTAATTCATGCAGTTCCTTTAAGTCCTCGTTAAAATCTTTATTTCTCGGTATTATGCGAAATATATTCGCATACCCGTTTTCACGAAGAATATCCCTCAACCGATCTGCCGCATCAATCCCACCTACATCATTATCGGTACAAAGTACAACTTCATTAAGATTTGAATGGCATTTTAACGCCTCTAAAACAGCATTTTCATACACTCCGTTCATGGCAATGTAGCTGTGAGTTTGCCAATTCTGATGATAAAGGGTTATAAAGCTCAGCATATCAATCGGGGCTTCAAAAACGAACAGCCTCCCGCTTTTTCCGAAGTGCGAGAAGCTGTATTTTGTATCCGAATTTGCTACTGTGATGCGGAACACATCACCGAAACTCAAGGTCGAGCGCACCGAGGCTTGTTTCGGTGTTCCATTCTCATCTGTTCCGACAAATACAACGTTGTGATATTTTTTATCCTCGTACATTTTGCGATGATGAGCAAAAAAGGATATCACGTCGGATGCAATAAATCTTTGTTTTGTAAGATATGCGAATACCCGCCGCATATCCGAATTGGCTTCAGGCAGTTCAAAAGGTTTCACAACAGGTTTAGGAGGCTCTTGTAAAGCGGAACGTATGGTCGGTGCGTCACAATGCCCACCAAGAAGCTCTGTCACCGAATCCTGAAAAGAAAAGCCGAGAAACTCCTGCAAGAACTTAACAGCATACCCTCCGCGCTGATTCTTATGGTCATACCACTTGCCGCCGTATATCGTAACACTGTCATGGGTTCCGCCGCCGTCCGTGTAAATGTACTGATATGTCGAGCCGACTTTTTTCACATGTTCGCCGCGGCTTTCCAGATAAGTCACCAGGTCAGCGGTGTTTGCACGGTATAAGTCATCTTCCGAAAAAGTAATGTACATCAAATTTCCTTTCTTCAAAGTATAAAATATTTAATTGGATACTTAGCATTGTAGGTTCACTATGAACCTATCCTGAGTTCACAAAAATATGCAGTTTTCCCTTGTCAGTGCATATAATTTTCAAAAAATCAAGGCGGTCTTTCCACAAAATAAAGGTTTGAGGAATTACCGCCTGATCGTCTGTATCTGCGTTCATGCCTGACACAGCCGTATTTTTCAAGGTCACTGACAGCACGTTTCACCGTGCTTTTAGACATTTTCAAATCCTGCGCTATCGTATTTATCGCAGGATAACAGGAGCCGTCCTTGTCAGCACGGTCGCACAGATACATATACACAACGATCGCACGATGAGGCAGATTTACGGAATAAATCTCACGGTTGCTTAACAAATCAATCCTCCTTTAATTGTTGACTTTCCAACTCATTTTCTTTTAATCCGAGCGCTTGTTTTTTACGGCGGATAGCAGCTTTCAGCTTATGCTCGGTGCGCATATTCTGCCCTCGCAGGCTGCGGTTATAATCATCAGAAATAATGTATGCAAATGATTTAATAATATCAAAAAGTGTGTTCTGAACGCTATTTTTTATCGGCTCTTTTTGAGAGTTCTCCATTTCCAACACAGCTCGAATAACAGTGTTTTTGATCGTCTTGAACACTTTGTTTTCTTCAAGGGGCGGGAATTTCTGCACAGCGCTTGTATAGATGTCATACTTCTGCTGTTCCAGCCTGCACCATTCCTCGTACATCTTTTTCAACACGGGATTTTTCGCAAGCTCCGCAACGAGTTGATCAACAGTTTTCTTGACATTGGGTTGTAAATATCCATACACCTTTTTGCCTTTTGAATTGCGAAGCTGAGCTTGCAATTTTAAAATCAGCTGTTCAAGCTGCGAATCAATATCAGTATTCTTTGTCAATTCTGACAAAAGATTTTTCATCACATTGCCTGACTCAAAGCGCAGTTGATCACGCACTACCGTTTGCTGCTGATACAGATTTTGCAGTTCATCACGGTAAATATCATTGGCAAAAGCTCTTCGGATCTTTTCAATGCCCTCATTAGTGAGATAGCCCTCTTTCGAATCGGTTGAGTACACAACAATATGCACATGAGGATTTGTTTCCTTATTGTGAAAGGCGGCATACCAACGGATATTCTTATCGGCGATCTTATGTGCCGCCGCTATATCCGAGATATGCCGCCTGACCAGATCCCGCCAATGTTCAAGATCAATATATCCCATTCGTTCAGCGTCCTCACGCTTTAAGGAAACAATATGAGTCCATATTGCGCCATTGTGATTTGCAACTTCTTTCGCTGCTCTTTCAAGAACGATAGGACTGTCCGTTTCCGAAAACAGCCCGTGAGAGTTTGGACGGGAATCAAGATAATTCATAAAGATTTCTCGGTCAAGCTGACAATTGTTTCCCTGTTTTGGCACAGGCTTTTCAACACCTTCACGAGTGGCTATGTACTTGATATAGTTTCCGAAATTTTTGTGGGCATTTGGTTTGATGTATCGGCTGGTGACTATTATTTTGGGCATAGTTGCTCCTTTTCTTATTGAGAGTTGATTTATTAGAGAGGGGATGGTATAATTGTTTTACTGAACATACATGGTGATAAATCGAGATTTGCAGGGAGGATACTTAGAATGCCTATATTTGAAAATATTACAGTCGAATCGAAACAGAAATGGCAAGGAAAAGAAATTAAATTCGATGAGGATGCATCGCCTGCGGCATGGGAGCATTATAAGCAATGGTATAGCGAAACTTTTAACAATTATAATGTTTGCTCACCGAGTCTATTTTTATTTGATAGAGATAAGGAAGTTTATTTTCCAACGATTGCCGATAAAAACAACCGTCTATACGCATTACCCACAAAGACAAAGCCATTAACAGATGAAGATGGAAATGAATACTTTCAAGCAGTTGAAAGATTGAGTGGTGACACAGATTTTAATTTTAATGAAAAACACTATCCTTGCTTTGAATTACATTTGAATGACGAACCAAACGAAAATTTGCGTAGAGAATACTTATCTAAATTGGACAAGTGCAAAAAAATGCATCATTCTCTGCTAAATTTTTCTTTGATGCAAACAATGGGTAATATGCAGGGGTTCAAAGGTAAAATATGTGATGACAGACTGGATCGCTTTATTTATTATCTTGGAAAATTTTATAATGAGACTGATAAATGTAAGAGACGCACAACAGATATTATTAGTTATAGCAGTGAGACTAATCGGGATATCTTAATGGATTATCTTAATCAATTTGCCAGTCTGTCGGATTATTTCAAAAAAATTTATTTCATAGATGATGCTGAATTTATTGAAAAACTAAGGCTGCACGGACAGGAAAATAAAAAATTGGATAATTCTGAAAAAGTCAGGACATATATTGACTTGGCGCACTGTTTCTGGGAAAAAAAGGACTTCTATTTTTCAAAAAAGGAATACTTAACCATTGGTTCTTATTTTTCAGATGGTGGAGAAACATATACACATGAAGAATTAACTTATAAATTGACAAATGATTTAGGAATTATAAATCAAAAGGAAATTAATATAATTATTGAGAAGTGTATAAATCGTGGTTTTATGATTCGATGTACAAATGATGCGTATACCCGATAACTTTCGGCCAGCAATTATGATTGAATTCAAGCGGTGCGGACGTGTCTCATGGCAGTCCACACTTTAGTGTTACTCATTCTGAAATTTCACTGCACTCTCAAAATTTATCATCCCGTTGATATGCCTTACCTCATCAACGCACATTGCGTGGAGCTCCCGCATAGTATCCTCATCAACATCATTTACCGCAGCAACTGTGTGGGAAAGTTTTCCAAGTTCAACTGCAATCTTGAAAAGATTCCTGTTTATCCTCTGCTCAGCACCATGCACCACAGCGTCCACCGAAGAGGTGATCCTCGGAGATAAATAATTCACATTGTCCTCGGATTTTAAAAAGCCGATATAGAAATTCACAGCTTTTTCAATAAACTCACTTGGTGATTTGCAGTTATCCGATTCATAAAAATTTTTTATTTCTTCCTCTGTTGAAGGATATATCCACAAAGGGATCCTTATCTTCGTTTCACGCTCCATAAAACTCCTTTCAGCCACCTGCAATTTGGTCAAGCGGCTTGTCAAAAGGCTTTTTAGGTTCACCTGAAAGCATTGCGATCCTGCTTTACAGCCACCTGAAAGCCTTTCTTCAAGATCCAACAAACCGCCCAACTGCGGCGGGCTTTGCCCGACGCTGTAATTGTCGGGTTCACCCGACTTTAACTTGCATCAAAATCATACTTCCCTACTGCTCACATATCTATAACAGGCTTGTTCCGAAACCGCCCCGAAAGCTGCCTGATTTTGTTTGAGAACAGCAGGTAGGTAAAACTATCCTGCCTTTGCTCTAAAATTGCACACAACTCGATACAGCCGCCTCAAAATCGTTCACGGATCACGGGTGGGTTTTGGCAAAGAGGTTTTTGTTTTTTCCCCACAGCGCTGTTTTTCTGCCATATCAATAAATTCCCGCACATTCTGCGGCACGACCCTGCTGTAAAGCTGCTCTGCACAGCGGGAAAGTTCCTCGTCAAGCGAGGAATTTTTCATGTTCAGGTACATTTTCAGCGCGGAGATTTTGGCTTCATCAAGTGCGATTGAAACAGTATTTTTCATATCATTTCTCCCCTCAAAGACCTATAAAAGTAATGCCCATATCCTGTCTTACTTCGCTTTGCTCAATACTTTCGGGAACAGGAAATTCACGGACATATTTTTCGCACTGTTCATCGGTAAGTGAGCAGAATTCCTCACCACTATCACCGCAGATGAAGAAAGTCCCCGCTACAATCCTGTCACCGAAACGGCGGTTTCCCTCCAAACCCATCAGCTTGGCTTCTTCGTTTCCCACCATCACAGCGTCAGGTTCATTGAGATAATATATCGGCTCTATCAAACCTCCGACGATCTCCTGCATTGATGTCAAATCGCTGCCTATTTCTGCGGTATAAGCAGGCTTATTAGGTTCTACCATTACAACTTTCATAAGATATTTTCCTCCCTAAATTTTCATATCGTCGAGCGTACAGGACGAAAGATCCTGCTCTTGTTCATATTCTTCATCTGCGTCATGCGTATCGGTAAGGCGCCACAGTATGCCTGACAATTCCTCATAAAAACCGCAGTTTTCCTGCCCGTACTTCTCGATCCATAAATCACTCACCAGTTTAAGCGGATTTTTAAATCTGAGCAGATAATCCGCTTCTGCTTCGGAAGCGCAATTGGGAACATCGCCTGCCATTCGGGTGACGGCTTCCACCTCCGTGCAGTTGTCTATAAGTTCCGCGGGAGTCATTTCAAGCCATCTTTCCTTGTATTCGCGGTAGTTTGAAAGTATCTTTTCCCGCAGTATCTCCTGTTTTGTCATGCTGTTTCCTCCTGTGTTTCAGTTTTATATCAGAATAATTTCAATTGAAAACTTTCCTGCGGCTTTTCTTCAGGCAAATCGATCTCCTCGTTCTCACACTGCTCGTCCTCATATTCTTCCTCGACATCATCGTTTTCCACATCGCAGGCAGTCAGGCTTCCGTTTATCTTTTGGCAGCTTTCAGGCATTTGTATCTGCTTGGCGGCAGCTTCAAAGCTCTCAAGAAATCTTGTGGGGTCTTTGTACCGCCGCATTATCACAAGGTCATCTTCACGAATTGCCCGCCGCAAATTATCCGCATAATTTATCACCGCCGTGATATGCCACTGTTTTATTTGCTGTTCCGAAAGAGTCGGATATTGCTCATGAATAAAATGCAGATTTTCATCAGCGTTTATTGTTTCCATAACATTTTGAGCGTTTTCCCGAATTTCATCAGGGCGGGCCATATAGTTGTAATCCACTTCGGGCGGCGTTTCACGATAATAAATATCGGGCAGACCGAACAGCGAATTTTCCTGTTTTTCAAGCTGCTGCTTGTAATAGATTATGTGACCCCGCACAAGATTAAGATCAGCACCGTCAGTCCAGAACGGATCGGAGCCGCCTTTTGTGAACAGTTCCTCCCATCTTGCAAAGCTGTTTTCAAGCTCGGCGGCGTAGTCGGTTTCCTGTTTTCGCTTGCTCATAACGACAGCTCCTGATATTGTACCTCATCCTGTCGCGGAGTTTCTATCATCGAATACAAATGCTTGCCACGTTCTGATACAACGCCATATTCTGTGAATGAACAGTCGTTCTCCATCATCACATTGAATGAGAATTGGGTGGTGTTTATACTTTCCAGAAGTGTCCTGTCAAAATCAGGCGGAAGCTTTTTCGAAAGATATTTTATCCCAAACTCTGAAGGCTCAGCTATCGAACAGTCAAAATCATAACAGTGAAGGCTATTGAGAATATCTGCGGCTTGATTTAAACTTCGGCAGTTTTCACGCTCCATCACCGCCTTGAATTTTGCCGCATCCTGACGGGACAGCTTTGAATATCCCCTTGCTATATCGTTCAGCGTATAAATTTCTTCCATACTGTCCAAAATACCTTCCTTTATCTGCGGTATCGCAGAGCGAAAGTTAAAATAAATACAGTCACGAATATCCTTTTCTCCCAATGCCATGGCTAAATCATGCATATGTTCTTCGTCCGCGGGGAGCGTTAATATTTCTCCTTTTATTTCAGAAATGCCCTCCGGACGTTCCGGAACGCCTGTGACTTTGAGCTTGAAAATCCACTCCTCCTGCTGTTCGGGAAGTTCCTCGTCATATATAAGTACAGGCTCATAGGAATCCGTCACCACATAATATCCGTCTATAAACACTCCGCCCTCACGCTCTGCCATGACACGCCCCACTTTTTCCGCATCAAGAAGCTCATAAACCTCATCCGGGACATCCTGAAGTTCTTCAAGGAATTCATTGTCCAGCACGATCTCGCCATACTCCGTCAAGTCGTTACAGGGATATACGGGAACGGTCTGCAGATCATATGTGCGGTTTATCGCTTCGTTCACTGTGTTCATGGGCTTTTGTAAAAGAACTCGGTAAGCAATGAGCTGCGTTTTGTCCTTGGAGATCTCTTCAATTCTCTGAGCCAGGAAATTCAGCTCATCAAGCGTGGGTCCTTTTTCAAATTCGTACCTATTAAGCTCCGGGACTTTATCACACTTTTCGATCCGCAGAAATGTTTCCCCGAATATCTTATTCCTGTCCATAGCGTCTATTACCTCGTTTTTGTTTGCGGGGAGAAACACATACGCTGTTTTTTCGCTGCTTGTCCCAAGTTCATCGATCGCTGCCTCAAGCATTGTTTTTACGCTCCTTTCCGTCTGCTATCCAACGACCGGTATCATCAAAGACACGCCCGCCGCCGTCGATCGTCAGCTTCCTGCCTTCGGGCAGCGCAAGGTATATCATCTTACAGTCCTCTGCTGTCTTACCCACAAAGATCTTATTGTTATAATTTTTCATACTGCCTCCCCGTTCAGATATTTGTAAACTTTTTTAATGGAATAAATAAGGTTTTCCGTAACTTCATATTGCGGAAATTCTTTTGAGACCGCTTGCAGAACTGATCCAAGCTCTGTATATTCTGCATTTTCAAAGCATTTGCAGAATGTTTCATAATCAAATTTTTCATTAAGCTTACCGCCGAAATTCAGGCAATAAAAAACAGCCTTGATGAGATTTTCATCAAGGCTGCATCCTTCGTCTTTTTCTTTTTCGGCAATAACTTTTTCAAGCTCGCTCAGCCAATTTCGCATATCCTCTATTGCGCCGCGCTGTTCATCAGTAAATTCCGCAGGCGTTGATTCGCTCTTAAAGCTGTAATCGAACAGACTGTTATTTGCGGTTTCAACACCTGAAAACAGCGCCGCGACCATGAGAATGAGCAGGATCACAGGCATAAAAATCGCCGCTGTAATTATCCCCGCGATTTTCCAAAAATGCTTGTTGGTCGAAGCTGCCATCGCGGCTTTCATTATGATAGGCGGGACTGCCAACTTACCTCCTTCCAAAAAAGAATACCCGATATAATCGGGTATTCTTTTTTACATCATATTCATATTCATTCCGAAATTTTGTTCAGTGCTTTGAGAAAGCTCTTGGGCGATTTCAGGCAATTTCTTCAGATATTCGCCTGTGTTGATATATTTTACACCGTTATCTTCCTCTGTGTTGTCACCGTTGTACAAAACTGTTCTGTCCGTTATTTTCCCGAATCTTGCCTCAACGGGCCTGCACTCTTCCTCGTCGACCAGATGTCGGTACTGCTCAGAGACAACTTGTTTGCTGTGTTTTACCTCGAATACGCGGCAATCATTTTTCTCAGGATCATATATTACCATATCAAATTCCCCGCGCGCCGTCTGCAATTTGAAAACACGGAATTTCCTGCCAAGCTGCTTTGATGTTTCAAGCAGGACAATATCCTCGGTCATTCTCCCGCGCACCTCGTCAAGTATTCTGTCCGAAACAATTTTTTTCTCACGCTCGCTTGCCGAAGAAAAGACCTCATCCTTCATAAGCGAATGCACAAGCGCCTGTGCCTGACAGAATCTCATTCCCGGCTGAGTAAAAAGGGTTCGGTAAACAGGACGGGCATTGGGAATAGTCGTTTCGATCGGAATATCCACGATAAGGTCAAGGGCTTTCAGATACTCCTTTATTTCAGCCGTATGCTCATTCGTAATGCCCACGGAACGGTTTTCTTTATCCCGTATATCCAGTATTTCCATCAGACGCGATGTTACCGCAGCTATATCTATGTGGTCCAGTATATCGGTTCGCTGTTCGGGATCTTTTTCTTTTCGCAGATTTGCCGCAGATACTCCCAGATCATGAGATCGGAATTTCATGTTCAAAACCTCCGCAACAAAGCTGTGGTTCATATCTTCAATTATACGGTTTATAGCACTTGTAAGCTCTCCCGCGTTGTACAGCGAATACAGATGTCTGAAATGCGTTCCGTTTTCGTAAAACGCAAGACTGTTCTGAATGTTTCTGCAAATTGCCGTGTCGATATATCTGCGGGTGGACTCATCATCACGAAAGCTCACTTCATCTGAAAAAAGTTCCTGATCATCAAAATCGGTTTCTCCGGCTCGTAAAGTTCCGCCGTAACGAATGTATTCATCAAGGTCGTTGGTTTTCAAAAGTCGGCTGTGTTCGTAAAACGGGATAAATGTTGTGTGTATCATTGCCGCGCGGTCGTAAAGCTCTTGGTTCAGCGTCATCCAGAAACCGAGAGAATCAGTTCCCGACAATACGATTTTCATTCCCTGCGCCGCAAAAATATCCGAGAACAACGCTGCGGAGTCTATAAAATCCTCCAGCAAAGTTACCTCATCAATAAATACATATTTGAACCCGTTTTTATGCAGCAGCTTTAAATCGCTGTTCATATCTGCCATGGTATCTGATACTTTTGCTTTCAGATAAACGCATTCATTTATCGGCAGTTCCCCGATAGCCTGCCGCAGCATAGTCGTTTTGCCCGTTCTGCGAAGACCGTATATTATGCAAATACGGTCGTTTGCCTCACTTTTAAGATAGCTTAAAAGTTTACCGAAGCAATCGCGTTTTTCAAACTTTTTGACGCCTGCCGCAAATGCATTCAGCTCATCGCCGATCACAACGGATGTCTTGTATTCGGAATTTATCACGATGATCCCACCTTTGTTTTAGTATACCATATTTTCACAAGCAGTGCAAGCAGAATTTATCTTCCTCCTGCGCTTCCGAACAACTCAGCCTTGTATTCCGGCGCTTTTACGCAAAGGCAGAACCTATCGTTCCCGCATTTGTAAAGACATACCCCTCGGCAGGGATACCGTATAAGGTCAAATTCCGACTGTTCCAGCTGCAAAGCGTCCATATAAAATCCCGCATCTATCGTTCCCGCATTGAAAAGAAACTGATGTGTAGGAATGGAAAATAACGGCTTTGTAAGCTCTCTGACATCTTCCGTCAGAAAATCCTCTATATTCTGACTTGCAAGGATCACCGCCGATTCCTTTTTACGAACGCGCTTCATAAAGTTGCGGATATATTCCACTGCGGTCAGATTTGTCAGAAATAAATAGAATTCGTCGATGCTCGCAACGGTATGTCCCTTTGTAAGGAGCTGCTCCGACATATATGAAAGCACATTGAACAGCAAAGCGTTCCTGATATTCCTGCTTGCCTGCAAAAGCCCTTTAACGCCGAAAGTAATGAATTTATCATCGGTAATGTTGGTGTGACCGTTGAAAAATTTGCTCTCAGAACCTTTACAAAGTGAATGGAGACCGAGGCAGATATTCTGAAGGGTCTCAGCGGTATACAGGTCCTTCTGCTTTGGGGCATAGCCCTGATATTCAGCTTCAGCCAACCCGTAAAGATCCGAAAGAATGGGGTAATCTTGAGGCTTCATTTTACTCCAATCCGTGCTGTCGGAAATTCCGAACTTTTCGTACAGCTTTATCAACAGCAATTCTATCGTATCTGTTTCCCTGTCCGAAAAATCCTTGTAGCTCCTGAAAAAATCCCGAAGAAAACTGATATGCTGAGAGAGCTTTGTTTTCGACTTAAAGGTGCGGGGAGCGTTCTCATCGGCACTGCTGCCATCGTCCCACGCTTTTGGTTCAAGAACGTTTATTATATATTCTCCCGACATCAGATCAACATAACAGCCGCCCAGATTATTTGTCAATTCAGCATATTCCGTTTCCGGGTCAAGGCAAATTATATTCTTCCCACTCTCACGCAGATTTGTCAGTATCAGCTTGAGCAGAT
>CANRFO010000020.1 GCA_947629925.1 uncultured Ruminiclostridium sp.
TTTAGTGATTAATTTATTTATTATGTCTTGCAACACCGCTTATTTACTGCGTTTGTACAGTTTTGCTCAAGGCTAAATACTTCTTTTAAAGGAGGTAGGCATAATGAGAAAATTTGCGGTTTTATTGTATCCTGATTTTTCCTTGCAGGAAATAACCTGCCTTACATCTGCGCTGTCAGTTTGGTTCGGAGAAAAGATTGACTTTATCGCAGCCTATGATAAAGAGTATTCAAGCGAAGAAGGACTGCGTGTTTTCCCCACAAAAACAACGGAAGAAGTAAAAATAACCGATTATTCCTGTGTGATCTTGCCCGGCACTGTAAATCCGCTGCCTGCATTATTTGATGAAAAGTTGATCGATTTTCTGAAAAGCGGTAAAAATTCGGACACTGTTTTTGCGGCTATCTCATCATCTCCCATATTGCTGTCAAAAGCAGGCATCTTAAACGGCAAGAAATTTACGGCAGGCTATTTCATGCAAATGGCAGACACTTTCGAATTCATTGAAAAAGATAACTTTGTACATAAAGGAGTAGTGGAGGACGGCAACGTAATTACGGGAATAGGAATGTTTTTCAGGGAGTTTGCACAGGCAGTGCTGCAAAAATTCGGATATGATGTTGACAGCGGCTTTATGCGTGATAAGCCTGAAGATTATTCAGAGGAAGAACTGACTTTCTATTGGTCTGATGATGATTACAAAGAGTTTTCAGAGGAATTAAAAGGGTGGATATGACAAATAAAGCAAGAGGTGCCTTAAACCTCCGCCTGAGACGGGGCAGATTTTTTAAAATATGATCGCTTGTCAGAGGATAAACAGCTTATTTATGAAAAAATTTTTCTTTCCCCCTTGACAAACCCAATAACACCTGCTATAATACATAAAGTGCATAACAAAAAGAAGATTTGCTCTCACCCTCAGCTTTGCGAAAGGGTCAATGTTTTGCGGAAGATCTATAACTATGATTTTTCAGCACGGGAGCGTCTTCCCGTGCTTTTTATTTTCCACAAACTAATTACTAACAACTAAAAACTATCAACTATCGGAAGGAGTGTCTGACTATCAGCGCTAAACAGCCCCTCATCAACGAGGAGATAAACGAAAAGGAAGTCCGCGTCATCGGACCCGAAAACGAACAGCTCGGCATAATGTCCTCAGAGGAGGCGCTGAAGCAGGCGGAGGAGGCAGATCTTGACCTTGTCCTCATCGCTCCGCAGGCAGTTCCTCCCGTGTGCAGGATAATGGACTACGGGAAATACCGCTTCGAGCAGACCAAGCGCGAGAAGGAAGCCAAAAAGAATCAGAAGCAGTCTGAGCTGAAGGAAGTCAGTATGTTCCTGAACATCGACACCAACGACTTCAACCGCAAGGTGTCTCAGGCGATAAAGTTTCTGCAAAACGGCGATAAGGTAAAAGTCAAGATACGCTTCAAGAGAGCGAGAGAGCTTTCCCATATGAATCTGGGAGAGGAGCTTATGAAGCGCTTCATGGACGCCGCCGCCGATTACGGCGCTGCGGATAAGCCGTCCGTGCTGGAGGGCAAGAACTTCACCGCGGTATTGCAGCCGAAAACTGCCGCTTCCACCAAGAAAGCTCCCAAGCCGAAGCAGGAGAAAAAGGCTGAGCCTGAGAAAACAGCTCCCGAAGAAACAGCGGAAACTGAAGAATGATCATGTCATCAGTGTCAGCGGCAAATGCCGCGGCAATGAACAATAAATCTGTAAAATAAAGGAACGGAGGCTATATAAATGAAAAACAAGATCAAGACCCACAGCGGCGCCAAGAAACGCTTTAAGTTCACGGCAGGCGGCAAGGTAAAGTATCAGACCACCAACCGCCGTCATAGACTCATCCAGAAGGGCAGAAAACGTCTGCGCAACAACCGCGCGGGCTCTTACGCCAGCGAGGCGGATATGAAAGAGATCAAGGCTCTCATGCCTTACGCAAAGTAAAGGAGGATATGAACAATGGCTCGTGTAAAAGGCGCGCTTGCTACACGCAAGAGAAGAAATAAAACACTTAAACTGGCAAAGGGCTACTGGGGCGGCAAAAGCAGACTTTTCAAAACCGCCAAGGAAGCCGTATGGAAATCAGGTCAGTACGCTTATATAAGCAGACGTCTTAAAAAGAGAGATTTCCGCAGACTGTGGATCGCAAGAATAAGCGCAGGCTGCAAGCTCAACGGCATGAATTATTCAACATTCATAAACGGTCTTAAAAAAGCTGATATTGCGCTCAACCGCAAGATGCTCTCCGAGATCGCAATAAATGACCCCGCAGCCTTCACCTCTCTGTGTGAGAAGGCTAAAGCCGCACTGTAAAAGAAAAATATCACGCCTGTGATCTTAACGGGCGTGATATTTCGTATTTATAAAGGCTTTTGACGCTTCAGCTTTTCGGAATAAAATCCTCTCCGTCGGAGTACATTATAGCCGAGTGACGGCGATAATATATCGTGTAGAAAAGCGCCGTCGCAAGCAGAGCGGTAAACAGGCTCTTCAGCATCATAAGGGCAAAATCAAAAAATCTGTCGGAAAAAAGCATGCTGTACATCGGCCAGTTTGCGATAACGCCGAAGAAATCGGCGGAGGGGTCGATGAGCCGCGCGTAGGATTCCATTATCCGCACAGTTCCTATCAATGAGCTTCCCACGCAGGCAAGCGCCGTAAAAACAGTGCAGACGATGTTGCCGAAAATGTCTATTTTCCCTGCAAGGAAACGGTAATCCGCAAGGGTCACAAACGCTATCAACGCTCCTGCCGCCCATGAGCCTATCATGGAGCCGACGCTTCCGTCGTCAGTCCCTATGATTATCCCCGAAAGGACTGCCATCGCCGCCGCTCCTATAAATGCCGCCAATGTCCCGCGAAGGCTGTATTTGTCAAAACGCTTCGATACCGAATCCTTGGGGCGCGGTTTTTTTACAGGCTTTACGGGGTCAGATGATCTGACAGGAAAAGCTGTTTTGTCGTCCGACTGCTCAGGCAAAAGGTCAAAGCTGTCCAGCAGAGCGGTAAGCTCCTTTACGAACTGCGCCAGAAGCGCAAGATTTTCCTGATATAAAAGCACTGCATTAAAGCGGAGCTGCTGGTATTTAAGCTCGTTTACCCTGCCGTTCACCGAATTGCGGGGGAGCTTTTCAAGAAGCGCGGTTATCCCGTCGGCGACCGATTTGTCCGTTTCTTTCCTGACGCGGCAGAAAACCGTCAGCAGATATTCCTTTTTTTCGGGGATATCCGACAGAAAGACAGGATAACCGTTTATTTCGCCGCAAAGGGAGAGGCGCTCCTCGTCCCAGTCCAGCCCCGTTTCGGCAGCGATAAGTTTAAGCTCGGAAAAAGCCATTTCATCACCTTGCAAAATTTGTTTGTACGTATAGAATACCACACCTGCGGAGTATTGTCAAATGAAAATCACTTCAAGGAAAAATCCACTTGTTTCCGAAATCAGAGATCTGCTGAAAGAGAAAAAGCTGAGGGACGAAAAGGGAATGTTTGCCGCCGAAGGCGTAAAGCTGTGCGAAGAAGCGCTTTCTGCGGGAATAAAGCCGATACGGGCGCTGATAAGCGATACTGCGGAGCAGAAATTCCCCGACATCGCAGAAAAACTGAGAGCGGCCTGCGAAACGACTTTGGTCTCAGACGAGGTTTATCTTTATCTAAGCGAGCAAAAGTCCCCGCAGGGCATTCTGCTGGCAGGTGAAATCCTTGACAAATCCGTAAATCTTGATAGAATATTAAACAGCAGGAAAATTCTGGTGCTGGACTGCGTTCAGGACAGCGGCAACGTCGGCACGATGCTGAGGACAGCGGAGGCGCTGGGTATAGGCGGTGTTATTACAGGCGGAGAGTGCGCCGACATCTGGTCGCCAAAGACCCTGAGAGCCTCGATGGGCAGCGTTTTTCGTATCCCCGTATATCAGGCGGACACGGAAAAGGCGATTGCTCAGCTGAAAAACAGCGGCTTTGAAGTCTACGCCGCTATGCTGGACGAAAAGGCGGAAAAGCTGGGAGAGTTTGCTTTTCCCGAAAAAGCCGCCGTTATAATAGGCAACGAGGGACACGGCGTTTCAAAGACTGCCGCCGCTCTCTGCAAAAAAATATACATTCCCATCAGCGGCGCAGAATCGCTGAACGCCGCCGCCGCGGCAGCAATAATATGCTGGGAATTGACAAAAGAAAAATGACAGTGGGTAGTTGACAGTTGACGAACATTTGTTAAGGTTTTAGGTCGTACATTGTCAACTGCACACTGCACAATATGATTTTCGGGGGAAATATGTCTGATTTAGTAATTTTGGAGTCGCCCTCAAAGGCGAAGACCGTACAGAAATATCTGGGCAAAAAATATCACGTTGTCGCCTGTGCGGGGCATATAAGAGATCTGCCAAAATCAAAGCTCGGCGTGGACGTGGAGCATGATTTCGCCCCTGTTTACGAGAACAAGAAGGATAAGGCAAATCTGATAAAGGAGCTGAAAGGCTATGTCAAAAAGTCGGGCAAGGTTTATCTTGCCACCGACCCTGACCGTGAGGGAGAGGCTATCTCATGGCATCTTGCAAACGTGCTGGGACTTGACGGAAGTCAGCCTATCAGAGTCACCTTTTCCGAGATAACGAAAAGCGGCGTTGAGGCGGGAATGAAAAATCCCCGCAGTCTTGACACCGACCTGATAAACGCACAGCAGGCAAGGCGTATCCTTGACCGTATCGTGGGGTACAAGCTGAGCCCGTTCCTGTGGAAAAAGGTGCGCAGAGGGCTTTCGGCGGGACGTGTTCAGTCCGTGGCGGTAAAGCTGATAGTTGACCGTGAAAACGAGATAAAGGCGTTCGTTCCCAAGGAATACTGGAGCATTGACGGAAAGCTCCTTGCCGCTTCAAGCAAAAAGGCTTTCCCTGTCAAGCTGTCCGAGGTGGACGGAAAGAAAGCGGAATTAAACTGCAAGGCGGACGCCGACAAGATACTGAAAAGCCTTGAGGGACAGGACTTTGTGGTGGACGAGATAAAAAAATCCACCCGCAAGAAACAGCCTGCTCCCCCGTTCACCACTTCCACCTTACAGCAGGAAGCGAACAGACGCCTCGGTTTTAACTCCCGCCGCACTATGAAAGCGGCGCAGGAATTGTACGAGGGCGTTGAGATAGAGGGTCAGGGCGCAGTGGGTCTTATCACCTATATGAGAACTGACAGCCTGCGTATCTCCGACGAGGCAAAGGCGGCTGCGGCGGCGCTTATAAAGGAGCTTTACGGCGAGGACTACCTGCCCGACAAGCCCAGGACCTACAAGACGAAAAGCAACGTTCAGGACGCTCACGAGGCGGTGCGCCCCTCAACAGTAGCATTAACTCCTCAGAGCATAAAGAGCAGTCTTACTTCTGACCAGTATAAGCTGTACAAGCTGATATGGGAGAGATTTATGGCGAGCCAGATGGCTAACGCTCAGCTGAACACAGTTGCCGCTTCTATAAAGGCGGGCAGCTGCATGTTCAAGGCAAACGGCTACACTGTGAAATTTGAGGGCTTTACCAAGCTGTACGCCGAGGTTTCCGACAACGACGAGGAAAACGGCGGCGCACTTCCGAAGCTGACTGAGGGAGAAAAGCTGAAGGTGCAGGAGCTTACAGGCAATCAGCATTTCACCCAGCCCCCTCCAAGATACAACGAAGCTACTCTGATAAAGGCATTGGAGGAAAACGGCATAGGCAGACCTTCTACCTACGCTCCCACCATTTCCACAATACTTGACAGGCATTATGTGGAATTTGAGCAGAAACAGCTCAAGCCCACGCCCCTGGGCGATACCATAACAGTACTGCTGGAGGACCATTTTCAGCATATAGTGGACGTTAAATTCACTGCAAAAATGGAGACCGACCTTGACAAAATAGAAGAGGGCAAGGAGGAATGGGTGGAGGTTTTGAGAGAATTCTACAAGGATTTCTCCAAAACTCTAACAAAAGCGGAAGAGGAAATGGACGGCAAGCGGGTGAAGATACCCGACGAGCCTACTGATCAAATCTGCGAGCTTTGCGGAAAGCCTATGGTGATAAAGATAGGACCTTACGGAAAGTTTCTGGGCTGTTCGGGATTTCCCGAATGCAAAAACACAAAGAAGATAGTAGTTGAAACAGGCGGACTTTGCCCCAAATGCGGCGGCAAGATGCTGGCGAAAAAATCCAAAAAGGGAAAGCCCTTCTTCGGCTGTGAAAACTACAAGGAATGCGGCTATATGAACTGGGATACGCCTATCCCCGAGACCTGCCCCAAATGCGGAAAGACGCTGTTCAAAAAGGCGGGAAAAAAGGGGAAGATATACTGCGACGGCGAGGGCTGCGATTACGAGAGAGAACCTGACGAAAATTAAGGAGCTGTTTTTGTGAATAAAGCGACAGTCATCGGCGGCGGGCTTGCGGGCTGTGAGGCGGCTTGGGCTTTGGCGGAAAGAGGGATAAAGGTCACGCTTTTCGAGATGAAGCCGAACAAGCGCACCCCTGCTCACCGCTATAACGGTCTGGCGGAGCTGGTATGCTCCAACTCCCTGAAAGCGGCGAGGATAAACAGCGCAAGCGGTATGCTTAAGGCGGAAATGCGGATACTCGGCTCGCTGATACTTGAGGCGGCGGACAAAACTGCCGTTCCCGCAGGGGGAGCGCTGGCGGTGAACCGTGAGCTTTTCTCCGATTACGTTACCGAAAAGATAAATTCCCACCCGAATATAACGGTGGTTTCACAAGAGATAACCTGCTTTCCCGAAAAGGACACGGTGATCGCTACGGGTCCTCTCACCTCCGACAAAATGGCGCAGGCGATAAGGGAAAAATGCGGCGATACGCTGAGTTTCTATGACGCCGCTGCTCCCATAGTTACCTTTGAGAGCATTGATATGACAAGGGCGTTTTTCGCCACCCGCTATGACAAGGGAGATGCGGACTACATCAACTGCCCTATGAACAGGGAGGAATATCAGCGGTTCTATAACGAGCTGATAAATGCTGAAACGGCTCCATTAAAGGAATTCGAGGACTTAACTGTTTATGAGGGCTGTATGCCTGTTGAGGTTCTGGCAAAGCGCGGGGAGGAAAGTGTGAGATACGGCTGTATGAAGCCTGTGGGACTTACCGACCCCCGCACGGGGCACCGCCCTTGGGCGGCAGTCCAGCTTCGCAGGGAAAACGCCGAGGGAACGCTGTACAATATCGTGGGATTTCAGACAAATCTGAAATTTCCTGAGCAAAAGCGGGTGTTCGGTATGATACCTGGGCTTGAAAACGCCGAATTTGCAAGATACGGCGTTATGCACCGCAACACGTTTTTAAACTCTCCCCTGCTCCTTGACGGCAGGTTTATGCTTAAGGGCAGTGAAAACGTCTTTTTCGCAGGACAGATGACGGGGGTTGAGGGCTACGTTGAAAGCGCAATGAGCGGCATTATTGCAGGGATAAGCCTTGCGAAAAGGCTTCTGGGAGAAGCTGAGCTTGTACTTCCCGACGGCACTATGTGCGGGGCTCTTTGCAGGCACGTTTCCACGGAAAACAAGGATTTTCAGCCTATGGGGGCGAATATGGGGATACTCCCGCCCCTTGAGGAAAATATAAGGAACAAGCAGGACAGATATGAAAAGATAGCGGCGAGAGGGCTTGAAAGGCTGAAAGCCGCTTACGTCAAGTAAAATCGGAAAGGGGTTTGTAAAATGGCAAGGATAACAGTCGCAATGGACGCTTTCGGCGGCGACAACGCTCCCGACGAGGTGATAAAGGGCGCTGCGCTGGCGGTAAAGGAATACGGCGTCAATATCGTTCTCTGCGGCGACGAAAAGCAGGTAAACGAGAGAATAAAGGCGCTGGGCGTTTCAACTCAGAATATCATGGTGAAAAACGCAGACGGCATTATCAGAATAGAAGACAATCCCACCGACATAAGAAAGGCTAAGCTGAACAGCTCTATGGGCGTTGCGTTTCAGCTTGTGAAGAACGGCGAGGCGGACGCTTTCATCAGCGGCGGCAGTACGGCGGCGCTGGTGGTTGGGGGTACTACCCTGATAGGCAGGATAAAGGGCGTGAAGCGCCCCTCCCTTGCTCCCATAATGCCCTCGGCGGATAATAACTACATACTCCTTGACGGCGGGGCGAATGTGGAATGCAGAGCAGAGATGTTACAGCAGTTCGGCGTTATGGGCAGCGTTTATATGGACAAGATAATGAATGTGCAAAGCCCCCGCGTAGGGCTGCTCAACGTTGGCACCGAGGAGGAAAAGGGCAGAGACTTGGAGCGTGAGGCGAGAGAGCTTCTGCTAAAAGCGCCCGTAAACTTCATCGGCAGTATCGAGGGGAGAGAGGCGGCTCTCGGCGGCTGTGACGTTCTGGTGACGGACGGCTTTACGGGAAACGTTTATCTGAAAACTATCGAGGGTATGGGAAAATTTATGAAGATTTCCCTTAAACGCCTGTTTTTCAAGAATTTCGGCACGAAGATAGGCTCCCTTTTCACAATGAAAGGGATAAAGGAGCTGTCAAAGAAAATGGACTACCGTGAAACGGGCGGTTCTCCCCTGCTGGGTACGGCAAAACCTGTTATAAAGGCTCACGGCAGCAGCGACGCTTTGGCGTTCAAGAATGCGGTAAGGCAGGCGAAGGAATTTATCGAAAACAACGTTATCGAGGAGATGACCGCCGCACTGCAGAAGCTGAATACAGACGGTACAGAGGTTGCAAATGACTGATTTTGAACAGCGGATAGGATATGAATTCAAGGATAAGGGACTGCTTAAGGAGGCGCTGACCCATTCTTCGTTTGTGGGCGGAAAAAACCACCACAGCAACGAACGGCTGGAGTTTTTAGGTGACAGCGTGCTTTCTCTGGTAGTTTCAAAGTATCTTTTTGAAAATTTAGACAAGCCTGAGGGACAGCTCACAAAGCTGAGAGCCAGCATAGTGTGCGAGCACTCGCTGTTCCCTTTTGCGGAAAAAATAGGGCTTGGTAACGAGATATTTTTAGGCAAGGGCGAGGAAAACACAGGCGGACGTCACCGCCGTTCGATACTTGCGGACGCATTTGAGGCGCTGATAGCGGCTATTTATCTTGACGGAGGATTTTCGGCGGCGCAAAAGTTTATCCTGCCGTTCATTCCCCCTATCGACGTGCTGAAAAGCGGGAAGCTGCTTATCGGGGACTACAAGACCATTTTGCAGGAGATAATCCAGCAAAATCCCGAAGAAAAGGTAGTTTATGAGCTGGCGGACGAAAGCGGAGCGGCGCACAACAGGACTTTCACTTCAAACGTGCTTTTAAATGGGCAAATCATCGGAACGGGCGTTGGCGCAAGCAAAAAAGAGGCGGAGCAAAACGCCGCAAAAGAGGCTGTAAAGCTGATGGGCTATGAAACAAACTAATCTTTCCATATTTATCCCACACAAGGGCTGTCCAAACACCTGCTCTTTCTGCAATCAGCGGTTCATCAGCGGGAGCGAGAGAGCGCCTTTTCCCGAGGAAGTGCGGGAGATACTGGCGGCGCAGGTGCCTTTGCTGCAAAAAAATAATTTACAGGCGGAGATAGCTTTTTTCGGCGGCAGCTTTACCGCTGTGGATAAGGATTATCGGCGGGAGCTGCTGCTTGCCGCTTCGGAATACGTTAAGGCGTTCCCCGAACAGTACGGCGGGATACGCTGTTCCACCCGCCCCGACTGCATTGACGAGGAGATAATGGAGGAGCTGAAGCTGTTCGGCGTCACGGCGGTGGAGCTGGGCGCTCAGAGTATGAACGACGAGGTGCTGAAAGCAAATCTCCGAGGTCATACCGCCGAGGACGTAAGGCGGGCAAGCAGAATGATAAAGGCTTACGGCATTGAACTGGGCTTGCAGATGATGACGGGGCTGTATATGGATAAGCCTGAATACTGCCTTGAGACCGCAAGGGAGTTTGCAGAGCTGAAATGCGACACGGTGCGGATTTATCCCACTGTGATACTGAAAGGCACAATGTTGGACGAGCTGAGGGAAAAGGGAGTTTACAACAGCTTTTCCTTTGAGGAAACGGTGGAATTGTGCGCAAAGCTGTTGGACTTTTTTGAGGAAAAGAATATTCCCGTTATACGTCTGGGACTGCACGCCTCTGAGGAAGTGGCAAAACAGCGCACAGGCGGAGCTTACCACCCTGCTCTCGGAGATATAGTGGAAAGCAGGAGAATGTACGAAAAAATGCTCTCTGAGATGGAAAAGATCGGCGGGAGCAGGTTCGTTATCTACACGGACAGAAAGAATATGAGCCTTGTTTCGGGACACGGCGGCTGTAACAAGCAAGCGCTGGCGGAACAGGGGATAACTTTTAAAATGAAGGAAAAAAGCGGCGTTCTTTTGGAGATACACGCCGCATACGATAAAAGAAATTGAGGACAGGCGATGTTTTTTAGATCCATGGAAATTCAGGGGTTCAAGTCCTTTGCGGACAAGACGGAGCTGAATTTCGACAGGAAAATGACCGCTATCGTGGGAAGCAACGGCAACGGCAAAAGCAACATAAGCGACGCCCTGCGCTGGGTTATGGGAGAGCAGGGCGCTAAAACTCTGCGCGGAGATAAGATGGAGGACGTTATCTTTCACGGCACCGTTTCCCGCAAGCCTATGGGCTTTGCCAAGGTTTCCCTCACCATCGACAACACCGACAGAGCGCTGAACGTGGACAGCGACGAGGTAATTATCACAAGAAAGCTGTACAGGACAGGCGACAGCGAATATCTGATAAACAATGAAAAAAGCCGTCTGAAAGACGTTCAGGAGCTGCTTATGGGAACGGGGCTCGGACGTGACGGTTATTCCATTATCGGGCAGGGACGAGTTTCGGAAGTCATAAACAGCCGCGACACTCAAAGGCGGGAGCTTTTTGAGGAGGCGGCGGGGGTCTCCAAATTCCTCCACAGAAAGCAGGAGGCGGAACGCGACCTTGCCAGAGCCAACGACAACATAATGCGCCTGAAGGATATTGAAACGGAGCTTTCCGCCCGTATTCCCGTGCTGGAAAAGCAGTCGGAAAAGGCAAGACAGGCGCGGGTGCTTATGGAGGAGGAAAAAGCCCTTGATATAGGCGTCGGCGTGTGGGATTTGGAGAGGATAGGCAGAGAGCTTATAGAGCAGGACGACAGGATACTGGCAAATCAAGGGGAATGCGAGCATTTTCAGCGTGAGATAGAGGAGCTTGAGCGGGAAAACGAGGAAATTGCGGAGAAGAAAATGCTTATCTCCGCGCAGCAGGAGGAGCTTCGCAGAAAAGGCGACGCCGCAAGGGACGAGATAGCCGCCGCCGACCGTGAAAAGGCGGTTTTGGAAAATGAAATTCTTCACTGCAGCGAAAAAATCGAGCAGATAAAACAGCAGATAAAGGACAGCGAAAACGGTTCGGCTGAGCTTGAGGAAAAGATAAACGCCGCCGCCGCTGAAATAGAGGAAAAAGAAAAGCTCCTGCAAAGCAACGACGAGCAGGCAAAGCGCCTTGGCGCACAGCTTTCGGAAATGTCGGCAAAAAACGACGAGTTTGACCGTGAATATAAGGAGCTTGAAAACAGGCAGAGCGAGCTGCTGACGAAAAAGACGCAGTTACAGCTCACCGCTGAGTCCGCCGCACAGAGCATTACCGATCTTCAGGAACGGCTTGCCGCTTCAAAGGAGCATTTTGAGGCGAGAGAGACGCAGATAAAGGAATGGCGGGCAAAGCGGAAGGGGCTGGAGGAAAAGCTGTCCTCGGTGCAGGAAAGCAAAAACGAGGCTGAAAACAAGCTGTCAGGCTATTCCCGTCTGTTCGGCGGGAAAAAGGCAAAGCTGGAGGAAAAGCAGAGCAGCTTTGAACAGCTCCGCCGTGAGCACGAGCAGTGCAAGTCAAGGCTGGAGATTCTTTCCGACGTGGAAAAGAATATGGCGGGGTACGCCTCCAGCGTAAAGTCCGTGATAAACGCCGCAAGGCACGGCAAGGTCAGCGGCGTCGAGGGCACGGTGGCGGACGTTATCAAGGTGGACAAAAAGTACACCGTCGCTATCGAGACCGCTTTGGGAGCGGTTTTGCAGAACGTTATCGTGACAAATGAGGACGCCGCGAAAAGGTGCATACGCTATCTTAAGGAAACAGGCGGCGGACGGGCTACCTTCCTGCCATTGACCTCGGTAAAGGGGAACACGCTGAACGCAGACCTTGAGGGGGAATACGGCTTTGAGGGGATAGCAAGCGACCTTGTAAAGTGCGACAAAAAGTATGAGGATATAATCAGGTTCGCTTTGGGCAGGTGCGCCGTGGTGGAGGACATCGACACCGCAACGGTCATCGCAAAGAAAAACGGATACAAGTTCAAGACAGTTACCCTTGACGGTCAGGTGATAAACGCAGGGGGTTCCTTTACAGGCGGTTCTTTAAAGGAGACCTCGGGGATAATCGCAAGAAATCAGGAGATAGAAACGCTGACCGTGAAAGCGGAGGAGCTTTCCGCAAAGCTGAAGACTGCAAATGAAGAACTGTCCGTCCTCCGTGAGGAAGTAAACAAGATGTCCATTGAAATGGAGGGCTACAATGAACAGCTTGCCGCCGCAAATGCGGAGGAAACAGGTATCAGCGCAGAAATTGCCGCAACGAAGCAGCTTATTTCCGCCGCAGAGGAACAGCAGGACAGCGAGGAAGCTATGCTTGCCCGCGCAGATACGGATATTGCAAAATATAACGAAACAATAGAGCAGAACAGGAAAGAGCTTGCTCAGTGCGAAAAGGACGCGGAGGCGCTTGCCCGGAGTATAAAACAGGCGGACGAGGGCGTGCAGAAACGCCTTGAGGAGAGGAACGCCCTTGGCGATAAAATTACCGCTTTGGGACTGGAAAATCTTGCGCTGAAAAAGGATATCGAGCATATACAGTCCCGCAAGGCGGACATGGAGGAGAGCAGAAAGGCTCTCGACCTTGGCGGGAACGCCCTGCAAAAGGAAATAGCGGAGCAGGAGGAAAAGATAGCTAAGCTGAATTCCGATATCGAGGAAAAGGTAAAGCAGGGAGAGGCGCTCAAAGCCCGTCTTGCAGGGAGCAAGGACGAGGGAGCGGAGCTGATAGAACAGCTGAACGCCCTTGAAAAGCGCTCAGGCGAGATAAACAGGGAGATAAGGGAAAAAAGCGAGGACAAGGAAAAATTCTCCAACGCCCTTGCCATAGCTACCGAGCGGAAGGACGCCTGCGAAAAGGAAAGCGAGCGGATAAAGTCGGGGCTGTGGGACAAGTACGAGATGACTCCCACCGAGGCTTACGCCGCCGCAAGCGTTCCAAAGGACATTTCCGCCGCAAAGAACAGGCTTGCGGAGTTAAGGCGGAAGATAACCGCCCTTGGCAACGTGAATTTCGCCTCTATTGAGGAATACGAGGAGGTTTCGGCACGGTTTGCGGAGCTTAAAAAACAGCTTGACGACGTGGAAGGCTCTAAGAGAGAGCTGGAAAAGCTGATAGAAAGCCTTACAGCCGACATAAAGGCGAGGTTTTTGTCCAGCTTTAACGACATAAACGAGCATTTTCAGCGGGTATTCATCGAGGTGTTCGGCGGGGGGAGCGCTCATCTGGAGCTTACCGACCCCAGTGACGTGCTGAACAGCGGGATAGAGATATACGCCGCCCCGCCGGGAAAGCTGATAAAGAACCTTATTTCCCTGTCTGGCGGGGAGCAGACTATGGTGGCGATAACGCTTTATTTTGCAATGCTGTTACACAGACCAACGCCGTTTTGTATGCTTGACGAGGTGGACGCCGCCCTTGATGAGGTGAATGTGGTGAAGTACATAACCTATTTGAAGCGCTTTTCGGGCAGTACACAGCTTATGACCATAACTCACCGCAGAGGAACGATTGAGGGCTGCGACGTGCTGTACGGAGTGTTTATGCAGGAAAAAGGCGTGTCAAGACTGCTCAGGCAGGAGCTGGCGGACGTGGAGGAAGAACTGGAATAAACTGAAAGTTAAAAATGCACAGTGCAAAGTACACAGTTGTGGTGTTTTTGCTTTGCAAAAACGGATTTGAAGTGACAGATACAAATTTGCAGGCGGCAATCCTAATCCGTTTTTCGCCTTCGGCGAAAAACTCCATAACTTTGCACTGTACACTGTGAACTGTCAACTGACTACGGGGGTTTTATGGGACTTTTTGAAAAGCTGAAAAACGGGCTGAAAAAGACTACGGACAGTCTTGCGGGAAAAATAGGCGAGCTGTTCAGAGGATACAAGAAGATAGACGACGAATTTTTTGACGAGCTGGAGGAAACGCTTATAACAGCGGATCTGGGCGCTGAAACGGCTGTGGAGATATGCGACAGGCTGAGAGAGCGGGCAAAGCAGGACAAAATGTCGGACACAGGCGAAGTTATGACCGCTATGAAAGAAATTATCTCACAGATGATAAGCGGGAACAATCAGCTTGACCTGTCCTCCTCCCCCGCAGTCATCACTATGATAGGCGTTAACGGGGCAGGAAAGACCACTACCGTGGGCAAGCTGTCCGCAAATCTGAAAGCGCAGGGAAAAAAAGTCCTTGTGGCGGCGGCAGACGTGTTCAGGGCGGCGGCTATCGACCAGCTGAACGTGTGGACGGACAGAGCGGGAGTGGATATCGTAAAGCGGGAGGAGGGCTCAGACCCTGCCGCCGTGGTTTACGACGCCTGCACCAAGTGCCTGGCGGAAAGCTATGACGTTCTCATAATCGATACCGCAGGGCGGCTCCACAATAAGAAAAATCTTATGGAGGAGCTTAAAAAGATAAACAGGATAACGATGCAGAAGCTGCCTGATTCCTCCCGTGAAACGCTTTTAGTGCTTGACGCCACGACGGGGCAGAACGCAGTGAATCAGGCGCGGCTTTTCAAAGAGGCGGCGGATATTTCGGGAATAGTTCTCACAAAGCTTGACGGAACGGCAAAAGGTGGTATAATAATACCTATAAGGAATGAACTTGACATTCCCGTAAAGCTGGTGGGCGTGGGCGAAAAGATAGACGATCTTCAGCCCTTTATCCCTGAGGATTACGCTGAGGCTTTGTTTGAGGGAATGGATCTGACTGCGGAAAAAACTGAATCTGCTGATACTGAGGAAATACAATGAAAGTTATAATTGCTACAAAAAATGAGGGAAAGGTCCGAGAATTCAGAAAGCTGCTGACGCCTTACGGATTTGAGGCGGTATCTATGGCGGAGGCGGGAGTTGACCCCGAAATAATCGAGGACGGCGAGACCTTTGAGGAAAACGCCCATATCAAGGCAAAGGCTGTCAGGGCGGCGTCGGGTATGCCAGTTATCGCCGACGACAGCGGGCTTGAGGTGGAATTTCTGGGCGGAGCGCCGGGGATATATTCCGCAAGATATGCAGGGGAAAACGCTACTGATAAGGAGCGGATAGAAAAGCTGCTTGAGGAAATGCAGGGGGTAGATACGCCGCTGAGGAACGCAAGGTTCGTCTGCGCGATCTACTTCATTCTGGACGACAAACGAGAATACTGCGTCACGGGAACGCTGGACGGCTATATCGGCGACGAGCCCGTTGGTGAGGGCGGATTCGGCTACGACCCCATATTTATGCTGGAGGACGGCAGAAGCGTGGCGGAGCTTGACGAAGAAGAAAAAAATGAGATAAGCCACAGGGCAAATGCGATGAAAAAACTGGCGGAAGTGCTTGACAGCGATAAGTAAAAACAGTTCTTGACCGCCATCGGGGGTTTTATGACAAGCAAGGAAAGAGCAAAACTAAAGTCCATAGCCTCTACTATGGAAACTATATTTCAGGTGGGAAAAAATCCTATCGGAGATACGCTGGTAAAGCAGGTCAAGGACGCACTGAAAGCAAGAGAGATGATAAAGCTGAAGGTGCTGGAGACCTGCGAGCTTACCGCGAACGAAGCGGCAGCGGCGCTTGCCGAGGCGGCAGAGTGCGAAGTGGTGCAGGTGATAGGAAACAAGATAGTGCTTTTTAAGCACAGGGCAAAGAGCGACAAGAAGCCCTCCTATCTGGACTGATATTCAGATGTAAAGAGGTAAGATATGAAAAGAGTAGGAATTTTCGGGGGAGCCTTTGACCCGCCGCATTTAGGACATATACGGTTGGCAGAGAATTGCAGAGAGCGGCTGGGCTTAGAGGAGCTTATCATAATGCCCTCGTTTCATTCTCCCCATAAACCCACTCCCGACACGGACTTTGAACACCGCCTTGAGATGTGCAGGCTGGCGTTTAAGGGGAAAATTTACAACGTGAGCGATATTGAGAAAAAACTGGGCGGCGAGGGGTACACTATAAATACTCTCAGAAAAATAAAGGACAGTTACCCCAAGGGCACGAAGTTTTTCCTGATAATCGGCGGGGATATGCTGTTTTGCTTTGACAAGTGGTTCAGGTACGAAAGTATTCTGAAGGAATGCACGGTAGTTGCCGCCGCAAGGGAGGAGGACAGCTACGCCGACCTTACCGAAAAGGCGGCTGAGCTGGGGCACGTTAAGGTGCTGAACCTGCCCGTCACTGACATTTCCTCCACCCTGATACGGGAAGCGCTGAAAAACGGCGGTGATACGTCGGAAATGCTCAGCGAGGAAGTCAGGGAGTATATTCTGGAAAACGGGATATATAGGGGATAAGTGCGGGGAAAAACCTGCCTGCACCGCGATAAATTCTGATCTAAAAGAGAGCAAAATTATGAACGAGGACTTGAAAAAATACGAACAGACAATAAAGCCCCTTATGGGCGGGAAACGCTTCAAGCACAGCGTAAATGTGGCGAAGATGGCGGTAACGCTGGCGGAGAAGTTCGGGGCTGACGTGGACAAGGCTTACACCGCCGCCATACTTCACGACTGTCAGAAGGAGATAGACCCCGACCTTATGCTGGAGGAGGCAAAAAACAGCGGGTTTTATATCGACCCTATCGAGATAGACTGCCCGAAGCTGTGGCATGCGCCCGCAGGAGCGTATTACGTCAGGAACGTGCTGAAGATAACCGACGAGGAGATACTCAGCGCAATACGCTTTCACACTGTGGGAAAAGCGGATATGACGGATATCGAGAAGATAGTTTTTCTTGCGGACACCGTTTCGGCGGAGAGAGATTATGACGACGTGGAAAAATATCGGAAAATAGTATTGGACGACCTGGACAACGGTATGTTTATGATACTGCGGTGGTCGATAGACAAGACCATCGGCAAAAAGGACAGGATACCCGCCTGCACGCTGGAGGGGTACAATTTCTACGCAAAGTACAAAAAGGAGTATATTCTATGACGGATAACGAAATTCTGAAAATAGCTGTCAGGGCAATAGACAGCAAAAGAGGGGAAAATATAAAGATAATCAAAATCGACGAGCTTACTGTCATCGCAAACTATTTCATCATCGCAAACGGAAGCAGCACGACTCAGGTAAAGGCTCTTGCCGACGAGGTGGAGTTCAAGCTGTCTCAGGCGGGGCTTGAGCCGAAGCGCACCGAGGGATATCAGGGGGCAAACTGGATAGTGCTGGACTATATCGATGTGGTGATACACATATTCCATAAAGAGACAAGAGATTTCTACGACCTTGAACGTCTGTGGCAGGACGGGGTGGAGATAAGCCCCGAAGAATTTTTGAAATAGCTATTGACAACAGAATGATTTTAATGTATAATGTCTATTGTACATTGATTTTTAAGGTCGCACCTTAATGTTTCGATGAAATTTACCTTGTGCCAAACGGCAAAAGGAGGGATATAGATGGCAGAGGTTCGTCTGGGCAAAAACGAGTCCTTAGACACTGCGCTCAAGCGTTTCAAACGTTCCTGCGCCCGTGATGGCGTACTTGCCGAAGTTCGCAAGAGAGAGCATTATGAAAAGCCTTCGGTAAAGCGCAAGAAAAAGTCCGAAGCGGCTCGCAAGCGCAAGTTCAAGTAAATATTAAAGCCGGTTTCCGGCACTTACAAAGCGGTAAGCCAGCCTGAAAGGGTTGGCTTACTTCTTTTTTGCGGATATTTATACGATATTTTTGAAAGGCTGTCACAAGATGTTCAAACCTAAATGGTGGATGAAGAACGTGCTGTCCATCGACGAGGATTTCATCATAAAAAATCATTTGCGGGGACTTATCCTCGACCTTGACAACACGCTGTCCATGCACGGAAGTCCCGCCGCCGAGGAAGGCGTCATGGAATGGCTGGAGGAAATGCGGCGGCTGGGGATAAAGATGACGGTTTTGTCCAACAACACGAAAAAGCGGGTAGAACCGCTGGCGAAAGAGCTGGGGCTGGAATACACCGCCTTTGCCTGCAAGCCGCTGACCATAGGTATAAGCAGAGCGCTTAAAAAAATGCGGCTGCCAAAAAACAGCGTCGCTCTGGTGGGAGATCAGATATTCACCGACATCATCGGCGGCAACCTGAAACGTATGCCTACGATCCTTGTGGAGCCGTTCCATATGGAAGATAAGCCCTCCTTCAAGCTGAAAAGAAAGCTGGAAAGTGTGCTTTTCAAGCGGGATTATTCTAAGCTGAAATAATTTTCGCAAAGCGAAAATTCCACAAACTAATAACTAATAACTAAAAACTAACGACTATCAAACAGGTGACTATATGAGTATTTCATTCGGACCTGGCGGAAACTCGGTCAGCTTCGGAAAAAGAAAATTCCCCGAGGACCTTCCCGCATATCTGGCGGAACTTGGGCTGAACGGGTATGAGATAGAGTGCGGGCGGGGCGTCAGGATAAGTCAGAAAAGCTACGACCTGCTGCCCAAACTGGCGGAGGAAAACGGGATAACCCTTTCCCTCCATACTCCCTACTTCATTTCCCTGTCGGGAGAAAACGAGGAAACACGGCTGAAAAGCCTTGACTATATCGAGGAGTCCGCAAGGGCGGCGCAATTGCTGGGAGCGAAAAAGATAGTGGTACACAGCGGCTCCTGCGCAAAGATAAGCAGGGAGCAGGCTCTGGCGCTTGCGTCAGATACTCTTGCAAGGGCGCAGAAAAGGCTGGACGAGAAGGGGCTTTCCGATATAATCATCTGCCCCGAAACTATGGGAAAGATAAATCAGCTTGGCACATTGTCCGAGGTGATAGAGCTGTGCGGGGTGGACGAAAGGTTTTTGCCCTGCGTGGATTTCGGGCATCTCAACGCAAGAACGCTGGGCGGGATAAAAACTAAGGAAGATTACGCCGCCATTCTTGACGAGATCGAAAATAAGCTGGGACATGAACGGCTGAAAAATTTCCACGTACATTTCAGCAAAATAATGTATACTGCGGGCGGCGAAAAGGTACACCTCACCTTTGAGGACGAGGAGTACGGCCCCGATTATAAACCGCTGATGGAGCTTTTTGCGGAGAGGGACTTAACGCCTACGGTTATCTGCGAAAGCGCTGGAACGCAGGCGGAGGACGTTTCGGTGATGAAAAAATATTTTGAAAGCTGTAAGGAGAATTTAAAATGAAAGTGTTTGTGATAAACGGCCCTAACCTTAACCTGCTGGGCGTGCGTGAGCCGGGAGTTTACGGGAACGAAAGCCTTGACAGTATTCTGGCGGAGATGAAAGGCGAGGCGGAAAAGCTGGGTATAGAGCTGGAATGTTATCAGAGCAATCACGAGGGAGACATTGTTGATACGCTCCACAACGCCATGACCGAGGCGGACGGAGTTATCCTGAACGCAGGTGCGCTGACCCATTACAGCTACGCTTTGCGGGACGCTATCTCCGCAATAAAGATACCTGTTGTTGAAGTGCATATGAGCAACATACAGGCGAGAGAGGAATTTCGGCACAATTCCGTCATCGCTCCCGTTTGCAGGGGGAGCATAGCGGGCTTCGGCAAGAACAGCTATATGCTGGCGCTGAAAGCCGTTTATGACATTATTGAGCTTTAATACCGGAGAATACTTAATGAGAATAAATTATTTTATCGAAGGATTGCAGGGTGCGGGAAAGACTACATTTGTTAAGCAGCTCTCAGGTTACCTGAAAAATTATCAGGTTTTTCAAGAGGGAGATTATTCGCCCGTCGAGTTGGCATGGTGTTCTTATGTTACAGAAAAGCAATACGATAGAATACTTGAAGAGTATCCGTCGCTCAATGCGGAAATCAAAGCCAAAACGGTGGAAGAAGGAAACCACAGAATTGTCTGCTATACAAAGATATCAACAGACATTCCGGGATTTTACAAAGATATGGAAAAATATGAGATATATAACGGAAATCTGGATAAAAACGCATTTGAAAAGCTTATTCTTGAGAGGTTCGGAAACTGGAACGGAGAAGGACAGATTTTTGAATGTTCTGTTTTTCAGAATATCATTGAAAACCAGATGCTGTATCTCTTAATGTCCGATGATGAAATTATGGATTTTTACAGAAGATTAAAAAGCATTTTAGGGAGCAGAGCATACAGAATTATCTATCTGGACGTGGAAGATATCACGGAAACAATTGACAGGGTCCGAAAAGAACGAATCGACGAAAATGGAAAGGAATCGTGGTTTTCTGCGATGATCCGATATGTTGAAGATTCGCCGTATGGGAGGATGGAAAAATCAATCAGATCAAGAGGATTGATCGAACATCTGGAGAAAAGGCGGAAACTGGAACATCAGATCATTGATGAGATTTTTCCGGAAAATTCTGTTAAGATTAAAGCGAAAAGCTATGATCCTTTGACAATCCCTCATTTTGCGCTTGAATGAGTTGGAGCTGCAATGGTGTGCATTTATAAATTTTTCCTCAAAACTTTATCTGAAAATTGTGACAAAAATCCAAAACATAGGGAACACACGTTCGACGATTTATAAGCCGCGCTTTCACGAGACAAATAATTTTCTGATTTCATTTTAAAAAGGAGCTAAACAAAAGAATGAACATCGACAAGCTTATTTCATGGCTGACAAGCAAGCAGGACGCTGCGCTGATAACCTCGGAGGTATCAAAAAGATACCTGACGGGCTTCGGCTCCGAGGACGGAACTATGCTGGTGACAAAGGAGGGCGCTTATTTCATCATTGACGCCCGCTACTATGAGCATACGGCAAAACAGGTCACCGACCCGCTTTGCAAGGTCATACTCCAGGACGATCTTTACGACCAGATAGGCGAGCTTCTGAACAAACACAGGATAGAAATGATAAGCGTTGAGGACGAATATATGAAGGTGTCGGAGCTGGCGGCGCTGAAAAGAAGATTTTCCGCCGTACACTTTGATTCCTCCAACCGTCTCTCCGACTTTATGAAAAATATGCGTATCATAAAGACGGACGAAGAGATATCCTGCATCATAAAGGCGCAGAGAATTGCTGAAGCCGCTTTTACAAAGCTTCTTTCCAACATGAGAGTGGGGCAGACCGAAAAGCAGGTAGCCGCATTCCTTGAGTTTTTCATGCTTGATTTCGGCTCGGAAGGCGTTTCCTTCCCCACTATTGCCGCTTCAGGCGTAAACTCCGCCTGCCCGCACGCTGTGCCTTCCGACAAGAAGATACAGGAGGGAGATTTCCTTACGCTTGACTTCGGAGCTACTTATAAGGGCTATCACTCCGATATGACAAGAACGGTGGTGTTCGGAAAGCCCACCGAGGAGATGAAGAACATCTATAACGCCGTCTGGGGCGCAAATACCGACGCTATCAAAGCGGTGAGGGCGGACATTTCCTGCAAGCTGGTGGACAATGTGGCAAGAAGCACCCTCGACGCATGGGGCTATGAGCAGTATTTCACTCACGGTCTGGGTCACGGAGTGGGGCTTGAGATACACGAAGGTCCTTCCGTAAACAAAAGAAGCGGTACCACTCTGCGTGAGGGCATGATAATCACTATCGAGCCCGGCGTTTATATTCCCGAAAAATACGGCGTTCGCATAGAGGATATGTGCGTCGTCACGAAGGACGGCTGCAAAATACTCACCGAAACGCCCAAGACCCTTATCTATATTTGAATTATACATTTTATACAGGTGAAATACAATGAAAAAATTTATATCAGTTTTATCAGCGCTTTGTATTGCGGCGGCTCTCACCTCCTGCGGCGGCGAACCTCAACAGGAGCCTGTTCCGCCCTTTGAAAGCACGGAAACTGAAAATTTGACCGAAGAAACTGCTCAAGAGGAGAAAAATCAAGTGGAGGATATTGTAATAGACTATGAAATAGACCCGTCAAAGCCTGTTATTGCGCTGACTTTCGACGACGGTCCAAATACGACCACAACAAATCAGGTGCTTGACCTGCTGCAAAAGTACAAGGTAAAGGCTTCCTTTTTCCTTATCGGGAACAACATAAACGAGCAGTCTGCCCAAGTGGTGAAAAGAGCCTATGACATGGGCTGTGAGATAAATAACCACTCAAAGACCCACTCCTATATGAACGAGATGAGCGCCGAGGATATTGCCGCCGAAGTAAAGTTCGTTTCCGACAAGGTGGAGGAAATAACGGGCGAGCCTACAAAATTTTTCAGACCGCCGTACATCGCGGTGAACGATACGATGTACCAAAACATCGATATGCCGTTTATAAGCGGCGTCGGGTGCAACGACTGGGACCCTGAGGTGAGCGTTGACACGAGGATAAAGCGGGTGCGGCGTCAGGTACAGGACGGGATAATAATCCTGCTCCATGACGCCGAAGGCAACAGCGGCACCGTTGAGGCGCTGGATACGCTGATCCCCGACCTTCTCAGCAAGGGCTACCAGTTTGCCACCGTATCCGAGCTGTTCAGGGCAAAGGGCGTTGAAATAAGCGGCGACGACACTCAGCTTTATTCTGTTGTGGGATAATTTATTCGTAATAAAAGGCGGATAAAATATTTTTTCAAAAAACACTTGCAAAATCCCGACAAATAAGTTACAATAATATTGTGTAAATTTGCGAATTTTTTCGCTTAACAAAATTTCGGAGGTTTATTTATGATAACAGCAGGCGATTTCAGAAACGGCGTTACCTTTGAAGAGGACGGCAACGTAGTGCAGGTCATCGAGTTCCAGCACGTCAAGCCGGGCAAAGGCTCCGCTTTTGTGCGTACCAAGACCAAGAACGTGATCACAGGCGCGGTAGTTGAAAAATCCTATAACCCTACCGCAAAGTTCCCCACCGCTTTCATTGAGAGAAAGGACATGGAGTATACTTACAGCGACGGCGACCTTTACTACTTCATGGACGGCGAAACTTACGAGCAGGTGCCTATCAACAAGAAGGACTTGGGCGACAACTTCCGCTTTGTAAAGGAAAACATGGTCTGCAAGATACTCAGCTACAAGGGCAACGTTTTCGGCGTTGAACCTCCCAACTTCGTTGAGCTTGAAGTTACTCAGACCGAACCCGGCTTCAAGGGCGACACCGCCACCAATGCCACCAAGCCCGCAACGCTGGAAACAGGCGCTGAGATAAGAGTTCCCCTGTTCATCGACATCGGCGACGTTATACGTATCGACACCAGAACAGGCGAATATATGGAGCGCGCCAACAAGTAAGGGCTTTGTTTTAAGAAAGGACTGAACAATTATGGAAATTTCCGAAAAGGTTGCTTATATCAAGGGTCTTGCGGAAGGAATGAAGCTTGACACCGAAACAAACGAGGGAAAGATCCTTTCCCAGATGATCGACGTGCTTCAGGATATCGCTTATCAGCTTGAGGACGTGGACAGCGACCTGAACGAGATCGTTGACGCCGTTAATGACATTGACGAAAGCGTTGCCGACCTTGAGGACGCTGTTTACGGCGAGGACGAGGACGAATGCGACTGTGGCTGCGAGGACCAGGATATGTACGAAATAACCTGTCCAAAATGCGGAAACAGCGTCGTCGTTGATTTCGACGTGATAGCTCAGGGCGAGCTTGCCTGCCCCAACTGCGGCGAGCCGCTGGAATTTGACCTGAGCGAGATAGAAGACGAAGAAAACTGAACGCAATAAAAAAAGACCTGTCAGCAAGAGAGCTGACAGGTCTTTTTTTATCCGACTTTTTTCCGAAAAAACTTTTTCACAATGCGGAGCAAAACTGCCGCCGCAAAAGAAACAACGCTGACGACGGCGAAGTTCAAAAATTCGTCGGGCGGAGCTTTGCCAAGCAGCTTTGCAATAACTCTCACAAAAACTATTGCCGCAGGGTGGATAACGTAAACGACGCCGCATATTTTCCGCAGGGAGGGAAAAGGCTTTATTTTCGGGATAAGCAGGAGCCTGTAAAGGAAAAATGCGCAAAAGGGCAGGAAAATATACATACTGTCGTGGCGCTGAGCTTGCAGAGCATGCAAAGCCATTCCCTCCCCTGTCATCAGCAGGAAGGAAGCGCCGAAGCCGTACAGCGAAAGCCGCTCGCTTATATTTGCTTTCGGGACGGAATTTCCCAGCAGAAGAAACAGCGGCGCCATAAAGCTTCGGGTATAGCCTGAAACGGTGAAAATAATATCGAAGAACTTCGACATTACAGGATCTTCGGCGATAAAGCCGTAATAGCTGTCCCCTAAAAGTCCGATGAAATAAAGGAATACGCATATTGCAAGGGCTGATCTCAGCGGGAAGTGCTTTTTCAGAAAGCGTACTATAAGCATCCCGATTATCACGGCGGGAAAATACCAGAGGTGATAATAAACGCCGTCAAACAGCAGTAATTTCAGCGGAGTATATGGGGAAGCTCCCTCAAAATATCCGCTGTAAAGGCTCAGAGGAAGATACAGTATCGTTGCCGCGAGGTAGGCTTTCAGCGAGCTTTTCAGATATTTTTTCACCTTGTCGGGCGGAAAGGAAAGTACAAAATGCCCTGTCACCATAAGGAAAAACGGCACCGCAAGCCGCGCAAGTATGCGGGTCAATAAGAAGCTGTACCCCCCCCCGCTGCCGATTTCCGACGATACGGTGTGTATTGCTATGACCATCAAAGCCGCCGCAGTTCGGAACAGGTCAAGCCCGCCGAGAGCCTGCTTCAAACTGTTCTCCTTGAAAGTACGAAGCCGTCAGCGTTGTTGCCTGAAACGGAAAAGCCGTCGGGTATTTCCAGCGGGAAGCGCTCCCCTTTTAGGTACGAAACGGCAAAATCGCCTAAGATAAGCGGGGTGTTGCTGTATGCTTTCAGAAATACGGTGTATTCCTCCAGCGTAAAGCCGTTCTGCTCCATAATTTCGGCGTGAGGAACGCCAACGTAGCGAAAATGCCAAGGCTCGTGGGATATATGAGTGATATGCTCCTTTTCCGCAGGATAGCGGAGGATAAAGCCGAATTTCGCGGCGTTAAGGCGGAAGGCTCTGCACTTCCCCTCATCGGGAAAATACGGGCGGATAAAATCTATCTCCTCAACGTTCAGTCCCACGTCCACCGCAAGCCCTGTCTGATGCTCGCTGTGCAGTGGGCGCGCAACATACTGTTCGGTGAATTCCCTGCCGTTTTCCGAAAGGGAGCTTTCCCACAGGTCGCGCTGCTCCTGATAACTGCGAAAACCGCTGACAACGATTATATCCTCCTCGCTGTCTGTCGCTTTTAAAAGCGCTTTGAGCGCACTTGCCGCCCTTTGGGAGAGCAGCTCGTTACCTGCCCTCTCAAAGGGCGTTTCACCCTCGCGGCGGTACATATGGTCCTTGTTCACAAGGATAAGGTCACCGTGGTAAATGTCGTTTTCCGTGAGTATCATTTTAATGCCTCCTTTATGATAAGGTCAAGTGTTTCGGTCATAGAATATCCCGCCGCCTCCATCATTTTCGGAAAGCGGCTGTGGGGCGTGAAGCCGGGGATAGTGTTCACCTCGTTGAAAACTATCCCGCCGTCTTTTTTCACGAACATATCCACCCTTGCAAAGCCCTCGCAGTCAAGCGCGCGGTAGATACGTCCTGCGGTCTGTCTGACGGCTTCGGCGGTTTCATCGTCAAGCGGCGCAGGAACGGTTATCTTTGCCGTTCCAAGGGTATATTTTTCATTATAGTCAAAAAATCCGCCGCAAAGGGTTATCATATCCACCGCGCCGAAAATGAGCCGTCTGCTTCCCACCACGGCGCAGCCCGCTTCAAAACCGTCGATGTTTTCCTCGATCACTGCGGCACTGTCAAAGCTGAATGCGCTTTGCAGGGAGGAAAAAAGCTGCTCAGGTGAAAATACCTTGCTTATGCCGAAGGAGGAGCCTGCCCGAAGCGGCTTTACAAATACGGGAAATCCTGTTTCGGCGGCGAAACGCTCAGCTTTTTTTGTTTCCTCTATTGACGAAATAAGTACGGTTTTTGGTACAGCTATCCCTTCAGCCGCCGCGATCTTGTGAGCGCGGTACTTGTCCATGCAAAGCGCGGAGGATAAAGTTCCGCAGCCCGCCGCAGGTATCCCCGCGAGTTGGAGCAGTCCCTGTAAAGTGCCGTCCTCTCCGTTTTTGCCGTGCATTACGGGAAAGGCAAGGTCGATCTTTATTTCTTCATGTTTTCCGTCTTTCAGCACGAGTATCTTCTTTTTGCCCTTGTTCTGAGGCAAAATTACGGGAAACGATAATTTTTCATTACGGCTGTCTGCTGCAATTTCGTCCGTATCTCCCTGATATAAAAACCACTTTCCCTCTCGTGTTATCCAGATCTTCAGAACGTTGTATTTCCGCTTGTCAAGAGCGTTTATAACGCCGCACGCCGATTGCAGGGATACGCCGTACTCAGAGGAACAGCCGCCGAAAAATACCGCTATATCTATCATTTTTCCTCATTCCTTTCCTGCAATTCATACCCTATTCTGCACCGATTATCGTACAGATGTGTTTTTGAAACAAAAATGTTGTTTTCAGCAAAGCGTGTTTCACGATAAACCTCAGCTTCCTCATAAACGCCGTCCTGCTCGTCTTTATAGGTAACTTTTCCGTTTACCGCACGATATATGAAAGTATCCTTTTTATCGGATAGAAGCGTGCCTGTTATATGCTTTTCATCAAAAGAGAAGGAAAGCTGAAAGGTCTGCGCCGTTTCATTTTTTACCTTCAGATCCAGCCAGCCCTCAAAGACCGTCGCGTCGGTGCCTTTGACTGCGTATGGGTCAGGGTCGGGAAAATCCTTCAGCTTATGCCCGTGGCGCTCGGTAATGGTGAGCGGCGAGTTCAAAAACAGCGTAAAAAGCGTATCCGTAAGCTGACACATTCCGCCGCCGTAATCTGTCACGAGCTTTCCGTCGCGCAGGATAAGCCCGTCTTTGTAAGGCGTCTTTTTATCGGCAAAACGAGTTGCCCTGCTGTATGAAAAGACCTCGTCGGGGCGTATCAGGAGCCCTTCCATAGCCGCCGCGCCAAGCTTCAGATTGTGTACCTTGTTCTCCTGATATATCATATCAAAGCCTGTTTTTTCATTGTACATATCGGTGGTGCAGGAAAAGACCTTGTAAGGCAGTCTTTCTCCCTTTTCGGCGGCGTAAGCGTTCCCGTCAAAGCGCATTTTCAGATAATAGCAGAATTTTCTTTGTTTTGCTCTGAACGGTATCAGAAACGGAAATATCTGCGTAAGTCTTTTTCTCGGCATTATATCATTCCTTCGTATAAAATCGTTCCGTTGTGCTATATTTTAGCACAACGGAATTTATATTTTCTTTGTATTTTATTCGTTAAAAATAATATTTTGCTTTAAAAAAACTTACGATTTTCTTACGGCACTGCGGGAAGCAAAACGGTGAAGCATACGCTTTCGTTTTCGCTTTCGGCGCTTATCTCGCCGCCGTGGAGCCTTACGATCTCCTTTGCTATGGCAAGGCCAAGACCCGCTCCGCCTGTCGATGAAGTGCGGGAAGTATCCGCGCGGTAAAACTGCTCGAATATTCTTTCAAGCTTATCGGGAGGAATAGTCTTTCCGTGGTTTTTCAGCGTTATTTCCGCTTTGTCGCCGTTTCTGCGGAGGGAAAGCATCACCGCGGTATTTTTATAGCTGTAAGTCACCGCGTTTCTTATAAGGTTATCGAATACTCTTTCCAGCTTGTCAGGGTCGCAGAGTATCTCTATGCCGCCGTCTATCTCGTTCTGCCATGAAAGTCCCTTTTCCGCGAATACAGGCATAAACTCGTCAGCAAGCTGCTCCAGCATACGGGAAAGACTTATTCGTTCCGACTGAAGCTCCATTGAGGTGAGGTTAAAGCGGGTCACATCAAAGAACTCGTTTATAAGCTCCTCAAGGCGCTGCGCCTTGTCAAGAGCGATACCTGTGTACTTTGCCCTTGTTTCGGCGGAAATATCAGGCTCATCGTTCATCAGGGTAAGATAGCCGATAATGCTGGTCAGCGGCGTTTTAAGGTCGTGGGCAAGGTAAACGATAAGGTCGTTTTTCTTCTGCTCCGTTTCGCGGGCAGCCCGTGCGTTCTCCAGCGTCTGCTCCCTTATGCGGTTAAGCTCGTCCTGTATCCCTTTTAGGCGGTAGGACAGCACCACGGGTCTTGACGGGTCAAGGAGCATATCTCCTGTCCGAGCAACTATCTGATCAAGGTATCCTGTAAGGACGGACACAAAACGGTAGCATATGAAAGAAAATCCGATAAGCCATGTAAGCGCAATTATCCAGACGATATTGTCGCGCACAAGGGAAAAAATGTAATAGAGCCAAGTGCCGTAATCCACCGTTAAACGGATGAATTTCGCCGCCAGAACTACGAACAGCAGAAGCCCTGCGGTAAACAGCAGCACCGATATGAGCATACGCTGTATTATGCGGCGTTTGAAGCCTTTGTCAAAAGGAGAGCGCAATTCTTCGGGGACAAACATTCCCTTTTCTTTAACATACAATAAGGTTATCACCGCTATCCCGCAGTTCCATAGGAAGAACAGGATCATCGCCACTGTCAGACTGTTGCGGAGTATCCCTTTAAATATGCGGAATATCAGATAATCGTCCTTCCCCTCCAAGAACATGAATACAAACAGAAAAAACACAAGAAAGGCAAATGCGGCGCTGTACACGATAAGCGTCAGGACGAACTTTTTTCTATTGCTCATTTTACTCAACGGTATATCCCACTCCCCACACTGTTTTGATGTATCTGGGCTTGCGGGCGGGCTCGCCCAGCTTTTCACGGAGCCTTGCTATATGAGCCATGACGGTGTTGTTGCTGTCGAGATATTTCTCGCCCCACACCGCCTCAAAAAGCTCCTCGGAGGACACTACCCTGCCCTGCCTTGAGCAAAGGTACCACAGGATACTGAACTCTATGGGAGTTAATTGTATCTCCCTGCCGTTCAGGGTGCATTTATGCCCCTCCTTGGAAATGTACAGGCCCCGTATGTCCGCCTCGTTTTCGGAAACTCCCGCTTTATCGTAACGGTTGCAGCGGCGAAGCTGAGTTTTTACTCTGGCGACGACCTCCAACGGATTGAACGGCTTTGTTATATAATCGTCCGCGCCTAAAGTCAGCCCCGTTATCTTGTCCACGTCCTCGACCCTCGCTGTGAGCATTATCACGGGGAAAAGGTACTTGTCCCTTATTTTTCCGAGAAGGCTGAAGCCGTCTATATCGGGCATCATCACGTCTATAAGGGCAAGGTCTATCCCTCCGCTTTTTATGCATTCAAAAGCGTCCGAGCCGTTGTAGAATTTATACACGTTATAATTCTCCGCCTTGAGATAAAGCTCCACCAAGTCGGCTATCTCTTTTTCATCATCGGCTATAAGAATATTCTCCCCCATTTTTTCACCGTCCTTCGCCTCGGGATATGTTTCGGTCTATCAGCAGTATAGCATATAAAACCACCTTTTTCAAGGCGAAAAAGCTTACGATTTTATGATATTCGGCATAAACCTTTCATTGTTTTGCACGGCGGAAAGGCGGTATAATCGTCATGAGAGGCATAAGAAGCAGCGCATGGAGCTGTAATGAAATGAAAGGAAGGTTAAAATGAAAACATCGGTGGGCTTTAACACCGTGTGCGGTATTCTGGGAGCAATATTCGGATTTTTGTTCGGGGAGCTGAACGGATTTTTTATCGCTCTTATAGCCATATCTCTGCTGGACTATGCAACGGGCGTGCTTGCCGCGGCGGTGAACAGGAAATTATCCAGTGCCGTCGGCTTTAAAGGTATCTGCAAAAAGATCATGCTTTTCACAATTGTGGCGGTGGCGAATATAATAGATACGCAGGTGATCGGAGGCTCTGCCCTCAGGACAGCCGTCATCTTCGCGTTTATTGCCAACGAAGCGCTGAGCATAGTTGAAAATTCCGCCGAAATGGGGCTTCCCGTTCCGCAGAAGCTGAAAGATGCGCTTGCGCAGATACGAGACAAAGACAACGGCAGATGAAAGGAGATCTTCTGCATGATATTCAAAGGCATTGATATATCCTACGCCAACAAGGGGATAGACTTTAAAAAGATAAAGGCGGAGGGGATAAGCTTTGTTATTATCCGCACCGGCTATCGTCAGAAAACCGACGATATGTTCAAAAGCCATATTGAAAACGCACTGGCGGCAGGACTAAACGTAGGAGTTTACTGCTACTGTCTGGCGAAAACTCCCGCCGAAGCGGTGAAGGAAGCCGATTATGTGATAGAGCTTATAAAGCCGTATAAGCTGACATATCCCGTGTGCTACGACATGGAGGACAGCGCCATAAACGAGCTTGACAAAAAAGAGCTGACGGAAATAGCCTTCGCTTTTCTCAACAGGATAAAGAAAGCAGGCTATCACCCTGCGCTGTACTCAAATCCCTCCTGGCTCGAATACAGGCTCGACAAGAAAAAACTGCTCGACAGCTTTGACCTGTGGCTGGCTCACTGGACGGGCGACCCTGACATTCCCAGCAAGTACGACTTCGGTCAGAAGATGTGGCAGTGGGGCGCCGACCGCCTGAACGGAAGCGCAGGCGCGCTGGACGGGGATCTGTCCTATGTTGACTATCCCGCGATAATCGCGGCGGAAAATTCGCCCGAACCTGAAAAGGGATTTGTCCCCGAAAAGGGTGAAACCGTCCTGTTCAGCGGCGGAAAGCACTATGCTTCCTCTGCTGCCGCCGTGAACGTCGGCAATATCCGCACCGCAGGCACCGCTAAGGTCACTTTGACAGCGTCAGGCGCCATTCACCCCTATCATCTTATAGGCGAAAGCTCCGACGTGTACGGCTGGGTGGACAAAAACGCGGTGTTTGAAAAAAACAGCGGCGAAATCAGAAAGTCCGCCGCCGTGGTAAATCTCAGGTCAAAGGCGGGAACGGACGGGAAAATACTGACGGTGATCCCTCCCGAAACGCGGGTGATACTTTTTGACGAGACTGTTTCAAACGAAGGCATTCTCTGGCAAAAAGCGGCGTATAACGGATACAGCGGGTATCTTAACTCGGCGTTTATTTACGGGTAAGGATTTTTTTAAGACAGCAAAAAAGGACGGGTAACCCGTCCTTTTTTAGTCGTTCAGCACTGAATAGCAGGCGTTTAACATCTCAAACATCACATCGCACTTCACCGAGTTTTTGTTTCTCCAGCACGGCTCTCTGCCCGAAACCGCCCGCATTGCTTTCAGCGCGGGTTTTGGTATCATCTCCATATACTCGTCCTCTGTAATCATCTGCGCCAGCACTTCGTATGTATCGGTGCTTTGCCTTATCCACTCAGGCAGGTTAATGCCCCTGAGCCAGAAAGCAAACTGATAATTATAGGAGCTTTCCATAATTCCCCTTATATCCTCCTTGCTGAAAGGGTTAAGCGCCTGCCAGTTAAAGTTAAAGGGTCCAACCACACCGTTTCCGTATTCCTTCGGCTTGCGGAAGGTGATATACTCGTTAAAGTCCTTCATCATTTCATAGCAGTGCTTTACAGCGTCCCTCGCTTTCTTTTCCTTATCAGAGGTTCTCCATCTTTTTGTTGCGTTCAGCAGACTTATGTGATTGTCTCCGGGGAAAAGGGCGTTTGGCTTGTAACAGCGGTAATTTTTCATCTTCACCGAAAAGTCGTCGGGTGAGGAATAATCAAAAACCGCAAACAAATTTTTCTGCGCAAGCTCTATCTGCTCCGCCATTATGGGGTAGTCCTCAGAAAATCCCACCCACGAAAGTATTTGGGCGATTATGGCGTGATTTCCGCCACGTCCTCCGGCGTCCAAAGCCTCGCCGCCAAGAAAAATCATACGGTGATTTTTGTTTATTTGAGGGTCGGTAAGCGCCTTTATCGCTTTGTGTATACAGAGAGAGTCAGGCTCAACTCCAAGCCCCAGAAGCCCACCTATGTGGCAGTCCATACTTTCTATTCCGTGTATGCCCTCCCCGAGCCAGCCGTCCTCATGCTGATGTGACAGTATTTTCCGCGCGTTGCTTTGCAGGAGTATCTCCTCTTGCAGCTTACTCATTTCAGGCTCATTTACGGGAATTTTCAGCATATCACGTTTCACAAGATAGCGAATGCTCGGGCAGGCGTTTTTCAGCAGAAAATCAATTTGTTTGTCAAAGCTGTACATAGGCGGCTCCTTTGTTTTTGAGTATATTTATTATAACTATTATAACACGGGATTTGCCCGAAGTCAAAAAATACTGTTGCCTTTTTATGAAATTTGTGCTACAATATTAACAGGTAAATTTTAGGCGGCTCTGCCGCAGAAAGGAAAATAAATATGTTAGTATCTGCAAAGGAAATGTTGACAAAAGCCCGCGACGGCAAGTATGCGGTAGGTCAGTTCAACATCAACAACTTGGAGTGGACAAAGTCTATCCTGCTCACCGCTGAGGAGCTGAAGTCCCCTGTTATCCTCGGCGTTTCCGAGGGCGCAGGAAAGTATATGTGCGGCTACAAGACCGTTGTCGGAATGGTAAAGGGTATGCTGGAGGAGCTGAACATCACCGTTCCCGTTGCCCTGCACCTTGACCACGGCTCATACGAGGGCGCTCTCAAGTGCATTGAAGCGGGATTTTCTTCCGTAATGTTTGACGGCTCTCACTATCCTATCGCTGAAAATATCGAAAAGACCACCAAGCTGGTTGAGATATGCAAGGAAAAGGGTCTTTCCCTTGAAGCTGAAGTAGGCGCTATCGGCGGCGAAGAGGACGGCGTTGTGGGAATGGGCGAATGCGCTGACCCCGACGAATGCAAGCAGATAGCTGACCTTGGCGTTACTATGCTGGCGGCAGGTATCGGCAACATTCACGGAAAATACCCCGACAACTGGCAGGGTCTCAGCTTTGAAACGCTTGCCGCAGTCAAGGAAAAGGTAGGGGATATGCCTCTTGTTCTCCACGGCGGCACGGGTATCCCTGAGGATATGATAAAGAAGGCTATCTCTCTGGGCGTTGCAAAGATAAACGTAAACACCGAATGTCAGCTTGCTTTCCAGGAAGCTACAAGAAAGTACATCGAGGCAGGCAAGGATCTTGAGGGCAAGGGCTTCGACCCCAGAAAGCTGCTCGCTCCCGGCGCAGAGGCTATAAAGGCTACCGTTAAGCAGAAGATGGAGCTGTTCGGGTCTGTGGGGAAGGCGTAAGACAGTAATTTAAAAGTAAACAGCAGGCTTACTCAATAAGCCTGCTGTTTTTTGTTTAGTCTATTTCGGTAACATTGTAGCTTCCTTTTTCGGAAACGATGTGTTTTGAATTAAGCTCTTCTTCTGTCATTTCAGACATATAATACAGCATATCGGAACTAAAATCCTGACCATTACCAAATTTGAGATTTCCGTCCTTGTCAATGTATAAATTGTCTATTCCTATTACTGTATATACACTTCCATCACCACTTTCCGACAAACCATTGTTTGCCCAAGAAAAATCCACGCGATACAGTTTGTAATATTTGTTGTAAACACCGGTGCTTGACATATCGTTAGCTGATTTTAACGACATCAGATATCCGCCCATATCTTCAATGCCGTTTACTTTTGCCAATCTTGCATCAAAGTATCCTATTGTATCATGAGGATGATATTCTCTTACATATATACCTAATAACTTAAATTCCCCTATCGTCGCATTCGCTTCTGCCTCTACATAATCATCCATATCACTGTTCAGCTGTGTGAAGTCTGCCTCGTCAACGGAAGTGATGTATTTTGCGGGGTTGTCCACAGTGTACTCTTTGGTTTTATTTTTAATATAATAGCCCCACCTTGCAAGCTCCGATGCACTATGCAAACATTCAGCGGTCACGGTGAATGTATCTCCGTCTGAAAGATTATTTGCTTCCGTGCTGAAATAAATGTTATCAGCCACCACTTTGTCACAGCCCGCCGTATTAAACGATACTGTGGTGAAAGGTGAAATGCCGTCGAACTGTAATTCCAAGCCTTCAAACGGGTCCAGCTCCTGCGGTTCCTCCAGTCCTGTCACTTCTATTTCCTTATAGGCGGGAGAAATAACGTCAGGGCTGATGTCGGCAACAGTCACCACGGTAACGGTTATTTTGTCGCCATTGGAAAGATCGTTTTGTTTACTCAAATCAAGTTCAAAGCTGCAGCTTTCCTTTTTATTCACGACTGCGCTGCCAAATCCGTTAAATCCCGAAAAGGTTATGTCAAAATACTGGAACGGGTCTATCACCTCGCCGTCCTTTTCCAGTTCCACCTGAGAGGTTTGCCCGTCAGGAAGCACCACTTCCGCTTTATTTGCGCACCCCGCTGTCAGGCACATAGTCAGTGCGCACGCTGCGGCGAAAACAGCTTTTGCTGATTTTTTCATCTTTTTTCCTCCTTTTAGTATCTAATCAGACACCTTTTTACAATATTATAACCTAATATAACACAAATGTCAATAAAAAATTGCCTGATGTGATACAATAATACAAAGAAAAATCACAGCAGGCTGGAGATATATTTAAAATGGCGAAGTACGACAGGATAAAGGATCTGCGGGAGGACAGCGACAAAACTCAGCAGGAGCTTGCGGAATATCTGGGGACTTCCTCACAGCATTACGGAAAATATGAAATGGGGCGGGCGGAGATACCCTTTGAGCGGGCGATAATGCTGGCGGAATTTTACGGCGTGAGCCTTGACTATATCGCAGGGCGCACCAACAGCAAAAGCGGCTTTGCAGGCGGAGCAACAGCGGAGCAGAGAGAGCTGCTGGAGCTGCTGGAATCTATGAGCAGTGAAGAAAAAGAGCGGTTCAAAAAGCTGGCGGAGATAATTGCAAAAATATAAAAGCAGTCGTTTCTGACTGCTTTTATTTTTATTCTATCTCCCACTCCGCAATAACCGTTATCACAGCGGTAACTTCCTGCGGGACGATATCGGGCTGAGCGTCGGCGCAAAGCATTGCGGCTTTTGCCATATGCAGAGGGGTTGGGCCCCCGCTTTCCGTGCTGTCTATGGAAATGACCTTTCCCACAGAAACGCCTGCGGCGGCGGCAAGGATATCCGCTTTTTCCCGCGCGTCCTTTACGGCGGCGGAAAGGAGCTGTTTATTTATCTCCTCACCGTTTTTCACGCTGAAGCCGATGCTTATTTCAGTGTCAGCCTCACTGCCCGACAAGGCGGAAAGCGCCTTGTTCAGCCTTTCCATATCCATATCGAATGTAAGCTTCAGATCGTGGCGGTATCTGTAACCTGCGAACTGCCTTTTCCAGCGGTTCCCGTCCTGAAAGCTGTCATACTCGGCGCTGATATTGCAGCCTGCGGTTTTAAGGTCGCTTTTCTCAAAGCCTGCGCTTGTCACCGCTTTTCTCAGCTTTTCCAGCTTTTCAAGGGCAAGGCTGTTTGCCTGTTGATAGCTTGCGCTCCTTGCCTCAATTCCCAGAGAAAGAGTTATCAGGTCGGGAGCAACGCTTGCTGTGGCGGTTCCCGTTGTTTTTATCGTTCTGTCCATTTTGCTCTCCTTTTTAATTGGTGAAGTTTGATTTTATCAGGTTTCCGAAAAGGTAAAGGGCATACTCGTTTTTGCCCGTTATAGGGTGAGGATACATTTCGTAGGAGTAGCCAAGTCCCACATAAACGCCGTCGCTCTGCTCTATGCAGAAAACGGGAGCTTTGCCGCTTTCCGCCATAACGTAGTCGGTAAATCCTGCGGCGAACCATAACAGCAAAACTGCGCCCACAATGCAAAGTGTTATTACAACGGGGTTTTTCTTTTTCAATGCTCTCACCTCATTTTTATTGTAACATTTTCCCGTTCAAAAATCAAGACAAACAAAAACGCCCGAACAATTGCTCGGACGCTTTAAGCATATTGAGAAAGTTAACGCTTTGAGAACTGAGGCGCACGACGTGCAGCTTTCAGACCGTACTTCTTTCTTTCCTTCATTCTGGGGTCGCGGGTCAGGAAACCTGCCTTCTTCAGAACGGGACGAAGCTCCTCGCTGTACTGGAGCAGAGCGCGGGACAGACCGTGGCGGATAGCGCCTGCCTGACCTGTTACGCCGCCGCCTGCAACGGTGCAGATGATGTCGAACTTCTCGGTGGTGCCTGTAAGGGCGAGAGGCTGACGGGCGATGAGCTTGAGAGTGTCAAGTCCGAAATAATCGTCGATGTCTCTGTTATTGATGGTGATCTTGCCGGAACCGGGATAAACACGCACTCTTGCAACAGAATGTTTTCTTCTTCCCGTTCCGTAGTAATACGGTTTGGATTCGTACATTGTTTATCCCTCCTTAAAACTGAAATTCTTCGGGCTTCTGAGCGGCGTTGAGATGTTCTGCGCCTCTGTAAAGGCGGAGTCTGGTCATTGCCTTTCTGCCGATGGTGTTGTTGGGGAGCATACCGTAAACTGCCAGCTCCATAGCCTTTTCGGGCTTGGTAGCCATCAGCTTGCTGTACTGCACTTCCTTGAGATGACCGATATAGCCTGTGTGCCATCTGTAATACTTCTTCTCCAGCTTCTTGCCGGTGAGAACAGCCTTTGCGCAGTTGATGATTATCACATGGTCGCCGCAGTCACAATGGGGAGCGTAGGTGGGCTTGTGCTTGCCCTTAAGCATAAGAGCCGCCTGAGCCGCAACACGTCCGAGGGGCTTGCCCGCAGCGTCAAGGATATACCATTTGCGTTCAACTGTCTGAGGGTTGGGCATATAAGTTGACATGGTATTTACCTCCTGAAAATTTTTCGCTCCGCAGTCTTGTGACGAAACGATTTCAATTTCACGCACATCAAATGTGCGAAAAATTCAAATCGTTTGCCTTGCAGGGAGCAGCATTTGTTATTATATCTGTCTTTGAAAGGTTTGTCAATAGGTTTTTGAAAAAAATTTTAAATATATCTTGATTTCTCTTGTTTTCTTTTGGATTTTCTGCTTTTCTCTCATTTTTTCAGTTATCGTTGCAAAAAAATTGCACTTTAAATACATATGAAAAGCCGACTTAAACTTTAAGTCGGCTTTTGCATTTTTATTTTTACTCAAGCCCCGTCATACTGTCGGTTATGTCGTTGAACGCGATACAGATAACAGGGTGGCTGTCGCTTCCGCCAAGGCGCTTATGTACGCCTTCAAGCATAAGCAAACGCCCGTTCTTGTCATATCTTCTTATGGTGGCTTTTACAGCTTTGCCTGTTTCTATCGCCTGACGGCAGGCGGCACGGGAAATTTCCACATCATCGGGGTGAACGTATGACCATACGTCGCTGTTATTTTCACCTGCAAGGTCTTCCGCGGAATATCCCATTATCTTCATATATCCTTCATTGACGCGGATAACATCAAGCTTTCCGTCGTTCAGCTCGTATATTCCCAGACCGCCGAACAGCATGCTTATAAGCTCGGACGCAAGAACGTTTCCTGTCATTATGTCGTTTATTTCCGTTTCGTCAAGCGTACCCGAAGAAATGTTATAGCCGTCATTTATCTCGTTATCGTCGCCTATCATGCGGGTAAACTCCTCCTCGTCGGAGGGACGGGCAAAGTAAAAGCCCTGGATATAGGAACAGCCTATGCTGCGCAGGAACATATACTGCTCTCTCGTTTCTACGCCTTCAGCCAGCATGGGAACGTTGAGCCAGCGGGACATTCTCGCAACGGAAGTCACGATCGTTCCCACACGGGTATTTTTCTCAAAGCCCTGCATAAACTTCATATCCAGCTTCAGCAGGTCAATGGGTATATCCTTCAGCGTGTTCAGCGACGAATAGCCGCTTCCGAAGTCGTCCATAAGGACGGGGAAGGACTTTTCCCGAAGCTTATGCACAGTGTCAAGGAGCTGAGCGGGATTATCGTTATAAGCGGTTTCGGTTATCTCAATTCTGAAATATTTAGGCTCGACGCCGTATTTTTTGGTAAGGTCGTATATTATCTCAAAAAGATTGGGGTTATAAAGGCTTTTGCGGGAAATGTTCACCGAGATTGGGAACGGGGTCAGACCGTGTTCACGGCGCTTTTGCTGATATTTGCACACTTCCTCCAGAACATAAAGGTCAAGCTCTGCGATAAAGCCGTTTTTCTCAAAAATGGAAATAAACTTTCCCGGCGGGATAAGACCTTTGGTGGGGTGCTTCCAGCGGACAAGCGCCTCCGCGCTTACAAAGCGCTTCGCCTGAATACCGTAAACAGGCTGATAATACACGCAGAACTCGTGATTTTTTATAGCCTTGTGAGCGTTGTCGCGGATATCCTGCTCCTCAAGCATCGCGTTGCGCATACTTTCGTCATAAACGGCGATATGATTGCGGTAGCTTCCCGTTATGGAGCGGCAGGCGATCTGCGCACGGTCGCACATATCCTCAAAAAGCGAATCGTCATTCTCTGATATATGGTAAATGCCGATATATACCTGAACGTCGTGGTCGATGATATTAGCTCTTCTGACGTCGGCTTTGAAGGTGCTGAGGATATTTTCCGCTATCTCCTCAGTTTGATGCGTAGGTACAAGAATAGCAAAAGTATCGGCGATAAATCTGGCGTAAACTCCTCCTTCGGGGCAAAGCTTTTTAATGACCTCGGTAATGCACAAAAGCAGATCGTCGCCTGTTTCACGGCCCATAAGGTCGTTTATGAGCTTAAAGCTTCCTATATTAAGGCGGAGTATGGAATATTCCTTATCGGGATTGGCGGCTATCATCTTTTTTGATATGATGAAGAAAGCGGAACGCCTGTAAAGCCCTGTGAGAGAATCGCGCCATGAAGCCTCGCTAAGCTCCTCCACCGCCTTCTGCTCCTTGGTGACGTCGTCCACCGCCGCGCAGAGCAGCATTGAACCGTCTTCCTCCTGAATGGACTTTGCGGTTATATGTACCCATATCGTCTCGCCGTCGCAGGTATGCCCCTTCAGCACACAGCTGTCGGCGGTGCCTTTTTCAACAGCAGTATCGAGCATTTCCTTGCATATCTTCTTATCATCAGGCACGATCCCTCTCATGGGGTCACTGGCTGCCGCTGCAAGGAGCGCGTTTCTGTCGGGATACTTGAACAGCTCGGCAAGCCCCTGATTACAATGGGTCATGATGTAGCTTCCGTCTTCCAGCTTTTTCAATGTGGCAACGCCGCAGGGGATCTTATCCACTATGTAGCGGGCAGTGGAAAGGTCTTCGGACGCGCCGCCCCTGAAGTTGGCAACTGCGCCGTCGATAGACGTCATGACAATATTTTTGTTGAACGGAGGAGAAATACATGAATTTACCCCCGCTTTAAGGGCTCTGTCCTCCAGTGCAAGGGTCTTTGTGACCGCCACAACAGGTATGTCGGGCGCGCCCTCTTTTTCCATTTTTTGCAGATACTGCTCGCATACGGAATCAGGGGTAGTTGAATCAAGAAGAAGGACGGACGCGTCCCCGATAATATCGTCCAAAGCCTCAGGCTCGGTCACGATGACAAGCTCATAGGCTTCGCTGAGAATATCTGTTAAAGGCTTTATGCTTCCGCTTGAGCCTTTCAAGATTATCATTTTTTCTTTATTTTCTTTCATAGCGCCTCGATACAGGTTTCCCCGTCTATATAATGTTGTATTTTTCCAAAATAATTGTACTACTTTCTTTAGTAAAAGTCAATAGTTTTGAAGCAAATTGAGAATATGTTTTGGTCTTTTTGCCGAAAATTTGTATTTTATTTTGTACACATATACAATTTATCGGGATAAACGCCCTTGAAAAATCTGAAACGCCTTTATCCCTTGCATTCGTCTCATAAAAAGTATATAATTATTATAAATACAAAATGACAAGGAGCTGACAAAATTGGAAAAGATAACGCAAACCGCAGGAAGGCAGCAGCTTGGGGATTTTGCCCCCGACTTTGCTCACTACAACGACGACATTCTGTTCGGTGAAAACTGGAACGACAGGAATATCGGCCTTAAAACAAGATGTATCATAACGGTAACGGCGCTCGTAGCGTCAGGCATCACCGATTCCTCCCTTATCCACCACCTTCAGAATGCTAAATCTCACGGCGTTACCAAAGAAGAGATAGCCTCCGTTATCACTCATACGGCATTTTATGCGGGCTGGCCGAAGGGCTGGGCTGCGTTCAGGCTCGCAAAAGAAGTGTGGAACGAAAATGCTCCCGCGGGCAACGCAAAAGCCGCTCACGCAGCGGAAATGGTCTTCCCCATAGGCGCTCCGAACGACGGCTTTGCACAATATTTCACAGGACAGAGCTATCTTGCTCCCGTTTCAAAGGAGCAAACAGGAATATTCAACGTGACTTTCGAGCCGAGCTGCCGTAATAACTGGCACATTCACCACGCCGAAAAAGGCGGCGGGCAAATACTCATCTGCATAGCAGGCAAGGGCTGGTATCAGGAATGGGGCAAGGAAGCAGTACCGCTTGTTCCCGGCGACTGCGTAAATATTCCCGCAGGATTAAAGCACTGGCACGGCGCAAGAAAGGACTCGTGGTTCAGCCACCTTGCGGTGGAAGTCCCAGGTGAGGGCACTTCAAACGAATGGTGCGAAGCCGTGAGCGACGAGGAGTACAGAAAGCTGAAATAAAACGCTTCTGAAAAACAGCAGCCATAAATGCCGCTCATAAAACGACCCCACGTTACATAAGCGCTAAAACGCTTTGTAATGCGGGGTCGTTTGATTTTATTAAAAAAGATATTTGGGCAGCGGATATTGAAATACGCTCTCCGTTCCCTGAGAGCGTATTGGTGCCGCTCAGCGGCTGTGATGTTGTTGCCAAAAAAGATGTTTGGGTGATAAACGTAAAAATGCGCTCCCGTGGATTGGGAGCGTGTTGACGCGGCTCAGCGCCTGACATCTTTTAAATTTAACATGAAGAATCGTAAATAAAAATCGTTCTGAGAAAAACTCAGAACGATTTTTGCAGCCATTGAAAATATTTTTATTTCGGCGTTTATTTTAAATTTTTAAACTGCCCGATAAAAAACTATATCTAAAAATTGCCTCAACGTCTTTGCCATTGTCTGCTCTTATTAAAGCAGACATTCACTTTACAACAACGACTTCACAGCCGTCGTACAGTTCTCCTTTGGCGTCTGTAATTATCCTGTCGATGGGATTAAGACCAGAGATCACCTCAATGTAACGACCTGCTTCAGCACCTGTTTCGATGTGAGCAAGGCGGGCTGTGTCGCGGTATTCGCCGTTGATAAGCGTTTGAGTTAAGACATAAATGTTGCCGCTTTCGTACAGTTCCCTGTCTATGGCAAGGCTGTACCTTTTAAGCGTCTGCATATCCCCGTTCTCGTCCGCAAATTCCTCAGTAAAAATCTGATTTGTAAGGCGTCGGGCTGAAACGTGAGGTATCGAAGCGTTGTGTATGCTTCGGGCAGTCAGCGTAAGCAGGAGCATTACAGCAAAAAATATCAGAGTAAATATAAGAACAGCTTTCTTTTTCATGATATTTCACCAAAAGTCAGTCCTTTTTCAAGGCTGTCGCTAAAAAACAGATAAAGCAGAAATACGGGAACGATAAAGATGACAGAAGCGGGAAAAAGAACGTGTCCCGTGTAATCGGCGGCGTTGACAATAAAGACGGACATGGTTTTCAGGCTGTCATCGTTCAGGAACAGCATAGGCTGTTCCACCATGTTCCAGCAGTCGGCAAATACAAACAAGACCACCGCGAATATGCAGACGCGAAGCTGCGGGACAACAGCGGTCAGAATAATGCGGAATATTGAATTTGTTTCAAGGCGGGTTGCTTCTATTATGGCAGAGTCAGTGCTTTTCATATACTGATGCATTACCACGACGCCAAACGGACTGAATATCATCGGCAGGATTATTCCCCACGCAGTGTTCAGCAGACCAAGGTCGCGAAGCCCGATATAGTTGGGCAAAACCGTTACCTGCAAAGGCATCATCATAAGCACGATGTAAAACGTAAACAAAAGACCTTTGCCTTTGAATTTTGCCTGAGAAAACGCAAAGGCACACGGGATTATTACAACAAGCTGCACTGCGGTTATCACCGCGGCATAAATCACAGAGTTCCAGAACATAGGATAAAATACAAAGCAGTTGAAAAGCAGATCCGAATACCCCTCGGCGCTGACCTCGCCGCCATTCCAAAACGAAAGGGCAAGAGTAGCTATTACGGGAAGAATAAAGATCACTGCGGCAATTATCATCACGACCGTAAAAACAATTTTTTTCATCGGTTGTACCTCCGCTGTATAAAAATGCCGCAAAGGACTATGAGAAATACTACCGCTGAAGTCAGTACCGCGCTTGTGGCAAGGCTTTGATAATCAAGGCGCAGAAAATTGTTATTCATGAAATATTGCAGGGTATAGCTGTGGTCTGGAGGATAATTCGTACCGTAAAAAAGATAACTTTCTTTAAATATCCTGAAGCTGTTCACTATTGACAGGAGGACTGAAAAAAGGATAGTGGGCGCTATCATAGGTAAAGTTATCTTTCTGTGAAGCGTCCACGAGCCTGCGCCGTCAAGCTTCGCCGCTTCATATACAGATCTGTCTGCTGCAGTTAATGCGGCAGTCAGCAGGACTATGCAGATACCTATATTCTTCCATATAAAAAGAAGATAGATCGGCAAAGGCGTCGAGGTATCGGTAAAGACCGTGCGCCAGATAAGAACTATGCCCGCAGTAGGAATTACCATAGGTAGGACAAAAGAAGCCCTAAGCGCTTTCAGCTTTCTGATACCGAAGGACAGAAAGAGCGAAATAAGCAGGGCAAGAATTATCAGCACGGGGACACATACCGCTATCAGTATCAGGCTGTTCAGAAGCGCAAGAAGAAAATATTCGTTCTGAACAGTTTCGATGTAATTGTCGAGAAAAACAAAATTGCGGCGGAACTGATTATCTATCACCGAATAATAAAGCACCCTGAAATAAGGTATAACAAAGAAAAGCAAGGTGCCTGCAAGGCTTGGAAGCAGGCACAGCTTGCATTTCGTGTTGAAACTGAGACGTTTGAGTTTTTTCATTGAACGGTCCTTTTACTCGTTGAGGTAAGCAGACAGCTTACGGTCGGCTTCAGTGATAAATCCGTCAAGGTCGGTCGAGCCTGACAGATATGCTTCGTAATCCTGACGGTAAATATCCTCGGAAATGTTGAAGCAAATCGAAGCGTCGGAATAGATCCCGTACAGATCCTTAACATACTGTCCGACGTTTTCGTCGTGTTCGGAAAACAGCATAGAAGAGTTATTCGCGGAAAGATATTCAGTAAGGGCAGTTATATAGTCAAGAACTGACGACAGATTGTCCGACGCGGGATTTACGCAAAGCATAACACAGGTGGCGACGCTTCGCCCGTCGGAAGTCACAGACGGCATGGGACAGGCTCGGACTTTATCGGAAAAGCCGTATTCCAACTGGGTAAGACTGTCATTCAGCATTGAGAATAAAAAGCCGTCGGAATTTCCTTCGTAAAGCTGATTCATGCTGTCGGTATACAGCTTGAAATAATCCTCGCCTTCAGAATAGTTGGCTTCTTCCTTAACATAACGGGCAAGGTCACGAAATTCCTCGGTATCAAAGCTGATGTTGTTCCGCATATACTGCAAAAGCAGGTTCGTATTAAGAAGATAGCCGTGAATGGCATATCCGCTGCTCTTATCGCTTTCGTTCGCGGTCTTGGCATTGAGGATAAGCTCTTCCAATGTCATGTCGTTGTTAAAATCCAGCCCGTATTTCTCACAAAGAGCTTCGTTATACATTATCACGTCGATATCAACGGCGATGGGAAGCATCCATATCTCGCCGTCAGAAGTTAACGCCGCTTCCTTTACATAAGGGAAGCACTTGTCAAGATACTCGCTCACGCCCTCGACCTCATTCAAAGGATAAAACGTTCCTTTATCGCGTATGCTGTCGGATACGCCCAGCTTTGAATTTAAAAGGCATATATCATAATCGGGGCTTTGCGAAAGAACAGTAAGAGCGAACTCTGTGTCCGTAAGCTCCTTGCTGTTCATGGAGTAGCCGCAGCCAAACGGCGACGCCATAATAAATCCCGGAGAGATAAGGTTTATCGTTCTGTTCCCTGCAACGAACGAGGAATTTTTTATACGCTGAACGGCACCCGCTTTGTCAAGTCCGTTGCCGTAGGAGTTGGTATAAAACGTACAGCCTCCCCTGTATCTCAGGGTTTTTGCAGAACATCTTGTATTTGGACGGAACTCCGCATAGTCGTCGCTGCCGAAGGTTCCGATGTTAAGTGTGTCATATTTTAAAGAGGACGTAAAAATAAAATCATTTTTGTCGCTGATAACGGCAAATGCATAAACATAGCCCAGATCCATGTAGTATTTTTCTTCGCCTGTCATAAAATAAGTCCCGTTCTCATCGACGGCGTATACGCAAAGGCTGCCGTCGGCAGCGGTGCTGACGGTAACGGGATATTCAATGTCAGACCGTTCTGTCTTGCCGCTTTGCAGGTCGCAGCTGTAAAGGACGGTGCCCTGATAGGTGAAAACTGCGTTATCATACGGACAGCCTTCAAGCTCCCTGCCAAAATCCTCCACCGTAAACCAAAGCTTTCCGTCAGCTATAACGCTGTTGGTGACAACAGTGGAAGAAGAAGAGACAGAGGTTTTTGCAAAAACGGAAAATTCGTCTGTTCGCAGGTCGTAAGAGTATATCGACAGCGTTTGTTCCCCATTGGAACAACCTATACTGTACAAGGTGCTGTCATGGTATGAAACAGTGTTGAGAGCTGCGCCGCCTGTTTCCAGCTTTTTTATATGTACGCCGTTCAGGTCATAAGCGTGAAGCTCGTCGTAAACTTCGTCGTAAGGTTCCTTCTCTATTATGTAAGTTTCGACCGCGTAAAGCGTTCCGTTTTCGTCAACGTCTAAGCTTCCTACGCCTGTGGTGATATTTTCATATGTAAATTCGTCGCTGTCGACCTCAAAGGTCATCTCCTCCTCAGACTTGTCAGCCGAACAGGAAACTGACGTAACTGCCAGAGCCGCCGCCAGAAGACAGACGATAAATTTTTTCATGGCTCACTCCCCCATTTTTTGCTCGGTTACGACGCGGTCCTCATCTATCGTCAATCGATACAGTTCCCTGCCTTTAAGGGCGAAAAGATCGTCACCCGCTGTATAAAGGGAAGTATAGGAAAAGGTCTGTCCCTCATACGAATGCAGGCAGCCCATTACGCTGTCTCCCTCGGTTATGAAAAGTCCGTCGGTCAAACCCAACATACAGATCTCGCCTTTATACAGAGCATAATCAACGATATATGCGCCCTGCGGCGAATAGGCTTCCACCGTTTTATCGGCAACGGATACTTTCTTTACTGTTGTTTTGTTGCTGCTCAGCGTTTCGGTAAGGTAATAGGCGTATCCTTTATATATGCATTCGCTGCCCACAGTATCACCGTATTCTTCTGCGAGAAAAGTTTCTTCATCTGTTTCGACATTGTACAAAGTCATGATATGATTTTCAGGCTGCTGCCAGACCGAACAGCCGTTTTCAGGCGCAAAGGCTTTGTATATTTGTCTTTCATTTCCCCCGTCAAAATCACATTCGTATATTAAAGTAGTGACAGTAGTAATTTCGCCGTATTTTTCTGTCCATTCGGTCTCCGATTTACAGCGCCGGAAAAAAATCTTATCCTTATACACCGAAAGATTGGAAACATCATCGGCAAGCTTTTTCAGCTTCATGCTGCTTAAATCAAGACTGTACATGGGACCTGTGTCATTGACAACATCCATGCTTTCGTCATTTTCATATGTTATGTTCGATTCGGGCATAACGCTGAATGTGGGGTTTATAAAGAAGAGGAGCCCGTCGGCTGCGTTAAGAGCTATGCCCTCCATTTTTACAAGAGGAATAGTTTTTCCGTCGGTAAGCTGATAAATGCAGTCGCCGCTTGAAAAAAATACGGTATCGGTTTCCTCCACATAACAGACCTTGGCAGGAACTATGCTTTTCAGATTTATGGAATTTGAAACGCAGTCCTTATCAAGATTCAGTGAAACAAGAGCTTTGTCCTCCCCCGAAACAGGGCAGACAAATTCGGCGTACTCATCTGCGGAGCATGAGGACAGTAAAAATACGGTCAGCAGCAAAAGCGTTAAAGAAATAATTTTTTTCATGATATAATACCGTCAGCCTTGATAATATAAAAAGCGGGGATGTTTATGTGAGTGAAGTTACTTCACTAATATAAATTTTATGAATCAGGTGGTGATACTATGTACCAATCCCACGGATGACTCATAGGAGCTGAAAACATACCCACAATTGGAACAAATTTGTTTGATTTGTCCGTATTTTCTCTGCAAATAACAAAGTTTGTAAACTTTTTTCTCTACATTATTCTCGTAATATGTAGCTACAAGGTGTTGATGTGTCCCTGCACATTCATATCTGTACGGTCCTGTAACAACAGCCTGAAGCGTTGAGTGTGAACATGATGCGGCAGACGCCATCGCAGCAATATTGGAAGATGCTACGCATGCAGCAATAAACATGGTCAATCCTTTAGTTAATTTTTTCATAATGAACCTCCGTAAATTTTAATTTTTAGTAACTGATTTATATTTATTATACAACTTATTGTGTGAAAAGTCAACTGCATTTTGATTTTCACATCTATCTTATAATCTATCGGAATGTTCAATTTTCCCTAATTGATTCTCATGCCTTGAAGATAATCTTTTTTCTTTTTATAAAATTCAAATGTTTTGTGATTTTGTTACCAAATAGATTTTTTGGGCGGTAAACATAAAAAATACGCTCCCGTGTTTTGGGAGCGTGTTGATGCGGCTCAGCCGCTGGTGGACCCGAAGGGGTTCGAACCCTCGACCTCCGCGTTGCGAACGCGGCGCTCTCCCAACTGAGCTACGAGCCCGTATTTGCACAAATAAAACTTTACGCCCCGCTGTTGCGGGGCGCGCGTTGGTGCGGCTCAGCCGCTGGTGACCCGTGGGGGAATCGAACCCCCGTTACCGGCGTGAGAGGCCGATGTCTTAACCGCTTGACCAACGGGCCGTGTCGCTTTCCAACAGGAAAGCTGTTTAAAAATTTGCACCCTTTTAAGGGTGCTGATATTGGTACACCTTCAGGGACTCGAACCCTGGACCCACTGATTAAGAGTCAGTTGCTCTACCAACTGAGCTAAAGGTGCATAGTAGTTTTGCGGAGCAAAACTACGATCCAACACCACTTGAATTTCCCTTATGGAAATTCATTTTGCTTCGCAAAACCGCAGTATCGGACAGGAACTGCTACTGCTTAAAAACAGCAGAAACAGCGAAAAACCACAAATGTGGTTTTTCAATATTATGCCGGCATTATCTATCTTTCCGGGCCGTCACCAGCCAAGTATTTTCGACGCGAACGAGCTTAACTTCTGTGTTCGGAATGGGAACAGGTGGGACCTCGCCGCAATAAACACCGACTTGTGAGAGATATTCTCTCAAAATTGAA
>CANRFO010000021.1 GCA_947629925.1 uncultured Ruminiclostridium sp.
TTTTAGTGATTAATTTATTTATTATGTCTTGCAACACCGCTTATTTACTGCGTTTGTACAGTTTTGCTCAAGGCTATTGACCTTGCACAGAGGAGGTGAAAATATGATAATTCTTCAGGGCAAGGACATATCCGTCAGCTTCGGGGAGCGTATCCTGTTTGAAAACGTAAACTTCGCCGTTGACGAAAACGACAGGATAGGTCTTGCGGGAGCAAACGGCGCAGGAAAGACTACCCTTTTCAAAATGCTTTCAGGGCAGGAGCCTGAGGACTGGCAGGGGCAGATAACAAAGCAGGCGGGGCTTTCCGTGGGCTTTATGGAGCAGCACGTCCTAAGACATGACGACGTCACCGTTTACGAAGAAGCGTTATCTGTTTTCGCTCCGCTCATGGAAAAGGAAAAGGAGATAGAACGGCTCCACGACAGGATAGACGGCGGCGAGGTGACTGACGAGCTGCTGGAAAAGCAAATGCGCCTTACCGAGGAGTTTCAGCGTGACGGCGGGCTTACCTACCGCTCAAGGACTGAAAGTATGCTGGCGGGAATGGGTTTCCCCGCAGAAACGCTGTCAAAGCCTGTCAGCGTTCTCAGCGGCGGCGAGCGCTCCAAGCTGCAGCTTGTGAAGCTGCTGTTGTCGGGAGCAAAGCTGCTGCTTCTTGACGAGCCTACCAACCACCTTGACATTGACGCCTGCGAGTGGCTGGAGAACTTTTTGCAGGAGTTCAGGGGCGCATACATCGTCATTTCACACGACAAGTATTTTCTGGACAAGGTGACGAATAAGACCTTTGCCCTTGACAACGGCACGCTGGATACCTACAAGGGGAACTACACAGAATATCTCCGACAGTATGACGAGAGGGTGACCTATATCACAAAAAAATATAAAGAGACCAGCGAGGAGATAAAGCGGATAGAGGGCATAATCGAACAGCAGCGCCGTTTTAATCAGGAGCACAACTACATCACCATACGCTCCAAGGAAAAGCAGATAGAGCGGCTGAAAAAGGAGCTTGTCCCGCCCCCGCCCCCAAGGAGGAAGATCCACTTTTCCATTCCCTGCAAGACCGCTCACGGCACGGACGTTATCACGGCGAAGAACCTTTCCTGCAAAATAGGAGAGCGGACGCTGTTCCAGAACGTTGATTTCGAGATAAAGCACGGGGAGCGGGTGTTTTTGTTAGGGGCAAACGGCTGCGGGAAATCCACCCTGATGAAGCTTATCTTAGGGGAAAAGCGGGGCGACACCGCAGGGTATTCCGACATAGCCGATTGGCTGAAAATAGGATATTTTGACCAATTACAGGAGCTGCGCCTCACAAGCAAAAAGTCGGTGATGGACTTTGTGTGGGACGATTTTCCCGCGCTGAACCGAACGCAGGTGCAGTCTGCGCTGGCGCTGTTCCGCCTGTACGGTGACGAGCTTGAAAAGCCTGTGAACACCTTGTCGGGCGGCGAGGCGGCAAAGGTAATACTGCTTAAAATCATGCTGGAGGGACCCAACCTCCTGCTCCTTGACGAGCCCACCAACCACCTTGACCTTGAGGCGAGAGAGGGGCTGACCGAGGCGTTGCAGGACTATCAGGGCACTATGCTGATAATCTCCCACGACAGGGGAATGATAAACGCTCTTGCCACCAAGCTGATGTTTTTGCATAAGGACGGAATGGAGGTTTTCGACGGGGACTACGACCGCTGGAAGGAGAGCAGGGCGGCAATTATGCCAGAAAAGTCCGCTCCCAAGGCGGAAAAGCCGAATTCCTACAAACAGCAGAAGGAGCTTCAGAGCCGCCGCCGCAAGGCGGAAACTGCGGTAAAGCGCATTGAGGCGGAGATAGAGGCGGCGGAGCAGGAAACGGCGGAGATAAACGCCCGCCTTGCTGACGGCAGTGCGGATTATCAGAAGGTGATGGAGGATACTGAACGTCTGAGCGAGCTTGAGGAGCTTCAGGCGCAGCTTATGGAGCGATGGGAACAGGCGATGGAAGAGCTGAACGAGCTTGAGGATAAATAAAAAAGGAGCGTTTTGAACCAACGCTCCTTTTGTTATTCTCCGTTTTCAATTTCCGCCGATCTCTGACCCAACCGCATTCCCACATCGAAGTAACTGCATTCGATTAGCACGGACAGGCGGTTTTCATCTTCATTTATGCTGTCGTACAGTGCTTTTGCTTCGGGAGAAAGTATTTTTTCAAGCTTCTTTTTATTTTCCCGTATCTTACGTTTCAGCCCGTCGATCTCGTCGCTGAGCATCGTTGAAAGATTGTCGCTTTTTTTCATTTTATTTCCTTTTCTCATGAATATTTTGCCCTTTATATATATTATAGTTTAGATGTAAACTAAAGTCAAGAGTAAATAGTTTATATATGATATAACTTGTATATATGAACAAAAGGGGCAGGTCGTTTTTATGCAAGTCAAACATTTCAGCAGACTCAGGGATCTAAGGGAAGATATGGATAAAAGTCAGCGCGAGGTAGCGGAATATCTGGGCACGAGCCAGTCGTATTATTCCCAGTATGAGGCGGGCAAGCGTTCCATACCCTTTGAAAGGATAGTGGAGTTGGCGAAATATTATAATGTTTCCATCGACTATATAGCGGGACTGACCAACAAAAAGTCGAAAAACTGGTAAACGGCGTATGAAATGACCCGCCTGAAAAATAGGCGGGTCTTTTACTTTGCGGAATAAAAACGCGCGATCTCAGATCGCGCTTTTTTGCATTACATCAAGGCTTTTATTCCACATTCTGTATCTGTTCTCTTATCTTTTCTATCTCGCTTTTCATATCTATGACCAGCTTTGTGATCTTCAGATCCTGCGCTTTTGAGCCTATGGTATTGGATTCGCGGTTAAATTCCTGGATAAGGAAATCCAGTTTTCTTCCTATCGGCTCGGCGCTTTCCACCATATCCCTGAACTGCCTGAAGTGACTGCGCAGGCGGACGGTCTCCTCGTCCACCGCTATCTTTTCCGCAAAAATAGCGGTTTCGGTAAGCACTCTCTGCTGATCGAACTGCTGACCCTCCAGCAGCTCGTTCAGCTTGTCTGTAAGGCGCTGACGGTAAGCGGCGGTGGTCTCGGGGGACAGCTTTTCTATCTCTCCCACCATAACTTCGATATTCGCCACCTTTTCCAGCAGGTCGGTCTTCAGCTTTTCCCCCTCCTTTTCCCGCATAGCGGTAAATTCGGCGAGAGCGGCGTTGGCAACGGTCTGCACCGCCTGCCATATCTCCTCCTCGTCCGCCTCGGTGCGAACTATCGTAAAAGCGTCGGTCATGCGGAAAATGCTTGAAAGCTGAAGATCGTCGGGCAGGGACAACTCCTCCCCGCACTTTCGCATTTCCTCAAGATAATTTTTAACCACGGGAAGATTGACGGTGACGCTGGTACTTCTGTCCTCCACGTCGGTGACGGACAGCCACACGTCCACCTTGCCCCTGCTGATAACGCCTTTTAAAAGGGTCTTCAGCTTTTCCTCAAGATATGTACAGCTCCGCGGGAGCTTCATGTTGAACTCGCTGTAACGGCTGTTCACCGATTTTATTTCCAGCAGGTACTCCTTGCCGCCGATAACGGCGCGCGACCTGCCGAAGCCTGTCATACTGCGCATTTTTTGTCCTCGTTTCGTAGATCTTGCTTTTATTTTACACCATTACGGCGGGATTGTCAACTGTGATGCAATTGATACCATTCCAATAGATGGAATAAGAGGTGAACAAAGAGGAAATTCAATAGTTATCTTTATGAAAAGTCCAAGCATGAAAAATGCACGAATTGCTGCACAAACAGTAATTCACGAAACTACTCACGTTTACTGTGATATAGGTTATTGTCAATGGGCTGAAGCAGTATGCATGGCAAAAGAACAAATGCATATTGTGTTGGAAGAAACTGTTTGACGATTGCAGAAAAAGGTATATAATAAAATTAGTAAAAGATAATTACAATCAGGTTTAATTGGAAAAAAGGAGGGTACATAAGTGGACGACCGTTTAGATTTAAAAGAAGAAAATAATAGCGGTCATTTAGACTTATATGAGAAATTGCAATCTGGAGAAAAAGTAAAATGTCTCCAATGCAATAACGGATATTATGTTACAGATGCGAAAGATATAAGAAAAAGCTACTATTTTTACTGTGACAAATGCGGTGAATTTATTCATTTTGAACCCGGAGTAATCATAGAGTGATGTTACAACAAATTCAACACAATCAAGAGCAACTAATAACTTTAACTATGTCAGCACGGGTAACAGACACATTATCCCAAGTTTCAGGAGTTTCACCAACATCCACAGAAAACAAATCTTTGCCCAATACCGCGACAATCGTTCCCTCACGTCCATCTTTGAGCAAAACAGTATCTAACTCTTTATATTCCGTTAATGAATCCCTTTCTTATCTTAGTACGGAAACGCTGTGATCATTCTTGTTGTGCCTTTTTTCAATCGGTCATAGGTTTGCCCGACGCCTGCGTTGTTTTCGGCTTCACACTCTCTTAATGCGCTACCTTCCTTTAAGCACCGCGGGAGCTGTCCTTCCATGAAAAGGGCAGTACATAAAAAGCAAAAGTTGACAATGACAAAGCCCCGTCATTGCCAACTTTCTGCTATCAATTGTCGAGCGTCATCTGCGCCGCATTCATGATTCCCAACCTTGCGGCGTAATACGAAACTCCGCCCTGCACCCAGACTGCGTAAGGCTCGCGCAAAGGCGCGTCGGCGGAAAGCTCGATGGAGCTTCCCATAGTGAAACAGCCCGCCGCCATTATCACCTTGCAGCCGTAGCCGGGCATATCCCACGGCTCGGGAGCGGCAGTGCTGTCAACGGGGCTTGCCGTCTGAATGCCCTTGCAGAAAGCAATCAGCCTTTCGGGACTGCCCAGCTTTATGGAGCAGATTATGTCCGTTCTGTATTCATCGCAGGCGGGAAGCGCTGTAAAGCCCAGCTCCTCAAAGAGCGCAGAAGCAAACACCGAAGTTTTCAGCGCATTTGCCACGGCGGCAGGAGCGTTGAACAGTCCCATAAACATCTCTCTGTTCTGTGAAAGTGAACAGCCCGCCTCCTTGCCCGTTCCCACCGTTGTAAGGCGATAGGAGCAAAGCTCCACCAAGTCCTTTTTCCCTGCGATATATCCGCCTGTGGAGCAGATACCGCCGCCGGGATTTTTTATCAGCGACCCTGCGATAAGGTCTGCGCCCACGGCGAGAGGTTCCTTTTCCTCAACAAATTCGCCGTAGCAGTTGTCCACCATTATCACGGCGTTGCTGCCTGCGTCTTTGACTGCTGAAACTATCCTTCCTATCACCTCAACGGTCAGGGACGGACGGAGGGAATATCCCCTTGAACGCTGGATATACACCATTTTGGCGGACTTTGACAGCTCCGCTATTTTTTCGTAATCGGGAGTGCCGTCGGGGAGCAGGTCTATCTGCTGATATTTAACGCCGAACTCTTTAAGCGAGCCGCCGCTTTCCCCAAATATCACCTGTTCAAGGGTGTCGTAAGGTCTGCCTGTCACCGCAAGCATAAGGTCGTTCGGGCGCAGTACGCCGAAAAGGGCGGTGGAAAGGGCGTGGGTGCCGTTCACAAAGCTGTGGCGGACCAATGCGTCCTCCGCTCCCAGAGCGGCGGCAAACACTTCGTCCAGCTTGTCCCGACCCTCGTCGCCGTAGCCGTAGCCTGTGGTACCTTTAAGGTGCATATCCCCTACGCGGTTGTCAATAAAGGCTTTCAGCACCTTTTCGCTGTTCAGGCGGCAGGTCTCCTCTATCCGCGCGAAAGCGGGGACGATCTTCTGTTCTGCCTTTTGTGCAGCGGAGATTATTTTCGAGTCAAAGTTAAAATTCATGGTCATGTCCTTTTGGTTTTATTTTAGAGCGGCTGCAAGTTTTTCACGGTAAATGGGGAAGGCTGCGGGCTTGAGATAATGCAGTGCGTGTCGGGGGGCGGCGAAGCCGCCATTGTTTCGGGCAGCGCCCGAAACAATGGTTCCCGTCGGGCACCGCCCGACGGGAACGAACGAACGCGGAGCGTTCGTTCGCGGCTTCGCCGCCCCTGACGAGCAGTTCTTCATAAAAAGCGCAAACTGAAAGATCAAAAAGGCTCTGCTCAGCAGGCATTGAAATATCAGGTACAACGCCTGCAAATTGTCGCAGGGCGATACCTTAATTTTCTATCGTTATCGCCTTTCCCGCCACATAAAATCCCGCCTTGTTATAAAACGGCACAAGCTCATCGCGGCACAGCACGCAGGCCTCTTTCCCCTGCTTTTCAAACTGCGTCCCCAAGGCTCTCAGCAGATTTTTCGCCGCACCTGTTCCCCTCGCCGCCTTTGCGGAGGCAAGCAGGGTGAGATACGCCGTTCCGTTCATATCCGCTATAAGCGTTGCCGTCGCCCCGCCGTACAGGTAAACGTGAGCGATACCGTGGCGTATCTTGTGATTTATATCGGTGTACCACCCGTCGTGGTCTATATCGGGAAATCCGTCCTTAACAATGGGGAAAACCTCGTCCGGCGGCGGGTCGGTGGTTATCTCCTCAAAAGGGATAATACTTTCGTTTTCGGGAATAAGCTGTGAGGCAAATTTCAGCAGTACGCTTTCCTTAGCGTTGCTCCAGCCGCTGTTTATCAGCCTCTGCCCTGTTTCAAGCCCGCAAAGCGCGCTTTTGAAACCGCATACCTTGAGAAACAGGGACAGCTCCTCGATCCCCTCGTCGGTAAGGCTTCCCTTCGTGCGTATCACAAGATCGTCGTAATACCTGCCGATAAGCACATTCATGCCTCCGTAAACGGAGCAGAAATCATACCCGTCATACGCCGCAAGGTTTGAGGCTATCTTCAGGGCGAAAATATCGTTTGCGCCTTTCAGCAGTCTGTCCGCCGTCTTTTTGTCTGTTTTTGTTATCATTGTATCTCGCCTAACTTAGTAATCAGTGCCCTTGCAAGCTTCATCGTGTCCTCAAGGTCGCTTTCCTTTATCACGCAGGAGGGGGAATGTAAGCAGCGGCAGGGCAGCGATACCGCCATTGTGCGAACGCCGCCTGCGGCTTTGTGGATAGCGCCGCTGTCATTTCCTCCTGCAACTACGCTTTTTGTCTGGCATTTTACGCCTATTTCCTTTGCGGTATCAAATGCCAGCTTATATAATTCTCTGTCGTAAATGGTGGAGCGGTCCATATAGGAAACAACGGGACCTTCCCCAAGAACGCAGACCCTCTGCTCATTCTCAACGCCGTTTATGTCGCAGGCAGTTGTGGTTTCAAACACTACGGCAATATCGGGGTTCACTGAAAATGCCGCCGCAGTTGCGCCTCTCGTGCCTATCTCCTCCTGAGTTGTGAAAACAAAGGTCATATCGTAGGGAAGCTCGCTGTTCAGCAAAGTCAGCATTATTGCGCAGCCCGCTCTGTCGTCAAGAGCCTTTCCCGCCATAAAGCCGTCGCCGAAATCAAGCTGTTCGCTTGAAAAGTATGCGCAGTCCCCCACGCTCACCAGCTTTTCAGCCTCTTCCTTGTTTTCAGCTCCTATATCTATCCTCAGCTCCGAAATTTTCGGCTGTGCGCTTTCTTCCTCGTCTTTCAGCAGGTGCAGGGGCTTTCCCGCCACTGCTCCATAAACTCCGTTTTTAAACACCAGCTGACGCCCGAACACCACGCTTGGCAAAATTCCGCCCACGGGAGCAAAGCAAAGACTTCCGTCCTCCTCGATATAGGTGACGATAAATCCCACTTCGTCCATATGCGCCGCCGCTATAAGCTTTTTGGCGGGGACTTTTGCGCCCTTTTTCTCAACTATGAGGTTGCCCAGATTGTCGGTTTTGTAGGAAACGTCGGCGGGAAGCCGCTTTATTATCTCTTCCCTTACGCTGTCCTCGTCGCCGCTTGCGCCGTACAGGGCGGAAAGGGTCTTTACAAGCTCTTTCAGATTTTCCATATCAGCAGACCCCTTTCTTGATAAATTCGGCGATAAGCCGTCCCGTGTTTTCAATATCCGCAATATCAAGAACTTCGCAGGGAGTATGCATATACCTCTGGGGAACGGAAACAAGCCCCGTTCTCACTCCGCCTCTGCTTATTGAAATGTCGTCGGCGTCGGTGCCGCTGTCGCCGCCCATAACCTCCGTCTGATACGGTATCTCGGCGGACTTTGCGGTTTCGATAAGCCCTGCGGAAATTTTTCTGTCAAGAGAGGCGGCTATCCCTATCATAGGACCTTTTCCCAGCTTTCCGCATTTTGAGGGGTCAACTCCCTTGCTTTGCGCAAAGCTAACATCAACTGCGATAGCGTAATCGGGGTCGATATTGAAAGCGGCGATCCTCGCTCCTCTGCCGCCCACCTCCTCCTGCGCCGCAAACTGCACAGCCACGCGGAAGGGCAGCTCCTTTTCTTCTTTCAGAAGCTCCAAAGCATAAAGTAAAGCAACGATTCCTGCCCTGTCGTCGGTGGCGGGACTGCAAACACGGTTCCCCGCCAGAACGGAAAATCTTCCGTCAACGGTGACAAAATCGCCTTGTGAGATAAGCTCCTTTGCCCTTTCTCCCGAAAGTCCCGTATCTATAACGATGTCCTCCAACTTCGCCGCCTTGTCCTTTTCCTTGGCAACGTGGGGAGGGAGGGTGGAGATAACGCCTTTCAGCGGTTCTTTTCCGTGAATGGTGACGGTCTGGGCAAGGAGAGTCCTCACGTCGATACCGCCGCATTTTCCCACCTTCAGAAAGCCGTCGTCGCAGATATAGGTGACGGTAAAGCCTATCTGGTCGATGTGTGCGTCAAGCAGGATAAGAGGCTTGCTCTCGTCCTCTCCGAGATAGCCGATAACATTTCCGAAATCGTCTATCTCCGCTTTTTCGGTGTAATTTTTCAGCAGCTGCAAAGCACATTTGCTTGCGGGAAATTCCCCGCCGCTGACGCCCGCCTGTGAGCAGAGCGATTTTAAAACCTGAACAGTATCCATTGTATACTCCAAATGATCAATAATTGACAGTTAAGGTACCGCCTTGCGGCGATACCTTTGTTTTATGCGGTTTTATGTTGTCAGCTGATAAATCCCGCTATCCTGTCGCCCATTTCCGAGCAGGAAACAAGGGTCATTCCCTCGCTCATAATGTCCCCTGTGCGAAGTCCCGCTTCAAGCGCCTTATCAACGGCGGCTTCTATCGCGTCCGCTTCTTTTGCCATATCAAAGCTGTATCTCAGCATCATTGCGGCGGAAAGTATTGTTGCTATGGGATTTGCCTTGTTCTGTCCCGCAATATCGGGCGCAGAACCGTGGATAGGCTCATAAAGTCCCAGACTTCCCTCTCCCAGACTTGCCGAGGGTATCATTCCCAGCGAGCCTGTTATCATACTTGCCTCGTCCGAAAGAATGTCCCCGAACAGATTTTCTGTAACGATAACGTCAAACTGCGCAGGATTGCGCACAAGCTGCATAGCGGTGTTGTCCACCAGCATATCCGAAAATTCAACGTTGGGATATTCAGCGGCTACCCTGTGAGAAACCTCTCTCCAGAGCCTTGAGCTGTCAAGCACATTGGCTTTGTCAACGCTTGTTACCTTACCCCTGCGCTTTTTCGCCATATCGAACGCCACGCGGCAGATACGCTCTATCTCATGGTCGCTGTAAATCATCAGGTCAGAAGCGGTCTTTTCGCCGTTTTCATCGACGTAAGTTTTTTTCTCACCGAAATAAGCGCCGCCGATAAGCTCACGGACTATTACCAAATCAAGCCCCTGATCGGTTATATCCGTTTTCAGCGGGCAGGCGGAAGCGAGAGGCTTCAGCAGCTTTGCGGGTCTGATATTCGCAAACAGCTTTAACGCTCCTCTTATCCCCAGAAGTCCCGCTTCGGGGCGCATTTTGCCTTCCCCCTTGTCCCACTTGGGTCCGCCCACTGCGCCCAGCAGAACGCTGTCGCTGGCAAGGCACTTGTCGATGGTCTCCTGGGGCAGGGGAACGCCCACCGTGTCAATGGCGATACCGCCCATCAGAACTTCTGTGTAGTTAAAGGTGTGACCGTATTTTTCGCCCACCTTATCCATTACCTTTATGGCTTCGTTCACGATCTCAGGACCGATGCCGTCGCCTTTGATGACTGCTATATTTTTTTCCATACCGTTGCTCCTTAATATTGATAATTGTTAGTAGTTAGTTTGATAGTAGTTAGCAGCTGGTTAGTGGTGTTTTTGCTGCGCAAAAACGAATTTTAAAATACATTTTTTCCGCAGGAAAAAATTCCACGAACTAACAACTAACTACTAATCTCTAATAACTAAAATTTACTTTAACGACTTCAACAGTCCGCCCGCATTTATTATCTCCTTGATAAACTCCGGGAACGGCTCTGCCGTATAGGTCTTTCCCGTGGTGACGTCGGTTATCTTCCCGCTGTCAAAGTCCACGTCCACCTCGTCCCCCGCCTTTATCTCCTTTGCGGCGTCGGGACATTCCAGAATAGGCAGTCCGATGTTTATTGAGTTGCGGTAGAAAATTCTTGCAAAGGTGGCGGCGATAACACAGGAAATGCCGCTTTCCTTTATCGCTATGGGAGCGTGCTCGCGGGAGCTTCCGCAGCCGAAATTCGCCTCTCCCACCATAATGTCGCCCGCCTTCACTTTGTTCACAAAGTCCTTGTCAATGTCCTCCATGCAGTGTGAGGCAAGCTCCTTGTGATCGGCGGTGTTAAGGTATCTTGCGGGGATTATAACGTCGGTGTCCACGTTGTCCCCGTACTTGTGTACTGTTCCGTGTGCGTTCATATGTCAGCTCTCCTTTCTCTTAACCGTTATAGCCTGTTATTTTGCCTGCGATCGCGCTTGCGGCGGCAACTATCGGGCTTGCCAGATATACCTCGCTGTCAACGTGACCCATTCTTCCCACAAAGTTGCGATTGGTGGTGGAAACGGCTCTTTCCCCTGCCGCCAAAATTCCCATATGTCCGCCGAGACAGGGACCGCAGGTGGGAGTTGAGAACACGCAGCCCGCATTTATGAATATCTCCGCCAGACCTTCCTGTATGCACTGGAGATATATCTTCTGCGTTGCGGGGATAACTATACAGCGAACGCCCTTTGCAACGTGATTTCCCTTGAGTATAGCGGCGGCGGCTCTCATATCGCTTATTCTGCCGTTGGTGCAGGAGCCTATCACCGCCTGGTCTATCTTCACCTCGCCCCAGTCTGCCGCAGTTCTTGTGTTTTCAGGCAGGTGAGGGAATGATACCGTCTGCTCTATTTCGTCAAGGTTTATCTCATAAGTTTCGCAGTAAACTGCGTCAGGGTCGGGGGCAAATACCTCGAAATCCCTGTCAACACGCTCCTTGACATAAGCCAAGGTCTGCTCGTCCACTTCAAAGATACCGTTCTTTGCGCCCGCCTCGATAGCCATATTCGCCATACAGAGCCTGTCGTCAACGGTGAGGGAGGAAAGCCCGTCCCCGCCGAATTCCATACTCTTGTACAAAGCGCCGTCAACGCCTATCATTCCGATTATATGCAGGATAACGTCCTTGCCCGTAACGTACTTTTTCAGCTTGCCGTGCAGGTTGAAGCGGATAGCCGCAGGCACCTTGAACCACGCCTCGCCTGTTGCCATTCCCGCCGCCATGTCGGTGGAGCCCACGCCTGTTGAGAAAGCGCCAAGCGCGCCATAAGTGCAGGTGTGGCTGTCTGCGCCTATGCACAGCTCACCGGGAGCGATAAGTCCTTTTTCGGGGAGCAGAGCGTGTTCAACGCCCATATCTCCCGCGTCGTAAAAGTTCACGATGTCATACTTTCCCGCAAAATCCCTGCACTGTTTGCACTGTGTCGCCGCCTTTATGTCCTTGTTGGGAGCGAAGTGGTCCATTACAAGGCTTATCCTTTGCGTGTCAAAAACGCTGTCAAAGCCCGCCTTGTTGAATTCGTTGATAGCCACGGGACCTGTGATGTCGTTTGCCAGAACCATATCCAGCTTCGCCCTTATAAGCTGTCCCTCACGGACCTCGGGCAGTCCCGCATGCTTTGCCAGAATTTTCTGGCTCATTGTCATACCCATGTTAAATTCTTCCTTTCTTTGTTTGATTTATTTTCAAAAATTATCAGCCTTTATAATACAGAAAATACTCGATAGAATCCAGCAGTGCCATAAGGCTGGCGTCGATGATGTCCTTTGACGCTCCCACCGTCGTCCACACGTCCTTGCCGTCGGTGCTTTCGATAAGGACTCTCGTCCTTGCGGCGGTGCTGTCCCCAGCGGCGATTACTCTTACCTTGTAGTCCTCTAAATGCATCTTTTTCAGCTTGGGATAGAACACCTCAAGCGCTTTTCTCAGCGCCCTGTCTATCGCATTTACAGGACCGTCGCCCTCGTCGGCGGTTATCTCGTACTTGTCCCCCACCTTCACCTTTACCATAGCGTTTGCCTTTTCACGACCCTCTATGGCGTAGTTCTGGGTGGAGATAACGTGAAAATGTTCTATCGTGAAAAACGGCTTGAACCGTCCCAGCTCTTTCAGTACCAGCAGCTCAAAGCTTGCTCCCGCCGCCTCAAATTGATAGCCCTTGCTTTCCAGCTTTTTCAGCCTTTCCATAATGCGGAGAGTTTCGGGGCTGTTCTTGTCAAGGCTCTTGTCGAAGTTCTCCAGCTTGGAAAGAATGGTGCTTCTTCCGCTGACCTCTGACAAGAGGAAGCTTCGCTCATTTCCCACCGTTTCGGGAGGGATATGCTCAAAGGTGGCGGGGTCTTTTGCCACTCCGTCGGCGTGCATACCGCCCTTGTGACCGAAGGCGCTGCGCCCCACGTAAGGCATACTTCCCGCTAACTTTATGTTTGCGATCTCAGCGATGTAGCGGGCAGTCTCAGTAAGGCTCTGCATACTGTTTTTCGGCACGCACTCATAGCCCATTTTCAGCTGAAGATCGGGTATCACGGTGGAAAGATTCGTGTTCCCGCAGCGCTCGCCGATACCGATGAAAGTACCCTGAACGTGCGCCGCCCCCGCCTTTACCGCCGCCAACGTGCCTGCAACCGCGCAGCCGTTGTCGTTGTGACAGTGGATTCCTATTTTTGTTTTTACCGCCGCTTTGCTTTTAGCGGTTATCTCAGCTATCTCGTCGGGGAAACAGCCGCCGTTGGTGTCACATAAGACAAGCGCGCAGGCTCCCGCCTTTTCCGCTGTCTGAAGGACCTTCAGGGCGTATTCGGGATTATCCTTGAAGCCGTCGAAATAATGCTCCGCGTCAAAGAAGACCTTTTTCCCCCTTGCTCTCAGAAAACTGATCGTGTCGCTTATCATGGCAAGGTTTTCCTCAGGCGTTACCCCCAAAATAATGTTGACGTGGAGCAGCCAGCTTTTTCCGAAAACGGCAACGTATTCCGTTCCCGCTCCCGCCAAAGCGGCAAGGTTCTCGTCCTCCTCCGCCTTTACGTTTTTGCGGCGGGTGGAGCCGAACGCTACTATCTTCGCATTTTTCAGCTTAAGCTTTGCCGCCTTTTGGAAAAACTCAATGTCCTTGGGGTTGGAGCCCGGGTTTCCCGCTTCAACGAAGCTGATACCGAAAGCGTCCAGCTTTTGCAGTATCTTCACCTTGTCATCGGCGGAAAAGCTTATCCCCTCCCCCTGCGCGCCGTCACGGAGGGTAGAGTCGAATATCTCTGTCTTTCCGTTCATTTCACCTGTCCCTTTCTTTATTTCATTTTATCATCGAAAAGTGAGGCGAACAGGCTCTGATATAAAAATAACCTTCACCTCACAAAGAGATGAAAGTCACACTTCCACGTTACCACTCTTAATTGACACAGCCTCACGGCGTATGCCCTCTCATGCGTATCCATCAATACGCTCCCCTGTAACGTGAGGACACGTTTCGTTCTACGGGCAAATGCCTTTCGACGAAAAGCTCAAAGGTGATTTAGAAAGAATTTCAGCCGTTGTCTCGCACCGAACGACAACTCTCTGGAGGCCTACGGACTTTCCGCTCCTTGTCACAGCCTTTTCGATATTACTCAGTTATGATAGCACAAAATTTTTCCTTTGTCAAGATGTTTCACCTAATTTTTACTTTTATGAAGTGGAAAAATTGACATAATTTTACCGAAGTGGTAAAATTACCTTGTCGGCATGTCCATATCTCCGACAGGAGGAGGTGAAAACTGCCGTGAGTTACATACTTTCTTTTTTATTGCCTGTCGCAGCACGCATAACAGCTTTTTTTGTGTGCAAGTGGCTTGACAGGCATAATGCCGACAAGTAAAGCCTGAAAAGAATACCCCCGAAGTAGCCGCTTCGGGGGTATTCGTTTTTAGGTGAAAACCTAAAATTACATACTTTCTTTTGTTGAGATGATTATAACACAATGTTAACGTTTTGTCAACAAATTTTATAAAATCTTTTTTCGCCGCTTATTCCCCCAGCGCTTTCAGCAGCTCCTCCGCCTTATCCCTTTGCTCCCACTTTACGCCAAGCTCCTCACGTCCCATATGACCGTAAGCGGAAAGGGCGGCGTACTGGGGCTTTCTAAGTTCAAGCGCCTCGATTATAGCGGCGGGGCGCAGATCGAACACCTTTTTCACCGCCTCTTCTATTTTTTCGGCGGGATACTTTCCCGTGCCGAAGGTATCAATAGTCAGCGCAACTGAAACAGGCTTCGCCACGCCGATAGCGTAGGCGAGCTGCACCTCGCAGCGCTTTGCAAGACCTGCGGCAACGATATTTTTTGCAACATATCTTGCGGCGTAAGCGGCGGAGCGGTCAACTTTTGTGGGATCCTTCCCCGAAAAGGCGCCGCCGCCGTGACGGGCATAGCCGCCGTAGGTGTCAACGATTATCTTCCTGCCTGTAAGACCGCTGTCCCCCTGAGGTCCGCCGATAACAAAGCGGCCTGTGGGATTTATGAAAATGTTTGTGTTCCCGTCCAGCAGACCTGCGGGAATAACAGGCTTTATCACCTTTTCGATAACGTCCGCTCTTATCTGTTCAAGCTGAGCGCTTTCCTTGTGCTGGGTGGAGATAACTACCGTGTCTATACGAACAGGCTTGTCGTCCTCGTATTCCACTGTCACCTGGGATTTTCCGTCGGGGAGCAGGTAGGGTATCTCCCCGCTTTTTCTGCAATCCGCCAGCCTTTTCGCCAGCTTGTGAGCAAGGGAAATAGGCAAAGGCATAAGCTCAGGCGTTTCATCGCAGGCGTAGCCGAACATCATACCCTGATCCCCCGCGCCGATATCCAGCTTGTTCTCCTCTCTCCCCTCAAGGGCGTTGTCAACGCCCATAGCTATGTCGGGGGATTGCTCGTCTATTGAGGTGATAACTGCGCAGGTGTTGCAGTCGAAGCCGTAGGTGGCGTTGTCATAGCCTATCTCCCTGACGGCGTTCCTCACTATCTTGGGGATATCCACGTATCCCTTTGTGGTTATCTCTCCCATTACCAGTACCATTCCCGTGGTGGTGCAGGTCTCGCAGGCGACGCGGCTCATAGGGTCCTGCTCCAGCAGGGCGTCAAGTATGCTGTCGCTTATCCTGTCGCAAATTTTATCGGGATGTCCCTCCGTAACGCTTTCGGAGGTAAAAAGACGCTTTGACATAATATTTTTTCCTTTCGTGCTTCAGACAAAATAAAAAGCCCCCTCAGGGGGCTTGAATTTTTAACGCCCCTCATCTTCCGCCTTTCGGCGCAGGAAGTAGCACCATTTCCGCATTTTTGCGGAGGGTTGCTGCAGCGTCATGGGGCCTGTCCCTCGGCTGCTCTTGATAAGGTAACTATATAATAGCACAATTATATCCGCTTGTCAATATCACTGCCAGTATTTCCTGTCAAGGGAGCGATACTGCACCGCCTTGCTGATATGCCTGCGGCTGATCACTTCTTCTCCGTCAATATCAGCCACCGTTCTCGCTACTTTCAGTATCCTGTCATACGCTCTCGCGGAAAGCCCCAACTTGTCAAAGGTGTTTTGGAGAAATTCCTCCGCTTCGCTGTCCATAAGGCAGTATTCCTTTAACTTTGCGGGAGGTATCTCCCCGTTAAAGAGGATATCCGTGCCTTTGAAGCGCTTTTCCTGAAGCTCGCGGGCTTTTTGTATATTTTCCAGCATTTCCGCGGAGGAAAGCCCTTTCTGCTCCGAGCGAAGCTCGGCGTATTTCACTGCGCCCACTTCTATCTGAATATCTATTCTGTCAAGGACAGGACGGCTTATCTTCCCCAGATACTTTGTTATCGCGGCGGGAGTGCAGGTGCATTTTCCTTCGCTTCCGTAATTTCCGCAGGGACAGGGGTTCATCGCCGCCACCAGCATAGTTTTGCACGGGAAAGAAGCTTTTCCCTGAGCGCGGGTAATGACTATCCGCCTGTCCTCCAGCGGCTGACGCAGGGTTTCCAGCACGTCGCGGCGAAATTCGGGCAGCTCGTCAAGGAACAAAACTCCGTTGTGGGCAAGGCTTATTTCCCCCGGCATAGGCGTTTTTCCTCCGCCGATTATCCCAACAGCGGAAGCGGTATGGCTCACCGCCCTGAAAGGACGTAAGGTTATAAGCGGCGACTTGTCGTCCAGCATTCCCGCCACGGAGTAAACAGAGGTGGTCTCAATGCTCTCCTCGAAGGTCATAGGCGGGAGTATGCCTGAAATGCGCTTCGCCAGCATACTTTTTCCCGCTCCCGGAGGACCTATCATCAGCAGATTGTGAAAGCCTGCTGCTGCGGTCTGTATCGCCGCCTTGATATTTTCCTGCCCCTTTACGTCCGCAAAGTCGGCGACAGCCGCACAGCCGTCCGTATCGGGGATATACGGCGGAGCGGGAGCGATATGCTCTTTTCCGTTCAGAAACGCCGTAAGCTGGGCGATATTCTTTATCCCGTATATATTTATCCCTCTCACAAGGGAAGCTTCTTTAACGTTTGCTTCGGGGAGAAAAAGGTTCCTGACGCCGTTTTCCTTTGCGGCAGCCGCCATCGGCAGAACGCCGTTGGTCCCCGCCAACTCTCCCGACAAGGACAATTCCCCGATAAAGACGGAGCCTTCGGGGACGCCGCTTATCTCTCCCAATGCGGCGAGAATGCTCACCAGTATGGGAAAGTCATAGGAAGAACCGCTTTTCCTCACGTCGGCGGGAGAAAGATTAACGGTGACTTTCAGCCTGCTCCCGTCAAAGCCCGAATTTTCCATGGCGGCAAGCACGCGCATACGGCTCTCCTGTACCGAAGCATCGCCAAGCCCGCCTATCCTGAAATCGGGAGTACCTTTTTCGGTATTGCTCTCCACCGCCACGGAAAAGGCTTTCAGCCCGTTCAGCCCCATGGACTCAACTTTTGCGAACATAAGCTCTCCTTAAATCTTGATTTTCAGCCGCCGATAAATTCCCTTATGATAGAGCCTTCGGCGACGGCTTCAGGCGGGAGCGGACGTATGCTCGTAAGAAAATCCGTAAGCTCCTGCACGATGTCGTAATGTGAAAATGTCTTGTCTATCCTTTTGAGCGTATCGTCAAGGATATAGCCGTAAACCGCCGCTTCAAAGGACATAAACGTATCTATCTCGGCCTGCGCCAGAGTTTTGTAGGGCATTATGTAGCGCTGTTCCCCAAGCTGAACCGAATCAAAGGCAAGGATAGTTTCCTCGGCGCTTCTGCCTCTGAAAAGGCTGTCGCGGATAAGACGGCGCAAAAGCCGTATTTTTTCAGGGTGCAGAAGCCTTTCTCCCAGCGCGAGGCGGGTACGAACGCTTACATATATCCCTATCGAATATCGGCTCACGCAGCCTGTGACGGCGGGGTTAAGAGCGTGTATCCCTTCGATTATCACAGGCTCGTTTTCCCGCCGCAGGAAAAGGCTTCCCTCTCCGCGGCTCTGCGTCGCGAAGTCAAAAGCGGGAAGACATACCTCCTCGCAGCGGCAGAAACGCTCAAGATGTTCGGTCAGCAGCGGCATATCCAGCCGTTCGGGGGATTCGAGGTCGAGCCTGCTTTTCTGCTCCTCGCTCAGCCCGTCAAGCGGCAGAAAATAGTTGTCGAGCGAAACGGCGTGAGCCTTTATGCCCCTTTCGCCGAGCAGCGTTTTCAGGCGAAAGGCGGTGGTGGTCTTCGAGCTTCCCGACGGACCCGAAAGCAGGACGACGGGACGTCTGAGCGCGTTTTCCGCAATAAGCTTTGCGGCGGCCTCAAGCTGCGTTTCGTAGTTTTTCTCCGCCAGCTCCGTCACGTCGGCGGAGGAACTTTCCAGAAGCTTGTTCAGACGGTCAACAGACAGTATCTTCAAGGTCAGTAGAACAGCTCGTATTTTACTGTGTCAAGCACCCCGATGATGTCTACAAGGCTGCTGCATTTCCTGTAGACTTTTTTAAGCAGTTCGGGGTCGGGCTGGGTAAGGTCGGGGATAAGCACGGGGAACACGCCCGCGTCGTAGGCGGAGATTATCCCGTTGGGCGAATCCTCCACCGCCAGACATTCGCAGGGCCTCAGCCCCAGCTTCTGCACGGTAAAAAGATAAATATCGGGCTTCGGCTTCCCGTGCTCCACCGAAGGACCGCAGCAGACAACGTCAAATCGGTTTTCAAGCCCCGTCATCTGAAGATAGGTCACTGTCCGCTCATAGTCGGTAGAAGTGGCTATCGCTTTCTTGTAGCCGTTCTTGTCCAGATAGTCCAGAAGCAGGCGAAGAAAAGGCTTCGTTTTCAGTCCGTTGCGCTCGATATGCTCCTCCATAAGCTCAATGCGGCGGGCGCGGACTTTACGATAGCTGAACTCCTCGCCGAAGCGCTCCTTCAGCATCGGCTCGGCGTACCTTCTGGCAAGGCTCCTCAGCTCAAGCGCGTCCGCCATTTTCATGGGAAAACCCATTTCGTTGGCGGCTCTGCACCAGTACTTAGTGAGCAGCCGTTCGGTATCAAACATAACGCCGTCCATATCAAAGATTACAGCTTTGATGTTCATTCAACAGATCCTTTCCGTATTCGGCTTTCCCGTGCCGAACGTTTCAATATTCCTTCCTGCCATTATTTTAGCACATAACCGTTAATTTTTCAATAGATATTTTATTTTGCGAAAATCGTCTGTTTTTCTGTGAAAAACGCCATTGTTCCCACCGATAAGACAAACGCGGGGATTTGCCGTAAAATTTCCGCAAAACAGGATATTTTTGTAAAAAACAGGCGGCTTCCTGCGGCTGCCCGCATAAAACGCAGTTTTCTCCGCATAATAGCGGTAAACTTCTTTGAAAGAAGCAGGATACATCACTTAACACGAGGTGCGAAACATGAAAATGACCAACGCGGAATATGACAAGCTTACAAAAAAAGCCTCCCCCAACACCAAGCTGTACCTGACCCTGCCTAAAGCATTTGTGATAGGCGGGCTGATATGCTGCCTGGGACAGGCTTTGTTCAATCTTTACTCCTACTGGGGACTGAACGAGATGAACGCCCGAAGCGTCACTTCCATAACGCTGATATTCTTCAGCGCCTTTCTGACAGGCTTCGGGCTGTACGACAAGATAGCAAAGCACGGCGGCGCAGGAACGCTTGTGCCTATAACCGGCTTTGCAAACTCAGTCGTTGCGCCCGCACTTGAGTTCAAGACCGAGGGCTTTGTGCTGGGAACGGCGGCAAAAATGTTCATAATAGCGGGACCCGTCATAGTTTACGGCATAGCGGCGTCCGTTATTTACGGAATAATTTTGTATTTGTTCCAACTGATGTAAGGAGGCGGGAAAATGCTTATAAAAGACGGAACGATAGCTTTGGACTCTCTCCCCTCAGTGACGGCTTACGCCTCTGCGGCGGGGAAAATGGAGAGCGAAGGACCTTTGGGAAAATGCTTTGACTTCACCACTCAGGACAACACTCTTGGCGAAGTGAGCTGGGAGAAAAGCGAGAGCAAGCTCCAGCAGATAGCCTTTACCACCGCTCTCAGCAAGGGCGGCTTTTCTCAGAAGGACATCGACGTGATGTTCGCAGGCGACCTGCTGAACCAGTGCGTCAGCTCCAGCAGCGGGGCAAAGGACACCAATATCCCCTTTGTGGGACTTTTCGGCGCCTGCTCCACTATGGCGGAAAGCCTTGCGCTGGCAGGCATTTTCGTGGACAGCAAAGCGGCAAACAATGCCGCCGCCGTCACCTCCTCCCACTTCTGCTCGGCGGAAAGACAGTTCCGCTTTCCCGTGAATTACGGCGGACAGCGAACTCCCACCGCCCAGTGGACGGCAACGGCGGCAGGCTGCGCGATAGTTTCATCACACTGCAAGCCGCCTTATATCCGCTCGGTCACTATCGGAAAGATAAACGATATGGGCGTCACTGACGCCAACAATATGGGAGCGGCGATGGCTGAAGCGGCATACGATACGATTTCCCGCCACCTTGCCAACACCGCACAGCAGGTTAGCGACTTTGACCTTATCCTGACAGGCGATCTGGGACAGGTGGGCAGCGATATGCTGAAGGAGCTGTTCAAGCGCGATGGCGTTGATATTTCGGCGGTGCATAACGACTGCGGACTTATGCTGTACGACAGGGAAAAGCAGGACGTTCACGCAGGCGGCTCAGGCTGCGGGTGCAGCGCCTCGGTGCTTTGCGGCTGTATCTTAAAGCAGATAGAGCAGAGAACGCTGAAAAACGTGCTGTTTGCGGCGACGGGAGCGCTTATGTCCCCCACCATAAATCAGCAGGGGGAAAGCATCCCCGGCATAAGCCACGCAGTTCAGCTTTCGGCGCAGTAAAGAAAGGCAGGGAAAATTATGGAAATGTTTATGGAATATTTCTGGGCGTTTGTGATAGGCGGAGCGTTCTGCCTTGTGGGACAGCTTTTGATAGACCTGACAAAGCTGACCCCCGCAAGGATACTTGTAGCTTACGTCGTGGCGGGAGTAGTTTTGGGCGGCTGTGGAGTTTACGAGCCTATCGTTGAATTTGCTGGAGCAGGGGCGACAGTTCCCCTGACAGGCTTCGGCTACGCATTAGCCGAGGGAGTAAAAAAGGCGGTGGCTGAGGACGGACTTCTCGGCGCGTTCACAGGCGGCTTTACCGCAGGCGCGGCAGGACTTACCGCGGCGGTGGTGTTCGGAATAATCGTGGCTCTCTGCTTTAAGCGAGGGGATAAAACAAGCTGAAATAAAAAAAGGACTGTGTAACTCACAGTCCTTGAATTTTGTAAAATCTTATATAGAACAAATAATTTTTCAATCACATTATATACGATATTTTCTTTTTGTCAAAGAGGAATTTAAAATAATCTGAAAAATGCGTTATTTTTCCTCAACATTCATCTCACCGCAATATAAATATCCATACTCTCCCCGTCCACCTCAAAGCAGGGGATAACGCCTTTGTCGTCACGCTCAAGACCGTTTACCCTGATATATTCCAACAGCGTCTGATAGCCCTTTGGAATTGACGCAAAGGGATTTTCAAAGGGGCTTGTTATGGTGATGGCGGCATACAGGTGATCCTCCTGCTGATGTATCTCACAGCCTGAGGGGGTCATTCCCTCTGGCAATATCCACGCCGCCTCATACCCGTGCATATTGTAAACATTTATCTGCTCCTGTGACAATACGGGAAAATCCCGGCCGATCACCCTGGGGTTTTCAACGCCGTTGCTGCGGGCGATGGTGAGTATCCTGTCAATGGCGTCGTCTTCGGGAGTGGCGCTTACCACAGCGTGCTTTACATAACGAAAGCCCTTTACTGCCTCTGTACGCAGATTTGTGTAAATATCCTCAACACCGTTCATTTCACTTCTGAACAGGTCGTCTAACGAGCAGTTGAATAACTCGCACAGGGAGACAGCCTTGTCAATTTCAGGCTGGGCGTCGTCTGTTTCCCCCAATTAAAGATACAATTTAGTTTTTCAATCAATTTTACCTACAAAACGGTAAAATATTTCAATTTCCTGATTTCTGGTTCCGTCAGGTTCCTTGACAGCTTCGTGGATAACGATTTTATCGATCAGCGTGTTGAGCAGCTCGGCTGTAAGTTCTGCGGGATCGGTGTACTGCCTGATGAGCATGATCCACTTTTCTGCGTCAGCTTTCGTCTGCTTTTCAGCCGCAAGATCAGCTTTGAGCCTGTCAATCTTCTCAATCAGCTCCTGCTGCTCGGTCTGATATTTCTTAGAAAGCATTGTGAAATTAAACTCGGCGATACGCCCACTTGACCAATCCTCATAAAGCTTTGTAAACAGCTTGTCTGCTTCCGCTTTGCGCTTCTCGGCTCTGGCAAGCTCGGAAGCCTGCTTTTTTGCCGCGTTGTCACGCTCGGAATTTCCGCTTTTCAGCAGCTTCCGGAGCAGCTTTTCCTCGCTGATCTCCGCTTGCTTCGACCAGTATTGAACCCTTGCAAGAACATAAGCATAAAGAGTGTCGTAGCGGACGTAATGAGCAGTGCAGCGACCGCCGTTTTTGCCGAGCTGACGGTAATTTGTACAGTTAAAATAACTGAATGCCGTTTTATTCGATTTGTTTGTTCCGAAACTCATCGACCAACCGCAGTCCGCGCACTTTAAAAGTCCTGCGAAAATCTGAGTATCAGCAGCGTTTTTCATCTGCCTGCGCCGTTCAGCGATCTGCCCCTGCACCTGTTCAAAAACATCACGGCTGATTATCGCCTCATGTGTATTCTCTACCCTGAACCACTCCTCCTGCGGCTTGCGTATCCGCTTCTTGTTCTTGTAGGAGATATTGGTCTGCTTGCCGTGGACGCTGTTGCCGATGTAGGTTTCATCCTTGAGAATTGATCTGACCTGCGCTATCGTCCACGCACAGGCTTTTTCCTCCGATTTCCCCTCATAAATGTGGGCGAACGTTCCATACCGTTTGAAGTTCAGCCAATCGGGAGTGGGGACTTTTTCAGCAGTCAGGATTTTTGTGATTTTAGCTGCTCCCGCGCCGTGTACGGCAAGGTCGAAAATCCGTTCAACGATCCATTTTGTTTCATCATCAACGGCAAGCGAATTTTTGATTTCAGGGTGACGGATATAGCCGAGCGGAGCGTAAGCAAAGGTCCTTTCTCCCGCCGCAAATTTGGCGTGAAGAGCAATTTTGACTTTCCTGCCGGTATCCTTGGCCAGCCATTCGTTAGTCAACCTTGCATAAAGCATGACGGGTTTACAGTTCCACAAAGCCTACGAAATTGTAGTAGATATTTATGTCGCGCTCGATGTGCCCGTCAACCTCGCGTTTTTCGCCGATTTCAATCTTTTGAATCAACCTCACAAGCGTCGCACGGTCAAGCTCCTCAAGTTGAGCATAATCTTGAATCATATCGAGCCAGTCATCTACTGATTTTTCACTCTCTTGACTTGCTGCAAGTTTTGCCGAAAGCTCCTTTTTATGCTCCAACTTTTCAGCACGTTCAGCTTCATACTTGTTAAGCAAGTTAATACAAACGCCCTCGGGTATGCGACCCATAACTTTGTCCTCATATGCGGCTTGAATCAGCTTTTCAAGCTCGGCAAGGCGTTTGTCAATCGCTGTCAACTCGGTTTTCAGCAAACTCATTTTTTCCTCATTCGAGGTCTTTTTCATGTTGAGAATCCGCTCTTTCAATGCTTCGCGATTTCTTTGCGCGAGGATAGCCTTGCTCCGAATATCTGTCAGCACTACGGCAATGAGTGCTTTCTGATTTATGTAGTGCGTTGAACAAGCGTCTTTTCCGCCGATAGCGTACCTGTTGCAGACATACGATTTGAATTCGGGCTCTTTTCCCGACATCGTTTTGCGATAATCTCGCATGTATCGCAGCGACGAGCCGCAGTCCATGCATCTCAAAATCCCGCCAAACAAGGCGATCATTCCGCTCTTGCCTGTCCTGCTTCGCGAAGGGTGATCGTCCATACGCTGAACTGCGTCCCAGATTTCCTGTGAGATGATCGGCTCGTGGGTGTTCTCAACCTTGATCCACTCGTCTTTGGGCTTGTCCACCTGCTTATGATTTTTGTAGGACACCGTCCCCGTTTTATTCTGAACCGTATGACCGATATAGACCTCGTTGCGGAGAATTGTCTTTACGGTAACATCGTTCCAATACGGAGTTTCATTTCGAGGATTTTCTCTGCCCTCCGCCATATAGTAGAATGTTCTCGGTGCAGGAACGCCCTCAGCGTTAAGCTGCACCGCAATTTTTCGGAAACCGTTTCCTTGCAGGCGCATATCGAAAATATGTTTTACTACGGGAGACGTTATCGGGTCTATCTCCAAAATGTGCTTATCGGCTGAGCTTTTTCGGTAGCCGAGAGGCGCATAACAGCCTACATACTTGCCAGACTTAAACGTGGATTGCTTAACCGCCTTGATTTTGTTGCTTGTATCCCGCGCATAAAGGTCGTTCATTACATTTTTCATTATGACAAGCATTTCGTTGTTTTTTTGCTGAGTGTCCACTCCGTCATTAAGAGCGATAAACCTACAGCCGAGAGACGGAAAGACAAAATCCGTGTATCTGCCTGCCTCGATATAATCTCTGCCAAGGCGGCTTAGATCCTTGCAAAGGACAAGGTTGATCTTCTTATCCGTTGCGTCCTGAACAAGACGGTTAAATTCGGGGCGGTCAAATGTTGTGCCTGAAACTCCGTCGTCACAATAGAAGCCGTAAATGTTCCAACCCTGCTCTCGGGCGTAGCGGCTGAGTAATTCCTTTTGATTCTCGATTGAAACCGACTCACCGATTCTTTCGTCATCTCGGCTGAGCCGAGCGTAGATCCCTACATTGTATTTTTCCTGATTATTTATCTGCATAGCCATATTTTACCTCCTGTTATGCAGCGCGTTTGCAATCAGAAATCCACCGCCATTGTAACATATTTTCATCGTCATTTCAAGCCACCTCGCGATCGATTTTTTCAATATCAAGCGCGTCGAGCATATCTCCCATTTCTGCTTTTCCGACGAACAGACTGTTTACGCGGTAAACCGTGCCGTCAGGGAAAGTCATTTCGGTCTGATTAGGCAGACACACAAATTTTCTGCCTTGGCATTCAACTATCGGCAGCATTTTCTCATTTTCAAATTTGTTTTCGTTCATTCAATTCCTCCTGAAATTATTTTGTCCTGTCAGCTTACAAGACGAACACTTGTTTCGGCTCGCAGAGCGCACATACCGCTAAACTTGTTTTGTGGTATATAAGTGCGCCCTTGTTCCAAGGGGAGAAGTATTGACGGGATCGCAAAACTGCTTTTTCATATTTCCTCCTTTCAGATTTTATTCAGGAATTTCTGTTGACGGGATAAATTATCGCCTTTTTGCTTGCTGTTGTGTACGCCCTGAATCAGGGCGTACTTTTTGCAACATACACCAAAATTGCATTTATTGGTTTTGCATACACTATCAAAAACTTGAAATTTGCCCCTCTATTTTTAAAGCCGAAAATTTGGGCAAGTGGACCACTTAATTTTAAAAAATTTTTTTCTTGTTGAGCAGATTTTGCTCAACGTTCATCAATGAAAAAGATGTACGAATGGACAGAAAGCATTTTTGCAAAATTTAATAAAATAACTGCCTGTGAAAAATACCTGAATATAGAAAAAGGCTGCTCTTAAAAAGAACAGCCTTTGAAAAAATTGTTCAAGAGTTATGTCGTGGGTAGTTGACAGCAAGCATAGCCTTTGTCTATACACTCTTGATTTTTCTGTGAAAAATCAAGAGCGGACAAACGCCCGTTTGTAAAATCAGGAACCTGAACCTGATTTTACAACTTTGCTTGCAGAACAAATCCCCATACCCTTTGCAATATTGTCTTGATAAATTTGTAGTCTTTCTAATGCTTATCTCAAAACCGTCAACACACCCTTATCCATCTCGCAAACAGTATCACAAAGCACCTCAATATCCTCCGCACTGTGAGAGGCGATAAGTATCGTTTTCCTCTGCTCTTTCAAATCAAGAAGATATTTGCGCATATCCTTTACGCCGTCATTATCCAATCCGTTCATCGGCTCGTCGAGTATAAGCAAATCGGGATCTTCCATTATGGCTTGCGCAAGTCCCAGACGCTGCCGCATACCTAAGCTGTATTTGCGGACATGCCGTTTCAGATCGGGATCAAGACCGACCTGCTCCATTGTTTTTCTAATAACGTCCTTGGATATTTTCCCGCGCAAATCGGCGAGGAGCTTCAGGTTTTTGAAGCCCGAATAGTACGGGATAAAACCCGGAGTTTCAATGATAATTCCCGTGTTTTTAGGGAAATCAACGTCCTTTCCTATCCGTTTTCCGTCAACGGATATTTCGCCGCTTGTAGGCTTCACAAAGCCACAGATGCACTTCATCAGCATCGTTTTTCCGCTGCCGTTCCTGCCGATAAGTCCGTGGATTTTGCCACGCTCGAAATGCGCGGAAACGTTTTTAAGTATCTCGTTTTTTTGCAGAGTTAAATTAACATTTTTAATTTCAATCACTTTATTTTTCCTCAGTAAATCTTAGCTTTTTCAGCGCTATAAAATTCGCCGCTGCAAGCAATGTCAAGAGTAATCCGAAATACAAAAACGATGCCCACATGGGATAAATCGGCTCGCTTAAAATTTCCGTGTAGTGAAGCCAGATTATCGTGTTCGCCGTCGGAAACGCCCACTTTATCGGCGAGTAAAGCGCCGTTGTGACCGTACCGAGAGCCATAACGAGCACCGCGCCCGCAAGTCCCGAGGAGCCGCCAAAAAGAATTTTAAGCAGATAAATTATCAGAGCGAGCGACAATAAATATGCCGCTAAAAGCACACTCGTCTGCCACAGCGCCGTCATCATCGGGATCTGATTATACAGATTTGAAGGCAAAAGATTGCTGTCAAAGCTCCTTGCTTCGTCAGGAAACTGTGCGTTGTATTTGCGGATCGCTTCGCTCCATTCCGTTCCGAAATGTCCGTTCGAAAACAGCATACTTGCCGCAAAAATCGCTGCCAGAAATGTAACTATCGCCATTATCAAAAACAAAATCTGCCCGCAAAGCCAGTTCTTTTTTCCTGTTCTCGAAACGCTAAACAGCGAGCTTCCGCCCAGCTTCGGATAATCCGATAACAAAACCAAAAAAACAAGCGGCATAAAAAGTGTCAATGCTCCCGAATTCCCTACGGCTATAAACGGCTCAAAGATTATCATTGTGTCGCCGAATTTTTCCGCGCGTGCCGCAAGCGTGTCAATAGCGAGCGTTTTAATAAATATCAGCAGAATTCCCAGAATTATCACACGCGGATTGGTTATCCAGCCGACAAATTCCGTTTTTGCAACACCCCATATTTTACGCACCGCAATCGCTCCTTTTCATCGAAATCATCAAATAAACCGTGAACAGGATCAATGCCGAAATCAAAAATAAAATTATTACGGAAACACGATTAAATTCGTTGATCCAAATAATTCCGTCGGGGTTTACCGCGCTTAAAATCCTCAGCATTTTTGCGTCCGGGAGTTCCCCCGCGTAAATATTTTGCGAGATTTTTTGATATGTTTGCGTAAGCCCGTATTTAATAAAAAACGGTATGCACATTATCAGATATTTGTTTCGGAGAACGCTTGTAAGGAGCATTGCGGGAACGCTCCAGAACGCGCCGTAGCACCACATTTCGAGCAGCAGCTTCGGGAAATTGAATGTAGTTCCCTCGAGCATATTTTTTGCAAATTCGCTCATTTCGGAAACGCTCGGGAACAGCGGGTAAACAATTGCCGAGAAAGCCATATAGCCAAACGCCGTCGCGGTTCCCGCGGAGATTACTCCCGCGAAGAATTCCGCGATGTAATGTTTCAGCTTCGACGTGCGGAATATCTGAAAACGCACGGCGTTTTCCTCGCGTTCCTCAGTCATCAGCGGCACGAAACAGAATGCCGAGATGACAGGCGCAAACATCATAAACCAGCCGTTTCGCGAGTAATGTATGACCATAATGTTGCAAAATTCGAATTCCTCTGCCAGCTCCTCCGCGGAAAAATCCATAAGAGCGCGTATCACCGAATAGCGGTTCTGCGTGGAGATGTCCGTATGTACCTCCGCCGCAAACAACAGCAGGACTGTCATTATCACGCACAACCAAAAGCCACGCGAGGTTATTTTTTTTCTGAACGAAATCACAAGCCCTCTCATGATCCTTACCCTCAGCGCCCTCCCTCAAACTCGCCCGTAAGCGCGTTAACATAGGCAACGTAAATAAAATTATCGTTCGGGTTGAGCATAGTTAATTTCCACGACGGATAAACGGGATACAGCGTTTCGCCAACGTTGATACCCGCGCCCGTGTTGGGCTTATAACGGTAGATCAGCTCCGCTCTTGTTACTTCAAACCCAACATAATCGGTCATCTTTTCCGAAACGGTTAAAACGGCTTCCTCAAACGGAACAAATTGCGAATATTGCGTCTCATCGTATGCCTTGTACGCGCTAAACGGAGCGTAGATATGGTCAACGTCGCTGCTTTGCACCATTATGCCGTATGACATATCCCTGTTCAGCCCGTCAATGCTGCAGCCGTCCCAAACGAAATTAAAATGTATTCCGTCATAAATTCTTGAGTTTATGAATTCAAACCCGTAATGCTCCTCGTCAAGTCGGTAAACGTCCACATTATTCACATGTATCCCAAATATCGGCTCTTCCGAAACGGGGATGGAAGCAACATAATTTTCAAAGAATAAAACCGCATCTTTTATTGAAATTTCCTTATCGAGAAGCATAAATGTCTCCTCGCTGTCGGGCGGATAGGAGCCGACAAATTCAAACCCGAAATCGGAGTCGTTCAATCTGAATTGTTCATACGCGTAATATTTATCCTCCCCATTCTGATTGGCGGTAAGCCTGTTGCATACGCCCTTATTAAATACGCAATAATCGTTTCCGAACGGGCTGCGGTAAAACAAGGAAACGCTGTCCTCGCGCGGAAATTGTTCCTCGGTATACATTAAATGCCGCATTAAATCAGGGTCGCCGAGCGTTCCGTTTAAATACGCATTTAAATTGTCACTGTTTTTAAGCGAGTGAAAATGTGTTTTGAATAGATCCTGCTCTTCGGGGTTTTCGTCCTGCACTACGGCGTAAGCGTACAGGCAGTTTTCGTCGAGCTCGTGAGACGGAAAAAGATATTTGAAAATGCGTTTGAATTCCTCTAATTCCTTTTCGGGCTCCAACTGATAAGACGTGCCGTAGGTAAATTCGCATAAATGATCTATCGTTTTCGGTGCGGAAACGTAGAAATAATCGCTGCTTACTTTCAGGTTTGAGTTGCGCTCAATTATCTCTCGCGCCTCGTCACTTGTATAATCCTCACGCGGATTGTCGTGCTTTATAACGGGCGTTTTGGAACTGCCGACAGCCGAAGTATCGCCGCCGGAAATGTCGGCGGAAGCGTTTGAGTTTATGTCCTGCTTGCTACAAGCAGTACAACAAATCAGGAATGATATTAACATACAGAATGCTGTTAATTTTCTCATTTTGTTTTCTCCTCATCTCTTACGGGAACGACAAATTTCCCCGTTTTATAAAGAAAACTGTTCAGGCAGGCAAAAGGTTACAGTTTTTGTAAAATATTTCTGGCAATCAATGATTTTTGTAGAATATGCTAAATTCAACATGTCTTTTTTGGCTAAATTGCCTGCGATTTCCATTAGGTATCCATCATATATCCAAAATATTACACTGTCATTTTCAAAATTCAACATAAAGCCGTTGCTATCATTTCGTCAATATTCATAATCTATCCCTTTTTTTCGGCCGCTTAGCGAGCCTTTTTCTCGCTCTGTGAACGCAGACACGAGCATTTCTCTCAGAGATCCGCAATATCCGAGATATCCTTATAGCTTTTTCCCTCAAACAAGTAAAGCCTAAGTATGAGTCTGTCTTTTATGGACATTATGCGAATTATTTGCTTTATCTCCTAGACCGTTATATTTACAACAGAAGTATTCTCAACGGATATATAGGAGCTTAGTTCTTCGCGCTCGTCAATGTCATCTGTCAGGTGAGCGCGTCTTTGGTTGATGTGTAATATTAGCAAAATAACAAGCCCTTTTGTTACAGGCTATTTGAGAAATTTTATCAAGATTGTTGATTATCCATAAAAAGCATCCTGAACAACGTCCTCGGAGTCGGATTTGTTGTGCAAAATGCCCATGCGATTTTAAACATCATCTGTCTGTATTGGGTGAACAGCTCACTTATCAGTGCATCGTCCGTCTCTTTTGACATTCTCCCGACCTCCCTTCAATTTGTTTCGACACAATTATAACATTTTGTTGAAAAATGCCAACGAATCTCAAATATATTGCGTTGAAAAGTGTTTTTTGCACGAGCTTCCGCCGTTCAAAACCTCGGCGCGGGTTTGAAACCGATACTTAAAGCGATGAGGGTGTGGAGAGATGTATAAGAAAGAGAAAGAGTAAACGAATCGGGGCTTTGCAAGAAAGTCCCGATTTTTTGAATATTGGTGATTAAAATAACCCGCCCAAACCCGCATAATGCAGAAAAGGGCGGTTTTTGGATTTCTGATCACTCCGCACTGCTTATGTTTTTTGTCATGCTTTATGGGGAGTTGTCATTGAACAAATTTTTAAAAGGAACGAAATCGCTTAAACCTTTCTCGGTATCCTCATTTTCCGCCACGGCGATGTAGCGGATCTGCTTCTCAGGGAACATAAATTCCAGATAATAATCCATCATAACGTGTTCACGACCGAAGCGGGAAAGATCTTTGGTAATTATACAGTTTATCTTTCCTGCCTCAACATCTTCCATCATTCGCCGAAAAGCGGGCCGTTCAAAGTTCGTTCCGCTCCAGCCGTCGTCGACGTATTCGTCATAAACGACCAGATCATTATCAGCAACGTATTTGCGCAATAACACTCTTTGCGTTTCGATCGAAACGCTGTCGCCGAAATTTTCGTCATCTCTTGATAGACGCATATATAACGCAGTTGAATATTTTGCATTGCCGGGTGTCATTTGTAACCTCCTTTTTCAAACACCCACGCTTACAATACAAGGTCATTATATCATAAACGCTGTTTGGTTTCAAGCTTTACCCGAATACATTATGATGCCTTCAAGCAGATCCGTGACCTGCTTTCCGCTTTTGTTAAAATGTTCTGAAACCTTTATACAGGCATTCCCCACAATAAAAAAGGTCGTTCCGTCGGGTTCTGTGATATAATACGGCGATCGCTCCTGAGGCTCACAAGGCTGTTTCCACTGCTTTGAAACTGATTTTGGAATTAAAACTTTCGGCTCGTAACATTCGCACAAGTCTATGTTCTCATAATTTTTTCTTTTCACTGATTATTCCTCTCTTTTTTATGCTGTCAGATGATGGGATCGGATCAAGGCATATCTCGCTTGCTGTTGTGTACGCCCTGAATCAGGGCTCCCTTTTTCTTTTTTGCAGTAGGAAGCGAAATTGATTTGTTCTTTTGAATTTTTTAGATCTGAATTTTATCAAAAGTTTTAGTGAAGATGAGAGAAATTTGCCCCTCACTTTTAAAGCCGAAAAATTGAGCAAGTGGACCACTTAATTTTAAAAAATTTTTAAATTTCTTGTTGAGCAGATTTTGTTTCAAGTTCATCAATGAAAAAGATGTACGAATTGGCAGAAAGCAATTTTGCAGAATTTAATAAAATCACTGCCTGTGCAAAATGTATGAACATAGAAAAAAGACCGCTATTAAAAAAGAACAGTCTTTGAAAAAATTGTTCAAAAGTTATGTCGTGGATGGTTGACAGCAAGCATAGCCTTTGTAGCTACACTCTGACTTTTTTGTGAAAAGTCGATTGCTGCCGCTTCGGCACTTTCTGAAAATTTCGGTTTCCTCAATTTGTCAGAAAGTCGCTTGCTGTGGAAATACCCAGACCCCTTTAAAATAGAAAAAATTTCGTCAAGTGCAAAATGTAGCTTATAAAATATCAATCGAAGTTTAAAAATCAGGTCAGGTTCCTGATTTGGTAAACGGGCGTTTGTCGGCTTTTTGATTTTTCTTGAAAAATCATAAATGTATAGACAAAGGCGCTGCTTGCTGTCAAGCGCCTACGCCTCAGCGCTTGAACAAATTTTTAAGGAATTATATTTCGCTCAAAACAGAGTATTTTAGAATTTTTCGATATTTTTGGTCAAGCGGGAACTTTTGAAACTTCAGACGGTGAAGAAAAATGTTGATATGATTTTAGACAGAAATACAGATAGAGAACAGAAAAATGACATAGCGAAAAAGTGTTCAGGGGAATTGAAATAAAACGAGAAACGGTAGGTTGTTTGAAAATGTTTATTCTACGGTAGAGCTGAAGGCATTGTATACAGATAGGGAAAATTTGGATATGGAGATACTGAGGAAGTTTCCGCAGGCGGCGGAGCCTATCGAATTTGAGGATGGTGAAGTAATATCCAAAAAGTGTGCGCAAAAAACAAGAAAAAGAAATAATATTGTTAATGCAGCTTTAGGGTAATGCTCAGTGTGAAAAAGCCGTCTTCAAGCAGCGTATGCATTGTCCCCTCATATTTGTTTACAATATATTGTATATTTGAGAATCCGAATCCGTGTGACATATTATCCGATTTTGAAGTTTTCGGAAAAATATCCTTTTCATTACCTTCAAGTACAGTAGGATTTTTTATAATAAGTATAAAAATGCCTTGCTGATAATTTCCGTATACAGAAATATTCTTGCTGCCACATAAGATACTGCTGGCTTCTGCCGCATTTCTTATTGCGTTTGAGAGAATTATACACAGATCCGTACTATCAATGTCTTGTAGAATACAACCTTTAAATTCAATAGTTATATTTTCCGAAGCAAAATTCTCCTGCGTTTCGGTGAGAATGGCATCCGATATATAATTTCCCGTACTGAAAAGGAATTCCCCAAACGGCATCATACCGGAAATTTTCTCAAGATACGACACAGCTTCTTCGTATTTTTTAGAAACCATCATGGATTCCAAGCATTTTATATGATTATTGTAGTCGTGTCTGAAGCTCTGTATTTCCGAGTTAATTCTTTCTCTCTTTTCATAATGCTGGAGTTGTGAGTTAACCTGTTCACGAAGTATTTTATTTAATCCGGCATAATATTTTTGATACAGTACATTAACAGCCAGCGATACAACCAACACCGCAACACAAATGATAAGCAAAAGTGATAAAATTTTAACAACCATTATCTGCATTTCAATTTTGGGAGTGTTATAGCATAAAACTTCAATTAATCCGCCTTCAATAAAAATTGCAATAAAAATACATATGTAAGTATAAACGGGAATACTTGATGCAGCGCCGCTTATAACCTTGGCTTGATGTTTTGTCTTTGTTTTTAAATATATTGCAATAACAAGCATACAAGCCGGAACCGCAATCATAGGTATGTAATTTATGTAAGGATTTTCGGAAACAATTTTTAACGGAAACAGCGCCGAAACAGCAGCGCTTAGTATCGAGCAGGTGTACTGAATTATCATAAGAGTCATAATATCTTTAAGTCTGAATGATTTTAACGCCAAAAGAGCCAACATGGAAAGTCTCAGACCGTAAAAGATCAAAAGCGGAAAATCCGAGTTTTCTCCTAAGGAATAAAATAACAGTTCAGATATAAAACCTGTGATCGCTGCCACAGCAATAACTGCGGCAAAACGTTTTTTAGAACAGCGCTTTTCAGAGATAACGGATAAAACCAATATCTGTATACATAAAATCATTGCATCTGATGCCGCAGAAATTATAGCCGAAAAAAAGCTCATTTATATCCTCCCCATGTTATACTTCAAAATGTATTCTTGAAATGTGGTTTTAAAAGCGGTAAGATTGTTTCGGCTGACATAGACTTTTTCACCGTTATCCATAATAATACAGCTGTTGTCAAACGATTTGATATGTATAAAGGAAACAATATACGCTTTGTGGCATCTAAAGAAAATTTCTTTAGTCAACAGCTTCTCTACTTCTTTTATGTTTTTCAAGATTTCAACAGTTTCGTTTACAGTATGCAATAATGTATGTTTATCGACGGCTTCACAGAAAATGACCTCCGAAGCTCTTATTATTTTTTTGTTGTCTCTGTTTTTAATAACTATAAAATTATCACTTTCCGTTTGTTTCCGGTAATCGTCGAGAGATTTAAAAAGCTTGTCCTTGTTAATGGGTTTTATTAAAAACCGGTATGCGCTTACATCGAAGGTATCTATTGCAATATCCGGATATGAACTAACGAAAATTATCGCACAGTCATTGTTTTGCATTCGTATCTTTCTCGACGTCTCAATTCCGTTAAGTTCATCCATTTTATAATCCATAAAAATAATATCATATTTATTCTGGCTTTTGAGTAGCTCCGTATTGCTTGAAAAAACCGTAATGTAGCAGTCAATATGTCTTAGCGTATGATATTCCTCAAGTAAACTGTATAATTCATCGATCCAAAATCTTTCGTCATCACATAATGCAATTTTCATAACTTCTGCTCCTGTTTTTATGTCGAATTTTTATTATTATACCATAATAAAGCATTCTTTTCAACCCTTATACCGTTCCTCAGCTAATCAATACCTGTCCTCCGATTTCCGTTGAAAACGGAGCATGCTCATGTTATTCTTTAGGCACAAAATTCGAAAGGAGGATATAGCATGAGCTTTTGGCGTTATTTTTGCTATTGGCTTTTTGGAGTATAAAAATGTTTTTTTTAGAACATCAGCACATTGAGTTTGAAAACGTTCTGTCCTACAAAACAAGAACTGATTCCGAAAGACTCAACACCTTATTGGAATTTATCAAAAGAAACTCAGACGCGCTTGATTTGGAAATAAAGGGGAACATTATTTTTACCATACAAGAAATGTATGAATTTTCAAACAGGTGTATTTTAGGACTCGAGGTGCTTGCTCCGGTAAACAAGGCATTCGAAAGCAGTGAACGGTATGTTTACAAGCCTAAATTCAAGCTTGTAAACGCTGTTTCGGCTCGCTGTGGCAGTAATTTCAGCGATTTAATCAAAGTAAAAAACGATATTCGACTTTATATCAGTCAAAAAAAATTGAGAGCAATAAGCGATGTTTACTATATTGCTGGTTTCAATGAAGATTGTGTGCTTGCGGAAGCCTGTGACGCTGTTGTAAGTATTGATAACAATATTCTGTAAATTTCGGTATTAAACTCAATAAAAATCCTTATTTGCCTGCGGTATGCGCGGGCATTTTTATATTTCAGAAAATTTTGTCCATTTACCGTTCATCCGTTTTATGTTGAGAAAAATAAAATAATTTGCTGTAATAAAAATATATAGTATTTTCAAAAGAGAAATATTCAATGATATGTTTTATATGGAGGTAAAAATGAATCATTCAAAATTGATAAATAGGACAAAATAAAGATAGTCATTAAGGTATATTTGGTTCCTACTATGTGGTTTAATTTTTTATTGGGTTGCTATAAAAACTCTTAGTAAAAAAACCGATATGGCAATCATATATTTTATCAACTACTCTTGGTAGACAGGCAGACTGCCTTTGAGGTCTTCCTCATATTCTACACACTCTGCTCGTTCTTGCCTTTCACAATGTTTTAAAGGTTTACCACAATTACTTTTAAAAGTGTTTTAAATGTTTATTAATTTCTATTTTTAAAAGGGGTATTGGATAAATGTCAAAGCAAATTAATAAAAACTCCCTAATTATTTTAGCAATTATAGAGATAGGATATTTTCTAAGAGGACACTTACCGTCAATGTGCTATTACACGCAGTTTTTGTCAAACTATACAAAATATCCTGTGCTACATATTTTTTCCTTTTTTAGACTATCTTTTTCTTTTTTAGTCATTTGTATGGGAATACTTGGTATTAAAAATATAAAAACTATTTTAAAAATATTTGGTTTGGTTCAGCCTTTGAAGATTGTAACGGACATGCTTTTCAGTTTTATTCACGTTTTTTCGGAAGGGTTCTATTGAATATATCCGTTGTTAAATTTTTATTTGCTGATTATTAACATTATTTTTATAAAGACATACTTCATTGATTACAGCAAAATAAGCAGACGATTTTTTAAGCCTGCTGCATTTTCGAGGGAGCTGTTGTATTTCAATTTTTGATTTATCGAATACCAACGGCAATATATCTTAATATTCAGCTTTCCCATATTCAAGCAGGAGAAGTGGTAAGCAATACCCAATTCCCTTTTATAATGCTGATCGTTCAATTTGCCGTATGTGTTATTCTCCAAGTATTAGGCGAGATTATGCTTGTAAAGCACTATAATTTAACGGCGACTGAATTCGAAATTTCAAGAGAAAAAACAAAATATATTAATTTATCCGATTGCATTACTTGGAAGATTGTTATTATTACTTTTATATTACTTATGGTTAAAAATGCCCAATACAATAATTGAAATTATTGGCTTTGGATTTCCAATGGATTAATAAGAAGAACAAATATGGTGAGACATTTTATGGAAAAACACAAATTATATGGCTGTAACATTTCAAACAAAAGAATAGAGTTCGGAGATTACCATATAATATCGGGTATTGAGTATTGTACGTAAAGGATCCGATTATTTACTACGGAAGCGGAAATATGATACTTCCTACAATTGAGCAATTATTAAGGCTTTCCGAGGTTTCTTTTCATGAAACTTGGGAAAATATTACCCCAAAAACTATTTTTTGACTGACAAGCAGTTTACATGCCTGTTGGTCAACTAATCTGTGGAATAAAAATGAAAGTAAAAACAACTGACGATCAACAATTAATATACGCATTTTAACAATTTTAAATTCGAGGCTAAAATTATACGCCTCGGATTTTTATATAATTATGAAATCAATATTTATGTTATTGAAATTGTAGAGACATTAAAAACACGTTCAAAAAACTATGCTTTACTAAAATGCCTTGCTCCCTTTAACTTTAAAATTACCTTTTCTCCGCTTTTTACTACCTGTCCTCCGTTATGTGTTGAAAAAATCAATATAATTCGACATAATAAAAACACAATGTTTCCATTAAATTGGAATTTTCGAAAGGAGAAAATATCTATGGCACTCATTCATATTGACAGGCCGAAGAATTTAACGGAAGCCACCGCACTCTCGAATACTCCAATCTCCAAATGTGAAATTTTATACGAGAAAAACGAAAACGGCTTATATGAATTTGTTGGACTTTATGATCCCGATATTCCTGATGAGGAATACCCCAACGGTATGGCCGCTTTTTCATTCAGATCTGGTTTTGTAGATGTTGTAACCATTTATAAGGACACTTCCGTATGGAACGTTGAAGGAAGCAGTAACGATAAGTGGGAGGGTAGGAAGAAGCCCAACTGGCTTGAGATTTGGAATATCGAAACCAAAAACAGTGTCAAAAGCGACAGCGAAACATGTTATGTAGCCGGAAGCGTAAAAACAAACGGTAAAAATAACTGCAAAGGCTGTACTTTAGGCGGACATATGGCTTTATCAAGTACGACCGTAAATCCAACAAAAAGTGATTATATTTATATTGTCCCTATTTGTAAATCTCATAATAATACTCACAATAAAGCTGAAATGAAAATTTGTGAAGACGTTAAGGCAGTAAAAATGAATAGATTTATGGATTAGAAAATAAAATTTAATGAGGTATCCCCATGGCAAATTCAAAAAACGAAAAGAACAAAGGCACAGAACAGGAAAGTAAAATTCTGTCCGTAAATTAAATTGAAGCAGCGGCAGAAAAGGAACAGGGATTCGAAAATAAAAACGGTAAAAATTCTAAAGTTGTAGGTGGCGGACAACGGCGATAAGTCTCTCGTTGACATCCATGTATGACAAAATCAACTAGGTAATTGGTGGCGACAATGCAAACCAGTATTTCTGCACGACCTTTCCTGCGGCCATTCTCGCAATGGAGTCCTATGAATATGACAACAAAAACGGCAAGGCGAACTATCATATTTATGAACCCGCCGACGGACAGTCGCTTGATCTTGGCAATACGCCCACCTGATTTTTGATTATTTTTGCCTGTTAAATAAAAGAGTACCTATATAACGAAAGGAGAAGAGCATGTTACGAAAAAAATTTTATTAAAATTCATTCATATATTTTATTTTAAAACTAATTGAATATATATTAAGGAGAAGAATAATGCAAATTCATTTGAAAAAATTTTTATCTATAGTATTAGTAATTGCTGTCGGCTTTGTGTTTTCAATTCCGTGTCATGCTTACAAAACAGATGATTCAATAAATGCTGATACCGTCGTTACACTGCCACTTTCCGAATATAAAGCGGGATCTGTATTTTCCTCTACATATGCTGGTGCAAGTCAGTGTATGGCCTTTGCTCTTTATGCATTTGACAAATATAGTCATATAACTAGTCCCAGTGGTTCTTGGGGCATATTAAACAGTCACAAACATACATATTCAGCGTATCAATCGAAAATAACTACATCCCAACTTCAAAATGTTTTAAAATCATTGCCTATTGGTTCTTATGTCCGTGTTGCGAAAGGAACTTCAAATCAGAATACAAATGGTCATTCATTTATTATAGTTTCTACTACAAATGCAGGCGTAATGGCATATGATGCAAACCGCATTGGGACTAACATAGTTGGCTATCAGCTTTGGAAATACAGTGAAATTGTTGATAGTTTCCCATATTTATATCTGACTGCATATCACAATTATGGAAAATCAACCAAATACAACAGTATGTACCATAAATCAGAGTGCACAACAAATGGGTGCGAAGGGTATGCTTATATGCCCCATTATACGACTAATCCGGGAGAAAAAGCTGTGTGCGCAGCATGTGGATATGTAGGTTCTATATCTGCTGGAACTGTATCTATAGGTGATGAACTTACTTTTGATGATGATGAATATGACACAAACGAAGAAATTACGATTACAAGTAGTATATTGTTCGAAGATGACTGTATATCTGTTGATGAAAATGACCTTATTTCAGAAGATGGCTATTTCAATAATATTACAGTTGAATCACCCATATCACCTGTATTTGAAACCGAACCATTTTTTAACGAAAATGAAATTATAACTTCTGAAAATAAGGAGGTAATCTGTGATGAATAAATCATTTTCTTATAAGTTTTTTATTTTTAATTTAATATTCTGTCTTGTTTTTTTATCTGCTTGCAATAATGATACAATTACCAACACCACCGTCGAACCGAACACTGTCAACGGGGCATGCTTTATCGCGCCCGATCCGTCGAATGAGCTTCTTGCGGAGGTATATAATTCATACGACTGCGTTCAGGGATATTTATATTTTGAGGCGGGAGCAGACGGAATGAAAAACGGAAAGCCTAAGCTTCTGCTGGATAAAAAATTCAAAGACGTCTGGGTTCAGGGCTTGTATCAGGACAATGAATACGTCTGGGCTTTTACGGAGGACAACGAGCTTCTTAAAGTAAACAAGAGCAGTGCCGCCTATGAAACGCTTTATACCGCTCAGTACGGCGATATAGGAAAATTTGTCGTATCCGACCTTGTCCGCGAAAAGAAGATACTTTATTTTATCGACGGGGCTAATGACGCAGTCATTTACAATACCGATTCGGACACATATGATATCCTCCACAATGACAACGGCATAACCGACCTTTATTGGGCAGGCTATCAGGAGGAGCGCAGTAAAAACGGCAAAGACGCATATATTTGTGAAGAATGTAATGCTGAAGGCGATTATGTTATCTGGGGAGATAATGACGGCAATTACTTCTGGTATCACCCGCACTCAGGGGAGAATGAGCCTCTGAAAATAGAAGAAGATGCCGCAGATAAATATTTTATCAAGGCGGAACAATGAGCTGAAAATAAAAAAGCGATACTGAGGTACCGCTTCTCAGCCGCACTGTCTGAGGAAAACGCAGGTTTTCCCGTGGCAGCGCGGCTTTTTATTTTCCGCTTTTTATCCGATATCCGCAAAGGGAAGCTCGTCAAGTGTAAGAAAAGCTTCGTGATTATATGCCTTGTCCAGCTGCTCGTTTGAGGTAAGCTCCTGTGTGAGCCTGCTTTATCCACCATGTGGCATAGGTGGAGAATTTATAGCCCTTGCGGTAATCGAATTTCTCCACCGCCTTTATAAGGCCCATGTTCCCTTCCTGAATAAGGTCAAGGAACTGCATTCCCCTTCCAACATATCTCTTCGCTATGCTGACGACAAGGCGAAGGTTTGCTTCGGAAAGGCGCTTGCGGGCGAACTGGTCGCCCTGGCTCTTTCGCATGGCAAGCTCTATTTCCTCCTCGGCGCTTAACAGGGGGACTCTTCCTATCTCTTTAAGATATATCTTTACAGGGTCGTCGATGGTTATTCCCTCGGTGGAGAGCGCCATGTCAAGGTCGTCCTCGCTGGTAAAGTCCAGTGCGCTGTCGAGATCCTCGTCCGTAATGAAATCATCCTCAAGTTTGAGCTCGTCTACTAACCCTCATGTTAAGTCAAGCGGAAACAGCGCAACCATAAGGTTTATTGACCCACAGGGTCTCAGTTATTATACGGAAGCCACTATGCCTGACAAGCGCATGTATATTGACAACAACACATCAGCTAATAGCAGTATCTGTTATGTAACTATCATGGAATTTGTAGAGAAAGGCAAAGCCGCTTTTGCTCAGAATATTGAGGAATTAGGTTTGTAATTTGTTGTGAGCTTAACAAAACATTCGTTTATATGTAATGAATAGGAGTTGATCATTATAGTCCAAACAGCTTGTGGAATCAAAAGGCTGTTTTAGAAAATCAAAATCCCACCGACAAAACAATCGGCACATTTTGATAACGATTTTAATCCATAGGCTTTAAAAAGTTTCAGGTATTTTTTTACCCAAAAGAAATAACCAAAATGTTCTGAATGATGAATTAAACAGGTTAAAAGCCCGCTGTCCGCATTAGAATGTGAACAGCGGGCTTTTATTTGTTTTCTTGTATCCTTTTACAGTGAGTACTTAAGGCGAGACTGTTTATACATCCATCTCTTTAATATCCTTTTCAGGAGCTTTTTCTTTAGCTATGCGATCTGATTGCATTTCTCTAATTTCTTTTATTTTTCCAAGTATAGACGGCTTTTCATCTGCTACAATTCCACAGTCAAGTATTTGGTCAGCAGCCATTCTATCCGATACAATTGAGACGTTTTCGATTGCTTTATCGTCAATATTCAGCAGCGCATTCAGCTCAGTAAGTCTGGCAAGTTTTTCGTTCAGCTCATCTTCCTGCGGGAAAGGTTTTCCCAGTTCAAATTTCCCATTTGTCTTTATTATATAACGTGTTCTTGCCAATCAACTTTGGCAAAGAAGAAAAATACATTTTCAAAAGCCATAACAATAAATTTCAAATATTATAAATAAATTTCAGCAGTCGGCTTAGTGGATCACTGTGGAAAATATAGAGGTGTTCAGTAAAAAATTAATTTATAATATGTGGGAAAATGAAGACGAATACCGGAAAATTTAAAAAACAGAATTAAGGCTGCTATAAACCGACAACACGGTTTTGCTAATTTCCTGGCATGGCATTTCCCTAATTCCGAGAGCTGTTTCTATTTAAAAACATATGAATGCAAAAAGCACAAAGTATAAGGAAGTTATGCCCTATGCTTTGTGCTTTTGACTTTTTGACTTGTTGATTATTTTTGCATAATAGAAACTATACAAAAAAATAAGAATAATAAGAAAAGTTATGAATTGTAAGCGTGGATTGTCAATGAGGTATCCTTAACTAAGTGAAAACTCCAACTCCCACTTGGAAACTGTCTGTCTGCTCACCGCTAACTTTTCCGCAAGCTCCTCCTGAGTAAGATCTTTCATCTTCCGCAGAAATTGCAGATTTTTTCCCACGCTCATAAAAATTCTCCTTTACAGTAGATATTATCAGCTGACAGGAACATTGTAGCATAATGGCGGACGCTGTTCAACCAATTCTGTATTGCTTTTTCTGGAAAGCACGCAACTTTAGGTTGCGCAAAGCGATCAACTTTTCTTCCTCATCAGAATTATTCCCACAATTCCCGCCGCTATGGCGAGAACAACGGGAATTGCCAAAGCGGCAATACCAATGATAAGAAGTATGTTTGCGCCGCTGGAGGAGCCTACCGCAATGTCCCTATCACACAGCGTAAACACAAGGTCCTTTTCGGGGAGTCCCTCGCAGGAATAAAAATACCCCTGCTTATTGCCCTCTTCACTGTCCATCTTCTCAAAGGGGAGAGCGGCTACGCTGTCAAGGCGATAGTCCCTGTCTATGATATAAAATGGAGTGTTTATCACAATGTCAAGCTGTCCGAAATCCGCCCATGTCTCAGCAGGAGAGAGCAGATAGGTATAGTCGCACAGCGTGGGATCGTACGATGTGTCTATATCGGGATAGACAGGGGCGGTAACTATGTTTTCCGCCCTTTCGCCGGGGGCAAGGGTCATCTCGTACTGATACCACCGCATAAGCCTGCCGCTTATATCCTGCTCCCATTCGTGGCGCAGGCAGATACCTCCTGCCCTGTCGTCCGTCAAAAAGTCCACCATGGCGTTGTACCAGTCGGTTTGAGAAATTTCCGAGTTCGGGTCATAGTCTTGCAGGGCAAATTCCTCAAAGCTCATTTCTTCGGTGCTTGTCAGGGCGATCTCTCCGCTTACTTCTGTTTCCCAAGCGCCGTTGTCGTACAAATTCCATTTCAATTCAAGATTTTCAGGGTCGCCAAGGCACCAGAGGATAACGGTGTCGCCGTTTTGCACGTCCACCGAGCCCCTTTCGGTATTCCGTATATCGGCGTTCGTGGTCCTGTACCCCGACATTCCCTCTAAAATAAGCGCGCTGTCGCCGTTTTTCGTGACGGAGAGAACTGCGTCCGTATAGTCGCCCTTTTCCGCTGAAAGCCCGCTCACCTTGTAGGTATACTTGTACACGGGAAGGTCGGGGGAATAAATGTATTTTTCGCTGTATCCGTCCTTCAGCCTGCTCAGGTCTCTTTCAAGGTCAAAATATCCCGTGGAAAAAGTGTGGCGCAGGACAGTCTTTGCCTTTTCTCCGTTCAGGGTAACGCCGTACTTTTCCGCCTCCGCCTGATAAACCTCGTCAGTTCTATCGTAAAAATATTCGGGGAGCCTGCCGAAAGGGAACACCAGCGTTGCGGTAACTTGGTAATCGGCGGGATTGTAAAAGGTGTAATTTGCCGTGACTGAATTTTTGTAATCCCTTAGTTGTGAAACGTCTTTATAATAGTTACTTGGAGTTTCGGTTATGTCAAAGGTGAGGACTTCCCGCTCTACCGTTATGGGGCAGTTCTTGTCGCTTGTCATAGTCCCCGTCGCGTCAACGCCGTTCCAGTACATCTGGGCGGAATTTGCGTATGCGGAAACAGAAAGGGCGGAAACCGAAACGGCTATCGCCAAAATCACTGTAATAAATCTTTTTATCATAGCGCACCTCAAAGTCAGGTCAAAAGGCATATCTGCGGAGCTTTCAGCGTTTGCGAGACCGCTCCGCAGGTCTTAACTGTCAATATTATATCATAAATATTTTTTCCTGTCAATTTGCCCTTGAAAACCGTAGGAAAAAGTGTTACAATATAACAGGCGAAAACTTTGAAATTATATAAAAAGGAATTTTAAACTATGAAACGTACACAGATCGCACAGCTTTACAAAAACACCCCTGAAAATCACTTAACACTGACCGTCTGCGGCTGGGTAAAGACCGTGAGAGGGAGCAAAGCCTTCGGCTTTATGGAGCTTTCCGACGGCAGCGGATTTAAAGGGGTGCAGATAGTTTTTGAGCAGGATAAGATAGATAATTTTGAGGAGGTGAGCAAGCTGGGGGTAGGCTCCGCCGTCACCGTTACAGGTGAATTTTTGCTCACTCCCGAGGCAAAACAGCCCTTTGAAATTCACGCAGCAGAAGTTATCGTGGACGGACTTGCGCCCTCTGATTACCCCTTGCAGAAAAAGCGTCACACCCTTGAATATCTGCGCACCATTTCCCACCTGAGAGCAAGGACCAACACCATCGGCGCGGTGCTGAGAGTAAGGAGCGTCGCCGCTTATGCGATACACAGCTTTTTCAACGAGCGGGGCTTTGTATACGTCAACACTCCCATAATCACAGGGAGCGACTGCGAGGGAGCGGGAGAGATGTTCAGGGTCTCCGTACTTGACCCGCAGGATCCTCCCCGCACCGAGGAGGGAAAGATAGATTATTCTCAGGACTTTTTCGGCAAGCCCACCAGCCTTACCGTTTCGGGACAGCTTGAGGGTGAGGCTATGGCTATGGCTTTCGGAAATATCTACACCTTCGGTCCCACCTTCAGGGCGGAAAATTCCAACACCACCCGCCATGCGGCTGAATTTTGGATGATAGAGCCTGAGATAGCCTTTGCGGACCTGCAGGACGATATGGACCTTGCAAGGGATATGATAAAATACGTGCTGAAAACGGTCATGGAAAAATGCCCCGACGAGATGAAATTCTTCAACGATTTCTACGACAAGGAGCTTATACAGCGCCTTACTGACATAGTGAACAGCGATTTTGCCCACGTCACCTACACCGAGGCGGTTGAAATACTTGAACAGCATAAGGATCAGTTCAAATACCCCGTTTTCTGGGGCGCGGATCTCCAGACGGAGCATGAGCGTTTCCTCACCGAACAGGTGTTCAAAAAGCCGCTTTTCGTCACCGATTACCCCAAGGAGATAAAGGCGTTCTATATGAGAATGAACGACGACAACAAGACGGTGGCGGCAGTAGACCTGCTTGTTCCCGGCGTGGGAGAAATAATCGGCGGCAGTCAGCGTGAGGAGCGGCTTGACAGGCTTGAAGCGAGAATGGCGGAGCTGGGACTTGACCCCGAGGATTACGACTGGTACCTTGACCTGCGCCGTTACGGCGGCACCAAGCACGCAGGCTTCGGTCTGGGCTTTGAGCGGCTGATAATGTATATAACCGCCGTCGGAAACATCAGGGACGTTATCCCGTTCCCCAGAACGGCAGGAAACGCGGAGTATTAAACAGCGGAAACTGCGGAGTTTTTGCACAAGCGAAAGCTCCGCAGTATTATCTGTAAATTTTTTTAAATTTCCTCTTGACAAGCAGGAAAAAAGTGTGTATAATTAAAAAGCCGTTAAAAAAGTGGGAGCTTAGCTCAGCTGGGAGAGCATCTGCCCTACAAGCAGAGGGTCACAGGTTCGAGCCCTGTAGCTCCCACCAATAGTTATTGGCGATTAGTAGTTAGTAGTTAGTTTTAAAATTTCTAACTTCTTTAAAATTTAATCGTGTTTGCTTCGCAAATGCATTTATCGGCAAGAAATACTTTGCAGTCAGCAAAACCTTATGTAACCGCACAACGTGTCCAATATTGCGGTTTTCGCGAAGCGAAAATGATTTTCCTTAAGGGAAAATCAAGCAATATTGGATCGTAGTTTTGCTACGCAAAACTACTCTGCTCCTGTAGCTCAGTTGGTAGAGCAGAGGACTGAAAATCCTCGTGTCGTTGGTTCGATTCCGATCGGGAGCACCAAATAGTTATTAGTTTGATAGTAGTTAGTAGTTAGTAATTGTTTTTCAACAACGAAATATACTGTCAACTAACTACTAACAACTAATCTCTAACAACTACCTGCGGATTTAGCTCATCCGGTAGAGCGCCACCTTGCCAAGGTG
>CANRFO010000022.1 GCA_947629925.1 uncultured Ruminiclostridium sp.
TTTTTCTTTCTCAACTTTCAGTCAGCTTTTTTATTTACTGCCTTTTGGCTTTTTTGTTGAGTTTTGCTCTTATCTATCAAATTCCTTTTATCGTCCCTGAAGAATTTAAAGTAGATAAAAAACTGAAACGCCGCCAGCACCGCTATCATAAGCATAGCGATCACCGTTCCGACGTTCCACATATTTTTAAAAGAAAAATAAACCGCCAGATAAATTCCCACGAGAACAAGGACTATCCCCGACACCAGCGGCGAGCTTCCCCTTCTCATCAGCTCTGGAGCTTTTTCGCTCTCAGCGTGTTTTCCATAAGCATAGCGATAGTCATAGGACCTACCCCGCCGGGAACAGGCGTGATATAGCTGCATTTTGGAGCAACGCTGTCAAAATCCACGTCCCCGCACAGCTTGCCCTCGGCGTTTCTGTTCATTCCCACGTCGATAACTATTGCGCCGTCCTTCACCATATCTGCGGTGACAAATCCCGCCTTGCCCACGGCTGAAACCAGAATGTCCGCTCTACTGCAAACCTCTGCGAGATTTTTCGTCCTGCTGTGACAGATAGTCACCGTTCCGTTTTCGTGGAGCAAAAGCATAGCCATCGGCTTACCCACGATATTGGAACGCCCTATAACAACGCATTCCTTGCTGCTTATTTCCGTTCCCGTGGAATGTATAAGCTCCATAACTCCCGCAGGAGTGCAGGGAAGAAAAGAGTATTCGCCTATCATTATCTTACCCACGTTAACGGCATGGAAAGCGTCCACGTCCTTCATCGGGCTTATCCTCTCGATTATCTTCTGCTCATTTATCTGCTTGGGCAAGGGCAATTGCACCAAAATTCCGTTTACATTACTATCTCCGTTCAGCGTGTCAACAAGCTCTAAAAGCTGTTCTTCGGTAGTTTCCTCAGGCAGTGCGTATTCGTAAGAGGTAATACCGCAGAACTCGCAGGCTTTTTTCTTGTTATTCACATAAACTCTGCTTGCAGGGTCGTTCCCCACAATAACAACAGCCAGCCCTATCTTAAGACCGTCCCTCGCTATCTCGTCCTTAACTCTTTCCTTGACCGCCAGTGATACCGCTTTTCCGTCAATTATCTGCATGGCTTTGCTCCTTTTCATATTTTAGATTTATCTCACTTTCCGTCCGAATTTCTCTGACGCTGTCCCTCTTCGATTATCTCAAAATATTCCTCTATTTTCTTCTGCGCCTCTTCCTCCGTCAGCCCATATTCCGCCATTACAAGGTGCCTGACCGTTTCGATCGCGCAGTCCTGCGAAAATTTTTCGTGTATAAGATCCAGAGCGTCCATAATCATTTCCTTGTTATCTTAATTTTTAATGAACGAAAGTTTATCTCCTGTTTTCATAAGCATAACCGAAATTTATAGGCGGAGCCGTCACAGAAACATAAACGAATTCCTCATTTCCGTCATTCAGCAGTCCGTGAACATCATTATCTGCAAACCTCACCACGTCTCCCGCCTTAAATTCCTTTTCCTCATCATTATCAAGCAGCAGCTTTCCCGTTCCCCTTACAGCGTACCAGATCTGCTCCGAGGAGTTATGCCTGTGCCACGGCTGACAGGCTCCCGTTTCAGGATGCACCTCCGTTATCGTGACCCGCTCACTTGACGAATTTTCAGGGTTAATAAGCTGCCTTGAAACAACACCCGCATTATACAATTCCGTTATTGTGTCCTTACCTATAAACTCCATTTTACCTCGCTTCCGTCATTCCTTCCCGTCTTTATCCTCTTCCTCATCGTCCCCCAGAATACTGGGTGCCAAGGGAACAGTCTTTTCCGTGCCGTTTTTCTCCGCATTCTTCAGCGCTTTTTTTGCTTTTTCGGTCTCTTTTTCAAGCAGCATTTTCCGCTCATATTCCGCAAATCTTTCCTTGCTTATCTCAGTATCGGCATAAAGCGCCTTTCCGTTTTTCTTCGCCCATATCCTGAAATAAATTATCATTATCAGCGCCAGAACAGCCGAAGCGATAGCCACCACCTGTGAGACTCTCAGCGAGCCTGCGTAAAGGCTGTCAGTGCGCAGTCCCTCTATCCATGCTCTGCCCGTTCCGTACCACAGGACGTAGTACAAAAACACTTCTCCGTCAAATCTTTTTATCCTTCTTCCGATAAAGTGTATCAGCAAAAACCCTGTTATGCACCACAAGCTCTCATATAAAAAGCAAGGGTGTACCAGCACAGGCACGTTTGTGGAGTTTTGCTTTTCCGCCTCGATAACGATAGGGTCAAGAGCTATCTTGGTTCCCGTCATTCCCCATGGCAGATCTCCCGCCGTAGGCGCGCCGAAGCATTCCTGATTGATGAAGTTTCCCCAGCGACCTATCGCCTGTCCTATAAGGAAAGAAGGTCCTGCCACGTCAGCCATCGGCAGAAACGGCATTTTCTTTATTCTGCATACGATAAGCGCAGTGATTATGCCGAAGATGACCCCGCCGTATATGGCGAGCCCCCCGTCATGGATACGGGTGAATGCCGTGATTATATCGTACTTGTCCTCTGCGTCGGGATTCATAAGGTTATAGAAAACGCAGAAATAAAGCCTTGCTCCGATAAATCCCACGATAACGGAGATAAACGCCGTGTCGAAAAGATTATCGGGAATAAGACCGACTTTTTTTGCGGTCTTCATCGCATAGGTAAACGCCAGAACGACGCCTACCGCAATAATTATCCCGTACCAGTAAATATCTGTTCCGAACAGAGTAAACGCTACTCTGTTCAGTTCAATGTCCCCCGAAAAAAGATTGGGGAATTCCACCGACTCCTTTAAAAGCTGCATAAAGTTTTTCCTTTCTTTTTAGGAAATTGTGAATCAAACAGGCTCAACTATGGATATGCAGGAATTGTCTATATCCAGCTTATCCAGCGCCTCAATGATGTCGTCGTAGGTGACTTCCGCCGCAAGCTTTATATATTCAAACGCGGAGATACCCGCCATTTCAGCGCTCAGCACGGAAGTAGCCACATTCTCAACGCTTCCCAGCGAAGCCAGCAGCTCGCCGTAGGTGCGCTTCTTGATATTTTCAAATTCCTGTCTGTCAGGCTTTGCGGTCCTCAACCTTTTAAGCTCGCTGTTCACCCTGTCCATAACTATCTGCGGCTCTTTGGACTCTCCGTCGATAACTCCCACGAAGAACCCTCTTCCGTTGAACACGCCTACGTTGAACGTCTCGTTTATCAGCCCCTGCTCATACATTTCCGTATAGAACGCCGAGGTGCGTCCCAGACAAGTCTCAAACAGGTTGTTGTACACGATATAAGCCTTTGCCGCCTCTTTTTCCGTCATTTTCGGGAATTTATACATAATGTTGAACAAAGGCTGAGCGCAGGATAATTTCACCGTTACCGACTTTTCCTTTACTTCGTAAGGCTCGTCGGGGATTATCTTTTCCAGCTTATGATCTGCTGATTTTTTCAGCAGCCTGTCGCATATCTCAAGGGCCTTGTCCACGTCGAAATTTCCCGCGATGGACAAAACCATGTTGTTCAGATTGTAGAACGTGTTGTAGCAGCGGTAAAGCAGCTCCTTGTTTATTTTGGCGATACTTTCCACCGTTCCTGCGATGTCTATCCTTACGGGATTATTGTGATAAACCGCCTGAAGCCCGTTAAAGAACACTCTCCAGCCGGGGTCGTCCTGATACATTTTTATTTCCTGCCCGATAATGCCCTGTTCCTTCTGCACCGTTTCATCAGTGAAATAAGGCTCCTGCACGAAATTCAGCAGTATCTCCAGATTTTCCTCGAACTTCTGTGAGCAGGAAAACAGGTAAGCGGTCTTGTCAAAGCTGGTGAAAGCGTTTGCATTTGCACCTGTCTTTGCGTAAAGCTCAAAAGCGTCGCACTCGTCGTTTTCAAACAGCTTGTGTTCAAGGTAATGTGCAATACCTTCGGGAACTACCACAAAATCTTCATCCTCGTCGGTCTTGAAGGTAGTGTCCACCGAGCCGTAATTCGTCCCGAACAAAGCGTAAGCGCTGCTGTAATTTTCCATAGGATAAAGGCAGATAGTGCAGCCGCTGGGGTGCTTTATCCTGATATATTTCTCACCTATCTTCTGATTTTCTATTATCTCTCTGTTCATCACTTTTCCTCCTCTGAAGTCAGAATATACACGGTATCCGGCTTTACTGACCTTGCCGCATCGATTATCTGCTCTCTTGTAACCTTGTCGTCGTCAACGACCGCCTCTTCAGGCGTTTTTATATCGTCGTTGTAAATTCCCGTGAAATACCACGCCTCCAACGACGAAAGACTGTCGTTAAAGGTTTTCAGATGATTTCTGCGGTACATTCTCGCGTATTCGATGTCCTCGTCGGAGAAATCTCCGTTTTTCATCGCCTCAAGCTGAGCCAGTATCTCATTCTTCGCTTTTTCGATGTTTTCGTTCTCAACGCCGATGGTAACCGCCATTGAGCCTTTTATCCTGTTTATGGACGACCAGCAGTAATAGCACAGCGAAAGCTTTTCTCTCACGTTCAGGAACAGCTTCGAGGAGGTAGTCCCGCCGTAGATGGCGCTCATCATCTGCAAAGCGGGAATATTTTTGCAGTCCGTCTTGAAGCCCAAAACCATCTTGCTCTGCGTCACAGCGAGCTTTTCGGTCACTTCCGCCACAGTGTCTTTCAGCGGGCTTGCCTTGGAGCCGCAGGCAAATATCTCTTTCCTGTCAAGGCTCATAAACGCCTCTGTCAGTTTTTTGCGGGAGCCTTCAAAATCGCTGCACCCCACGCAGATTATCTCCGTCCTGCAATTGTTCAGCATTCTCTTGTACGCGTTGTATGCGCTTTCGGGAGTGATCCTCCTTGCCTGTTCAATGCTGCCCAGCGGTCTTATAGCCGCAGGTTCGCCTTCGTACATTATCTCCGCTGCTTTTTGCGAAGCATAGGTCCGCTTGTCGTTAAGCTCCGCCTCAATGTCGTCGATAAGCGACTGCTTTTCCAAAGAAACCGTCTTTTCAGGGAACACGCCGTTTTCCAGCAGCGGGTCGAACAGACAGCTTATCAGTATATCGGTTGCTTCCTCGTTCACTTTTTCATTTTCAAGCGCGTATTTGTTGTCTATGCAGGACACGGTTATCCCTATGCTCTGAGCGTCCCCGCATTTTGAAACGTTCGCGTCTATCCTTGCCGCGTAAAGCGCGGACAGCTTGTTGTTCAATGCGGCAAAGGTGGGATACTTGCGGCAGGATTTAGTGAGTATGCGCGACACCACCGCATTTTCGGGAGCCGCCTCCTCTGAAACGGGAGCGAGAAACCTTACCGAGATAAGGTTGAGTTTAAAACGCGGGTCGGTTATACGGCTGAAGTAGATGTTTTTTCCTATTTCATGCCGCTGAAAATTGTTAGCCATGGCTTTATTCCTTTCATTGAGCAAAATATTACTATTCAAAACAACACTTTAATTAGTATAACACATATTCCCTTAAATTTCCATAGCTTTCACAAAAAAAGCACATAAAAAAACGGAACCTCAGCAGAGGTTCCCAACAGAGAAAATGAAATGTGTAGAACAAAAGAAAGGAGACAACTAAAAAATAAGTAAATCAAATACTAAAATATGTGATTTAACTTGTTTACATTATAATCCCATTTGGCATTTTTGTCAATAACTTTTTGAAAATTTAATAAAAACTGTGCATTTTCACAAATAAGAACTTTTCAAATTGGCAAAGTACACATAAGTATCAAACGAAATGCTTGCTTTTTATGCAATTTAACAACAAAACCGCCTGCAAATACAGCAGGCGGTCAAGTTATACAGCTTTATTTTTCATGCGAACAGAAATTGAAGGACAATTGAAAATATCTTTTTCAGTTGAACTTCATATTCTCCAGCTCCGTGTTGAATTCTTTTGTTACCTCAAGTATCGTCTTATCTCCGCTTTCGGTTATCCTGAAGTCCTTCAGAACAGGGAATTTCTCCCCTTTGAATTTCAGCACCATTTCTTCAGCCTCTTGTTTTGACGCAAGTTCAAATGTTTCGGTGGTCTTTATCAGCTTTGCCATAGTATCGTTCCTTTCCAAGCCCAGCAAATGGTCTGCGGTCACTTTGAAATAAACGGCGAGCTGCGGCAGCATAGACAGATCGGGTGCATTAACGTTGTTTTCCCAGCGTGACACCGTCTGAACGGATACGCTCAGCGCCTGAGCAAGCTGTTCCTGCGTTACGCCTCTTTCCTGTCTTAACTCCCTGATTGCTCTTCCGATATCCATAAGCGACCTCCTGAGCCTTATGTTATTATTATAGCAAAGCTCCCCGCTCAGCACAATCACACAGAACGATAACCGACTTAACATTTATGCGAATATAGTTATGAGCGGGAACCCAACCTCACACATTAAAACAGAACAGCACCACATCTCCGTCCTTCATAACGTAATCCTTGCCCTCAAGCCTTACAAGCCCCTTTTCCTTTGCGCCTGCCATTCCGCCGCAGGCAACAAGATCGTCATAAGCCACGACCACCGCTCTGATAAAGCCCTTTTCAAAGTCAGTGTGTATCTTACCCGCCGCCTGAGGAGCCTTCGTGCCTTTTGTTATCGTCCACGCTCTCACCTCCTGCTGACCTGCCGTCAGGAAAGAGATGAGCCCCAGCAGGGAATAGCCCTGGCTGATTATGCGGTTCAGCCCGCTTTCCTCCAGCCCCAGGTCGGCAAGGAACATCTCCTTGTCCTCCTTGTCCATATCCGCAATCTCCGCCTCTATCTGAGCGCAGATAGGCAGAACCATGCTGTTTTCCGCCTCTGCTATCTCCACGATAGCCTTATACTGCTCGTTGTTGTTTATATCTCCTCTGAAATCCGCCTCGCTTAAATTTGCGGCGTAAATGACAGGCTTGTTTGACAGCAGGGGAGTTGACTTTATCATTTCCCGTTCTTCCTCGGTGAAATCAAAGGAGCGTGCGGTATTGCCCTCCTCCATATGAGCGATGAGCCTTTCGAGAAAATCGATTTCCTTCTGCATGCCCTTGTCGCCCTTGAGCAGCTTTTTGTCCTTGTCCAGCCTTCTTGCCAGAATTTCAAGGTCGCTGAAGATAAGCTCCAGATTTATCGTTTCAATATCTCTCTTTGCTCCGATAGAGCCGTCAACGTGAATGATATTGTCGTCCTCAAAGCAGCGCACAACGTGAACTACGGCGTCCACCTCTCTTATGTCCGCGAGGAATTTGTTTCCCAGTCCCTCGCCCTTTGACGCGCCCTTTACAAGTCCCGCTATATCCACAAATTCAAGGGTCGCGGGAGTAAACTTTTCGGGATTATACATTTCCGCCAGCTTATCCAGTCTTTTGTCGGGAACGCTGACAATGCCCACGTTCGGCTCGATAGTGCAGAAGGGATAGTTTGCGGATTCCGCCCCTGCGTTCGTGAGGGCGTTGAAAAGCGTGCTTTTTCCCACATTGGGAAGACCTACCATACCTAATTTCATATCAAAAATACCTTTCTATGTACAGCTTTATTTTATTCGGAAATATTTGCATAGGTTATTATAACACTTAAATATAAAAAAAACAAGGACATTTTTTTCAAAACCCCTTTAAAAGTTTTGAAAAATCGTTTATAATAGAAGTGTATGAAAAAATTCAGCCCGTCTGAAACCGAGGAAGGAATACATATGGAAAAGGTAACAGTAAGGATAGCAGGTCGAGATTACAGCCTGAAGACCGATGAAAGCGCGGAGAAGATAGTGGAGCTGGCTGACCGTCTTGAAAAGACCATAAGCTATGTTGCAAGAAACACCCGAAGCATGAACGAGGTGGAGATAACCACCATGGCGTCCATGATACTGATGGGCGAGATAGAAAGCGGAATTCGCGCTGAAAATAACGCCGCCGCTGAAGCAAAGAAAAAGCTGGAGGAAAACTCGGCGCAGCTTGAAAGCGTAAAAGCCGAGCTTGACGGCACAAAGCGCAGGCTTGAGGAACAGCTTCGTCTTGCCGCCGATAACAGCGATAAAAAAGAAAACGAGCAGCTTAAAAACGAGATAGCCTCTTTAAAGCAGCAGCTTCAGACTGCCAAAGACGAAAGCGCCGCAGTTTCTGCCGCGAAAAAGGCGGAGAACGAACGCCACGCGACTCAGCTCGCCGACTATGAAAAGAAGATAAAAGACCTGAAGGAAGAGCATGAACTTGATGTCATGATACTTAAAGAAGGTTTTGAAAAGACCTCAGCCGAAAAGGAAAAGGCTTTTGAGGAAAAGATAAAGGACAACGAGAAAATGCGCTCCACTCTTTCCAATTATGAGGCGAGCTTCGACCTTTATGTGAAGAAAAAGGAAGAAGAGCTTAAACAGGCTCATGAGGAAATTGAAGTGCTTAAAGAAAAAATTTCAAAAACGGAAGAGCAAATAGGCGGCAGCGCAGGAGTTCAGATGACCATATGTTAGAGATACTCGCTCCGTGCGGTTCGCCCGAAAGCCTCGAAGCCGCCCTTAACACAGGCGCAGACGCAGTATATCTGGGTCTGCGCTCCTTTTCAGCCCGCAAAAACGCCGCCAATTTCACACAGGAGGAATTTTCCTCCGCTGTGGACAAGGCTCACCGACAGGGAGTAAAGGTATACGCCGCAATAAACACACTGATGTTCGACGACGAGCTTTCAGAGCTGAAAAACACCGTCCGATTTATTGACGAAGCAGGTGCAGACGCGGTAATAGTGCAGGATATGGGAGCGGCACAGCTTATAAGGCAGACCGCTCCCCGACTTCATCTTCACGCCTCAACGCAGATGACCGTGACCTCGGCAAGCGGCGCAGAATTTGCAAAAAGGCAGGGCTTCACCCGCGTAGTCCTGCCCCGTGAGCTTTCTCTGGAGGAAATAAGAAATATCACCTCAAACGTTGATATAGAAACTGAAGTGTTCGTTCACGGTGCGCTTTGCGTCTGCCTCAGCGGACAGTGCCTGCTCAGCGCCTTTCTCGGCGGCAGAAGCGGCAACCGCGGCCTGTGCGCTCAGCCCTGCCGTCTTAATTACAAATGCGGCGACCGTGAAAACGTCCTTTCCTTGAAAGACCTTTCCCTGATAGACAAGCTGAAAGAGCTGGAGCAGGCAGGCGTCACCTCCGCCAAGATAGAGGGCAGAATGAAGCGCCCCGAATATGTTGCCGCCGCCGTAAGTCAGTGCCGCGCGGCGCTTGACGGACAAAAGACCGATAAGGAACTGCTCCGCTCCGTATTTTCCCGCAGCGGCTTTACAAGCGCCTATTACGACGGCACTTTTAAAGATATGCAGGGCGTCCGTTCAAAGGAAGATACCGAGGGAACTCCCGAAGCGCTGAAAAAGCTGCGTGAGCTTTACAGAGCGCCATACAAGCGCTTCACCCTTGATATGCACATTGAGATAAAACAGGGAACTCCCTCAAAATGTATCTTCACCTGCGACGATATGACCGCCGCCGTTATCGGTGAAACACCCGCTCCCGCCATTAACCGCCCGTTAACGCAGTCAGACGTGACCGAACGCATGGGCAAGCTTGGCGGCACAGTGTTCACCACAGGGAAAATAACCTGCGATATAGACCCCGACCTTACCCTTTCCGCCTCCGCTTTAAATCAGCTGAGACGTGACGGCGTTGAAAAAATAAGTTTGTTAATAGCTGAAAAAACCCAAACCAGATAGCCCCTGTAAGGAACGTACAAACGAAGATGATTATTAGGTGTAGTAATGATTCGCCTAATGTTTTAAGAAGGAACGATCGTAAAATGAAGAAAATATTGTTTTGTATTGCGATTTTTGTTATAAGCATAATATTGACCTTACTTTCGGGCTGTAACTCAAAATTAAGCAGTCCCCAAAACCCTTTGGGAGACAAGAGCAAGGCGGCAGAGGAAATAGGCGAAGAGGTAATGAGCTGTTTAAAATCTGGCGACGCAGTATCTTTAAAAGCTATGTTTTGCGATGAATTGAAAAACAGTGATGATTTTGACGCAAAAATTGATGAGGTAATGGGTTTTATTGACGGAAAGATTATTTCATATGAAAATGATGGCGGAAGCGGAGGACGCGAAGAAACTTGGGAAAAAATAAGACCCGAGCTTACTAACATTGAAACTGATACGGGAAAGTATTATCATATATACATGTCGGTGTATATAAAAAATGAAGATTCCGATAAATTAGGTATGCATATGTTTCAGATAAATATGTTAGGTGATGAATATGAAAACGGTGACAGGATGATTTTGGATGGAAACAGAGTTACTTTGTATGTCAAGTGATGTTAAGAATAATCAGACTGCCTCGTTTCCGCACTAATAAGATGAGCAGACCGCAAGGGCGGAAAAATAAGCGTTCCTATACCCAATCAAACATAAAACACAACAAAAGGACAACAGAAAGATGATAACAGATATGACCGTTGGGAAACCGTGGAGGGTTCTGCTGAATTTCAGCCTTCCTCTTCTTCTCAGCGCAGTATTCCAGCAATTCTACAACATAGCCGACACCGTTATTGCGGGAAGATGCCTCGGTGAAAACGCCCTTGCGGCGGTAGGCGCGTCGTTCCCTATAACGATGATATTCATGGCGTTCGCCTTAGGCTCATCTCAGGGCGCGTCTATCCTGATAAGCAACCTTTTCGGCGCAAAGCGGCTGACGGAAATGAAGACCGCCATAAACACCTCTTACGTTTCCATAATTTTTCTCAGCCTTTTCCTGACTCTTGTAGGGACCGTGTTCTGCACGCCCATGCTCACCGCTTTAAGCACGCCCGACGAGATAATGACCGATTCCGCCGATTATCTGAGGATATACACCTTCGGACTGGTGTTCCTTTTCCTTTACAACGTTTCCACAGCGGTCTTCTCCTCCTTAGGGGACTCAAAAACTCCCCTTGTCCTGCTGATATGCTCGTCTGTGGGCAACGTGGGGCTTGACCTTCTCTGCGTTCAGGTATTTCAAATGGGAGTAGGCGGACTTGCCCTCGCAACTCTTGCAGCGCAGGGCGTTGCTTCTATCGCCGCCACACTGATACTGTTCAGACGCCTTAAAGCAATAGAAGCTCCCGAAAAGCCTAAGCTTTTTTCGTCGTCCGCTTTATTGAGGATCTCCCGCCTTGCAATTCCAAGTGTTTTACAGCAGAGCTTTGTTTCCGTGGGAAATCTTTTTATACAAAGCGCCGTGAACGGCTTCGGCATTCCCGCCGTAATAGCGGGCTACACCGCCGCAATAAAGCTGAACACCTTTGCGGTGACTATGTTCACCACTCTTTCGGGAGGACTTTCCAACTACACCGCCCAGAACCTTGGCGCGGGAAAGCCCGAGCGTGTAAAGGCAGGCTTTAAATCGGGACTTATAATGTCTGAGATAGTTGCGCTGACAGTGACGCTTATCGCCCTTGTTTTCCACACCCCTTTGGTGGAGCTTTTCGTTGAGGACCCTTCAGCGCTGGTAATCTCCACAGGCACAGACTTTCTTCTGATAGTTTCCCCGTTTTATTTCACGGTCTGCGCCAAGCTCACCGCCGACAGCATTTTAAAGGGCGCGGGCGTTATGAAATGCTTTATGGCGTCCACCTTCACCGACCTGCTCCTTCGCGTTATCCTTGCGCTTGTATTCTCGCAGTTTGCGGGAGTAGTGGGTATCTGGTGGTCATGGCCAATCGGCTGGATAATATCCGCCGCCCTCGCCCTTTTCTTCTATTTCAAAGGGTATTGGAAAAGAGTTTTGTACAACGATTGAATACTCGGAGGAACAAATATGTCTTTCAAGCTGAACAGCGTTGTCCCATGGGGCAGGAACTTTGCGGAATACATAGCAATGTTCTGCCTTACAGATGAAGATATGAAAAAGAAGATAGCGGGCTTCGGCGATGGTCCTGCAAGCTTCAACTGCGAAGCCTCACAGCAGGGATACAGCGTGACCTCCTTTGACCCGATATATAGTTTTTCCGAAAACGCCCTGCGGGACCGCATAAACGAAGTGCGCGACATTGTTATGGAGCAGATGAGGAACAACACGGAAAATTACGTCTGGAAAAACATAAAGACCCTTGACGAGCTTGAAAACGTCCGTATGTCGGCTATGAAACTGTTCCTTTCCGATTTTGAAAAAGGGAAAAAAGAAAATCGCTACATTTATCACCAGCTTCCCGACAAGCTGCCATATGAAAAGGGCGCGTTTGATATAGGCTTAAGCTCTCATTTTCTGCTTATGTATACCTCTCTCGGCTATGATTTTCATATAAAGTCAATAAGCGAAATGCTTCGTGTCTGCAAGGAAATAAGGATATTTCCCATAGTTGACCTTGACGCCGAAAAAACTCAGCTTGTTTCAGACGTGATAAATTATTTCAAATCATTATACAAAGTGGAGATAAAGCCCACAGAATACGAGTTTCAGAAGGGCGAAAACAAAATGCTTACGATAATCGCCGAATAATAAATTCCCCGAAAGGACAACCAATGACCCCACATGATTTAACAATAATCGGCGCAGGAGCGTCAGGACTTGCCTGCGCCGTTTCCGCCGCTGAAAACGGCGTGAAGGACATCTGCCTTCTTGAACGCCTGCCGCGAGCGGGAAAAAAGCTCCTCGCCACAGGCAACGGCCGCTGCAACCTCAGCCGCGAAAACATAACTGCCGACAGCTTTCACGGCTCCTTTGACGTCTCTCCCATACTTGCGGAATTTCCCGATATCCGTCCCTTTTTCAAGCAGCTTGGAATGTTCACCTACACCGACCCCGCAGGGCGTATCTACCCGCTTTCAAACACAGCGTCGTCAGTGCTTGACGCCCTGCGCTTAGCCGCTGAAAATGCGGGAGCAACGCTCCTCACCGAAACAAAATGCACTTCGCTTTCCCGCAAAAACGGCGTTTTTGAAATTACCACCGACAAAGGCACGCTTTATTCAAAAGCCGTCGTTCTTGCAGGTGGCGGCTGCGCCTCACCCGTTCAGGGGAGCGACGGCTCCTGCCTTTCTCTTGCAAGATCTGCGGGAATTGAGATAACCCCTTTGCACCCCGCTCTCTGCCCCATTCCCGCCGAAAACACAAAGCCTCTTGACGGCTTGCGGGTAAAATGCGCCGCATCTTTGAACATTGGCAAAAAAACGCTTAAAACTGTTCAGGGCGAAGTCCAGTTCACCAAGACCGCCCTTTCGGGAATATGCATTTTTGATTTGTCCGCAGTTTATCCCAAGGAAAAAGCGAACGTGACACTCGATTTATTCCCCGAAAAAACTCTTTCCGAAACAGAAGAAATGCTGACAATGGCGGTATCTTCCCGCAAAACCCTTTCCTCCGCCGACGCCCTGACAGGCGTTTTCAACCGCCGTCTCGGAGTATATTTGTTGAAACGCATAAACCAAAACCCCGACCGCCCCGCCAAAACTCTCTCCCCGACTGAACTTCAAACCCTTGCCAAAGCCTCAAAAGCTCTTGCTTTTGAAACCTCCGCTCCCGCCGACTTCAACTCGGCGCAGGTCACAGCGGGCGGCGTAAAGGGAACTGAGCTTTCCTCCTCGCTTATGTCCATTAAAGTGGACGGACTTTTCCTTTCGGGAGAAATTATCGACGCACACGGCGACTGCGGCGGGAACAATCTTCATTTTGCCTTCGCCACGGGAATAAAAGCGGGTATCTCCGCCGCCGATTTCATAAAAGGAAACTGAAATGATAAAACTCCAAATAACCCTTCCACCAGAATACAACGAAAACACCATACGAACAGCCGCCGCAAAGCGGCTTTCCTGCTTATGTGAGGAAATCGGGGAGATAAAGCTGTTAAAGCTGTCCCTTGACGCCCGCAGAAAGTCCGACATTCACTACGCCGCCACGATAGCGGCAGAAGTAAAAAACGAGCATAAGTATCTGAAAGCAGGGAAGTGGGAAAAATATATCCCATTTTCTCCCCTTGAAATTCAGCCGTCAAAGCTCCCCAAACGCCCTGTCATAGCGGGCTTCGGACCTGCGGGTATCTTTGCCGCGCTGACCCTTGCAAGAGCAGGCGCACGCCCAATCGTACTTGAGCGTGGGCAGGATGTTGACGACCGCCGCAAAAAGACCGACATTTTCACAAATGGCGGCGAGCTTGACGAGGAATGTAACGTTCAGTTCGGTGAAGGCGGAGCAGGAGCATTTTCCGACGGCAAGCTGAACACAGGCATAAACAGCCCCCTTATTCGTCAGGTCCTCCACGATTTTGTCACTCACGGCGCACCCGCCGAGATACTTTATCAGTCAAAGCCTCACATCGGCACTGACCGCCTTATGCCCACGGTGAAAAATCTTCGTGAAACCATAAAGAAATTAGGCGGCGAGATACTTTTCGGCGCAAAGCTGACCAAGATAAACGCCAAAGAAAACCGCCTTATTTCCGTGACATACGAAAAATCAGGACAGCCTTTTGAGATAGAAACGAACGATTTGATTTTAGCCATAGGACACAGCGCCCGAGATACCTTCAGAATGATCTGCGACAGCGGCGTGCTGCTTGTGCCAAAGCCCTTTTCCGTCGGTATGAGGATAGAGCATTTGCAGTCCGACCTAAACCGCAGTATGTACGGCGAAAACGCCCCATTCCACCTGCTCCCGCCCGCCGATTACCGCCTTGCGGTACATCTTCCAAGCGGCAGAGGCGTTTACACCTTTTGTATGTGCCCGGGCGGGAACGTGGTCGCCTCCTCCTCCGAAAAGGGAACCGTGGTCACAAACGGAATGAGCTTTTACGCCCGTGACGGCAAAAACGCCAACAGCGCCGTTTTGGTGGGGGTAACTCCCGAGGATTTCCCCGACAAAACTCCTTTCGGCGGATTTTTGCTCCAGCAAAAAATCGAGCGCGCCGCCTACGCCCTTTCAGCCTCCTACAACGCTCCTTATATAACAGTGGGAAAATTATTGAACACATCTTCCGAAACCTCCTACGGCAAGGTAACCCCCACCTACCGCCCCGCCGTATTTTACGCCCACCCAAGCGAATATCTCCCCGAATACGCCGTGGAATCGATAAAGCAGGCGCTTCCCCTTTTCGTAAAAAAGATATCCTGTTTTGCAGACCCCGAGGCGGTGCTTACAGGTCCCGAGACCCGCAGCAGCTCGCCTGTCCGCCTTGTCCGTGACGACACTCTCCAAAGCGTTTCTCTTAAAGGACTTTACCCCTGCGGCGAGGGCGCAGGCTATGCGGGAGGAATTATGTCCGCCGCCGTAGACGGCATAAAATGCGCCTTGGCGGTGCTGGAAAAATAAATGAGAGGAGGAACAACAATGACAGAAGCAAAACAGCGCAGCGCCTACTGGGACAACATAAAGGGCGCCCTTATACTGCTTGTGGTGTTCGCTCATATCCTGTATCAGCTTCAGAATACTTCGCAGACGATAAACAGCATAGTGGACTACATCTATATGTTCCATATGCCCGCCTTTGTTTTTGTTTCAGGCTATTTTGGCAAAAGCGAGCGTTCCCGCAGTCCCTTTGCCATAATAAGACTGCTGTTTCTTTACTTTATTTTCAACAGCATAATGGGCTTTATCTTCGGCTTCGGCTCTCTTCTGGAACCGCTTTATTCCTTCTGGTATCTTCCTGCGCTGGTAATATGGCGGCTCACCGCTCATCATATAGCAAAATTCCGTGAAATAAACCTTATTCTTCTTGTAGTATCTCTTTTAATCGGCTTTTTCCCGTCGGTGAACAACACCTTTGCCGCCGCCAGGATAATAGCCTTCTATCCGTATTATATGTTCGGATATAAGCTGTCTGCGGAAAAGAGTGAGGCGCTTTCCTCCGAAAAATACACAAATCGATTGTTGAAGGGAATTGCCGTTATCATTATTGCTGCCGCGGCTGCATTTTTCGCTTACAGCTTCTTCAGATATTCCGACAATGCGCTGCTTATGTACGGTTATGACAACGCCTACGGCGCATTCGGCAGGATCGCTCTTTATATTATCGCATTTCTTGCGATTTACGGCATACGCTGTATTTCTCCTGATAAAAATATTCCCTTTCTCACTCTGATAGGCAGGAATTCCCTTTGGATATTCCTTTTGCACCGCCCCTTTACGATATGGCTCAGCGATCTGATAAAAGCGCAAGGCGAAGCTGTTATAATAATCTCTGCGGTAATTGCGGCACTTTTGCTGTGCTTTGTGTTCGGAAACAACCTTGCCGCAAAATATCTTGACCGTTTCGCAGATTCGGGGGCGGCAATATTTACAGATAAAAATGCCAAGAAATTTTCTTTTGCAAAGCTCGCGCTTTTGCTTGTAGCTCTCGGATTTGTCTTTTCAGTTGTAGCAAGATCTTACGCAGATTTTTTCACTTCTCCGCCCGAAGCGGAAAGCCCCTCGGAAAATCAGGCTGACGATATTATCTATCCCGTAATGACCGCCGAACAGCAGTCCTCCTTTGACAACGCCTTTCGTATCACCTTCGCAGGCGACCTTATCCTTCTGGAGGATCAAGTAAAACGAGGATACACCGAAAACGGCTACGATTTTTCTCCCGTCTTTCAGTATGCGGAAAAGTACATTTCCTCCGCAGATCTTGCAATAGGCGTTTTTGAAGGACCTATGGCGGGGGAAGAAGCAGGCTACACCACAAGCAATTTTGACGACGGAAAGGAGCTGTACCTGAATTTCCCCGATGAATTTGCTTCAGCAGTAAAAAATGCGGGCTTTGACCTTGTCACCACCGCCAACAATCACCTCCTCGACAAGGGAGAAGCGGGAGCGCTGCGCACTCTTGATATTCTTGACAAGGCGGGACTTGACCACACAGGCTCTTACCGAAGTGAAGCCGAAAAGCAGCAGTCAAGAGTAAAGCTGATAGAAAAGGACGGGATAAGAATGGCATTTCTTTCCTACACCTACGGCTGCAATTACTATGATACAAAAGAGCTTGCAGATGGCGAACTGTCATATCTTACCTCGTTCATATCAGATTTTGAAGCGGGGGGTACACTGTTTGAACGCCTGAAGGCTTCAGTACAGCAGGATTTTGAGGAAGCAAAAAAGCTGTCCCCCGACCTTATAATAGTCCTGCCCCACATAGGCACTCAGTTTTCCAATCAGCCCAACGAAGAGCAGGATGTATGGTTTAAGATATTCAAAGACTGCGGAGCAGATATAATTTTAGGCGACCATTCCCACTCCGTTCAGCCCATAACGATAGAGGAATATGGCGGGAAAAGGGTATTCACCGCTTACTGCCCCGGAAACTTTGCCAATATCTACCGTGAAAATCAGGGAGACATCAGTATGCTCACGGAAATTTACATAGACAAGACCACCAAACAGATCATAGGCGGCGGCATTGTCCCGCTTTACACCCAATCTGCAATAAACGGAAATTTCCGTGCGATACCCACGTTCGATATAATGAACGACGACGCTCTCAGAAATACGCTCAGCACTGATGATCTTGACAGAGCAAACTCCGCCAACAAGACGGTGACAAAAGTTGTTTTCGGAAGTGAAATGGATATTTCCTCCGTCACGGAAAGATATTATTTTAACGAAAACGGATTTCTCCGCACGAAAACCACAGGTCTTGAGCTTACCGACAAGATGAAGGAAAGTCCGCTTTATAGATCAATGGAGAAAGCTCAGACTGTCTGCTTCATAGGCGACAGCCTTACGGAAGGCACGAAAAACGGCGGCTGCCCGTGGTATGAGCCGATAGAGGGATTTTTCCCTGATAAGACAATATACAACTTCTCCAAAGGCGGCTGCACCATATCTTACATAAACGAAAACGTCGCCTCGATACCAAAAGCCGATCTTTACGTCATCGCAATAGGCACAAACGACGTAAGATACCGTGACGAAAGCGCCTGCGCTATGACAAGCGGCGATTACATCGTACAGATGACTGCTTTAAAAACAGCTTTGCAGCAGTCCTCCCCGAATGCGGGATTTATCTTTATCGCTCCGTGGTATTCCGAGGACGGCGACCCGTTCTGCCCGCTTTCCTATGGAGAAAAAACTGCCCTCAACGACGAATATTCCGCCGCCCTTAAAGATTACTGCGATAAGGAAAACATTTTCTTCATTGACCCCAACCCCTACCTGAAGAAAGCCTTTTCCACAGCTCTGAGCAGCCTTTACCTTCTCGACCATATCCACCCCAATTCCACAAAAGGAGTTCTCCTCTATTCGCAGGCAGTCCTGCTGTCATAAAAAGATCCGCAAAGCCTCACGCCTTGCGGATTTTTTCTTACTTTTCAGCCTTTAACTGTTCCAATTTTTCAACAGTCTTTTCTCTTACAGCCTTAAACCTTTCATTTGTTTCATAATAGCTGTCATGGCTCACCATATTTGTCATTTGTTTCAGCATATTATCGTACAACGTATCTTCCGATTGCTTTGAAATGCCGTCACGGTTATCCACTACCTTATCAAGCCAGAATACGCTGTACTTTCCTTTATCAGCTCTTTCCTCAAAGCTTACCGCATACTCAAACGCCTTTTCCAAAGCGTCCAGCGCCTCGTCATAACGCTTCAGCTTTATAAATTCCCACGTTATGCCGATTTTGATGAAAAACAGCCTTTCGTTATAGAAACAGGGGTTTTCGCCCAAGACCTCCAGCATGACCCTTTCCATCATCTGTTTCAGCTTCAGTTTCTGATTAACACTGTAATCTTCTCTTGAGTCCATGTACCACATCTGATTATCCAGTAGGTCGATAAATGTGAGAATATTTGCCTGACGCTGCTTTATGATTTCTTCCATGTCTTTCATTGCTCGTGGGCGGAGCAAGTTGGAGCATGAACATATGTCTGGCATACTTTCGGCTATCTTCATAGCCTCGTCGTACCTGTCAAGATTGGCGTAGTTGTAAACAAGGAGCTGTCTGCAGCCATTGTCTATTCCCACATCTTCTCCCTTGTTGTACTTAATCGCCCTTTTGCAAAGCTCCACTGTTTCCTCAGCGTATTTGCGGAAATCTTCCTTACTTAGATCGATCCCGCTTTGAAAATAATAGCAGAACAGCGAATACGCAAGCGTCATAAGCAGGAATGCGCTGTTTGGATATTCCTTTATTTTTTCTCTTAAAAGCTGTATCTGCTCCTCATTTTTCCCTTGATATCTCAGCTTTTGCACTTCATTCCAGATTTTGCTTATCTCCTCCTCTTTTCTCTGCGAGTCCACCCCCAAAAGGTCGTCAACAGTGACATTATAATACGCCGCTATCCTCGGCAGCAGCGTTATGTCAGGCAAGCTCTCGTTCCTCTCCCACTTGCTCACCGCCTGGATACTGACAGACAGAAAGCCCGCCAGCTCCTCCTGCGTGCTGCCCTTTTCAGCTCTCAATTCCTTCAGCCTCTGCGAAATGATAATATCCATAATAAACTCCTTAAAATAAAGTAACAAGCGCTTGTTCTGCAATTATATTACCACATCACAACAACAAAAACAATGACTTTTCCGTTTATATACCGTTGAAAAAATCAACTGACGGTTTAATTCAGCAATATTTTGACAATTTAAAGGTATCACCGCCGTTCCAATTATAACAAACACCACGCGTTGCTTATTTTCCTAAATATAACATCGTAAAATACCGAGCCGTTACTCTGCCATACCCGCAAAGCCCGATGTTCAGCGGCTTTTCGGCTGATAACGGTATTGTATTTAAAGGCGGGATATGATAAACCGATTACTTAAAAATCACTTTTTATTACAAAAACGTCAAAGTGGTTTTATTGAAAATGAACTGAAATTATGCTATAATTAAATAGCCTGCTGAAACAAAACCGACAGTTAAAATTTAAGCGGAAGCTTTACTGCGAAAGGAGGAACTGTATGCGTATCGCAGTTTGCGATGACGATCCGAGAGAACAGGAACAGTTTGAACGTGCGCTTCACGGCTGGGATCCGACGCGCAGCGCCGAAAAGTTTTTGAACGGTTCCTCCTTGCTGGAAGCGGCAAAGTAAATACCCCATTTTGATGTTGCTTTTCTTGATATTTATATGATAGGTGAAAACGGCGTTGACGTTGCGAAAAAGCTCCAAAGCATATCGCCTGAAACGGGGATAGCGTTTGTCACCACCAGCACGGATCACGCTGTTGACGCCTTTTCTCTTCACGCTCTGCATTATCTTGTGAAGCCCGTAACGACGCAGGGGATAATAGAAACTTTTCGCAGGCTCGCGGAGCTTCGCACGGAAAAGAGAAAGATAATGACCTTTACCGTGGGCGCGTGCAGACACACGGTGTTTATGGATCAGATATGTCTTTTTGAGAACGACAATCACGCTGTAAATGTTTCATTGTCTGACGGAAGAAGGCTGAAGGTCTGGATGCCCTTCAGCGAGATTGAAAAAAAGCTGGACAGCAGTTTTCTGAGGATAAACCGAGGCATAATAGTCAATATGGATTACATCGTACAGATGGGGGTAGATACCTGTACCCTTCGGAACGGCATCCGTCTTCCCATCGCGGTGCGGCACAGCACCGCTATACGCGCGGCCTATGACGATTATGTATTTGATCGGCTTTCTCATCGCAAAAGTTTTGCGGGGAGGGGGTAAATTATGATCGTTTTTTTGCAGAATGCGGCAGGATTTTTTATACAGTTCTTTCCATGCGCACTGATGATATTTCTGCCTTTTCCGAAAGAGGCTTACCGTTTCCGCCGTCGATCGGTGTTCATCGGGATAACGGCGGCTTCGGTAATAATGTCCGCCGCGTTTTCGGCGGTGTTGTGCCTGCGGGATATTGAAGCATATCCGAGACACGTCATCATATCAAATTCCTTTATGACCGCCGCGATATTGCTTATTCTGGCGGCATATGTCTGGCTCGTGCGGGAATCTCTGATGAAAAAGGTTATGGTATTTTTCATCGTGCTGTTTTACGCAGCCACCGAATTTGTGGCGGTAAATGCGGTCTACGCACTGTTTTACACCTCGCCTGACACTACCGCCTACCCCTACACCGAGACTTTCCTGCTGCTTTATGCCGCCGCTGACGCTTTATTGCTGCCGCTTATGATCATGGTGGTCATCCGACCGCTGAGGGAATATATCAGTCAGATCGAGCCGCAGAGTATGAAGCGGGAATTTGTGGTGGTCATCTTATCCACGCTTGTGTATTTTGCCATGGCGGTATATTTTGACACGGTATTCGGTGAGATAGGTATATTCCGTTTTTATCTGCCGCTGCTTTTGTTCATGATGCTGGATCAGATGCTGATATTCTGGCTCGTTTTCCGCGAATCCGTCCGCAGAAAGCATGACGCTGAGCAGCGCCGCGCCATGGAGATAAGACAGCTGCAATATGAAATGATAGTGGGCGATATGGAAAATACCCGCCGTATGCGCCACGACCTGCGCCATCATTACAACGCTCTGAACGATATGCTGGATCAGGGGCAGCTTGAAGAAATGAAGGCTTATCTTTCCAAGGTCATAAATACCACTGTAAAGCGTGACAGCGAGATATACTGTGAAAATATGACGGTTAACGGTCTGCTGCAATATTACGTCGGCATGATAAGAGATCAGGGCATAGCCTGCGAGGTACACGCCGAATGCGGCAGCCTCATTTCCATCGAGCCTGCCGACCTTACCGTTTTGCTGGGCAACGCCATGGAAAACGCGGTGAATGCCTGCAAAAAATGCGGCGACGACCGCTGGGTAAACGTGAATATCGGCACGGTACAAGGCTCGCTTGCCATAGAAATTTCCAATTCCTGCAAGGAGATACATCTTAACCGCCATTATCAGACTGAGGACGGATTTTCACCCGCCGAGGCGTTTTTAAGCGACAGGGAAGGCGGCGGTTACGGTCTGCGCAGCATAACCCATACGGCGCAGAAATACGACGGCAGCGCCAAATTCCGCTTTGACGCGGAAAAAGAGGCGTTCACCGCTCGTATAAGACTTAATATGCACACAAATTAAAAATATAAATAATTTTTTGGAGGTCGATGTAATGACTATCAACAAAAATCAACAGGGAACAGCTCTTGAACTAACACTGGCGGGGCGTCTTGACACCACGACCGCTCCTCAGCTTGAAGCGGAGCTTAAACACAGCGTAAACGGCGTCACCGATCTGACGCTGGATTTTGCGGAGCTGGAATACATATCCTCTGCGGGACTTCGTGTGCTTCTGGCAGCTCAGAAGGTGATGAACAAGCAGGGGAATATGGTAATACGAAACGTGAACGAAACTGTTATGGAAGTATTTGAAATAACAGGCTTCAGCGATATTCTGACAATCGAGTAAAACGGAGATCGTATCCCCATGCAAAATGAAGAAATTCTGAAAAAGCCAAAAGACAGCTTTACAAGGCAGATGTTCCGACGGCTGTGGATACCCGCCATTCTTTCCTCCTTCGGCTGGGCGCTGAGCGACATGGCGGACGCGGTCGTTGTAGGGCAGAAGCTCGGCACGGTGGGACTTGCCGCGATAGGTCTTATCCTTCCCGTGTACATGATAAACTGTATGTTCGCTCACGGATTCGGTCTGGGCGGTTCGGTCAGATATTCCCGCCTTATGGGTCAGGGAAAGGAAAAAGACGCAGTAAGCAGCTTTAACGGTGTTTTCTGGCTGTCGCTGATATTCAGCGTCGCCACCGCCGTGCTGGGCAACGTGTTTATCGAGCCGCTGCTGGCTCTGCTGGGCACAAAGCCTGCGGACGGCGCTCTTTACATTGCGACAAAGGATTATCTGCAAATACTTGTAGCGGCTACTCCCTTGTTTTATATGTCAAATATCTTCAACTATTATCTTCGCAACGATGAAAGTCAGCAGCGGGCGGGAGCAGGCTCTGTACTTGGAAATATCTGCGATATCCTGCTGAACCTGCTTCTGGTTCTGGTATTTGATATGGGGACCCGCGGAGCCGCTCTTTCCACCGCTTTGGGACAGATAATCACGATATGCATATACCTGCCGGGATTTTTCAGTAAAAAGCATTCGTTGCGCTTCGCACTTGCGCGTATTAAATGGCTGAAGTCTGCTTTTTCCGCGCTGAAAGCGGGTCTTGCCACTTCGGTGCAGTATCTGTACCAGATGATATTTTTTCTTATCTGCAACAATCTGCTTATCCGTCTCGGCGGAGAAGCGGCGGTGGCGGTATTCGACCTGATACAGAATACGTCGTATCTTATATTGTATCTGTTTGAAGGGACAGGGCGGGCTATGCAGCCTATCCTTTCCACATATCAGGGAGAACGCAACAAGCAGGGGAAAAAGAGCGCCGTCCGCCTCGGCTTTATCAGCGGGCTTTTGCTCGGCGGCATTCTGATCGCTTTTGTGGAGCTGTTCCCCATGGGAATGTGTATGCTCTTCGGCATAGACGGCTCTTCTTCACAGTCGCTGGCTTTTGTTGCTCTGAGGCTGTACGGTGCCGCTGCGGTCTTTGCGGGAATAAATATCCTGCTTTGCAGCTATTATCAGGCGTGTGAAAACGAAAAGCCCTCCTTTGTTTTGGAAACACTGCGCGGCGCTGTTCTCCTGATACCGCTCACTTTTTTATGTTACAGCTTCGGTCTGGAATATTTCTGGCTGCTGTTCCTGCTTACGGAAGCGGGATCGCTTCTGATATTCGCCCTGCTGAGCGCAGGCGGACGATACCGCAAAGCCGAGCTGTCGCAGCAGCGCATTTTTCAAAGGACGATCCTCAGCAACTCCACCGATATTATGGACATAAGTCACGAGCTTGAATCCGTCTGCAAAATGTGGGGAGCCGATATGAAGCAGCAGCTCCTTGTCACCATGACCGTTGAGGAAGTGGGAATGGCTATCCTCAATCACGGCTTTAACGGCAGAGAGGACGGATATATACAGATAACCGCCGTAATGGACGAAAACGGTCTGCTGGAGCTTCATATGCGGGACGACGCCACCTCGTTCAACCCCTTTGAAATGAACACCAACAAAGCCAATGAGGACGACGATTTCGATATGGACAGCATGGGGATCTTAGTCATAAAAAAGCGTGCGAAGGAATTTTATTACAGACGCTACCAAGGCTTCAACACACTTATTATTAAAATCTAACGCGGAGGAAAAGCGTATGAGGATCGTATATTTCGGAAGCGACGTATTCTTGTCCTGCTTTGAATATTTTCTGAAAGAGCACGAGATACTCGCTTTATATACATATCACAACAATGAGGATTATTTTGCCGAATATTCCATCACTGCGCTGGCGGAACAGGCGGGTATCCCCGTATATTACGAATCAATAACTCCCGAAAGGATAACGCGCTATTTTGAGGAAGAAGGCTGTGAGCTGTTTTTCGTCGCGGAATACAACCGCATACTTACTCTTCCCGAAGACCTGCCTCAGTTCAGGGGCATAAACACCCACAGCTCTCTTTTGCCGCAGGGGCGCAGCTACTATCCCATCGAGGCTGCTATGGAACGCGGACTTGCCCGCACGGGCGTGACCATGCACAAATTAGCTCCCAAGCTGGATCAGGGCGACATCATCGCTCAGCGCACCATAGAAGTAACACCTCAGACGGACAGCGTTGATATATACCTTCAGTGTGCGGCTCACGCAGGGGAGATGATAAAAGACATCATAGAGAATTTTGACGACCGCTGGGAAGCGGCAAAACCGCAGGAAAACGGACACCCCTACTGGAAACGCCCGAACGCGGAGCTTCTGACGCTTCACCACACAATGACCCATATGGACGCGCTGGAGATGTTCAGAAAATACAACAGCATGACGCAGGTGGAGCTGAACGGCGAATGGTTTTATGTGACCGACCTTGCGGCAGGCGGCGCTCCCGTGGACAGGGAGGTTCGTTTTCTTTCTCAGGACCGCTTGTTATACCGCGTCTGCGACGGACATCTGCGGCTCCACATTTATCCCACGGAGGAACGTAAATGAAAAAGAAATTTAAGATACGGCTTCAGCCGAAGCTCCTGCTTGGTCTGGTAGTCATGGCGGCGCTTTTGCTGCTTGCTCTTGCGCCTGTCATCTCTCAGCTTTACCGTGTCACCATGGAGGATTATTATTCCCAGCTTGCTTTTAATCAGGCTTCCATCGCCGCCGACATCATTGACGGAGACAGCATAAAGCGGTACTATCACGACGGTCAGATAGGCGAAAAGGACGACTACTACGAGGAGATACGCAGCTATCTTCTTAACGTTAAAAGCCATATGGGACTGAAATATTTTTATGTAGTGGTACCCGAAGAGGAAGTTATGGTCTACGTCTGGGATTCGGGCGTGCCGGGAGAGGAAGGCGTCTGCGACCTTGGAGATTACGACTACTATTACGGCGACGGCAACGAGATAATGCACAAGGCGTTCGCCGTTGACGCGGAGCAGACGATACTTATTACAAGAAACAATACATACGGTTATCTTGCTTCCGCATACGTCGCCATTCTTGACAGCAGCGGGACTCCCGTTGCACTTGCCAGCATAGATGTTTCCATGGATATGATAAACGACGAGATAACGCAGTTTATGATAGTATCTCTGGTTGTAACTCTTATAGTGCTTTTCATCTCTGTTTTCGCTTATTATTTCTATGTCAGGAAAATACTTATCCGTCCTTTGCAGACGCTGCACCGCGCCGCTATCGGTCTGGTAAGCGACAATATGGAGCATCTTGACAGATTCAGCATCAATGTGAAAACAGGCGACGAGCTGGAAGATCTTGCCGAGTCCTTCCGTTATATGGTGAGCGAGCTTAACGAGTATATCTATAACCTCAGCCGCGTCACAGCGGAAAGAGAGCGTATCGGCGCTGAGCTTGACGTCGCCACCCATATACAGAAATCCATGCTTCCTTGTATATTCCCTGCGTTTCCCGACCATGAGGAGTTTGACATCTTCGCCTCTATGGACCCCGCCAAGGAAGTAGGCGGCGACTTTTACGATTTCTTTATGGTTGACGAAAGACACCTTGCGGTGGTGGTTGCCGACGTTTCAGGAAAGGGCGTTCCCGCCGCATTGTTCATGGTCATAGGAAAGACTCTCATCAAGGATCACACTCAGTCGGGACGAGGACTGGGAGAGGTGTTCACCGAGGTGAACGACCTTTTGTGCGAATCCAACAGCGAAGGATTGTTCATCACGGCGTTTGAAGGCGTTCTCGACCTGCTGACGGGAGAATTTACCTTTGTTAATGCGGGACACGAAATGCCCTTCATAATGCAGTCGGGCGAAAGCTATAAGCCTTATAAGATAAAGGCGGGCTTTGTCCTTGCGGGTATGGAGGAAATGCGCTATAAAGCGGGAAGCGTCACCCTGTCCCCCGGCGACAAGCTCTTCCAGTACACCGACGGCGTTACCGAGGCGACAAATGCGCAAAACGAGCTTTACGGAATGGAGCGTCTTGAAAAGGTGCTCAACGCCAACAGGGAAAAGACGCCTACCGAGCTTCTCCCCGCCGTTAAGGCTGACATAGACCTGTTTGTGGGCGAAGCGCCTCAGTTTGACGATATTACAATGCTGTGCCTTGAATACAAGTGCAGAATGGAGGATAAAGATGAAAGAACTGACAATTGACGCCACAGTGGAAAATATTCCCGCAGTCACCGATTTCGTAAACGAACAGCTTGAAGAACACGGCTGCTCCATGAAGGTGCAGATGCAGATAGATATCGCCATAGACGAGCTATTCAGCAATATAGCTTATTATGCGTATAACCCCGATATAGGTCCCGCTACCGTGAGGGTAGAGCTTGTTGAGGAGCCTCTTTCGGTGGTCATTACCTTTATAGACAACGGCGTGCCTTACGACCCGCTGAAGAAGGAGGATCCCGACACGGGACTTTCCGCCGAGGAAAGGGACATAGGCGGGCTGGGTATCTATATGGTCAAGAAAAGCATGGACGGCATAGCCTACGAATATAAGGACGGACAGAATATCCTTAAAATAACCAAGAATTTATGATGCTCCGCGCCCGTCGGAGAATTTCCGCCGCAGCACGCAAAGCAATATTTTTCCCGTTGAAGGAGCGATATATATGTTCACATTTTTTATCGGCCTTGCGGTCCTTCTGATAGGAGGAGCCTTATACGGCAGGATATGTGAAAAGGTGTTCAGACCCGACGACCGCGAAACGCCCGCAGTCCGCCTGAACGACGGTATGGACTTCGTACCTATGAAAAAGTGGAAAAATTCACTTATCCAGCTTCTGAACATCGCAGGGACAGGACCGATATTAGGACCGATACAGGGTATCCTTTTCGGACCCATAGCCTTTATAACCATACCTGTCGGCTGTATGATAGGCGGCGCATTTCACGATTATATGTGCGGAATGATCTCGGTGCGCAGCGACGGCGCGCAAATGCCCGCGCTTATACGAAGCTATCTGGGAAAATACGCTTATCCCGTGTACAACGTGTTTGTGTGCCTGCTTATGCTGCTTGTGGGAACGGTGTTCATCTACACCCCCGGCGACCTGTTCGTAACTCAGATACTGAACGCGGACAGCGGGGTCTCAAATCCCGTAGTATGGATAGTTTACGGCGCGATATTTGTGTATTACATAATTGCCACTCTGTTCCCCATAGACAAGATAATCGGCAGGGTCTATCCCGTTTTCGGCGCCTTGCTGATATTGTCCGCAGTGGGAGTTTTCGTCGGTCTGCTGATAAAAGGCTATCCCCTTGACGAAATATGGACTACGGGCATTACAGGCGTTCATCCGCAGGGGCTTCACTTTATCCCTGTGTTCTTTGTGACCGTCGCCTGCGGGATAGTATCAGGCTTTCACTCCACTCAGGCAACTCTTGTTTCCCGCACCATGAAAAGTGAAAAAGAAGGAAGAATGACCTTTTACAATATGATGATCGCAGAGGGCTTTATCGCTATGATATGGGCAGCCGCAGCGATGGGAGTCATGAATCTGGGACTTGCTTCCGCCGACACAAGCACCACCGACGTAGTGGGTATAATAGCGAAGGACTTGCTTGGAAATGTGGGAGGAATGATCGCCGTTATAGGCATTATCGTGCTTCCTATAACGTCGGGAGATACAGCGCTGCGCTCGCTGAGACTGATAGTTTCCGATGCGGCGAAGATAGATCAGACAAAGAAAAGGAACCGTCTTACGGTTTCGCTTGTGATATTTGTGATAGTAGCGGCTATCCTTGTTTTCGCCAAAGTAAACGAAGGCGGCTTTAACATTCTCTGGCGCTATTTCGCGTGGGCAAATCAGACCATAGCGGTATTTGCCTTCGCCATGATATCCGTCTATATGATGAAAAACAAACAGCCGTTCATAATGGCGCTTTTGCCCGGTATGTTCTATATGTTTATAATATCAAGCTTTATCCTGAACGCGGCAATAGGCTTTAATCTTACATGGCCGATAAGCTATTCCGCAGCGGGAGTCATTACCGCCGCCTATGCCGCCGCAGTGATACTCTGCGGAAGAAAAAAGCGGGCGGCAGCGCTTCCCGATATTTCCGTAAGATAAAATTCAGCGCATACAGGAATTTGCTTACAAAAGAAAAACACTTTGTTGATTTTACAGTTTAAATAAGTTTAAATAAAAAGATAGGAGTAAATAATATGGCAAGTATTTTCAGAGAAAAAAGCATGCAGCGTGTATCCTCTCCCGAACAGCTCAACGACTACATACGCGTGACAAATCCGGGGGTATGGGTCACTCTTGCGGCAGTTGCGGTGCTGCTTGTGGGCTTCATAGTCTGGGGAGTCGCAGGCTCCCTCGAAACTAAGGTGACCGGGGTGGCGATCTCGGATTCGGAAGCCTCCGCCTGCTATGTCAGGGAAGCGGATATAGCCGACATTTCACAAGGCGACGTGGTTCGCGTGGGTGACAAGGAATATGCCGTTTCAGAGATCTCCGCCGAGCCTACGGCAGTGGACGAACGCTTTTCACCGTACGCTTTGCATTTAAGCGGATTTACCTCAGGGGAATGGGTGTACTCGATAACTCTTGACCAAACGCTTCCCGACGGCGTATATGCGGCGTCGGTCATAACCGACAGCGTTTCCCCTATTTCCTTCCTGTTTAATTGAGGTGCGGCTATGGCAGACAGAAAACAAAACCGACCTGTCACAAAGGGCGTCGCAAAGGTGCCTGTTGTGATGCAGATGGAAGCGCTGGAATGCGGCGCTGCTTCTCTTACTATGATACTCGCCTATTACGGCATGGATACCGCTGGAGCAGGTCCGCGCCGACTGCGGCGTGTCCCGTGACGGCTCCAACGCCAAAAACCTGCTTAAAGCCGCCCGAAGCTACGGAATGACGGCAAAAGGCTATCGCTACGAGCCTGAGCAGCTTAAGGAAAAAGGGAAATTCCCCTGCATAATCCACTGGAATTTTAATCACTTTGTGGTTTTATGCGGATTTAAGGGCAATAAAGCTGTGCTGAACGACCCTGCCAACGGAAATTACACGGTTTCCATGGAGACCTTTGACAACAGCTTTACGGGCATATGCCTGATGTTTGAGCCCAACGAGGACTTTGAGCCAAGCGGAAAGCCCAAGAGCGTGCTGTCCTTTGCGAAAAAAAGACTTGTGGGCGCAGGCGTCGCCGTGTTATTCGTCACCCTGACCACGATGCTGACCTCTCTTATCGGCATTATCCAGCCCGCCTTTTCCCGTATATTGATGGACCGACTGCTGACAAATGAAAATCCCGAATGGTTTTATCCTTTTCTGGGCGTGCTTGCGGCGCTGTCGGCAGTACAGATAATCGTCGCCATCGTGGAGGCAAGGTCAAATCATTTGATAGAAGGCAAGCTGGCGGTTGTGGGCGACACCACCTTTCTGTGGAAAGTGCTGCGTATGCCTATGGAATTTTTCTCTCAGCGCATGGCGGGAGATATTCAGCAAAGGCAAAGCGCCAACGCCACTATCGCCAACAATCTTGTGAACACCTTTGCGCCTCTTGTACTCAACACTGCGATGATGATATTCTATCTTATCGTGATGATACGCTACAACTGGATATTGACGCTGGTAGGCGTTGTGTCTATACTGCTGAACCTGATAATGTCCCGTATCATTTCCAAAAAGCGCGTGAACATCACCCGTGTTCAGATGCGCGACGAAGGAAAGCTTGCAGGCTCCACCGTGGCGGGAATAGAAATGATAGAGACAATCAAGGCAAGCGGAGCCGAAAACGGCTATTTTGAAAAATGGTCGGGCTATCAGGCAAGCGTTAATACTCAGCAGGTAAAATTCGCCAAGCTCAACGAATATCTGGGAATGATACCGAACCTTGTCTCACAGCTCGCCAACACCGTGGTACTTATACTCGGCGTTTTGTTCGCGATACGCGGGGAATTTACCGTAGGTATGATAATGGCGTTTCAGGGATTTCTCACCTCCTTCACTCAGCCTGCCATGACGCTTATCACGGCGGGGCAGACCTTACAGGAAATGCGCACGCAAATGGAGCGCGTTGAGGACGTAATGGAATATCCCACCGACGTAAACTACGAAAACGAAAACGACACTCAGGACGACGCGGAATACGACAAGCTTTCGGGAACAGTGGAGTTGAAAAACGTCACCTTCGGATATTCCCGTCTTGCGGAGCCGCTTATAGAAAACTTCAACCTTACCCTGAAGCCGGGAAGCCGCGTTGCTTTTGTAGGCGGCTCAGGCTGTGGAAAGTCAACGCTGTCAAAGCTTATTTCGGGGCTTTATCAGCCTTGGAGCGGAGAGATACTTTTCGACGGAAAGCCGATGAAGGACATCGACCGCAGTGTGTTCACAGGTTCGCTTGCCGTTGTGGATCAGGACATTATCCTTTTTGAGGATACGATTCGCAACAACATAAAAATGTGGGACACCTCCATAGAGGATTTTGAAATGATCCTCGCCGCGAAGGACGCTCAGCTCCATGAAGACATTATGCAGCGCGACGGCGGTTATGATTACGTTATCACCGAGGGCGGCAAGGATTTCTCAGGCGGTCAGCGTCAGCGTATGGAGATCGCCCGCGTACTGGCGCAGGATCCCACTATAATCATTCTGGATGAAGCCACCAGCGCCCTTGACGCAAAGACGGAATATGAAGTTGTCCGTTCCATCAAGGACAGAGGGATCACCTGTATCGTAGTGGCGCACAGACTGTCCACAATACGCGACTGTGATGAGATAATAGTAATGGACCACGGCAAGGTAGTAGAGCGCGGGACTCATGATGAGCTGTACGCACTGAACGGCTACTATACGCAGCTTGTATCCAATGAGTAAAGGAGGGTGTTTATGGGTTGGTTTGACGAACAGATAAAGCAAAGAAAAGAACACGATCAGAACACCTTTGAGGAAGCGTTTATCGGTATCTCCGACGCCGTTACAGGCTCAAGGGTATCCGCCGCTATCGCCGACGACAGAAGCAGAGCGAAGGACGCTATTGACGAGATACTCAAATACTATCATGTAAAAACGCAGGATGTGCCTGAAAATATCAAGGACACAAACGAGCAGCTGGAATATCTTATGCGTCCTCACGGCATTATGCGCAGGACTGTCAATCTGGATAAGGGCTGGTATAAGGACGCTTTCGGCGCTATGCTGGGCGTTCGCAAGTCGGACGGCTCGGTAGTGGCGCTGATACCTTCAGGCTTTTCGGGATACGCATTCTTTGACGCGCAGACAGGCAAAAACGTGAAAATATCGCGCAAAAACGAGGACCTGTTTGAAACCGAGGCGATAGCTTTTTATAAGCCTTTCCCTCTGAAGAAAATGAATATCGGAACGCTTCTGAAATACATAGCGGGAATACTTTCCGCTGCTGATTACGTTCTTGTGGCGGCGGCGACTCTTGCCGTCACCGTGGTAGGTATGCTGGGACCGAAGCTGAATCAGCTTCTGTTCGGTATGGTAGTGGAAAACGGGGATATGACCCTGCTTGTATCCATAGCGGTGTTTATGGTCTGCATGACCGTTTCCACCCTGCTCATCGGGTCGGTAAAAGCCCTTGTAATGGCAAGGATACAGACAAAAATGGACGTTACCGTTCAGGCGGCGACAATGGCGCGTGTGATGTCGCTCCCCGCCGCATTTTTCAAGGATTACAGCTCAGGCGAGCTTTACACAAGGACGGAGTATATAAATATGCTTTGTTCTCTCCTTGTGCAGACCGTGCTTTCCACGGGACTTACCTCACTGTTCTCCATAATTTACATTACACAGATATTTGCCTTTGCGCCCGCGCTGGTAGTGCCTGCGATTTTAGTGGTACTGGCTACCCTGCTGTTCACCCTGCTCACCGCGTTCATACAGATGAAGGTGTCGAAAAAGCAGATGGAGCTTGGAGCAAAGGTCAGCGGTATGAGCTACGCCCTTATCACAGGCGTTCAGAAGATAAAGCTCTCAGGCGCGGAAAAGCGTGCCTTCGCCCGCTGGGGAAAGCTCTATTCACAGCAGGCAAAGGTGATGTATGACCCTCCCGCCATTCTGAGATACAACAAGGTCATCACAACGCTGATAACTCTGGCGGGAACGTTTGCGATGTATTATACCGCCGTTGTGAGCAATGTTTCCGTGGCGGACTATTACGCCTTCAACACCGCGTACGGTCTGTTGTCGGGAGCGTTTATGGCGCTTGCGGACATAGCTCTCATCGCCGCGAATATCAAGCCTATCCTTGATATGGGAAAGCCTATCATGGAAGCCGTTCCCGAGGTATCCGAAGGCAAACAGGTGATAACCCGTCTTTCGGGCGGCATAGAGCTGAACAACGTTTCTTTCCGATACAACGAAAATATGCCCAATATCATAGACGACCTGTCTTTGAAGATAAAGCCCGGGCAGTATGTTGCGATAGTAGGCTCGACAGGCTGCGGAAAATCCACGCTCATGCGCTTGATGCTTGGCTTTGAAACGCCTCAGAAGGGAGCGGTGTATTACGACGGAAAGGATCTTGCAAGCATAGATCTGAAATCTCTCCGCCGCAGAGTGGGAACAGTCATGCAAAACGGAAAGCTGTTTCAGGGGGATATTTTTTCCAACATCACCATCTCCGCGCCGTGGCTCACTTTGGACGACGCGTGGGAAGCGGCTGAACTTTCAGGCATAGCGGAGGACATACGCAGAATGCCTATGGGAATGAACACCCTTATTTCCGAAGGCAGCGGCGGCGTTTCGGGCGGCCAGCGCCAGCGCCTTATGATAGCGCGAGCCATAGCTCCCAAGCCCAAGATACTTATGTTTGACGAAGCCACCAGCGCGCTGGACAACATCACGCAAAAGATCGTTTCCGAATCTCTGGATAAGCTGAAATGCACAAGAGTCGTGATCGCCCACCGACTTTCCACTATAAAGCAGTGCGACAGGATAATTTACCTTGAAAAAGGTAAGATCATAGAGGACGGCACCTATGACGAGCTTATCGAAAAGAACGGGAAATTCGCTGAGCTTGTTGCGCGTCAGCGCCTTGATGACGCCGCTGACGCGGTAAAAACAACGGTGTTCTGACGAAAGCTCCCGCCGTTTTAAGTTTCTTGTTTTCTCTGCAAAAAAATTTTCGGAAAATGTCTAACAATTTTCAAAATTTGCCGTATAAACATATGAAAAGGCAAATAAGACGCAAAGCTGCATTTTCCGTTAAACAGGAGGCGCCATTTATGGACAGGACCGAAAATTTACTGCGCGCGCTGTTTGATTTTCAGCACTTTGCGGGAAACGAACGGTTGGATAAGATCATACGAACCGCGGAGCAAACGGGAAACGGTACGCCGCTGGAGGACAGCGAGCTTGAAGTGAACGCCGCAGGGGAAGCAAACGCGTGGCGTTTCAGCGCGAAGGACGATAACAAGTCATGAACGCGCTGATAACCTCCGAGGAACTTTATCGCGGCTATCACAGCAAGGTCGCCCGATACATAAGCGCCCATGTGCAGAACGTCCACGACAGGGAGGATCTTTTACAGCAGGTCTTTCTGAACGCCATCTCCGCTCTGGACAGCTACGACCCTTCCCGAAGCGCCGTGGGAACGTGGCTTTATACTGTCACGAGAAACACCGTGATAGATTATTACCGCAAAAAGGAGCATGAGCCTGTGCCGACTGAGCTTGAAGAGCTTGACCTTTTCCCCGCGGAGAGCGAGGAAAAAACGCTCACCTCCGAAGCGCTGGAAGCCCTTGCTTCAGCTTTGGAGAAGCTCCCTCAGCGGGAACGTAACATCATCATATACCGTTTTTATTACGGTATTTCCGCTAAGGAAACGGCGGAAAAAGTCGGCGTAAGCTATTCCAACGTTCGCTTCCTGCAATACAGCGCGCTGAAAAAGCTGCGCCGCCTGCTTGAAGAAACGGGACTTTTCTGATATGATAAAGGAGAAAACGCTATGGATAAAAAAGTTATCAATGTTCTTAAAAAAGCAAAATCGGTTCATGAACTGATTTCTCTTGCAAAAAGTCAGCATCTTGACCTGTCCTTCAAAGAGGCGGAGAAATTGTACAGCGAATTTAACCCCGTCGAGCTGTCCGACGGCGAAGTTGAAGCCGTGGCAGGAGGCAAATCGATCATAATAGAAAACTGAGCGCGAAAAATCAACTGAGCAGATCGGGAAAAGGTGCAGATTTTATCATAAAATTTTGAAAGGAGCGTTCATCATGAACAAAGAAGAACTTTTACCGGCCGTTAAAGACGGAAAAGACCCCAATGAGATCATGGCTAAGGCAAAGGAAAACGGAAAGGAGCTTTCCGACGACGACCTTGAAACTATCGCGGGCGGTTATACCGAAAAGGTCAGCAACCTTGTAAGAAAGCTGGATAACCTTCACTGAAAGGAGCGCTGTATGGAAAAAGAACCGAGAACCGCCGACCTTGCGGAGGAAAATAGCGCCGAGCTTTCGGAAAAGCAGCTTTCCGCCGTTGTCGGAGGCGTAGAACTTAGAGGAAAAGACTCAATTGCGGACCTGCTCCGCGATCTTGGATTTACAGGAGAAAACCCGTAAACAAAATTTAAACAGGCTCAATACCGAGCTTCCCGACAAGGAACTGTCGGAGATAATGGACGCGCAAAACGATTTATAGGAAATCTTTTTGGAAAATAAAATTTTGAAAGGAGTTTATCTATGGACGAAAAAACCCCCAAGACCCCTGAAGAGCTTCTCGCCTTTGCAAGGGAAAACAACATCGAGCTTTCCGAAGAGGACCTTGACGCAGTAAGCGGAGGAATGAACAGCAGCTCTGTTCAGGAGCTTATCAACAAATTAAAAGAACACGGATTAAAGGAGAAAAAGCTATGAAAAACGACGAGATCGTAAAAACCGATAAGGCTCCCAATGAGCCTGAGAAAAAGACCAATGCCGAGCTTTCCGAAGAAGAGCTTGACAACGTTGCAGGGGGAAGAGGCGGAATATCCTACACGCCCAAGCCCATCGAAGCGACAAAGGAATAAAAAGCTATGAATAACGGCAAGACCTTAAAATCCGCCGAAGCTCCCAAGGAGCCTGAGGAGGAAAAAAACGAGCTCTCCGAAGAAGAGCTTGACAGCGTGTCAGGCGGAGGACGCAAGACGTATGTGCGGCCTACACCGCCTGAGCTGCCGAAAGAACCTTAAAATCCGCCAAAGCTCCCAAGGAGCCTGAGGAGGAAAAAACCAAGCTCCCCGAAAAAGAGCTTGACCGGGCGGCAGGCGTATGCGCTGCCGCAGGACTGAAACCACCGAAAGAAGCGCAATTGCGTTTCATATAAAATTTATTTAAAAAAGGAGAAAATACCATGGAAAAGGAAGAACTTATCCAAAAACTTCAGGCTGCAAAGTCAGTCGACGAGATCATCGCCATCGCAAAGGAAAACGGCGTTGAGGTCACCAAGGAAAAGGCTCAGGAGCTTCTTGACAAGCTCACCGCAAAAGACGGCGAACTGACCGACGATATGCTGGACGCTGTTTCAGGCGGCGGAATAATCGACACAGTCAAGGAATGGTTCGGAAGTCTGTTCGGAAAATAAAATTTTTACCGAAAGGAGATTAAACGTATGGAAAAGGAAGAACTTATCGCCAAGCTGAAAGAAGTGAAGTCTGTGGACGACATTCTTGCTCTGGCAAAGGAAAACGGCATTGAGATAACTCCCGAAAAGGCAAAGGAGCTGTTTGAACAGATAAATTCAAACGGCGAGCTGACCGACGACCAGCTTGAAAGCGTTGCGGGCGGAGACATTATTGACAAACTTGTTGAATTTTTCGGCGGCTTCTTTAAGTGAGCCGAGTATCCTGTCACGAAAGGAGCAAGGCTTTATGCAGAAAGAAGAACTTATCCGAAAGCTTCAGGCTGCAAAGTCAGTCGATGAGATCATCGCCATCGCCAAGGAAAACGGCATTGAGATAACTTCCGAAAAGGCTCAGGAGCTTCTCGACAAGCTCACCGTAAAAGACGGCGAGCTTTCTGATGATATGCTGGACGCGGTTTCGGGCGGTGGGTTTAAGGATTGGCTTAGAGGCATATTCGACTAAGACCCCTTGAAAGGAGCTTAAACAGATGAACAAGGAAGAACTTATCGCTAAGCTGAAAGAAGCAAAGTCCGCTGACCAGCTTATTGCTTTTGCGAAAGAAAACGGCATTGATATCGCTCCCGAAAAGGCGAAAGAGCTGTTTGAACATCTCAGCGGCGGCGAGCTTTCTGATGACGCGCTTGACGAAGTCACAGGCGGCTTTATGCGCCCGTGGCGCAAGCCGTGGGATCCGTGGCACTAAGCGATTTGTCAGCAATGTTCTGCAAGCAGTACGCTGAAAGATATCCAAACGGTCAGCAATTGAAAGTAATATCTTTAAAAGAACTGTCAGGCTTTTGACAGCTTATTGCAGAAAACACGCTCAGAGCGGGCTTACCTTTTGGTAGGCCGCTCTAATCGTGTTTTTAAGGAAAGGAGAAAACAACGATGATAAAGAGAAAAATTCTCTCACTTATCACCTGCGCGGCGATAGCTTTTACAATGCTTCCCGCGCAGGTTTTTGCGGCGGCTGATCCCGTCACCGTCACCGTCTTTACCACCAACGACATTCACGGTAATGTGGCGGGAGATGGAATAGTAGGTATGGCTCAGGCGGCGGCTATGAAAGCCTCTACCGAGAACGCCCTGCTTATCGACGCGGGCGACGCCACCCAAGGCGCCACCTTTGCCACTGTTTCACAGGGAAAGGACGTTATCGAGGTGATGAACGCAGCAGGCTATGACGCTATGGCGGCGGGAAATCACGAGTTCGACTACGGCACGGAGCAGCTCCTTGCCAACGTTGAGGCGGCGGATTTCCCTGTTCTCAGCGCAAACGTGACCCTTAACGGAAACACCTTGCTTGAGCCTTCCGCCGTTGTTGAAGCGGGAGGAAAGAAGATAGGACTTATCGGTCTTACCACCTCAAGCACGCTGCAAACCGCCAATCCCTCAAAGCTGAACGGCGTCGCCTTCACCGACGAGGTAGCGGCTGCCAAGGCGCAGATAGCGGCGTTAAAGGACGACACCGACACAATAATAATCGTCAGTCACTTAGGCGACAACGCTTCGGCGGTAAGCTGCACAAGTGCGGCTCTGCTTGACGCGCTCACCGCAGACGAGCTGGCGGAAATATCCGCCGTCATCGACGGACACAGCCATACCGTTGAGCAGACCGAATACAAAGGCGTAGCCCTTATCCAGACAGGCGTGAACTTCACAGGCATAGGCAAGCTGACCCTCACCTTTGACGGAGATGTTTCCGCAAAGGCAGAGGTCCTTGACGCGGCGCAGGCTTCCGCCTACACGATAAACTCTGACGGCGAAGCCGCAAAAGCAAACGTAGAAAGCGTTATCGAGCAGGTGACCGCTTCTCAGAAAGATCTCCTCGGCGAGACCCTCTGCACCGCCGAGACCACGCTCTGGGGCGGCAACATCGTCTGGGATTATTCCGAAGCCCGCGTAGTTGAAACCAATTACGGCGACTTTGTGACCGACGCTTTCGCTTCCTACGCAAAGACCTTCGCTTCTCAGAACGGCTATACTCAGCCGATAGTTGCAGTTGAAAACGGCGGCGGCATATCCGCTGCGCTCCCCTCAGGAAAGGTGACAAAGGGCGACATTCTCTCCGCCTTCAACCACGGTAATATGGTAGAGGTCTACGCGATAACTCCCGCCATGCTCTGCGCCGCTGTTGAAGCGGGACTTGCCACCACGGGACAGGACGACACAGGTCTGCTCCTGAGAGAGCGTGTAAGCGGCAGCTTCCTTCAGGTGAGCGGCTTTACCTACACCTATGACCCCGCTTCCGCCAAGGTGACGAACATCACCCTGAACAACGGAACGGCTCTTGACCTGTCCGACAGCAGCACCACTCTTCTTCTCGCCACAAACGGCTATGTAGGCGGCAATTTTGCGAAAGCGGGCGCGGAAAAGCTGGGCGAGCTCGGCGGCGAGGATCAGATAGTGAGCGAATATATCCTTCAGCAGACCGACAACGGCTCAAAGCCGCTGAACGTCCCCGTTGACGGAAAAAGAATACTGATAGAGGGCGACAGATCCCCCGATACCTACACCGTGACAATACCTGTTTACGACGAAACCACCTTGGATTCAACGCCGGGCGCGACAATAACCGAAAACTCCGAGACCATTCCCAATTATGTCGTTATGATAAGCGTTGACGGCGCTCCCGCCGAAAAATACGTCACCGATAAAAACGGCGCTGTAACGCTTACGCTGTCAAAGGGTCCTCACGAGCTTTCCCTTGACGGAAGCGACAGCCTTCCCGTTTATGTCAACAACTATTCAGGCTCCTTCACCGTTACCACGAAGGAGGGCTATTACCGCCTCGGCTTTGCGGCTGAAAAATCGATCGACGGATATATAAATTCCATCAAGAAATTTTTGGAAAGAATACAGGAGATAAACAGCTACGATCAGCTCACCGATGAGGAAAAGGCTGAATACTGCCGCGCTGTTGACGAGATCGTGAACAACGCCGTTGTCGCGCTGCAAGCTGCCGCCTCGCTAAGCGAAGCTGAAAAGCTGTATGATGAGTATTACGCCGCCGCTTATGCGAAATACGCCGAAACATGGGTAGTGTACGCCGAAAGGTTTTATGATGAAAGCATAAAGGCAAACGAGTTTGCCACCGAGGAGGAAAAAGCGCGGTCCGTTCAGGCTCTCGCAGAGCTTTTTGAAGAGATGAAAGCGGCTGCAAAAGAAGGTGAGCTTGACCTCACCGATTATATTGACAAGCTGAACGCTGTGTATTCATATTCCTACATTCCTCATCTTTACCGCTATTATAATATGCGCATAGACATTTTCAACAATCTCACCGACGATGAAAAGGCGCCGTATTATAAGCAGCTTGAAGATACATACACCGAGGCACGCAACGCTCTTGAAACAGCGCTCTTTGATAGCTCCATGATGGCTTTGGTATACAGCGCGGCGGACGCCATGACAGACATAGGAAATTCCGCTTGGGCAGCCGACTGTATCAAATGGACGAACGGAATTATTCTGAGCGATTTTGACGCCGTTATATCCGAATACAGCGACAGGCTGAACAATATAAGCGAAGACGAGCTGGCTTCGCTCCGCAAAAAGCTGGAAGAAAAAGCCGATACCGTTTGTGCGGAAATGAAGGAGCTGGCGGGGCAGGACGATTTTTCCGAGCATACTTCCGAATTTGAAGCCATCAGGGAAGCAATGCAGACCGCCTTTGACGACGCTGTAAAACAGGTGTTCATCACTGACGCCCTTGGCCGCCTTAAAGCCGAAGCGCAGGGAATAAAGACAGCTTCCGAAACGGAAAAGCTCCTGTCCGACGCTAAGACCGATATGCAGGCGGTAGAGACCGAATTTTCGTATGTATATCACGATGACGCTTTAGCCGCATTTTATGATGAAATAAGCGCTTTGCTCCAAAAATACGAAGCTCAGCTTAACGGTCAGTCCTCCGATAACCCGTCAACAGGCTTTATGCCCGACTTTGCGCCTTTCTTCATTTTGATGACGGCGTCAGGCTGCCTTGCCGTTCTGTCTGTTTTCGGCAGAACAAAAGCGGGCAGAAATCGCAAAAGCTGATGTAAAATCAGCACATTCTACTTAGTTCATCTTTTTTCAATTACAAAACCTCCTTATTAACCTTTTGATAGCCTTGAGCAAAACTGTACAAACGCAGTAAATAAGCGGTGTTGCAAGACATAATAAATAAATTAATCACTAAAA
>CANRFO010000023.1 GCA_947629925.1 uncultured Ruminiclostridium sp.
TTGCCGCCGATCTTCCCGTATTCGGCGGTCAGCTTCCCGACAGCGGCAAGCAGCTCGTCGTTGACCGGGGAGACGGTAATGATAGGTCGGACGGTGGCCTTGGTGATCGCCTGCCGGATAAACTCGGATTGGCTCATTTCATAAGCCGCAAGCCGCTCGGTGAAGTCGGCGTATTCTTCCTCGGTCATGCGGGTCTTGACTACCCGGCTGCGGTGCGGCGTGGCGTATCGTTTTCTCATGGTCGTAAAACCTCCATTCACTATACAACGGACATAAATTGCCCGAAACGCAGGTATCGGCAGAAGAAAATTTTAGCTTCCACTTTACAACGGACATTTCGATACGGTTTTTTAACACACGGAAAGAGAAAATTTTCAAACGACGAACATCCCTTCTACTTTATAACGGACATTTTCTTGACAAATGAGGGGGTACTCACGGAGGAAATTATAATCATCCCTCACTTTGCAACGAACAGAATTTGCCCGAAAAGCAGGAGTGGGCGGGAAACATTTTTGTGGCGCAAGCCGTATAAGCAGGGTTTGGGGAAGGCACTCCCCAACAAGATTCCCACGGGACAAAATGAGCGCAGAAGCGAATTTTGGCACCGTGGTAGAATCTTGCTCTTAGAAACCGATGCTTTCCTCCGTCCTCGTTCCCCTTTGCTCCCTACACCACTGAAAAATGCAAAAATGCCAAACTCACAGCAATTTTTCCTTTACCTCTAACACGGATGCGGTAGGCGTTTTGTCAAACGGGGAGAGAAATTTTCCTTTCGCATAAGGAACACCGACAAAATGATTTTTACAACCGCAGAAACAAAAAAGCAGCAAATCTTTTGGAAAGACTTACTGCTTCATGGTATGGGAGACGCTCTTTTTCAGACTTGTGGGAGAGGAATATTACATTTTACTGCTCACCTTTCTTTGCTTGGATATGTTTATACAGTTCCCATAGTGAAGGTAAATAATTTATCTAATATTCACAGGGGGGGAACATTGCTTTTATTCGGCGCGCCGTATATAATGATACTGATAGATTTTGAGAGAGGATGGGTGAATATGGAATATATGTCTTGCGCCGAAGCTGCGGGCAAATGGGGCATTTCAGAAAGACGGGTACAGAAACTTTGCGAGGGAAACCGCATACCGGGAGTTGTAAAGTTTGGGAACGTGTGGCTGATACCAAAGAATGCGGAAAAACCGACCGATAAACGAAAGAAAAGTAAATTTTAGAATTTCATATTGGTACAACATAGCTATGATATATTATACCGAGGAGGTAGCAGAAATGGCAAAAATTATGATTGTTGAAGATAATAAGGGAACCAACAAGGCTATATGCGAGTATATGAAAACAGCCGGACACACACTTGTTTCTGCTTACGACGGAGCAGACGCATTGAAACATTTTCGTGAGGACGAATTGGATTTGATCGTCCTTGACATTATGCTTCCGTTAATGTCCGGAATGGCAGTGTTACATGAAATCAGAAAAAGCAGTAATATTCCCGTAATCATGCTTACAGCTATCGAAGATGAATATACCCAATCTAACAGCTTTGATGAATTAGCTGACGACTATATAACCAAACCTTTTTCTATGCTTTTATTGGGAAAGAGAATAAATGCTTTGCTTCGCAGGAGCTGCAATAAAGCTGCTTTGAATAAAATACAATTAGGCGGGGTTTGTATAGACTTTTCCGGCTATACAGCTTTTGACGAGAACGGGAAAATTGATATTACACCGAAAGAGCTTGAAATATTAAAATTGCTAATTGAAAATAAGGGACTGGTATTATCGCGCTCTCAGATACTTGATGATATATGGGGTTATGACTGTGCAATTATAGATCGGACAATAGACGCTTATATTCGCAATTTGAGAAAAAAACTGAAGCTAAATTGCATAACAACCGTCAAGGGAATAGGATATAAATTTGAAGCGGGGGTATTGTAAATGAAGCTGAAAATATTTCCTAAAGTATTTCTGTTTACATTCAGCATGATGTTAATAATCACACTTTTTGCACATTGCTTAATATTCTATATTGCCCCTACGCAGAATGTGCTGATTACATCAAATTATGTCACAAATGTTGGCGCATTGTCTTATTCCGAGGTTGATATGCAACAACTCATTACAAATACAATATTGCAGTCTTTCCCTATTTCATTTTTGGGGTGTTTTGTAATATCTTTCATATTTTCCTTTTTGTTTTCTAAAAGGCTAACGTCTCCTATTCTTTCGATTGCAAAGACTGTAAAAGAAATGACTGAATTAAATACCAACGCAAAAATAAAAATAACTTCAACAGACGAAATAGGATTTTTGGCTAATGATATAAATCAGCTATATCGTTCTCTTATCTCTACCATTCAACATTTAGAGATTGAAAAAGAAAATGTTAGCAAAGCCGAACAAGAGAAATTAGATTTTTTGCGCATTGCTTCCCATGAACTAAAAACGCCGGTTACGGAGTTAAATGCAACGCTGGAAAATATGATACTTGGTATCGGAGAATATGCAGATTATGATGTATATCTTCCAAAATGCAAAGAAGTGGTAGAACAGCTTGGCAAAATGATTAAGGATATATTGAGTATGTCGCGCTTACATTTAGACGGGGCAAATGATTGTGAGCAAGATATTTCCCTCAAAAAAGTAATATCTGAAATGTGTGAACCATTTAAGTTAATAGCAGAAACAAAAGCAATACGGTTTGTTGTTATGCTTGAAAATGATATATCGCTTCACATATCAGAACAACTACTAAAAAAGGCACTATCTAATATTCTGCTTAATGCTGTCAATTATACAGAAGCCGGGAAGAATATAACGGTTTCAATCAGCGGGCAATCGTTATCAGTTATAAATGAATGTACCCCGATACCGCCAGAACATTTGAAACATATCTTTGAGCCGTTTTATCGTACAGATTATTCAAGAAATCACGATACAGGCGGCAATGGATTAGGATTATATATTGTAGATACAATTCTTAAAAAATTAAAATTAAAATATCGGTTTTTTCCTTTAAGCACTAATAACGGAATGTGCTTTACTATTCAATTCTAAATTCGCTGCCTTGCATTTCAGCAAGGCAGTTTTTTTGTTCATTCAACATATATTCAACATTGGCTTTATACTGATACAACTTTGATAGCCTATACTACGCAATGTAAGGAGGGCACAGAAAATGTTCAATAAAGGAGGCAGCCTATGAAAGGCAAAATATTATCGAGTTTGGCCGCATTGCTCTTGGTTAGTGGTAGTTTAACTGGTTTTGCAAGCTCCACTGATACTCCCAATATCTTTACAGAGCAATCTGCGCCTACGCAGCTATCCACCGTTATGATTAGGCAAGATGAAGATACTTTAACATCAAGCTATGACGGTGGAAACACATGGAACCCTTTTTCTTATGAGGAAACACATGATTTTTACAGCCATAATGAGTTTTCCTCATGGATCAAGGAACAGGAAGCTGAAATATCAGCGTTAGTGGAAGCCGGGGAATGGACACAGGAAAACGCTGACGCGGTTATACAGCACTACTATGAACTACTGGAAAGATTAGATGACGGTTTGCTTATAGGAAAAAGAGAAAGCGACACTGACGACCAGTATTTCGTAAGTTACCCCAATGCTGCTCATACAGAGGGATTTCAGACAGTGATTTGTACCGAAAACGGATATGAATTTATCGGCACCTATGATACGGAAAAGGAACTGTATGAGGCATTGGAAGCATACACCGAGCTTCAAGTGGAAGCAGGAAACATGACCGCTGATGAAGCGAAAACAATTTTGAAAAAATATGAATAGTTAATGGTTTGCCGGACGACGGCAAAAGAAAAAAGCCGTCGTACAGCAAATGTCTTTTCATGTGCCTATTCTTATAGAAAACGCTCCGGCGATTTATTTTCGCCAGAGCGTTTTTTCACATTTGCCTTGCCCGGAATAGCGCGGGCGACTGTCTGTATCTGTTTTATCTGTCCTGCTTCTTTACCATACATGAGCATTATGACAATGTTTATTGCAACTTTCCTCGCAAAGAAAGGAGCTATAACCAATGCTCCATAGAGTTATGATTATAGCTCCTGATATGTTGACAGCAAGCATAGCCTTTGTGGCCGCACTTTGACTTTTTTGTGAAAAGTCGATCGTTGCCGCTTCGGCATTTTCTGAAAATTTCGGCTTCCTCAATTTATCAGAAAGTCACTTGCTGTGGAAATCCCCCGAATTCCTTTTAATCAGTGTTAATAACCGAACTAATACGGTAACACATATATTTTCACAAGAAGTCATCTGCCACGAAACTATGGGGATTTTCAAAACAGCCTCAAGCCCGCCGCAGGTCTTCAAGAACAGCCCCGATATCCCCATCAATGCAAATACTTTGCGCGGCAATTTCCGTCGGGCAGGCAGCTTCGCCGTAGTTGATACAAGCATATGTCGCCTGCGGATTCTGCGCGGTCATTTGCCAGAACGGGTACTTGATAATAACAGGCGTGTTGTAGCCGACGCCGAGTTCAAGGTACAGCACCTTGCCCGTGTGGGTTCGGATAAAATCACTGTATCTCGCGGCGGCAGCGTGCCAGCCCTCGTCCTCGACAAAGCGGTCGTCAGAGCGCAGGTTCATCGTCATCGGCTTGCCGCAGTGCGGGCATTTCGGCAGCAGCTCGGTGGGGATCCGCATATCCTTTTGCCGCTCCATCATCTGCCTGATGGTGTCCTCATTGTCAAATGTTTCCTGACAGCAGGGCTGAGAACACTGGAGCAGCCCGTAGTCGCCCTGGGTGTAGAAAAGCCGCTTTTTATCAACTCCCGATTTTTGAAAGCAGTGATCCACGTTTGTGGTGATCACAAAATAGTCCTTGTCTTTGACTAACGCCAACAAATCGCTGTAAACAGGTTTCGGAGGATCTGTATAACGGTTGACGAAGATGTATCTCGACCAATACGCCCAGAATTCTTCATACGTTTTGTATGGATAAAATCCGCCCGAGTACATATCCGAAAAGCCGTATTTTCGGGCGAAATCGGAGAAATATTTATTGAATCGCTCGCCCGAATAGGTAAAGCCCGCCGAGGTGGATAAGCCCGCTCCTGCGCCTATCACGACTGCGTCGGAGGTGTTCAGAAGCTCCTTGAGCCGCTTGATTTTATCGGAGTAATCTTTGATATATCCTACGGTCATCATCTTTAAAGACATTGAATATCACCTCGGTATTTTTCTTAAACTCCTTAACGGTTTTAATCGCAATCTCCGCCGCAAGCTCGTTCGGAAAATGAAATTCACCTGTGGAAATGCAGCAGAACGTCACGCTTTTTATACTGTTTTTCTGAGCCAGTTCAAGGCAGGAACGATAGCAGGAAGCGAGCAGTTCACGGTCTTTATCAGTCACACCGCTGTATACTATGGGTCCGACTGTATGGAGAACATAGTCGCAAGGCAGGTTATAGGCGGGTGTGATCTTTGCCTGACCTGTCGGTTCCTCATGTCCTTGCTTTTCCATCATTTCGGCGCAGGCAAGCCGAAGCTGTACCCCCGCAAAAGTGTGGATCGCATTGTCGATACAGCCGTGACAGGGTGCATAACAGCCTGTCATACCGCTGTTGGCGGCGTTGACGATCGCCCCGCATTTCAGGGTGGTGATGTCGCCCTGCCAGAGATATATTCCATCTGCAACGGGTGATAATACATCAATATTCGTTATCCCCTTAGCGGCGGTCAAAGCCTGCAAATAATCATCTTGAACCGAAAGGAAATCTTCGCTTACAGCCTGCGCAGGACGGACATTTACAAGCGAACGAAACAGCTTGAACCGCTCCGATTCGCTTTGTGGAATCGTGATTGTGCGGTACTCGTTACGCTCCGAAATAAGATAATTTATCAAAAAATCAAGTCGCTCCGATTGTGTCATATTTACCTCTTTTCTACCGCTCCGACAGGGCAGACTGCAAGACAGTTTCCGCAGTGCAGGCAGTTCTCCTGCTTAATTATAGCACGCCTTGCGGAAAAGTCAATGCAGCTTTGAGGGCAATTTTTCAGGCACTTACCGCAACCGATACATTTTTCGGAAAAGACGTATCCTTTTTGCGTGAGATTTCCCGCGCCGATGGTGTAGCTTTCCCGAAAAATCGGGTTGACGCCTAAGTTGAAATACTCGATTTCCGCGTCCTTGATCTCAAAAACGATTCCCGCCAGTTTTCGCGTGTTGCCGGGATAGACGTTCGAGAGATAGGGCTGCTCCTCAAAAATCGTGTCTATCCACTTCTCCTGTTCATTCTCGCAAACGGGAACCGCCTTTGCTGACAGGCGTATCATCTCTTTATACCTGGTATATCCCAACACCTGCACGCGTCCGTCGGTCAGAAGCTCCTCGCAAAAGGCCTTTCCTTTTGCGGTGAAAAAGATCATTTTGTCAGGCTCATAGTGGATCGCGGAAATATTGCGTATTTGCGGCGCGCCGTTTTTGTCCACTGTGGCGAAAGCCAGCACGCCGACATATTCTAATTTTTTCAGACAGGTTTGTGCGTCCATTTTTACACCTCATTCTATGATTTTGCTTCGCTGTGATTTTCTCGGCTTTTCTTTCGGGTATTCCCCATCGCAATACCCCAAAAGCACAAAGCAGCGGGCAATATAGTTTTCGGGAATACCCCACTCCTGCAAAAGCTCCGCACCGAGGTCGCCCTCAAACGTTTCCTCGCCCCTTGCGACTATGCAGGAGGAAATGCCGAGCTTCGTAGCCATCAGCACCATATTTTCGGCGCAGCAAAAGGCGTCGGGGATACTGTAAAGAAAATTTTTCACCGCAAAAACAATGCAGACTGCGGGCGCGCCATAGAACCCGCCTTTAATTGTCGGGTCGTCGATAATGCTGGGCTGGTCAGCTGAAACATAGCTCCCCGACAGCTTTGAGCGGTCGAATTTAACGACGTTCAGCCTGCCGATCTTCTCCGCAAGCTCCGCGTTATGTACGCCGACAATAATGCTCCGCTGACCGCCTCCTGCGCTCGGCGCGTAAGTCCCCGCCTCGATGATTTTTTCCATATCCTCGCGGGGGATCTGCCTGCGCTGATATTTTCGGATAGAGCGGCGGTATTTCATAAGCTCCAGAAGCTCCATTATTCCACCTCTTTCCAGCACTGCGGGTCGGCGGCATAAAAGTCGCCGTACGTCCCCTTTGCAACGGCAGGACAGCCACGACACCATGCCTTTAATTCACATTTACTGCATTTGACGAATTTGTCATACTCCCTATACTGCTCCATTTCACACACCCAGACGTCGGCAAGGCGGTCAGTGAACACGTTCCCGATCCTGCTGTCAGCAACCCGACGGCAGGCGTACACGTCGCCTGTCGGCAAAATCGTGATATGGCAGTTCCCGCAGTTGCACCCGCCGTAGATCATGTCCTCTTTCGCTTCCTCGGGGATCTTGAAAGCTCCTGTTTCGTATTCGTAAAGCGTCCAGAGGTGGTCTTTTCTGTTGAAACAGGTTTGGCAGCCTGCCGCCTCATACTCCTTGAATTTCTTATCGCAGATCTCAAGCAGCTCGCGGTATTCCTGCGGCGTCATTGAAGCGTCCAGTTCGCCGCCGCTTGGTACATACCGAGAAAAGGCGAATACGTTTGCTCCCGCCGCTACCACTGTATCAATAATTTCGGGGACTTCCAAGCGATTTGTTTTCGACACCGTCGTCATAACCACGCTTCGCATTCCCGAGCGGTTGATACAGCCGATTTTTTCAATCGTGCAGTCGAACGAGCCCGCTTTGCGAAACCAGTCGTGAGTGTCGCGAAGTCCGTCGATCGAGAGCTGATATTTCTCGCAGCCGTATGACCTGAGCTTTTTGCACACCTCGTCGTCAAGGTGAAACGGATTGCCCATAACCGTAAACGGGATATTGTGTTTTTTGAAGAGCGCCAAAAGCCGCCGGAAATCCGTATGTAAAATCGGGTCGCCGCCTGTCAGGTAGAAGGGCAGGCGGTCATAGACCTCACAAAAATCAAGACAGTTATAGAATGTGTCTTCTATCTGAGCCCAGCTCATTGAATCAGGCTTTTTGCGCAGGTCACCTGAGAAGATATAACAGTGCTTGCGCCTTTGGTCGCACTCGTCGGTGATGTGCCACTGAAAAGAAAAATACTGTTTCATGTTTTCCTCGTTTTATATTAAATCGGCTGCGCCGAATAATAATCGTGGTTCCCGACGGGATCGCTCCCACCGAGAACGGTTTGGAACGGATGGTTACTTATTGTCGCCGGCGCCACAGGCAGTTCCGCAAGCAGCAGGTTTTTCTTCCGACTTATCGGCAGCTCCGCAGGCGGCAGGAGCTTCGGCGGGCTTGTCGGACGCACCGCAGGCGGCAGGCTTTTCCTCCTTAGTGTCGGCAGCTCCGCAGGCTGTTCCACATGAAGAAGCCGTCTTTTCCTCGTTCCATTCGGCAAGATTTGAAAGTGCCATGATCGTTTCCTCCTTTACGGGATTCGGGATTTTGCCCCCGTAATTATTATTTTACATGTTTTTCAAAACCGCACAAGTACGCACTTTATTGTGAGATACGCACCTTTTTGTAACTTTTGCGTGATTGCGGGCTTTATAAAGAAAATTTTTTTGCCTGTTGCATTTTCGGAAATGTTGCAGTATAATATGAGTGTAACATTCTTTTTTGAAGTAACGGAGGTGCCATATGAAAACAAAAGCCGAGCTATTGCCCGAGTGTCCTGTTGCGACGACCGTTCAGCTAATCGGAAACAAGTGGAAGCTTCTTATCATACGCAACCTGTCTGCTCGCTCGTGGCGATTTAACGAGCTTCAGCGGGATCTGGACGGAATCAGCCAAAAGGTACTCACAGACAGCCTGCGCTCTATGGAAGCGGACGGGATCATCACCCGCACCGTCTATGCCGAAGTCCCGCCGAGGGTGGAATATGCCCTGTCGGAGCTGGGCGAGAGCTTAAAACCGATACTTGAAGCGATGAGGGTGTGGGGAGAGATGTATAAGAAAGAAAAAGAGTAAACAAATCGGGGCTTTGCAAGAAAGTCCCGATTTTTTAAATATTGGTGATAGTAAAATAACCCGCCCAAACCCGCATAATGCAGAAAAGGGCGGTTTTGGATTTCTGATCACTCCGCACTGCTTATGTTTTTGTCATGTTTTATGCGGGGTGTCATTTGACAATTTGTATATCGCAAATCATGTAAATCAAAATGTTTCAGTAGAAAGTAGTTGCCAATAGAAACAAATCCGTTTCGCTCAGCTTTCAGCATAGTTATATTTGATGAAAAACGCGCCGTTCCTTATGGAAAAGCAGAGAGCTATGTCATATTTGAATAAAACAACAATTGATTTATACATAAAAAGAGCAGTTACCGCAATTAAACGATGCTGCTCTTTTCTTTTTTACATCAACCGACGATTGCCTTAAACATTTGGGTGAAAACTTCTTTGTGGATAGCTCACTTTGGGAAACGCCTTTATTTATCTTCACCATGAAATAATAAAGAAATAATCTTTTCATATATCTATTGAAATATTTATAAAAATATGGTATAATTTTTTATCAATATTTTATATGAGGAGCAGACAAATGGCTAAAATCAAAGTTGCTGTTTTGTTTGGCGGGCAGACAAAAGATCATGCAGTTTCACTCCGTTCGGCATATTCGGTGATAAAAACTTTGTCTGAGGGAAATTATGAGGTTATTCCCATTGGAATTACCCGTGCAGGACGATGGCTATATTATCCCGGAAATTATGATTCCATAACAGACGGAAGCTGGGAGAACGATTCTGACTGTTGTCCTGCGGTTATCAGTCCTGACGCTGTTCATCACGGAGTAATAAAGCTTATAGACGGCGACAGTCTAGCGCTTCAGCGTATTGATGTTATTTTTTCATTACTTCACGGGAAATTCGGCGAATGCGGAAGGATACAAAGCTTATGTAAACTTGCCGGCATTCCCTTCTTAGGCAGCAATCCCGAATCATCAAATACCGCTTTGGATAAAGCTATGACTCATCTTGTTCTTGATGAAGCGGGAATAAAGACGATAAATTATTTTTGCGTAGAGCGTTCAGATATGCCTGATATTGACTTGATAATTCAGCAGCATAAAAATTCAATACATTATCCCATGTTTGTAAAAGCGTCAAGCTGCAGCTCTTCTATTGGTTTAAACATCGCATTTGATCAAAATGAACTTAAATCCGCATTGAAAATGGCTTTCTCTCATCATCATAAGGCTGTTGTTGAAGATGCGTTGTCAGGACGAAATATATGCTGCTGTGTTTATGAAAATGAAGGTCTTGTCGCAGTTACGGGAATAGGCGAAATCGTAAAACTTAACAGTGCAATTGATGACCTGAACAATTACATAAGCAAAACATCAAGCTTTGAATGTCCTGCTGATATACATGAATTATTGGTAAAGGAAATACAGAATACGGCAATACGTGCTTTCAGGGTAATGAACTGTCAAGGATTTGCGGTTATAGATTTTCTGCTTAATGAAGATAATTATTATTGCACAAATGTTGCTACTGTTCCGGGATTTACGGAAGAAAGCATAATAAGTCGACTTATGGCAGCAGATGGGATATCATACTCGGAAATGCTGAACATAATGCTTAACAATGCTTTGGAATCAAAGGTATGAGAAAGGAATAAAATGGAGAAAAACGTCTGTATCAACATAAAAAGCATACAACGTGCCGATGATGACGAAGATGTTACGGAATTGTTTACCTACGGAACGCTTTCGCCCATGCCGAACAACAACGGATATATTGTAAAATATGAAGAAAGTGAAGCGACAGGCTTTCAGGGAAATAATGTTACCCTTGATATAAAAGACGAAGTTGTGAGAATGTCAAGGCATGGAAACTCCGAGTCCAGTCTTATAATTGAAAAAGGCAAGAAACATCATTGTCATTACGGAACACAATACGGAGATTTTATGATAGGCATTAACGCTGATGATATCAGATCCACGATCACTGACAATGGCGGAGATTTGTATTTAAAATATACCGTAGATATAAATTCAGATTTTCTTTCAGAAAATGAAATGTTTATAAACATATGTGAAAGAACAGAATAAATTTAAAAGTATTTGCACAGAAAGGAACAATAATGATAAACACCATAGAAAACGCAAAAAAAGAAGTAAAAGAAATTGTAATGAACGCTTTGGGAAGACTTATTGCCGAAGGAAAGCTTCCCGCTGAACCCATTCCTGCTTTTGCGGTCGAGATACCTAATGATAAAACCCATGGGGATTTTTCATGTAATGCCGCCCTCGTGTCAGCGAAGGCTTTTAAACAAAACCCGAGAAATATAGCAGCGTTGATTGTTGAAAATGCAGTTCTTGAAGGAACAGCGTTTGAAAGAGCCGAGCTTGCAGATCCTGGTTTTCTGAATTTCTTTGTTGGAAAAGATTGGTTTGCAGGTACAGTAGAAGCTGTGCTTACAGAAAAAGAAAATTACGGAAAAACAAACGACGGTGAAGGCAAACGTGTTTTAGTCGAATTTGTTTCCGCAAATCCTACCGGACCGATGCACATAGGTAACGCAAGAGGAGGAGCTTTGGGCGACTGTCTCGCTTCCCTGCTTCAATATGCGGGTTATTATGTTGAGAGAGAGTTTTATGTAAACGACGCAGGAAATCAGATAAATAAATTTGCGCTCAGCCTTGACATACGTTATCGTCAGTATTTCGGAGACAATGTTGAAATGCCTGAAGACTCATATCACGGTCAGGATATAATCGATCATGTGGAAAATTTCATAAAAATCCACGGTGATAAATATTTGAATGTTTCCGATGAAGAACGCAGCCGTGCGCTCGTTGAATATGCACTGCCTTTAAACATAAAAAGACTGGAAGACGATCTGCTGAAATACAGGATAAAATATGACACATGGTTCAGAGAAAGCACGCTTCATAAAGATGGTTCTGTAAAAGAAATAATCGATATTCTCACAAAAAACGGATACACTTATGAGCAGGAAGGCGCTATTTGGTTCAAATCCTCCGAACTCGGTGATGATAAGGACAGAGTACTTGTAAGAGCCAACGGTATTCCTACCTATTCTGTTCCTGATATGGCTTATCATTATAATAAACTTATAAAAAGAAACTTCGATATTGCAATTGACGTACTCGGAGCGGATCATCATGGTTATGTGCCCAGAATGAGGGCGGCAATGAAAGCGCTCGGTATTGACGAAAACAGGCTTCAGGCTGTTATTTATCAGATGGTAAGCCTTATAAGCAACGGTGAAGCTGTAAAGCTGTCAAAAAGATCGGGTAAAGCTATCACATTGGCTACTCTGCTTGACGAAATACCGATGGACGCAGCGCGCTTTTTCTTTAATCTCCGCGATGCAAATACACATTTTGATTTTGACCTTGACCTTGCAGTGGAGGAAAGCTCTAAAAACCCGGTATATTATGTGCAGTATGCTCATGCAAGAATATGCCGTATTCTTGAAAAGCAGCGTGAAGAAGGAAAAGAGTGCAAGTTACAGCCTGCCGATAAGCTTGTGTATACAGAACAAGCTGAATATGAGCTTATAAGACATATTGCTACGCTTCCCGATGTTATAAGTGAAGCGGCAAAAAATTATAATCCTTCTGCCATTACCAAATATCTTTATGAACTTGCTCAGCATTTTCATAAGTTTTATGATTCCTGCCCTATAAAAGGCACGGAAGAAGCTGTATTGCAATCTCGTCTTTCACTTTGTACTGCTACTAAGATCGTACTTAAAAATCTGCTTGATATGCTAAAAGTTGAAGCTCCTGAAAAAATGTGACCTACTCGGAGGATAATAATGAATACTGATGACTGTCATCGAGATATAAAACCTGTAAAAACAAATGATAATTGGATCACGGAATATTTATTTTCCGCAGATAAGAAAAAATTTTTTTCAGATTTCTTTTCAAAAACTGAAAATGCAAAAACTGTTGTTTTGCCCACAGAAAATCTTAATAAATATGCTGTTGAAAAATTAAACTGCGATATTGATTATAAAACTTTAAACGAACAATTTGCTGTTTATGCAAAGGAATATGTAAAAGATAAAGATGTAAAATTTGCTGCGTCTATCGGTCCTTCACAAGTTCAAATCGAGCCGTTCGGCGATATCAGCTTTACTGAGCTTATATCTGCTTACGATGAGCAAATAAATATTATTGACCAATATGTTGATGTTTATGTTTTAAAAAATATGCGTTCAATGGCAGATATTCGTGCAGCTCTTATTTCATGCAAAAAAGCTGATAAGCCTGTATACGTATTTATAGATACTGATGATGACGGATCAACGATCGAATATGAAGTTCCTGCGTTGGGTGCTCTTATAACTGTGCAGGAAATGGGGGCAGACGGATTCGGGATAAACTCCCCTGATGAAAAAATATGCTCAGGTATTGAACAGGAGCTGTTACAATACGCAAAAATTCCTGTTATTAAGCATTGCACAGAAATATGCGAGCCGTTAAAAAAAATAAAAGATGATTTTTTCATCTTTACACATTACAATAATATATATTTTCTTGAAGCTGACACTACTGAAATATCATCTCCAATCAGGTGTCAACCTGAAATGGAGGAAATAATTTCTGATGTTTGCGAAACGTCATGTGATATTTTACGCGTTGAGATCATTTCATCCGACGATGCTATTGATTTTGCACGAAACGCTCACATGTCCACTCTGCCTGTAATGTTTTTGTCCGATAATGAAATAGCGCTCAAAATGGCTCTTATGTTGTATCAGGGAATCGCAATGATAGACAGTTCCACTATGATCCCGGAAAACATTCTTTCAGATATATGTAAAAAATACGGCGCTGTAATTTATTGAAAAATCTTTATTATTCAAAGGGGAGATTTTATGCATCTCGAAGAAAAAACACTCACAAGTGATCTTATTTATGACGGAAAAGTGGTTAAGCTGTATAAGGACAACGTGTTACTGGAAAACGGCTGTAACACATCAAGAGAAGTAATAAAACATCCCGGAGGGGTCTGTGTCGTTCCTCTTACTGAAAAAGATGAAGTTATATTTGTAACTCAGTTTCGCTATCCTTCAAAATCGGTGCTGACAGAAATACCTGCAGGTAAGCTTGAATGGGGAGAAGATCATTTTACCTGCGGTAAACGTGAATTAAAAGAAGAAACAGGCTGTACGGCGGAAAGGTATGATTATCTCGGTTATTTGCTGCCTACCCCTGCATATGATACAGAAGTGATACATATGTACCTTGCAAGGGGACTTTCTCAATCTGAACAGGATCTTGATGATGATGAATTTCTTGATGTCAGGAAAATCCCCTTTGATAAAGCAATAGAAATGGTTATGAACGGCGAAATAACAGACGCCAAAACGCAGCTTGCTCTTCTTAAGACAAAACACCTTCTTGAGGCTGAGCGGAAATAAATCCTCTGTAAGCTGAAAGGATTTTATCTTCTATCACTTCCCTTGCCTCAGGACTGATAGGGTGAACGATATCCCTAAAATTTCCTGCGTCATCTCTGCGGCTCGGCATCGCGACAAAAAGACGTTCATCTCCTTGAATTATCTTTATGTCATGAATGGCGATAGCGTCTTCTATTGTCAATGAAACTACTGCACGAAGGCGCGCTTCATTCATAGTTTTTCTTATTCTTACGTCACTGATTTTCATTATTTTGATTTTCCTTTCATATTATAGTCATAGTTTAAACACAGAAAACAGAATTATTCATGATTGTGAATAATTGAAATGAAACGCTCAATACTCAAGCTGATATACCGCATCCAATTAAGGAGAAAAAGCTTATGGAAGATTTTCTGACAGGAAAAAAACATATTCATTTTATAGGAATAGGCGGAAGCGGTATGTATCCGCTGGCTCAGATACTTCATACAAAGGGATATTATCTTACAGGTTCTGACAATAACGAGACCGAAACGGTGGAGCTTGTACGTAAAATGGGTATCGAAGTACAAATCGGTCAGAGTGCCGAAAACATAGGCGATGCTGACCTTATTGTTTACACTGCCGCAATAATGGACGACAACCCTGAGCTTATTGCAGCAAGACAAAGCGGTGCAGAAGTTATTGAGCGCTCTGTTCTGCTTGGTCTTATAACCGAACATTACAACAATGCAATATGCATATCGGGCACTCATGGAAAAACCACCACCACTTCTATGCTGACGCAGATCTTTCTCGCTGAAAATATAGATATTTCTGCTGTGATAGGTGGAAAGCTGAAAGCTATCGGCGGGAGCGGCATTGCAGGAAAGAGCGATACATTAGTGTGTGAGGCTTGCGAATTTCAGGATCATTTTCTTAATCTCGCCGTTGACGTAGCAGTTATACTCAATGTAGATGAAGATCACCTTGACTATTTCAAAAATCTGGATAATATAATAAAATCTTTCCATAAGTTCAGTGAAAATGCAACCAAAGCTGTAATAATAAACGGCGATGATCAAAATTCAATGAAAGCCGTTGAAGGAATAAGCGGAAAAGATATAATAACTTTCGGAAAAAATGACACAAATGACTGGTACCCTGTCAATATTCAGCATATTGAAGCGATGAAAACTTCATTTACAATAATGAACAAAGGAAAAGCTATATGTGACGCAGTAATAAATGTAGCAGGCGAACATAATGTTATAAATGCAGTTGCGGCAGCATGTACAGCGTTTTATTCAGGAGTATCTGTTGAAGCAATAAAAAAAGGACTTTATGATTTTACAGGTGCGGGAAGGCGCTTTGAAAAATATGGAGAGTACGGTGGTATAACCGTTGTAGACGATTATGCTCACCACCCTGCTGAAATAAAAGCCACTCTTACAGTAGCAAAATCAATGGATTTTAAGCGTGTATGGGCTATCCATCAGCCGTTCACTTATTCAAGAACATACGCACTTATGAATGATTTTGCCGAAGTCTTATCCATAGCTGATAAGGTAGTTCTTTCTGAAATAATGGGAAGCCGCGAAAAAAATACATTTAATGTTTATGCAAAGGATTTATGTGATAAAATTGAAGGTGCGGTGTGGTTCCCAGATTTTGAACAAATAGCTGATTATGTCGTAAAAAATGCAGAAGCAGGAGATTTGATAATCACAATGAGCTGTGGCGATGTGTATAAAGTTGCGAGAATGATATGTGAAAAACTGAAAAATAAATTCAACTGATTTTAAATAAAAATTCCCCTGCTCTCTTAAAGCAGAGGAATTTTTTTATTTTGATATTCCGATTATAAATCTCCATGGCTTATTTTTCCATTCTTCACCTGCATAATCTATTCCTACTCTGGGTGCAGTGAAAATATCAAAATTTTTACCGTCGTCCTCTATCCAAAGTTCTGCATTATCACATATAGACAATCCGTTAAATCGCTTATCCACACCTAATGCTTTTGTCAGTCTGGCAGGACCGTTGAAATTTTCTCCTGCTCTGAGCAAAACACCCTCAGGATGTCCCTCTTCTCCTGTTATGACGTTCATAAGCCAATGCATACCGTAACACAAATATACATAAATTATTCCTGATCTTCCGTAAAGAAGCTCTGTTCTCGGAGTTCTCCCTTTTGAAGCGTGGCAGCCCTTGTCTTCATCTCCGCAATACGCTTCCGTTTCGGTTATGCGGATCTTCCTTACTTCCCCGTTTTCAAATTTTCGTACTACGATTTTCCCTGCCAACTCTCTTGCAACGATCAATGCATCCCTATGGAAAAAATCTTCGCCCAGCTTTTCCGACAAAACCCATCACTTCCCTATTTTTCAAACTCATTCATATGAAACTTAAAGAAATCATAATATGCTCTTACATTTTCAAGCTCGGTCCAATTTCTTTTTCTTACTGGTACACTGTCAAAATCATATATTTCAGCATTTTTTGCAGCCAGCAAAAAAGGAGAATGAGTAGAAATAATAAACTGACATCCGAGTTTTGACGCCGAAGTTTCTATCAATTCAAGAAGAGACAACTGCCTTTGAGGCGACATACTGTTTTCAGGCTCATCCAAAAGGTACAACCCGTTTTCAACTATTTTATCGAAAAAATAATTATATGCGCTTTCACCATTGGAATATTCACGTATATTTCCAGCCATATTTTTCCTTACATATTGCGACATTGACTTACTTTGAGCCATATTTACCTTTACCAGCATTTCAAAGTCGTCCATAGACCGCATTTGAAAACTGCTGTGTTTCAGTTCTCTGTATTCGTCGAACATTTGTTCTCTTCTGTTATCTATCCTTCTATTTTTGTCCCTTATACTCAGAACATATTCAAAAATATCATCACTTGTTATTATACAACTATTTTCAGGTACAGATGTGTTAAGTTCATACTTGCACATATGGACATAATTTTCAAAAAAGTTGCTGCGATTATATAAAGTTTCCCTTTTAAGCGAAAGCGTTTCTGCTATTATATTAAGAGCGGTTGTTTTCCCGCTCCCGTTACCGCCGTATAAAAAAGTAATATGATCAAAGGATAACTCAGTAATATTCTTTTGCGATAAAATGCCAAAAGGATAATATGTATCAAAACAAGTTCTTCGTTCTGAAAAAAATAAATCGCTTTCCCTTTCTCTGTCAGGAAAATAAAATGATGAAAGATAAACCATATTTGCACCTTTTAACGTCTATCTCGCTTTAAATACATTTCCCATATATCCTACGCAGTTTTTGCCGTTATTTTTGGCAAGTGAAAGGCTGTCTTCCGCTTCATTGAAAAGCTTTGTGTAATCCGTAAAATCGTCTTCAATTATAGATGAAATTCCCACAGTTATTGTAACAGGCTTACCGTCTCTAAAGGGCAAGGCCATTGTTTCAACGCTTTTTCTTATCTGCTCGGCAAAATACACCAAATCGTATTCTGATATATCCTGTACTATTATTACGAACTCATCACCACTCAGACGGGAAATAATGTCGGTTTTGGATTTTGCTATTATACGGACACAGTTGCAAACATTGTAAAGACATTCGTCGCTTTGCGTATCTGTATAAATGTGATTATATTGCCTGAAATCATCAATATCAAAAAATATTGCCGCTATATTTTTATCTGTACCGCGGTCTATAATATCCATAAGTCTTCTTATCAGACCTTTTTTATTTAAAAGTCCTGTAAGAGAATCTTTTTCATTTATCTGACGGCAGCGTTCATTTGCCGTATTAAGCTGACGATCGCTTATAAAAATACAGCAATATGAGCTGTAAACTAATGTTGAGATCATAAAATATGCTGCTGTAAATGCAACAGAAATCATAAGTATGTAAAAATCAATGCCGAAAATAACTCCGATAACAATATTTAAAAGTGAAAACGGTATAATAAAAACTATCGACTTTTTGATATCGAATAAAGGGAAAACAGTCATTGTTATAAGGTATAAATAAAACCTGTACGGAAATACATTTATTGAAAAATCAGAAATACACAGCAATAACATTCCGACAGAAAAAACAGACCAGAATATCATTACATATCTATCCTGCTTTTTTATATCGGATTTTTTATTTCGATATTCACGAAAAACCATTATAGCAGTGAAACTGCACCCAAAAAGGATCACCAAAACACCCAGTAAAGAAATAATTCCTGCTGCCAAAGAGGAAAGATTCATATTTATAAGTATAAAAACAGCAGATACAATTGCGATCACAGCAATCGGAACAGACAATGATATTATCCTTTTACTGTTTGCAGCACAAAGATTTTGCTGAAGAAGTGTTTTAGATAATGGATCCTCTGACTCAAATTCTTTAATTTTTGATCCCGTAACATGTCTTCCGTAATCGGAAACAACACTTTTTAAAATTTTAAAAAACTCCGACAATTCAACTTCCCTCTTTTTAACTGCATTTTGCAAGTATTTCAACACATTTTGCAGGACACGCTTCGGCACATATTCCACAGCCTACACACTTGTTGTAATCTATTTCAGCATGATTATTATTGATCGTAACAGCACCTTGAGGGCATTTTTTTGTGCATATTCCGCAGCCTATGCAGCCGTTCTTGCATGCTGCACGTGTTATTTTTCCTATATCCTGTGATGAGCAGCGTACTGCAACAGTAGAAGATATTTTTCTGAGTGAAATAAGATGGTTAGGACATGTTTTGACGCACTTGCCGCAACCGCCGCATTTATGAGGATTTACTACTGCGACTCCGTTTACGATCTCAATAGCGTCATTATCGCATACGGATATGCAATCTCCAAATCCGATACAGCCAAATGAGCAGTTTCCTTTTCCGTTATAAAATTTTTCAGCAGCTATACAACGTTTTGAACCGACGTAAATGTATTTATCCTCAGTTGCTCCCTGACAACCGTTACAATGTACATATGCAACAAGAGGTTCAGCTTCTTCGACAGCTACTCCGAGAATGCTGCTTATTTTTTTATTCACTTCAAGTCCGCCGGGAGAACATTGATTTGGTTTTGCTTCACCTTTTGCTATGGCTTCAGCGTAAGCCTCACAGCCTGCAAAACCACAGCCGCCGCAATTTGCCCCGGGAAGTGCGTCAATTATCTTTTCAACGGTTTCGTCTGTTTCCACAAAAAAGAGTTTGCCTGCTATCGTAAGCAATCCCCCGGCCACAGCACCGATGATAAGAAAAAACAATATGCTTAATACGATCTCCATTTTATCCTCCGAAAATATTATCTACTATACCGCCAAAGCCGATGAATGCAAGAGAAACGATCGACGCCGCCATAAGAGTTATGGGAGTTCCCTGTAAAGCCTTCGGTATATTGCAGCGTTCGATCCTGCCTCTGACTCCTGAAAAAATAAGCATTACGAGCAAGAATCCTATTCCTGCGCTTAAAGCGTTTACAATAGAATCGCCGAAATTATATTCATTGTCTATATTAAGTATAGTGACACCCAAAACCGCACAGTTAGTAGTAATAAGAGGCAGATATACGCCGAGAGCTTTATAAAGCGGAGGTATATATTTTTTCATAGCCATCTCTACAAGCTGAACAAGCAGCGCAATAATAAGAATAAACGCCACTGTCTGCATATATTCGATCTTAAGCGGTACAAGTACGCCGTAATATATCGGATATGTAGCTACGGTAGCAAATACCATTACGAATGTTACGGCAATTCCCATTCCGAGAGAGCTTTTTGTCTGCTTTGAGACTCCTAGAAACGGACAAATGCCCAGAAATTTACTGAGTACAAAGTTTTCAGTTAGAATGCCTGTCAATAAAATTACAACAACATTTTTGAAAATATCCATTATATCAACAAACTCCTATTAAGTAATTATGCTTTTTCATCAGCCGCCTCATCAGGCGCAAATTTGCATGCTTCCCTGTTTGGGCATGATGTACATGTGATGTCCTTCGGTTTTCTTTTGGTTATTTTTCCTACAATAGCTATTATAACACCAAGGGAGAAAAATCCGCCTGCGGGTAGGATGAATATTGTCATGGGTTCAATAATGTCAGGCATAAGCTGAATACCAAACCATGTTCCTGAACCCAATATTTCTCTGAATGAACCGACAACAAGCAAAGAAAGAGTAAAACCTATGCCCATTCCGAGTCCATCGAGGATAGACGGTATGACCTTGTTTTTGCAGGCAAACATCTCTGCTCTTCCCAAAATAATGCAATTTACTGTAATCAAACTGAGAAAGAGCCCTAAAGCGTCATACAATGACGGGATAAATTTCTGCAACAGCATACCTACCAATGTAACAAACCCTGAAATGATAACAATAAAGCTTGGCAGTCGAACCTGCGGAGGAATAACTTTCTTCAAAAGTGAGATCGCCATATTTGAACATACAAGAACAAATGTGGTGGCAAGGCCCATTCCCAAACCGTTTTCTGCCATGGTAGTAACAGCGAGGGTAGGACACATACCGAGAAGCATTACTAAATTCGGATTTTCTTTAAGTATGCCTTTGGTAAATTCATTTAAATAACTCATAATAATGCCTCCCCTCTTAATTCTGTATGCCCAGTTCAGGATAAACCGATAAAGCAATATTTATCGCTTCTGTAACACCTGTTGAAGAATATGTTGCACCTGTTACTGCCTGAACTTCATTATCAGCAGACGGTGCATGCTTCACAAGTTCAACTTCTTCTGTTTTTCCCGAATACTGAAGCAGAAAATCTTTGTTTTGAACCTTTGTACCCAATCCCGGAGTTTCGCCGAGCGAAACAACGCTTATTGCTTTTATGCTTCCGTCACCATTCATTGTGATAAGAACGTCAATTCCTTTTTTTGAATATCCGTTGGTAATTATTTCAAATGAAATCGTTCCATCGGATTTTTTTATCATCTTTTCAATATTTTCAGGCTTATCTATTGCATATCCTTCCGCTTTCCAATCGCTGACGATTTCAAACTCTCCTTCACCCATTGCTTCAATACAAGCGGACATAAGCTTATCTGTTATCATATTTGAAGTATCAACATATGTAAATGCATGTGTAACTATAAGAAGAAGTGAAATGATAGTAGTAATTGCAGTAAGCACTATAACAGGCTTTAATTTGTTGATCATTTGCTTACCTCCTTTTTGGCGCCAAACGGATGTGTGACAGTCAGTTTATCAATAAAAGGAGTAATTATATTCATTATAAGTATTGAATATGAAACGCCTTCAGGCATTGTTCCGAAGTTTCTTATAAGAAATGTAAGCAATCCGCACCCTATTGCAAAAATAACTTTTCCGAAAGTTGTTATAGGTGTTGTAGCATAATCGGTCGCCATGAAAAATGCTCCTAAAATAAGACCTCCTGATAAAACCTGAACAGTAACATCTCCGCCGAAGGCAAATGTCAACAAGGCAACCGTACCTATATAAGCTATCGGAGTAATGGGATTTATTATCCTCATCACAATAAGATATAGTCCGCCAAGCAAAAGCGCAGCGGTACAACATTCACCAATACAGCCGGATCTTGCAAAAAACAACTCAAATAAACCCGGTGTTTCTTCTGCTACAAGAGGAGTAGCCGTAGAAACGGCATCAGCCGACATGGTATAATAAAAAGGCTTGACCCATGTAGTCATATAGGAAGTAAAAGAAAGCATAAGAATAATTCGCGCTGTAATAGCAGGGTTTGCAAAATTCTGCCCTATACCTCCGAAGAAATTCTTTACAAATACTATGGCGATCACGCTTCCGATTATTGCCATATAAAGCGGAATTGTAGGAGGCAGGTTAAACGCAAGCAAAATGCCTGTAACAACAGCGGAAAGATCATTTATCGTTCTTGGGCGTTTCGTGATTTTTTCAAACAAAAGTTCGGAAACAACACATATTGACGAACAAATAACGACTACCAATAGAGCCCTGAGCCCGTATATAACAGTAGACGCAACAACTGCAGGCATAAGTGATATAATAACATGAAGCATTATTTTTTGCGTGGTTATTTTGCTCTTTATATGGGGAGCGGGTTCAATAAGATAACTATTCATTTTTATCCTCCGTTCCTCAATAAGATTTTTGCAAGCTGATTTTTTTCAGAAAGATTTCTCTTTGCAGGGCAAACAAAAGAACATGCTCCGCAGTTCATGCATATATTTACCTTGAGTTTTTTAAGCTTTTCTATATCTCTCGCATCATATGCCGCTTCCAGTTCTGTAGGCATAAGGTTCATAGAGCATGCTCTCACACAACGTCCGCAGCGTATGCAAGGAGTAGGTTCCTGTCCTGCTGCTGTGTTTTCAAAAAACAAAACTGCGTTATTGGTTTTTAAAATAGGAGTTTCAGGATCATAAACGCTGCTTCCCATCATAGGACCGCCAAATACGACTCGGTTAGGCTGTTTTCTCACATTTATAAAATTCAAAAGTTCGGATAGTTGGGTACCGATGGGAACTATTACATTAACAGGTCGATTTATTATGTTTCCGTCAAGTGTAATGCGTCTGTTTATAAGCGGAATGCCTGTCTTTATATATTTACTTATGAAAATGACTGATGAGCAGTTCATTACAAGACAATGGACTGATACAGGAAGCTCACCTTCTTTCAGGATTCGTCCGGTGGTATTGTATATCAATACCTTTTCAGCGCCCTGAGGATATGCAGACGGAAGTTTTTTTACATGTATTCCCTGCTCTTTGCTGCACATCATTGTAAGCTGTTCGATAGCTTTCGGTTTGTCAGCTTCAATGCCTATATATGCGTTATCTATCTCAAGATAGGATTTTATCAGCTTAATACCTTCTATAAGCTCTTTTCCTTCTTCGATTATAGCGCGGTAGTCAGAAGTTATGTAAGGTTCGCATTCGGCAGCATTTATAAGCAGAGTGTCAACATTTGACAGCTTTCGGTCATAATTAAGCTTCACATATGTAGGAAAACCTGCTCCGCCAAGACCGACCGAGCCACTTTCTTTAACAGCCTGAATAAAGCTTTCTCTGTCATTTACAATAGGAGGTTTCACGCTTTCGTGCATAACCTGCTCATCAGCTGTTTCAATTACAACAGCTTTATTGCGCTTGCCCATTATGTTTATTATTTCCGTTATTCCTGTGACAGTTCCCGTAACACTCGAATGAACAGGTGCAGAAATAACCGCGTCGCTCGTACCTATAAGCTGTCCTGTTTTTACCGTATCTCCTTCCTTGACCAAAGGCGTACATGGTACACCGCCATGCTGTGACATACTTATCACTACTTTAGAAGGCATTATTGTTTTTACAGTAAGAATTTCCGCAGAATCATTAAAGTGCGGAAGCCTGATGGAATGTAATTTCATACAAACACCCTTAATCCATATTTATTTTCAATACAAGCAGCATTTTGCTGCGATAAAACATATAATTGTCACAAGCACCACAGAATATTTTACATTATTTGACAGTAAAATTTAATTAAAAGACAAAAAGGACGGTACTTATATGTTTATGCTTGTTATACAAATGGTATTAAAAAATCTTATGTTTTTTGCCTTATATTTTGACGGCAACAATAATTTTCCAAAACCTCTTTCAAAAAAAGAAGAAGCAGAATGCATAAAAAAAGTTGCTGAAGGCGACATAAAAGCAAGAGAAAAGCTTATAGAACATAACCTGAGATTAGTAGTATACATAGTAAAGAAACATTACTCAGAGTCGAAGGAACAGGAAGACCTTATCTCAATAGGAACTATCGGACTGATTCGCGCGGTGGAAACATTTTCGGAAAACAGAAATACAAATTTTTCCACATACGCGGGAAAATGTATTGATAATCAGATAAAAATGTACTTCAGGAAAATAAAACACCAACAGACCGAAATATATCTTGACGCACCGATAGAGGTGGATAAAGACGGAAATGCTCTTACAATTGCAGATATTTTCAAGGATATGACAGATGTTTCCAAAGAAGTGGATTTAAGAATAGATCTTCAGAAACTGTACAGATACATTAACGAAAGCCTTGATGAACGTGAAAAAATGATACTTTGCAGCAGATATGGGCTTAACTCCACCAAAGGCTTTCCAAACAAAGCAATGACGCAGCGTGAGGTAGCAGAAAAGCTTAATATTTCACGTTCTTATGTAAGCAGGATAGAAAAAAGGGCATTAAAGAAACTGGCAGATCGTTTTGAGAAAAATGAATAAACATCATTTCGTCAAAATTCTACATAATACATTGTACTCCATTCTGCGTAAAATGTCAATCAAAACAATATTTTTCCAAATTAAAAAGCGCAGATTTTACTGCACTTTTAATATTGCTATTATAGGCTTATTGGCGTAATTTGGCTTTTATCGCTTCTTCGCTTTTTATTATACGGCTTCTTTTTATCAGTTCATAAAAGTTGTGAACACGAATCATGTCATTAACTTCAGCACCGAAAAAAAGAATTATCATACATATATACAGCCACAAAAGAAAAAGCACTACTGCTGTAAGGCTTCCGTATATAATTGACTGATTTCCAAAATTATCTATATAAAAAGAATATAAAGCAGAAAAGCCGATCCATCCTATTGCGCTTATCAATGCACCGGGCAGTTCATTTTTCATTTTTGTTTTTCGTTCAGGTATAACTGTATATATGAACATAAAAAACAAAACCAAAAATCCCAAAGCAACAAGCCAGCGTATGATTTTGACCATTTGTGCAAGGCTTGCCAAAAAAGGCATCTGTATCAATATAAAATCAAGGATCTTATTTCCGAACACCATAAGTATCAAAGCTATCGTAAGGGCAATAATAAATCCTATCGTATAAAATACTGCGATAGCACGAAGCCTTATATATCCCCTTTTTTCAGTAGTCTTATACACAGAATTAAGACCGTATATTATTCCGAGCACCCCTTTGGAACATGCCCATAAAGCTGCAATAGTAGTAATTGAAATGAGAGCGCCAGACCCGCTTTCTCCGGCTTCGTAAATTATGCTTTTTAACAGCTCAGCGATTTTCGGACTTAAAAAATCCATATTCCACATCTCGATATTTTCATTACTGAAAAAGGGAATATATTTTATAAGATTGAGAAAAAGCATAAGAAAAGGAAATACCGAAATAAAAATAAAGAAAGCTGCCTGAGCGGCATATGCGGTAAGCTTATCCGTTTCAAAACGTTTCGCTAATCGTTTGACAGTATAAAAACACAAAGCAACAATATTTGACAGTTTTTCCATCAAACTCTCCTTATTTTGCATGGCAATTATTTATAACGATAAAGCGATATCTTCTCAAAACCGTCAAGCAATTCTTCTGATAGGCCAAATGCTGCCTCTACGCCCCTGGCAACACATTCAAGAGGATTATCCGCCACACGGCACGGAGCACCGATCGCATCGTGGATATATTTATCGAATCCTTTAAGTAGTGCTCCGCCTCCGGTCATTATAATGCCGCTGTTGAGTATATCACCTACAAGCTCAGGCGGAGTACGTTCAAGCACATTTTTTATGCCTAATGATATTTCTTCAACTAAATCCTTAAGCGCTTCATAAGTATCTTTTTCGCTTATTTCTATTGCTTCCGGAAGACCTTTTATAAGATTGCGGCCCTTGACCACCATCTTTTTGTTTTCGTCCGGATCATAAACGTTTGATATCTGCATTTTTGCCTGCTCGGCGGTTTTTTCACCGATCAAAACTTTATATTTATACGAAATATATTTTATAATCGCTTCGTCAAAAGTATTTCCCGCAATCTTCAAAGAAATGTCCTGAACTATACCGTTAAATGATGTGACGGCAATATCTGTGGTTCCGCCGCCAATATCCACCACCATTGTACCTGCCGCTTTTGAAATATCCACACCTGCGCCTATCAAAGCAGCGATCGGTTCTTTAATGATATAAACCTTTCTTGCTCCGGCAGACAATGCAGCTTCAATAACCGCCCGATTTTCAACATCTGTTATTGATGAGGGAACACAAAGAATTATGCGCGGTTTAAGCATCATACTGCCGCTTACTTTTTTGATAAACGCCGCAACCATTGCTTCTGTCGTCTCATGATCCGAAATAACACCGTCACGAAGCGGCTTTACTGCCACTATATATTCAGGCGTACGCCCTATCATCTTATATGCATCAGAACCAACGGCAAGCACTCTGTGTTTTTTCTTATCATATGCCACGACACTCGGTTCATTGATAACAATACCTTTACCTCCGATAGTAATTATAGTGTTGGCAGTTCCCAAATCAATTCCTATATCAAAAGATGACATTATATTACTTCCCTTCAAATTATATTTTTATTCTTATCATATGAATTTTATTTCTTCAGAATGATCATCAAGGTATTCTGTAAGTTTTCCCGTATCATTTTCACATTTTCCTTCGATCACACTTGAAAGAAGAAAATCAAGCGCCTTTCCTATATTTTTTCCTTCATATCCTTTCTGCTTTATTACATTTCCGTTTATTGCAAGGTCTTTAAGGGAAAAACAATCCTTTTCTTCTATAATTTCTTCAGCAATTTTTGCAGCAGAGTAATAAACAGGTATTCTTCCCATAGCGACAGGGGCTTTGGCGTTATCGTCAGCAATATGGACTTTCAGTAAATCAAAATAAAGTTCTTTTACGAATTTGTTAAGATGTTTTTTTATAATCACAGGGTCATCAGTCATTAACATATCATGTCGTTCCACCAAAAAAATTGTCTTTTTTAAAGTTTCATTATCATAATGAAGTTTCTCAGCCGTTCGTTTACAAATATCCGCGCTTACATAAGCGTGACCTTTAAAGTGTCCTACTCCGTCAGAAAGCATAAAAGATGCAGGCTTACCTAAATCATGCATGAGCATTGTAAGACGCAGGTGCTTTATAGGTTCAATTGAGCAAACCGCTGCTATCGTATGCTCCCATACATCACGATTGTGATACTTTGTATGCTGCTCGAAACCATGACAATCTTTTATTTCGGGAATTATCACCGCGAATATATCCCAGTATTCTCTCAAAACGAACTCCAGAAATTCAGATTTTCCGCATAATATTTTATTAAGCTCGCTTTGAATCCGTTCAGCGGATATATCGTTAAGCAGTTCCTTTTTATGGTGAAGTGCTGACGCTGTTTTTTCTTCTGCTTTAAAACCGTAAACGGACATGAACCTTAATGCTCTGAGTATTCTCAATGCGTCTTCTTCAAAACGTTTTTCGGGTTCTCCTATGCATTTGAGTATATTGTTTTTTAAATCTTTCAGTCCGCCATAAAGATCTTTTATTCCGTTTTTTTCGGAATATGCGATTGCATTTACTGTAAAATCTCGTCTTGACAAATCTTCATCTATATCAGACGTAAAAGTCACATGCTCAGGATGACGTCTGTCCTCATATACTCCGTCTGTCCTATAAGTTGTTATTTCTGCGGAAAAGCTATCGGAAATAACTGTGACTGTGCCATGCTTTATTCCTGTTTCAACAATTCGCATATCGGAAAAAATATGCTTTATCTGTTCGGGCAAAGCATTCGTTGTTATATCGTAATCGTCTGTTTCCAACCCCATAAGTTTATTACGGACACAACCGCCAACAGCATATGCCTCATATCCTGCTTTTTGCAGCTTTTCCAATGCTGAAACAATATCATCAGGAAGAGAAATGCTTATCTCGCTCATCTTATTCTCTCCGCAATTTTGTTTGCTTTATAATAAATTTCATCAGGTTTGATTCCTGTTAAAAATTCACCGTTTTCATATAGAATTTTACCGTTTATCATTGTCATTTTAACATTTTCTTTGCTTCCGCTGTAAACGATATTCTTGGAAATATTATTCAAAGGCTGCATATTTGGACGGTTCAGATCAATCATTACAATATCGGCTTTTTTGCCTTCTTTAAGACAGTCACATTCTTTCAAACCAACTGCCAGCGCTCCTCCGCTTACAGCCATTTTCAAAACGGAATCAGCTCCGCAGGCAGCCGCATCTTTATTAAGCAGTTTCTGAAGTCCTGTGACAAGGAACATCTCTCTGAACATATCAAGGCAATTGTTGCTTGCAGGCCCGTCAGTGCCTATCGCAAGATTTATTCCTTTTTCCTGCATAGTGCATATAGGTGCTATACCGCTGGCAAGCTTTGTATTTGAACCGGGATTTGTAACTGCCCAAAGATTTCTTCTTTTGAAAATATCCATGTCGTTATCGTTCAGATAAACACAATGGAACCCACCGCCGCCGTATTCCAACATACCGAGATCTTCAAACAATGCAGTCGGCGTTCTTCCATAGCGCTCGATACATTCTTTTACTTCTTTTTCAGTTTCTGAATTGTGTGTATATACAGGAGCTTTCAGGCTTTGAGATAATTTTGCAATTTCTTTCATCAGTTCAATATCTGCCGTATATTCAGCATGAAAACCAAGCTGATAACTTATAAGCTCGTCATAATTGTTGAACTTTGAATATTCATCTTGAAGTCTGGTTACATTTGAAGCCTGTCCGCTGACCGAACCGCATAAAACCATTCGGAACCCTATATCTTTTGCCGCAGCCGCAATAGAGTCAGCAAAAAAATACATATCAAAACAGGAAGTTATTCCGCTTGTAAGATATTCAAGTACAGCAAGCTGAGTAAGTACATATATATCATCAGGCGTCAGCTTGTCCTCACGCGGAAAAACGCAGTTAAAGAGCCAATCATGCAAAGGAAGATCATCAGCATAGGAACGCAAAAAAGTCATCCCTGAGTGAGTATGAGCATTTTTAAATCCCGGCATTAAAAGATTTCCATGGCAATTGATTTCTCTATCATATTTTTCCTTTATATTCCTTTCCTTGCCTACATAATAAATAGAATCATCACAAGTGCAAAGCTCGCCTTCTGTTATTGAACAATCAGTTTCGGCTGTCAATATTTTTGTATTATAAAATCTTATTTTCATAATTATTCCTTTTAAATTTTATGATAACTCAAATTGTTCTGATATGTTTATTATAGACTGTGTAATAAGCTTTTTAAACAGCGGAGCCGCTTTGTCAGCCGCTTCCATCACTTCCTTGTGACTCAAAGGCTTATCAGTAAGTCCACAACCAAGATTTGCAACGCAGCTTATTCCGCAGACCTTCATTCCGCAATGATTAGCCGCGATAGCTTCACAAGCGGTACTCATACCTATAACATCTGCTCCTAAAAATCTGCACATTTTAACTTCGGAAGGAGTTTCAAAGTTAGGACCTGTAAGCTGTATATATATTCCTTCGCGAAGTTTTATATCAAGCTGTTTCGCTGTTTTTCTGATTATATCACATAATTTTTTGTTATATATTTCACTCATATCGGGGAATCTTGTTCCAAGAGAGTCAAAATTTGCGCCTGTAAGCGGACTTGGTACGAAATTTGATATCTGGTCTTTTATGAGCATAAAATCTCCTGCGCAAAAATCGGGATTAGCAGCACCTGAAGCATTCGTCAGAAATAAAACCTCAGACCCCATTTTTTTCATAAGCCTTGTAGGCAAGACAACATCCTGCATTGAATATCCTTCATAGTAATGAACTCGTCCCTGCATAATAACAACGGGTACTTTTTCAATATATCCGAAAACGAAGCGACCTTTATGTCCCGGAACAGTTGAAGTGGGAAAATTATCAATATCGCTGTAATTCAATACTGATGTTACATTGATCTCATCTGCCAACGCACCTAAGCCTGAACCTAATATCAACGCAACAGAAGGTTTAAAGTTGATTTTGCTCTTAAAGCTCTCATAACATTTCTCTAACTTTTCTTCAGGCGTCATAAATCATCTTCTCCTATTACAATATTATAAAGTTTTTCTGAATTTTCAGCTATATAAACAGCTCCATTTTCAATTAACTCCTCTTTGGTGCGAAATCCCCATAGTACACCACACGAAACTACTCCTGCATTTTTGGCGACCTGCATATCAACACTACTGTCACCGACATATAAAACATTATTTTTTTCAACATTAAGTTTTTTAATGATGTAATTTACCGAATAAGGATCAGGCTTTTTGGGAATATCATCTCTGCTGCCACAAACTATATCTACATTTTCGCCAAAAAAAGTCTTTATCAGCTTTTCGGAAAAAACATGGTCTTTATTTGTTGCTACGCCAATTTTAATGCCTTTTAATTTTAATTTTTGCAGTAATTCGGCTATTCCGTCGTAAGGTCTTGTCATATCCATATTATGCTGCTGATAATATTCAGAAAAAATTTTGTGAAGTTTTTTAAACAATTTCTCATTATCATTTTGGGAAAGGATCCGATGTATCAGCATCGGTATTCCGTTTCCCACAAAATATTTATATTTTTCTGTTTCATAAGTGGGAAGTCCAAGCGAGGCAAGTGCGTAATTCCCTGCTGCTGCCAAGTCGTCAAGGGTATTAAGCAGTGTTCCGTCCAGATCGAAAATAACACAACTATACATATAAACCTCCTTTGATTTACTTTTTTCTGTATATAAGAAGTATAAATTCAGTTTCAACGCTAAGTCTGTTTAAATCGTCAAGCTTTTTCTGGTCTGCCTGTGATGTTTTATAATAATAAGGTGTCATCATAAACAGATTTTTAATATCAGCGTTACAATCAAGCTGTATAATATTACTTATTTTCTCGGATTTTATAAGTTCAAAACCACATAACTCAGTATTTTCAGGTTTATTTTTATACGGCGTATCATATATTGCGGCTTTTAATGAATACAAATGGTTCTCATCAGGTATTGCAGTTATAAAAATCCCGTCTTTTTTCAGAACTCTGTAAAACTCTTCCTTTGCCAAAGGAGCAAAAAGAGATATTACTATATCAAAACTTTCATCAGAAAAAGGAAGTTTATATGCGCTGGCCACAGCTAATTTAACATTTGTACAGCTTCTTGAAGCAAATTTCAAAGCCTCTTTTGAAACATCTATCGCATATACTTTCCCGTCTTTTTCACTTAAAATTTCATATATGCCTTTTGTGTAATAGCCTTCGCCGCAGCCCGAATCAAGGCAGAAAAATCCGTTTGATGAATACTGCTCTATAATTTTGCACAATTTGTTTTTTAAATGTGCATAATATCTCTTTTGCAAAAATTCCCGTCTGGCATTTATCATCAGCTTATTATCGCCGTGACCTTTCTGACTGTTTGAAGAAAGAAGATTTACATATCCTTGCTTAGCTTTGTCAAAGCAATGATTATTTTCACATTTATATGATTTTTCTTCTTCAATCAACAGCTCCCCGCAAACGGGACACAAAAAACCTTTTACCATAATTCCCTTTAATAAATTCTCTTATTTACATATGTATTTTCAGGAAAGCCATATTTCTTTGCTTCATTGTAAAGTTCCAGAGCGCGCTTCTTCTCGCCTATATCAATAAGAGAATTTATTGCCGCCGTTATACCGACGACAGTCTGATTTCTCTTACTTCTCAAACGATTAAGGTATTCCCATTCTCCTACTGCATAAACAGTCACTGTATCCTTACTTCCAAGTGTTTCAAAAAATTCAGCGCACATATCTTCAATATAAATATCATTGCGCTTAAACGCTTTAATTTGTGCTGAAAGAAAAATAAGCTTGTAAAAGTTATATTCTTCTCTCAATTTATTGCTATCAATAAATTCTGAAAATTTGTTATTATAATATTCTATATGTTCATGAGGAATATCTAAGTCAGAATGAACGGATAAAGCGGCTCTATGGGTTTCATATGCTATACGGTAATTCTCATTTGTAACTGATGTACTCTCAATAGCTGCTTTATACAGATCGTGCCAAAAATTCTCGTAACCTCCTGAAATAAGCGTAAAACGCTGTGTGCAGTCTGATATTGGCCAAAATCCGTATATTTTGTCATCCATAGAAACATATTCGACAAATTTCAAATGATTTTTATAAAGCTCATCGGGTTTTCTCAGCATAGCATAGCTGTCGGAAATATTCCAAAAGCAAAAGCATTTATCCTTAAAATCTGTTGCCTTACCGCTGCGTAACAATAGATCCATATACTCTATAACAGAAAAATCGGATTTTTCCTTTTCTTCATGCGTTAAAGCATTCCGCTGACCTGTGTGTTTGATACGCATAAATTCATCTCTGACAGCTTGTGTCATGCGGCTACCCCCTCAGCCTTTAAAATCCTCCGTCAACGCCAAGCACCTGTCCTGTTACAAACTCTGCTTCAGAAAGATACCTTGCGGCTTGCGCCACATCCTTTGGAGAACCTATTTTGCAAAGAGCTGTTGAATTTAAAAAATCGTTTATTTCCTCATCAGATAAATGAGAATTCATCTTGCTGTCTATCATTCCGGGGGCTATACAGTTAACTCTGACGCCTGAAAGTCCCACTTCCTTTGATAATGCTTTTGTAAAACCTATCATACCGGCTTTTGCAGCAGAATAAACGACTTCACAGGAAGCTCCGTATATCCCCCAAATAGAAGAAATATTTATAATACAACCTTTTTTTTGCTTTATCATAATTGGAAGAACAGCTTTTGTCAAAAGCATTGCGCCTGTCAGGTCAACGTCTGTTATCGTCTTTAGATCATTGTACGGAACATCTGTAAAAAGTCGAGTATCACTTATTCCTGCATTATTTATAAGCAAATCGCACGATGAAAGTGTATTGCCAAAACTGATTATATCATCAGCAACGCTTTGATCCATACAGTATGACTTTGCATTATATTTATCTGCAATTTCATCAGCCGCAGCCTTATTAGTATGATAGGTGAAGATCACATGATAGTCTTTTGCAAATTCTTCTACAAGTGCTCTACCGATTGCTCCGCTTCCTCCTGTAATAACAGCTGTTTTCATCAAGATACCACCAATTCTCCTGCTTTAGAGGATACATTTATTTCGGAAATTCCGCTTTCGCCTTTCTCTACCACCAAATTTGCGACTTTATCTTCCAGCTCACGACGTATAACACGTCTTATATCTCGGCCGCCGTATTTTCCGCCATAAGCCTTTGAAGCTATTGTTTTGTAAGCTGCTTCCGAAATTTTTAAAGAAATATTTTTTTCCGCAAGCGCTTTCTTCATTTCCTCCAGCATAAGCTTTGCAATCTTTACATAATTGTCCTCAGTAAGTGGATTAAACACCACTATTTCATCAATTCTGCCTAAAAACTCAGGACGAAGGAACTCACGAAGGGCATTCATAGCCTTTTCTTTTGAAATATCTGCTTCTGTTTTTCCGAAGCCAAGACCTCCGCCCGAAGTATTTGAAGAACCTGCGTTTGACGTCATGGCAATAACAGTATTTTCAAAGCTTACAACTCTGCCGTGGGAATCAGTCACCTTTCCTTCATCAAGTATCTGAAGCAAAATGTTCAGAACATCGGGATGAGCCTTCTCAATTTCATCAAACAATATTACAGAATATGGTTTTCTTCTTACTTTTTCAGTGAGCTGACCTGCTTCATCATATCCTATATAACCAGGGGGTGAGCCTATGATCTTACTTACACTATATTTTTCCATATATTCGCTCATATCAAGCCTTATAAGCGGATCAACAGTATCAAAAAGTTCTTCGGCAAGTACCTTTACAAGCTCGGTTTTACCAACGCCTGTCGGTCCTACGAATATAAACGAAGCGGGACGACGGCGGGATGAAAGCTGAACACGAGTTCTTTTGACTGCTGCCGCAACAAGCTCGCACGCCTTATCTTGACCTATCACCTTGCTTTTCAACGATTCTTCAAGCCTTGATATTTTTTTGAACTCCGTTTCCATGATTTTGCTGGCAGGTATTCCTGTCCACAGCTCAATCACTTTGGAAACATCTTCTTCAGTAACAGTAATATGTGTAACTAACGGTTCCAACTCTTTGATACGAAGCTCATTTTTAGACAATTGGGTTTTCAGGTCTGCTATTTGGGCATAGTCTGTATCATTGGCTTCGGAAGAAATTTCAACTATCTTTCTTTCCAGTTCCTTGTTATCTGCTTTTAAGCCTTCATACTCCGCAAGATCCGTACTTTTAATACTTGCGCATGCAGCGGACTCATCCAAAAGATCTATTGCTTTATCGGGCAGATATCTGTCGGTTATATATCTTTCAGAAAGCACTACACAGGAACGCAGAATATTATGAGGTATATTTATCTCATGATGTTTTTCATAGTAATCTTTTATTCCTTCAAGCAATTTTACGGTATCTTCGATGCTTGGTTCATTTACCGTTACAGGCTGAAAACGGCGCTCAAGCGCACTGTCTTTCTCAATATACTTTCTGTATTCGTTGAACGTAGTAGCTCCTATGACCTGAAGCTCCCCTCTTGATAAAGCAGGTTTAAACATATTGGCAGCATTCATCGTGCCTTCGCTATCGCCTGTTCCCACGAGATTATGGACTTCATCAATAAAAAGTATTATGTTTCCCGCATTTTTTATTTCTTCAATCAAAGCCTTCACACGGCTTTCAAACTGCCCTCTGAACTGCGTTCCTGCAATAAGGGCCGTAAGGTCAAGAAGATACAGTTCCTTTCCTCTAAGCCTAAAAGGAACATCACCTTCTGATAATTTCTGAGCAATTCCCTCCGCTATTGCAGTTTTGCCTACCCCAGGCTCACCGATAAGGCATGGATTATTTTTCGTGCGCCGTGAAAGGATTTGCGTAACTCTGTATATCTCCTGCTCACGTCCGATTATTCTGTCAAGTTCGCCACGCTTGGCTTTGGAAGTGAGATTTGTACAGAATGTCTCAAGAAATTTACGTTTTTTATTGGGTCTTTCTACCCTTTTTTCTGTTGATTGCTCTGATTTTTTCTCAGCAGCATCGGAATTTTCAGAAGAATTTGATGAAAAATTGTGCAGCATATTACGGAACAAAGGAGGAATTGCTGTGTTTGCGCCTCCGCTTTTAAATCCATCTACATTCTCTTCATCGTCTGTTTCCTCATCACTGTCCTGATCCTGTGTTCCGAATAAAAGTTCAAATTCGCTTTCAAGCTCTTCTTCATTAAGACCAAGCTGCTTTATATATTCAGACACCTGAGGGACATTAAGCTCTCTTGCACATTTAAGGCAAAGTCCTTCGTTACGTTTTTCATTTCCGCTCATTGTACTTATGAATACCACAGCAGGTCTTTTTTTACATCTACTGCACAGCATCATGCTATCATCTCCTTTAAATAATATTTATAGCCTTGAGCAAAACCGTACAAACGCAGTAAATAAGCGGTGTTGCAAGACATAATAAATAAATT
>CANRFO010000024.1 GCA_947629925.1 uncultured Ruminiclostridium sp.
TTTTTCTTTCTCAACTTTCAGTCAGCTTTTTTATTTACTGCCTTTTGGCTTTTTTGTTGAGTTTTGCTCTTATCTACCCGTAGGGAATAACATCATCGATTGTCAAATACTGCTTTGGCTTTTTGATACCTAAAAACTGTAAATGGCACTCTATCAGGTCAAGCGCCCAGCCTATCGGCATAAGCCACGCCTCCGCCTCGCTTTTTCCCAGCTGTACGGTGGCAAAATATATAAGACGGGTAACCGTTTCCTCGTCGTTTACCCGTCTACTGTGTTTTTTGGCTCGTCCTCACTTTCCACGCTCCGCTTACTGCCGTTTACCACAACGCTTGTTATGGATTTTGAAATCTCAGCAAAATCAGCCGGAGACGCCAGCACAGCCACCTCGTCTTCCGTAAGCGGCGTTTTTTTGTCGTCGGGGTGCAAAAGGTTGTGCCGCTGTACACCCTGATTGATAAGGAGAGTAACGAGCCACAATGCCTCGTTGATCTGCTCTGCGGCATTTTCAGCGTTAGTCAGTTTGTTTCCCATCTGCTCAAGCCCGCCGTATCTTTTAGTGATCTCCTGAGTTGCCTTTATTGACAAAACAGCCTCATACTCATTGCCACAAAGGGTTATTACCGAGCTCCTGTCGTTTTCCATTACGCTTTTGCCTCCGTTGTTTTATTTGACTTAGGGACGGATACTATCGGACCGTCCTGTCCCGTCTGCATATTTATCGCCTCTGAATACTCAGGCTCGTAAGGTTTGGTAAACCACGACTTGATCGTTTCTGCGCTTACCCCCGCCTCGCCGTTGGTCACCTCGGCTTTCCAATTGTGACGACCCTTGCTGTCTGCCTTATTCCTGCGGTAAATAGTCCCATCGATCGTAGGCGTGGAAAATGTGATACTGTCGCCCTTGGTCTGCATTTCTGAAGAGGGTATGCCGAATTTCACACGGTACAGCCAGAAATACCGATATTTGCCGTTTGCTTTCTTAGCTCTGAAACCGACCGCTACATACGGCGCAATATCCGTATCGGACGATACCAGCACCCCGTTTTTGTCAACCGTTGCGCCGGTAAGCTCAGCGGCGTTCTGGGTACCTATATTGTCTATTCCCAGCGACAGAGTGCCTGATTTAAATTCTTTTACGCTTTCAGCTGCTCCGTCGTCAGCGTAGAGCGTTGCCTCGTTAAGCTCCACCGAGAGGCTTGCGGTCATAGCCTTCGCCAGTTTCTTAGGCTCGCCGTATTCTTCGTCTGCGTCGTCGTCGCTGGTAATAGGTGCATAAACCAGATTGTCAAGTCCTATTGTTGCCATATTGTTTTATTCCTCGCTTTCGTATTTATAGATTTTTGCCGTATCTACGGCATAGTGATGATAGCCGGTATCGTTTTCGTGCCCGATATACCGCCTGTCGGTTATAAAAAAATCCGCTGCCAGAACGGCACGGATAATTTTATTTTTCAAAGCGGAGTAGTTGCGTCGGGAAAAGACCGATATTCTGACCTCTTGGACGTCATACCCTGGGCAGTCGTCTGCGTGGAGTTCAAATTCATCCGCAAGCGGCGTGAATATGATGTATTCTTCAGGGGGCGGGGACTTGAAAACGCCTGTTTCTATCGGAACGCCAAGAGGAGCAAGGCAGTCCTTCAGTTCTTCAAGTGCGCTCATCTTCTTTTCCTCACTTCGCTTTCAAGGGTTTTCTGCATTGTATCAATGCATTTTTTCTTACTTCTGTTTTTTGCCTTTTTGACAAAAGGGCGGGGCGGCTGACCGCTTTTCCCATATTCAAGCACATTTGCTATCATATAGTTGGTAGCGGTATAATAGCTCCTGCTTATTTTCCCGTGACGGTTCTTTTTCGGCGCCGCAGGCTGTTTTCTTCTCGGCTCGTTAAAGCCGATTTTAACATTACAATAGCCGTTGCTTTCCGTTTTCATCGGTGACACGCCCACGGAGCTGACGAGCTCGCCTGTACTTTTGGACGCCTTTTTCGTGCCTTTTCCTATGGATGATTTAAGGGCGCTGCGGTACTCTTCAGCAACCTCCGCACCGCCTGCCTCTAACACTTTTTCCATAATGGCGTCCGTATCTTTAAGCAGTCCGTTAAGCTGCTTTGTAAAATCGTCGGGCAAATCAAATTCTAACTTAGCCATTTGCCGCTTCCACCTTCTTTGCCATTACCTCAACGTACATTCCTCGGCTTCTTACATCTTCAGGGCTTTCAATGCTGTATCTCGTTCCGCCGCAAATGATGTAATTCTTTGCCGTCACTTCCACGCCAGGAATGGTGCGGAAACGGAACATATCGGTCGCCGTGGAAAACGCCGCCATATTTGCCCAGCGGACTGTTCCGTGCCTTTCCTCGTGATAGGCCCGCACCGAGGCAATAACGGTATCCTTCTGCGTGCCGAAACCTTCGTTGTCTTTGACGTCGTCAACGGACACGATTTCGATAAAGGACCGCATTTTTCCGAAACTCATTTTTATACGCTCCAATCTCTGTCCAGCCGCAAAAGATTGTTTACGGCATTCCACACCTGCCCCGCAGCGTTCACATTGTCGGCAAAAAAGCCGCCAGTACTGCCGTCCCGGCTTTCGTAAAAGTGGGACGACAGCATTACAACGGCTTGCTGTGTGGTGGGAGGAATATCGTTGTTCTGATAGTATCTGTCAGGCTTATGCTGGTATTTTTCCGCATAAGCAAGAGAAGCGGCTATGTACGCCTTCAACAGCTCGTCGTCTTCGGAATGCTCAAGAATAAGGTTTTTCTTTACGCTTTCAAGCAGCTTGTCTATTATGTCGGTTTCCATTATACCGCCTCCTTTCCTGTGGTACTTTACTCGGATTTCATCAGCCCGCAGCTTTTAAGCGCCTGCAACAGAGCGTTAAAATCCTCTTTCAGCTGGGCCGCTTCCTCCGCTGTGCTTTCCTCCTGCTTTTCCATCTGCGGAACAGTGGGATATTCGGGCACATACAGGTTTCCCTGCTCGTCAACGGTTACCTCAACCGTTTCATTGGTCTTGGCTTTAGCCTTGACGCCGCCGAGCGTGTCCGCCGAGGCGGTGGGAAGCGTGTAGGAACCGCCTCCGCTGTCCAGCCCCTTGACCTCGGCTCCGTCCTCAATGATCAGCTTGCCGCCGATATGGGTGACGTCGCCGCCCTGCTCGGTGTAATTCTTTACACTGTATTCGCTCATAGCTGTGTCCTCCCTTTATGCGGTTTTCATCTGAAGCGCCTTGACCGCTTCCGCAAGCACCAGTTTTCCGTCTGTGCGCTCTGTTGCAAGGAAACCTACCTGTCCATTTAAAGCAAAAAGCTCACCCAGACGCTTGAATGTGCGTCCCTGCCTGTCGGCGATCCAGTAATACGAGAAATCGCCGAAAAGTATCGGCTTCGTACTTGCTGCACATTCAGGCATAGCGGGTGATGTATACAGGGGCCTGTTCATCAGCATATCAGGCGTTCCCGCTGTAAGTGAAGGCTGCCACAGATACTGTCCGTTTCCGTCCTTCAGCTTTCTGATCTGTTTTATCATCTCGTCGCTGGTAAGGAATACTGCGTTGCGACGGTAAGGGGATTGCAGCGAGTATACAAGGTCTATGATCTCGTCTGCCTTTATCGCAGTTGCAGAGGCGGCAGTAACTCCCACCTCTGCGCTTGTAATTACACCGGTAGGCTTGCCGCTTCCGTCGCCGCTTATAAATGCGGTTTCTTCCGCTGAGCCGATACGGCGGGCAAATTCTTTCGCAATATAAGCCTCAAGATTAAATACGCTGTCGTTGAGCAGCTCCTCGGAAACTTTTATCATCGTTCCCAACTTGTAGGCGCCGATAGTCACCTGACTGAAAGCGTCGTCGCTTTCTTTTATTTCTCCCTCTTCTTCAATCCAGGACGCTGTTCCTTTGCTTGTGGCGACGGGGATCTTTCTTTCACCGCTTGATGTCTTTATCAGGCGAGCGATAGAACGCATTATATTCTGTTCCTCGAGCGCCTCTATCAGTGTCTTTTCAAACTCATCGGGCACCAGAAAACCGCCCTCGGTGTCGGTGCCGACCTGGAGCGCATTTATGAGGTCGGGAGAGGTGGGGCGATTTCTCATAACGTCCCAGAAAGCTCTTTTATATTCCGCAGTAGCACGTGCGTTTTTAGGATCTTTTTTGGTATCCTCGCCGGGCTTGTCCAGAATAGGCTTGTTGACATCGGCGCTCATTTCTCTTTCGATAGCCGCCTGACGTTCCAGACGGTCGATCTCCTTGCCCAGAGCGACCACGTCCGCCTCCATTTTTTCATAGGTGGCGGTATCCTCGGCGGAAATGTTTCCGTCCTTGTCACGGTGGCTGTCCAGGAATGCCTTTGTTTCTTCCCAGAGTTTTTTACGCTGTTCGCGCAGTTCTAAAATTTTCTTTTCCATAGTGTTATTCCTTTCTGATTTAAAATTTTAATAAATCAAGCCGCTTATAAAGCGGCTCGGTGGAACAATTTTTTTCAGGCTCTTTTTCAGGAGGAGCCGGACGCTTGCTGATGAGCTTTCCCATCAGGCTGTTTGTCACCGCACGGCGGGAAAACGTAAAGTCACTTGTAATATTTTCCTCCGTTTCCTGCGGGCTGCGTGCCAGTATCTCGTCAGCAAAGCCGAGTTCGACCGCTTTTCCCGCCGACATCCACGTTTCAGCGTCCATAAGATGAGCTATCCGAGTGCGGGAAAGACCTGTTTTTATCTCATAGGCGTTGATTATGCTTTCCTTAGTTTCAGCCAACAGGTCGATAGCTTTCTGCATTTCCTCACTGTCGCCCATAGCGATCGTCAGCGGGTTGTGTATCATCATCATAGCGGTGGGCGACATCAGCACCTTGTCCCCTGCCATTGCGATAACGCTTGCGGCGGAGGCGGCAAGTCCGTTGATCTTGACGGTGACCGTGCCCTTGTAGTCGATAAGCATTGTGTATATCTGCGACGCCGCTATGCAGTCACCGCCCGGCGAGTTTATCCACACCGTAATGGGCCCGCTTCCTGCCTCCAGCTCGTCGCGGAACATTTTCGGAGTGACCTCGTCGCCCCACCACGTTTCCTCGGCTATCTCGCCGTTAAAAAACAGTTCTCTTTCTGCGTTCTGGGCGGACGTAGCGATAAAGTTCCAGAATTTTTTTAATTTACTCATGTTTGATTTTCCTTTCCTGCGAATATTCCGGCTTCGGACAGCTTGGTCATATTTCCGTTTATCAGATACAAATTTCCGCCGTCCTCGTCGGGTATGGGTTTCTGGCTTTCCATTTCCCTTATGTCGTTGGCAGACATCCAGCCGTTCTGACGTGCCACTGCGTAACCGTTCATTCGGCTTGCATAGTCGCCTCGGAGCAGTCCGTCCACGTTGAAACGCGCGAAATATTTCCGCTTTTCCTCGCCGAACAGCAAACAGCGGTGTATACTTTGCTCCCAGCGAATAAGCCACGGTTCAAGCGTGTATTTTACGAACTCAAGGCTCATCTGCTCGATATTGGAAAAGCTGGATTTTTCCAGGTCGCCTATCATATGCGGCGGCACCCGATATATCCTTGCTATCTCGTTAAGCTGGAATTTCCTCGTTTCCAAAAACTGAGCGTCCTGCGGGGAAATGCTTATCTGATGATATTTCATTCCCTCCTCAAGCACGGCGACACGTCCTGCGTTTGAGGACCCCTGAAACAGAGCGTTCCAGCTGTTCCTTATCTTTTCAGGGTCTTTAAGCGTTCCGGGGTGTTCAAGTGTGCCGCTGGGAGAGGCGCCATTTGCAAAAAATTTCGCTCCGTATTCCTCACAGGCTATTGCCATTCCCACGGCATTTTTCGCCATTGCAATCGGGGAATATCCCAGAATGCCGTCATACCCCAGCCCCGGAATATGCCAGACCTCATAAGGGCTCAGTATCACATATCCGCTTTCAGCGGCGGCTCCGTCGCCGCTGTCACGATAATAGGCGTAGTATATTTCCCCTGTCCGACTGTCCCTGTCCACGGTCATTTTATTCGGACTAAGCGGGTACAGCGCCGTTATCTCGCCCCTGCCGTTCCTGATTATCTGAGCGTAGGCATTGCCAGTCAACAACAGGTGTGTCATAAGGGTTTCGCGGAAGTTAAACGACGTCATTTCAGGGTTCGGCTCGTCGTGGAGCAGGGCATACAGCGGGTGCTGTATATCCATTTCCTTGTTGCTGTCCTCTGTATATCTGTACAGGTGCAGCGGCAGCTCCGCCACTGCCTCCGCCAGTATGCGTATGCAGGCATATACGGCGGTGATCTGCATTGACGACCGTTCCGTTACCGCTTTTCCCGATGTCGTGTACCCCATACGGGGCTCAATAAACGCCCCGTTAAGCATATTCTGAGTAACAGGCTTGTCCCTGGAACGGAAAAATTTTGCGAAAATATTCATACTGTAATTATCCCCCTCTCGTCATAGACGGATTTCTTCTCGGCGGACCGTGAGGCGATTGCCCTTGCAAGTCCCATTACTGTGGCGACTGCTCCGTCCACCTTTTCTGTGGATTTTTCCTTGTCTATTTTTATATTGCCGGCAGGATCTTTCGTTACTACCACGTTGTCCATCATCCAGTCAAGGACGGGGTGTGCGGTGTGGATTATTTCCTTGCCCAGCACCATACGCATAAGCTCTTTTGTAGGCGGGGACATATCTTTATACCCTTGCCCGTATCGCACTACTGTAAAGCCCATTTCCGCCAGATCCTGCACTATCTGTTCTGCGCCCCAGCGGTCAAAGGCTATTTCCTTTATGTGATAGCTGTTGCCCAGCTCGTCAATAAAATTTTCGATGTATTTGTAATAAATGACGTTTCCCTCAGTGCAGTTTATAACGCCCTGTTTATGCCAGGCGTCATAAGGCACGTGGTCCCGCCGCACACGCAGGTCGACCGTGTCCTCGGGTATCCAGAAAAAGGGCAGTATAACATACTTGTCAAAACGCTCGTTCGGCGGGAAGACCAACACAAAAGCGGTGATGTCGGTGGTGCTGGAAAGGTCAAGTCCCGCATAACAATCCAGCCCTTTCAGGTCTTCGGGATCTATCCCCGCCTTGCAGTCGTTCCATTTGTGCATTGGCATCCACCTTACCGACTGCTTGACCCATTGATTAAGGCGGAGCTGTCGGAACGTGTTTTCCTCAGCAGGGTTTTCCCTTGCGCTGTTATAAGCCGCCTGTACTTTTTCCAGCTCTACGGTAATTCCCAGCGACGGGTTCGCCTTTGCCCAGACCTTTGGGTCCTCCCAGTCGTCCTCCGGCTTTGCTCCATAAATAACGGGGTAAAATGTGGGGTCGTGCTTTTTACCCTCGAGGATACCCTCTGCCTTCTGATGTACCTCATAGCAGATACTTCTTGTGTTGTCACCTGCTGTGGTTATAACAAAATTAAGCGGCTGCGTTCTTGCGTCGCCGCTGCCTTTGGTCATTACGTCGTACAGTTTTCTGTTGGGCTGTGTGTGCAGCTCGTCAAAAATCACTCCGTGGACATTAAAGCCGTGCTTATTGGCTACGTCGGCGGAAAGCACCTGATAAAAGCTGTTTGTCGGCTCGTACACTATCCGTTTGCTTGACGGCAATAATTTTACCCGCTGCAAAAGCGGCGGGCACAGCTTGACCATATCATATGCCACGTTGTAAACGATGGACGCCTGCGTTCGGTCGGCGGCGCAGCTGTATATTTCTGCTCCCATCTCGCCGTCGGCGCAAAGCAGAAAAAGGGCGACCGCCGCCGCCAGCTCAGACTTGCCCTGTTTCTTCGGTATTTCGATGTATGCGGTGTTAAATTGACGGTACCCGTTTTCCTTTATCGTCCCGAATACGTCACGGATTATTTTTTCCTGCCAGTCAATGAGCACAAACGGCGTTCCCGCCCATATCCCCTTTGTGTGGCTCAGGCAGGAAATGAAGTTGACTGCAAAATCAGCTTTCTTTTTGTCGTAATGAGATGTCGGCTCCATAAATCGGGTCGGTGTGTACTTGATTTTTTTCATTTTTTCAAAAAAATTTTAAAAAATATATTGACAAATACGCATTAAAGGCGTATAATAATATACAGAGAGGAGGAAAAAAGGTGAAACGAAAGGTTCTGATAGAGCTGCTCGAAAAGAACGGCTGGCGGTTCAAGCGCCACGGAGGAAATCACGATATTTACACAAACGGAATAAAAAACGAGCCGATCCCCCGACACAATGAAATAAGCGAAAAACTGGCGCAGGCGATAATAAAAAAGCACGGGCTTAAATAAGCCCTTATCGCCTTGCCTGAAATAAAATAATTTTTACGGAGGTCTATATTATGAAAAACACATATCCGATAATTTTATCGCCCGATAAAAAAGGCTTTGTGGTCTATGTTCCTGATTTTGACATCGGAACGCAGGGCAACGATCTGACCGACGCCATAGAAATGGCAAGAGACGCAATCGGCATAATGGGCATTGATATGGAGGACGAGAAAAAAACACTTCCCAAGCCCTCCGAGCTGTCCAAGCTGACGGCAGGTTCAAAAGATGATATAATAACGCTTGTGGACGTGGATTTTGACGAATACCGCAGAAAAAACGATATGCGTTCAGTCAAGAAAAACTGCACAATTCCTTCCTGGCTCAACTATGAGGCAGAAAAGGCAGGTGTGAATTTCTCCCAGCTCCTTCAAAATGCCCTTATCCGTGAGCTTCACGTTGAAAAGCCCTGATCTTCGTTCACCTCAAAAACCGCCATACGGCGGTTTTTTGTTTATATTCAAATTTTCTAAGTATACCCGCTCAGACGTTTTATGCTTCACCACGGGCAGCGCTCGTACAGATCGCACAGCTTTGTTTTTCCGTCTTCGGTAGTTACTTTTGCCCAAGGGAAAAACGGGACTTTATATTTTAATCCGCTGTCGGTTTTAATAATCACCATTGTGCTGTGGAACCAATCTGCTTTATCGGTCATATAGTCAAAATATTCACGGCATTTGTAAGCCTTGATTACAGTGAAATATCCACTGATGCCGTAATCTCCGTATTCAAAAAATCTCTTGCCGATCAGATTACAATTTTTGACTTTTTTCCAGCGTGTGTGCTTCAGTTTTTTCTTTTTGTGGCCGGTTATAGGCTCAATGCTCATTTTCTGCTCCTTTACATACCTGCAAGCAGCTTTTCCATCATAGTGTTCTGCGGATTGACTTCCGTTATCTTTGTGCTGCTGTTTTCCTTGACGTATTGCATTATCTGATACCACGCCTGATTTATCTGCTTTACATAGGTCTGGGACATAGTGACGTAAGGGGAGGCGATCGGTGCGCCGGTGGTCGGGTGCTTTCCTGTCAGCCCCTCCTTGGATATAGCCTCCTCGCACTGCACCCAGCGGGCGAAGCTCATTGCATACAGCTCCACCAGATGTGGGTTAATAGACTGCTCGCATTTGTATTTTCCCAGCCATTCCCACACCTCGGCGGCAATTTCCTCCGCACAAAGAGCAATGCCGTTCTTTTGTTTCGCCGTCAGGTAGCCTCTCAAAGGCTTTTTTGCCGCTTCGTTTGATTTTTTTGATTTTTTCGGGGAATTTTTTGCCTTTCCTTCAACGATTTTTTCAGACAAAGGCTTTGCTTTTCTTCCTGCTCCGACCCTTGCCCCGCCACGATTTGTTCCGTCTTTTGCCACAAAAAAGTCCCCCCTTTTTTCTCCCCTCGTTAATATCCCGTTTGAAAAACGATTTTTTTACGTGTGATTGCCCTATTCGTTGTCCGCTTTTTCCTCGTGGAGATTGTTATACCCCCTACCCTCGGTATCTTCCCACGACCGAGCTCCGTGCGTATCTTTAGCAGTAATCTCAGAATGACAACTTTTGCAAAGCGCCATAAGGTTATTGCGCTCGTGGGTCCCGCCCTGAGAGATAGGCAGTATGTGATGTACTTCTTGCGCAGGTACCAGCTTGCCGTTGCGCTTGCATTTTTCACACATCGGATTTTCCGAAAGAAAAGCGCTGCGGATCTTTTTCCACTGTCGACCGTATCGCTTGTATGTATCCGGTGTGCGTTGCCTGTTGTAGTTTCCACCTGCTTTTTTCCGAGTCTGGTCCTTGTGCTTGGGGCAGTAATACTCGTCTGCCAGCTCAGGGCAGCCGGGAAAACCGCAAGGGCGTTTTGCTTTTTTTGGCATTTTATCACCAGCTCAAAATATATTTTTACAATATAATCATACACAGGTAATTTTCGAATTAAAAGGTATTATTTTTTACCTGTTTTTTACTTTGTTAAAGAGTAAAAAAACCACTGGTTCAAGCGAGCCATATTCTTTTTCCTAACACGTTTCTTTTTGCTGTAAAAAGCAAGATGTATAATATGTCTATTAGGGTAACTTTTAAAGACTTTGTTGAGAAGGTAACTTTTAAAGACTTTGTTGAAATTTTTAAAAGTTTCGCGTGTCTGATCGAATATTTTTGCTGATTTGGACACTTCTTCTGCAATCGAATTTAAACACCTTTCAAATTCATTTTCCATTTTTTCAGCTCCTTTTTATATTTGCTGAGAATAAGCGCCGCATGCAATCAGCGCATAAGCCGCTACGGCACGGTTTCGAATGTTATACACAGACTTCACAGCCTCATAGGATAATTCTTCTGCGATAGTTTCGGCGGGCTGTTTTTCTATGTAAAACATTGTGAGCACTTTCCGCTGTTCCTCGCTGAGCATATCAAGGATCAGTTCGATTTCTTGTATTTTCCTTTCTGTCGCTGATATTGCCCGCTCTGTTTCCGACAGCTCCAAAAGCTCGTTGAGGGTATTGTTTACATAGGCGGCGTTTGTGTATGATTTGCTGTAATCGATAGCAACAGGCAGGTGTGGCGCACCCTCGGCAATTATTCTGTTCTGACGTTTTCGCAGCACTTCAAGTGAGCGCTTTAAATCATTAAGGCTGCTTATTTCTTCCTCGGCTGCTTTAAAATAATTAAGTTTCATCCGCTGCTCCTCCGCTGTTTTTGTACAAGTCTGTACATATATACCGCCAAATACGTCCCGCCGTTGCAGTCGTTATAAAACGCCGAAGCGCCAGAGAAAATATATCCCGGATAGATCTTCTCATATTCTTCTGCCGCCGAGGCGCCAAGGTCATACAGTGCCTTGACTTTTCGGGCGGAGATCTTGCCGTCCCGTTTGGTGACCTTGGGCTGGGTGAGATTTTTCGAGGCGTTCCAACGACGGTATGTTGCGGTATTTTTTATCATATATTTTACCAATGCCGCAATACCTGTACGCTCGTCAAATTGCAAAGGCTTTGCGGCAGTGTAGCCCTTTTTCCATATTTTCGCAAGGTCGTTTATCGACACTCCGCCAGACATAATGACGTGATGATGAAATCTTCCGCTTTTCTCGCCCTGCTCCGTCACTGCTATATATTTCAGCTCCGGAAGGTCCTGCTTTTTTCGGAAACGTTTCAAGCGTCGGAAAAAATTCTGCAAATTTTTCTGAGCCTCCTGCGGATCTGTCGGCGCATATTCGGGCGAATAAGTCAGGTCAAAACGTATGTCGTTTTCGGTGAAATTGGTGTTGGCAAGTCTGATTATACGCCTTTCGGCGTGACGCTGGTTCAAAGCCTGCTGTACTTCGGCGGTAGGCTTTGCCTTGCGGGAGCGGGCGCTGCGAGGCGGAGCAAATACAGGATATATTTCCGCCTCGAGATAATTCCCGCACCTGTATATCTTTTCTCTGTACAGGCAACGCATACAGATCTCCTTTGTTTAGTCTCTAATCACGGGCAAAAATTTGAAAATATACAAACTGGTTTTCAAATTTTTGCCCTTTGTTTTTCAAAAACAAATTTTTTGATATTGTTTTTTCCAAACGGTTGATAACTTAATATCCATTACGAGCCCGAAAAAGCGGGCAGGATATTGACTTTTTCAAAGCTGTATGCTATACTATTTATAATATATGTAATGATAGCATATAGCTTTTTCGGCAAGCGTTCCCCACAGAACGCCTGCCGATTTTCTTTTTTTTATTTCAATGGTGGTCTAATACGGCAGCAATAATTATAAGTATTATACCTATAATAAGCGGTACCCATAATGGTGCAACAACCCAAATCCACGACCATTCAATGACGTGGCACAATTTCAAGATTATAAAAGCAATTGTAAGCGCTCCGCAAAATCCAATTCCCGCATTTTTATTCTTCACAGGCTTTCCTCGCATATATTGATTATTTCATCGGTCAGGTTTGTCTGTCCGTCTGCCGCCGCCTCTGCGTGTTCTTTCTTGCACAAAGCAACTTGAGCAGCTTCTGACATTGTAGTGACTTGCTGTACAAAACTCTGGTTAATGCAATCAAAAGGCATTATAATTCCCACGATAAAAAAGCCGCTTTTTGCTACGATATAGGTTTGACCTTCATTTTACATTTCTCCTTTTAATTGTTGTTTGCCGCTTCGCAGGCAAACACCTCATCGGCGGCTACCTCAACGGTGCTGTTTTTATTTTTGCCGAGCAAAACTGCACTGATGAGGATCCTGCCCTTTTCCCTTGGGTGAGGCTTGAAATTCACCGCCGTTATTCTGTTATAGAGTGTAACGCTGCCCCGCTTGTCCTTGCGGAGCACAGGAGTTTCCGCCAGCATAGTGATTTTAAGTTCGGTCTGAGTCATATTGCCGCCTTCCCGCACTCCTCCACCAACCTTTTAATGGCTGCTTTAAACTTCGCCTTTTCCTCGCCGTCCTCCATAGCGCTGATTATTTCGGCGGCGGCGTTAAACGCCGTTTTAATGTTGGAAAAATGGAATTTAAGCAGCTCCTTTGTTCCGCCCGAAGGTGTCGAATTTTTTGCAGTCGCCTGCAAAACCTCAATTTCCTTTTCAAGCTGCTTTGCTTTTTTCTCGGCTTCCTGTTTTTCCTGCTGTGCTTGAGCGACAGCCTTTGAGTTTTCTTCCTTTACCTTCGCCTCAATTTCCTTACGGAGGGCGGCTTTCTGCTCTTCGGTAGGCTCAGCGACAGCCACTTCCACGGGGCGATTTTTTAATTTTTTGTTTTCGTCTTCAAGATTGGAAACCCTTTTTTCAAGCCTGTTGACCTCTTCGCCCTGACGCTCGTACAATGACTTATACTTCATTGCGGCTGCGTTCGCGTCCTCCTGCTCCTTGCGGTCCATTTTCGCTTCGCTTTGAGTTTCTTCGAGATCGATCTCAAGCTGTTCACACTTCTTTTTCAGCTCGGCGACCTTTTCTTCAAGCTCGCGGGTGCTTATGTTCGCCACGTCCACCGACTGCATAAGCTGCTCCCTGTCGTCAGCGCACAAGGTAGCAAGCGCCGTCAGCTTAGTTATGCCGAGACTTGCATTTGACTGCAAACCGTTTTCCCCAAACTCGTCAAGCGCTTTTATAAAATTGTACGCCTGACGCTGCTTGATATGGGCGGCGTCCTCACAGTAGGCTTCAAAAGTTTCAAATCCCAGCTCTGTGTACAGCTTGGTATCCCTCATCTGGCGGAGATTTTTTGCCAGGTCTACGAGATATTCCGCCGCCATCTGACCGCTTACAAGTATTTTATTGTGGAGCTTGTACGCCTCCGCCTGCTTCTCGGTAAGTTCGGTGTTCATTGTTGTAATTTCGCTCACGCTGTTTTCCTCGCTTTCTTCTGCGGTTTTGCCGCTTCGATAAATTTTTTCTTATTTTTGTTGATTACTTCGCGCTTCCATTTTTTAACAAACCGCTCCACCTCTTCAGGCGGGTGGCAGTTATTTTTTCCCAGATTCATTGTCACCGCCGCACCATTGGTTAATGTCAGCGTGAAATACGGAGTGTCAGGATCTGCGGCCTTGCGGATCCCGTATATGTTGGTTTCCCCTCGTGCGCAACGGTCGATGTACGTTTTCACACAGTGATTGAGCACTGAGCTTTCTTTTAAAAACTCATCGGCGCTGCGCAGTGGCCTGATGATAAAATCTTCGTCCTCAAAATCCAGCATTTCAAGGATCTTTACACGCTTTTTAAGCGCCTTGTTCTGTGCGGTGTATTTCCTGTCGGCTTTGATTTTTACAAGTCTGTCGTGTTCCTTTTGCAGCTCACGGGGGAAAAGCACACTTTCCGTCTTTGGCAGGCGCAGGTCCTTGACCATACTGATATAGTCCCAATATACGCCGAGCGTTTGATTGGCGTCGCCTTTTGGCGGTGTATGTTTAGCTATGTAGTTGACAAGTCGTTCAAGTGATGTAATTTTTAGCAGCGACGTCACGGCTCGAGGGCTATCCTCCAACGACAAGCTAAGCGCTTTTAAAAAGATCTGCATTGGCGGAGCTTTTCTCAATGTGTCCGCAATATCACGGTAAAGGATATATCCTTCAGGTGATATGTCCATCTTGGCAAACTGTTTAAAAACAGCCTTGTCCACTCCGAGCGCCTTGGAGCATTCGGGCTCGCCTTTTTTAATGAGTTGCTCAAACTCCCCGTTACACCAATATATTCGGATTTTCGACAACTCACTTCCAAGCCTATACGCACCCTGTTTATATAGATTTTCTATGCAAGGGTATTTTTGCACCAGCATTGTGATGTACTGGAATGTGCTTTTTGCACAAAGCGTAATTGCCGACATTTCTACATTTTTCAATACCGGGAGCTTGCAACGCCGCATAATGCCGTCAAGATTGTGGGGGTATATCAAATGTTCTTTTTCTGTGAATCCGTCGTTACACCACCGTGTATTTCCACGCTGTTTGAATACGCCGTAGTTATATGCCCAGTCGCCGAGCTTATCGGGCAGGTTGGAAAACGTACCAGCGTCCAGAAACAGCCGCCCGTATTCGCAATATGTGACTATTGTCTTTCCTTCTTGGGAATATGTGTCCTGATATACAGTAAAATTTCGCTCCACAAGCGCAGGACGCCCGTTTTCTGTTATTTCCTCCACATACGCTACGTCTATTTGATCTACCAGCTTGCTCTTGGTTTTGCCGTAGCTTTTGCAGGTGAGCAGCGACCCGCAGGAGGGGCAGTGAACTTGTTTTCCGTAGCGAGCCTCGGCAGTGGAAAAGACACTGCGGCAGTGGGAGCAATATCCTGTCTGCTCCTTGCCTTTTTTGTAGTCGTAGAAAAAATATCGTGCAAACGCCAGTGCCGTGTTTTCCACCCAGTTGTAAAATTCTTCGGGCGGATTTTCGGCTAACTCCGCCATTCTGGCGTCAATTGTGTCGGTAATCTTTTTGTGACGTTGAGCCAATCGCTCGTCAAGTCGCTTAAATTCCGCGTGCCGCAGGGTATTAAGCCCCTGGCGCTCCTCGTCGTGCAGATAGTCGCTTATAACATCGTCGGCACCGTCAACGGGTATTGTTATACCATAGTGGTCATAATATGCGATTGAGCATTTAAGCCGCTTGTTGTCTGATATACGCTGCATAGCCCAGTTTTCTCCGTCATAAAAATGCCGCATATCAGTGACAAGGGTTTTAGTCTTATGGTCCCGCTGATACAATGTAACGGCAAGTATGCCGTCAATCACCTCGGCTTGGTATATGTAGCCGAGGTAAGAATTTTTTGCGATTTTTTTCGCCAACTCGATATATTCTTCCTTCAGCGGCGGAACGGGGTGCTTTATCAGCTTTGAATACGGTATCATCTTCCCGCCCCCTTAATCAAAGAGGCTGTCAAGGTCGATGTTCAAAGCGCCGTTCTTTGCCGCTTCGGTGGGCTTTTCTTCCTGACTGGGAACAGGGACGGTGCCTTTGATACCAAAGTATTCCCGCACCCACTTGAAGTGCTGTTCTTCGCTTATGCGGGCGATACCGCCGCCTTTCGTTTTGACCTGATATTTCTTCCCTTTGTCGTAGCACGATTTCAGGCAGCCGCCAAGGGTGAGCTTGTCCTTTTCGATTTTCTCCTCCACCTCAGGAGTAAGGAGAGGCTTGATGTATTCGGCGATCTCCTTTTCCATTTCATTGGCGGGATTGTCAAGTATCTTCGTCATTGCTGTGCCTCCCCGTTTACTGATATGCTGTATTTTTCACCATTTGGACCTTCAAACTCCAGGTTCGCATATTTATATTTATCGCTTGCGACAACATATATTATTTTCGCCTGTGGCAGTATGCGAGCGGCGCTCTCTGTAATACGCGCCAGAATTTGCGTGTAACAAACGGTGTTGACATTTTCGGTCGCTTGTGGTATACTTTCATTGTTGATATTTTCTTGAGCGTGTTCGGCGTCCTGCTGAGCAGGCTCTTTTTCTTTTTCGGCGGAAGCGAGTATGCTTCTGATGGTTGATTTCAGTATCTCTGTAAGCTGCTGTATCTCGCTTTTGCTTTTTCCTTCCTTGTACAGCTGTTTTACCGTTTCCTTTTCTTCAGCTGTGCGCTTTTTGTAATTCCTCACAGGTTTTTCCTCCTTCATTGCTTTATACTTTATCAATATTTTCTTGATTTCCTCTTCGGAAACTTTGTTGATAACGGCCAGCGTCCTTACCGCCTCGGCGGGAAATTTTTTGCGGTAATACCGCCAGTAGTAGACGATGTCCTTATCTGTCATTGTCATTTCCGCTTGCCCCTTTTTCGTTCCTTTTTGCCTTCCTTTGCCTCGTCAACCGCAAAAATTATTGTCGCAGCCAAGACAAAAGCTGAGATTGCATACAGCAGGATAAGCTGTAAGGGCTTTCCGGGGTGGGTGCTCGTGTGACCAGCCCACAGAAAAAACGCTATTGCCGCCAAGGCTCCCAAGAGCATAAGGGCGGATTTTATGTAGTGTTTCACGCTGTTTTTACCTCCTCTCTGAGAAATTTGAGCAGGGCGGTTTTAGTTATCCGCCACTCTCGCCCTGTTTTTGTGGCCGAGATGTCACCTCGCTTAATCATCTTTGATGCCGTATCTGGCGTGACTTTGAGTAGATCACACAAGTAGGGCAAGTCAAAAACAATGGGGACATCTGCCCAACTGGTGACGTTTTTAGGCTTGTACAATTGTTTCCACCTCCTTTATTGCGAGTTTGCCGCTTCAGCTAATATCAATTGGATCAAGCAATTCGTCAGTCGTACAGCCGAGAATTGCCGCCATTTTCTTTAGCTTGACAAGATCGGGGCTTCTGTCGCCTGTTTCATACATCGTTATTGCAGATTTCGTCACATTAAGCGCCTGAGCAAGTTGCTTCTGTGTCATATTGCGGGCTTTTCGATATTTCACAAGTGCTATCAAATTATTCACCTCCCTGCTTATTTCTCACGTTATGTTAACATTATAAATCACATATTGTGATTTGTCAATCCATAAAATAACAATTCGTTACTTTTAAACAAAATGTTAACTTGTTTGTTGACATAGGTAACGTTTTGTGATATTATAATAACAACAAGGAGGCATGTATATGTTTGCTGATAAATTAAAGAAATTGCGGAAACAAAACAAATTGACTCAAGAGCAATTTGCTGACAAAATGAACATATCTAAGGGCGCAGTAGGGATGTGGGAAACTGGAAAGCGAACGCCCGATAAAGATATGCTTATTAAAATTTCAGAATTTTTCCATGTGCCGGTTGACGAACTCATCAAGCCTTCAAGCGGATATTATTACTATTACTACTATGACGACAGTGAACTCCGTCCAACGGAAGAAGAACTGAGTTATATAAAAAAATACCGTGCCCTTGATGAACACGGTAAAAAGGTAATAGATTATATGCTTGATGCAGAATACGCCCGCTGCTCCGCCGAAGTCGAGGAAGAATGCCCAACAATAACGATCCGCCACAGCACTTACAAGGTATCGGCAGGGCGAGGCTTTGACCTTGAGGATCGGGACAGCTGGGAAGAAATCGACATACCTGACACGCCTGAAGCGAGAAAAGCTGATTTCGCAATTACCATTATTGGGAACAGTATGGAACCGATATATTCTGACGGTCAGATCGTGCTGGTACACGAACAGCCCGCAGTTGACATAGGCGAAACGGGTATATATATCATCAACGGCGGCGGTTTTATCAAGCGAAATGGCGGCGATAGGCTTATCTCAATCAATCCCGATTATGATGATATATACTTCTCCGAGGGGGATACTGTGTATTGTGCAGGCAAGGTGATAGGCACCGTATGAGAGAAAAATTATACAGGGTGATTGCCGCTTCGGAAGGCAGCAAGTTCAGCACAGCCTATGACATTTTTATGATAATTGTCATAGTAATAAGTATTCTTCCTCTCGCATTCAAGGAAACGAATTCGTTCTTTGAGGTAGCAGATAAGGTTTGCGCTGTTATTTTTATTATTGATTATATCCTTCGGTGGTTTACAGCCGACTATAAATTCGGCAAGCACAATGCAATTTCCTTTATCCGTTATCCCGTGTCTCCTATGGCGATAATTGACCTTGTTTCCGTTCTGCCGTCGCTCACAGTATTAAATCAGGGCTTTAAACTGCTCCGACTGCTCAGAATGTTTCGGGCGCTGCGTGTATTCCGTGCGTTTAAGCTGCTGCGATATTCCAAAAATGCGACCATCATATTCAACGTTTTTAAAAAACAAAAAGTTGCCTTGAGTTATGTCTTGATACTTGCCGTCGGGTACATAGTCATATCCGCCCTGATAGTTTTTAACGTTGAGCCTGAGTCCTTCGGCAGCTTTTTCGACGCTATTTATTGGGCGACGGTTTCACTCACCACTATGGGCTACGGTGACATATATCCGGTGACCACTGTCGGCAGAGTTGTTACGATGGTATCGTCGCTTTTCGGGATCGCTATAATTGCGCTCCCAGCCGGCATTATCACCGCAGGATATATGGACGAGATACATAATATTTCGGACAAAAAAGAATAGGATATTATTTTATGTACTTAAAAAATAAAAAACGCCCAGACGGGCGCTTAAAAGCAACTGTATACATAGGTATAAAAAACGGCAGAAAACAGTATAAGTACGTCTACTCCGCCACAGCCAAGGAGCTTGACCGTAAGGTACAAGATCTGAAGCTGAAGCTTGGAAAGGGAATTGACCTTACCGCTCAAAGGGACACGTTTGGTTTCTGGGCGGAGCAGTGGCTTGATATCAAAAAACTTGAGGTTTCTCATAAGAAATATCTTACCTATCGAACACGAAAGGAAAGCCTTTCCGCATTGTTTAATTTTCCTATTGCAAAGCTCACTACCGGTGATTTTCAAACTGTTTTGCTGAGCATAATACAGGAAAATCACTATAAATCATATACTGCCAATGAGCTAAAACGTATCTGTGTACAGATAATGCGTATGGCAATCGAAAACAGAGTGTTGGATTATAACTGCGCTGAGGCTGTACGGCTGCCGAAACGGTTCGGAGATGACACCGAGGCAAGGCGGGCACTGACGTCAGAGGAGCAAACATGGATCCGAGAAACACCACATCGTGCACAGACTGCTGCTATGATAATGATGTACGCAGGCTTAAGGCGCGGAGAGCTTATACCTCTGACGTGGGAGGATATCGACCTTGAAAATAAAACTATCAGCATAACGAAATCGGTAGAACTGGTCGGTGGGACCGTCAATCTGAAAAGCGGCGGAAAAACCTATGCTGCCACTCGTACTATTTATATACCTCAAATATTAGTTGATTATCTTGCCGCCGTTCCGCATCAGCGCTTTAGCTTAGTGTGCCCTTCCGCAAAAGGAACGATTATGACAGATACTGCATGGACAAGTATGTGGAGCAGCTATCTCAAGGACCTTAATTTAAAATACGGCGACTGGAGCTCCTGCGTGGAAACGAAAGGCATACGTCCAAGCAAATATTCACCCTGCAAAAAGCCGCTGCTTATACCGCGCTTTACCGCTCACTGGCTCAGGCACCCCTATGTCAAGCCCAAGACAAAAAATATTTTGAAAATTTCTGAAATTTTTCATATCAAGGATCACATAGCGGTTTAAAAGAAAGTCCGTGGCAGGTATTCGATCTCTATCCTGTGGTCAGGTAAGATGTAAATGCGCTTTATAAGCAAATTCACATGTGATCAAGTAAGCATATCCGCAGAGTTAAGTTCGGCAGCTTGAATTTGCGTATCCTGCTCTTAGCCTGTTTAAACAGCTCGCGGCTGACTATCGGTTTGTGGTGATCGGGAATTTTTATCCATTTGCTTTCGTCATTTCTGCGAATATGTGTGCTGCCTATCTCAACAACAGAGCTTTTCCCAATAACATACATTCCTGTATATCTTTCGTCGTCTAATATTCGCAGAACGGTTGAAGAACTCCATACGCCGTTGGTGCGGGAAATATCGTAGTAGTTTTTGCCTTTGCCTGCCTTGTGTTCAGCGGGAGTAGGTATTCCGAGTTCGTACAGCTTTCTTGTTATCCCGCCTGCTGTAATGCCGTTTGCTGCCCATTCAAATATTTTTCGTACATTATCGGCAGTTTCCTCATCAGGCGTCATTTTCCCGTCCTCGCCTTTTTTGTAACCGTAAGGACAAATCACGCTCTGATATTCGCCTCGTTTCATTCGGGCGAGCTTAGCGGTCTTGGATTTTATCGACATATCTCTGCTGTAACACTCGTTGATCAGGTGCTTAAAAGCGACGTCAATCCCGCCTGTATCGCCTTTATGCTCCAAGCTGTCAAAGTTGTCGCTCACGGCGATAAACCGAACGTGATACAGCGGAAATACCTTTTGTATAAAATATAAGGTCTCAAGCGAGTTCCTGCCAAGACGGGAGAAGTCTTTTACGAGAATAGTGCTGACCTGCCCCGCTTTCACGAACTCTAAAAGCTTTTGAACGGCAGGGCGTTCAAAATTTACTCCCGAATATCCGTTGTCAATGAACTCCTTTATTTCGGAGCCTGAGTATTCGGGAAGCGACTCAGCCTTTTCACGAAGAAGAATTTGCTGATTTTCAATGCTCATACTGTCATACTTTTCATCATCAAGGGAAAGTCTTATATATAGAGCTATCATTACAAATCCCTCCTTCCGTTGTAGTTTTCCGAAATGGCTAAAAGTCCAGAACAGCCTGATATCAACATTGCAAATTTCAGCCACTTTTTCTATACCTGTTATGTCACATCTATTGTAACATAACAGAGCTAAAAAAATTTTTTTCAACCCCTTGACAAACCGTAACGCTCCTGCTATAATTGTATATATTGAGGCTATACAATTTGACTTTCTCAGTAGTTGCAAATGCTTTGAGAGCCATATATCTTCAAGGAGTGTACACGGAATGAATATCAACATCAGCAATGCAAACGGCGAACCGATCTATTTGCAGATCGCAAGCCAGATCAAGACGATGATACTGGAGGGAAAGCTGAAAGAGGGCGAAATGCTGCCCTCTATGCGTGTGCTTGCCACAGAGCTTCGTATCAGCTTTATGACCACAAAACGTGCCTATGAGGAGCTTGAACGTGACGGCTTTATCGAAAGCTATACAGGCAAAGGTTCATTCGTCAAGGCGCAGAATTTAGAGATCTATCGTGAAGAACAGCTAAAGCATATCGAGTCTCTGCTTATGGAGGCAGGCGACGCGGCACGCAAGGCGGGGGTTACGATGGAGGAACTTCACGAACTTCTCGACCTTGTAAACGGAGGGGACTGACATGACCGAATATGAAAATGCTATTGAGATAAAAGGCGTTACAAAGCACTATGAGGGCTTTACTCTTGACAGAGTGAGCTTCATCGTGCCAAAAGGCTGTATCATGGGCTTTATCGGACAGAACGGTGCAGGTAAGACCACTACGATCCGCAGTATTCTGAACATCACAAATATTGAGGAAGGAAAGATCTCACTGCTGGGGCTTGACCATCTGCAATATGAAAAGGAGATAAAGAAGCACATCGCTGTGGTGTTTGACGAGCTGCCTTTTCATGATGTGTTTAGTGCCAAGGACATGGCACGCATATTCGAGGGGCTTTATGAGGAATGGGATAATTCTGTCTATCAACAGTATCTCAAACGTTTCGGGCTGCCGCTGAAAAAGAAGATCGGGCAGTTCTCAAAAGGAATGAAGATGAAATTGCAGATCGCCTGTGCCCTTTCCCATAATGCCGAGCTGTTGATAATGGATGAGGCGACCACGGGACTTGACCCGGTGGTGCGTGACGAAATTCTTCACATTTTTCAGGAGTATCTGCAAGACGGTGAGCGTTCTATACTGATGTCCTCGCATATTACGAGCGACCTTGAAAAAATTGCCGATATGGTAACATTCATAGACAGGGGAAAGATCCTGCTCACGGGCTATAAAGACGAGATCATCGAAAGTCACGGTATCCTGAAATGCAGTAAGGAACAGGTGAGCGAGATCGACAGCGGCGATATCGTAAGCGTGCGGTTAAATAGTTTCGGCGCAGAGGTCATGCTTTGCGACAGACAGAACGGCGCTTATAAGTATAAGGAATATCCTATTGACCCTGCAAGCCTTGATGACATCATGCTCTATCATGTTCACAAAGAAGAAGGGGAGTGGCAGTAATGGAAAAATTTAAGTCCCTGCTTTTCCGTGAACTGCGTATCTCCCGAAAGAATATGATCATCAGATCTGTCTTACTTATCGTATTCGGACTGTTCTTTATTGCCGGTATAAGCACTGCGAGATCAGAACCTGAATTTAACGGAATGATCGTTATCTCTGTGACAGTCTGCACTTCACTTTTCACAGGCATAATGGCTGTTTTGTTGGGGAATATGCGTACGGATACATTGAAAAGTGACATCAATACCAACTGGCTCACATATTCCTATACCGTGCCCGTGGAGCCTAAAGACCGTGCGCTCATAACGCTGACCGTCAACTGCGGTTTTACGCTCCTGCTTTTGGCGGTAGGGCTGGGCTTTACGGCGATGTACTGCGCTGTAGGGGAAACTCCGTTTTCCGTGTTGTATATAAGCGCATACGCCGTCATTTTCTCTGCTGTCACATTGTTTCATATTGTCACAGACAGATTTATCCTGCGGTCAAGAAGCTTAGCTGAGCTTAAGAGTTCAATGCTGCATATCGAGCTTGGTACGCTTGGTGCCATAATCGTTATCGTGGCGATATTCTTCGGCAAGATAAAGCATTTTCTTTTTCCTGATAACAGCTTTCCCTTATATAAGCTGCTTGATACACTGAACGGCAAAATGCTCATCTGGCTCATACCTCTTTGTATAGTGCTGCTTTTTGCGGATTATCTCGTGATAAAAAGCTGTATGCGGTCGGCATATTCGGCAGGCAGGGACAATACCAAAGCACAGACACGGGAAAAGGAGACACTCTCCGACACTCACAGCTATCCTACAGGATTCTTGTATAAGGAACTGAAGCAGAATCGGTTGTGTATTATCCTGACCGCCCTGATACCCTTTATCCTGCTGATATTCAATTACATGATAATGTATGTGGGAGCAGCCGTAGACGAAAATAAGACTGTCTTTTCCGATGTTCTCGCAGGAAGCGAAAGCACGATAATCCGTTTGCTGATGATCGTCATAGGAGCATTTATTGCAAGCAGTATGATCGCAGGCATTTTCGGCGGAGATGACCGCAAGCTCTATGCGTATTTCATAGTAAGCACGCCACAGGGGGTAAGGGGGAGTATGTATTACAAATACGTCTTAGCCTTTGCAATGAACGGGCTGTTCATGGTAAGTTCAATATTTGCCGGCGGCATTTATGATACGCTGTACTATGTGATAACAGGAAAAGAAAACACAAGTCTCAGTACACTTTACCTTGTCATCTTTTTCCTGCTGCTGGTAATATGCGCTTGGGATATCCCTTTTATGATCCGTTTCGGGCAGAAAAAGGGCAGCTATATCAAGACGGCGCTTATGCTCGGTATCTCAACTATACTGGTGGTCTCATTTGACTATCTGCCTGATCCTATCAAGGATGAACTTATAAAGTTATTTTCTGCAGTAATGGGCGGAAAAATCAGCGATAATATGACGCTCTGTATCAGTTTTGCTCCGATATTGTGTATGGCGATGTACTATCTTTCCTACAAGTTCTCGTGCAAACTTTTCAGGAAAGGGGTGGACGGCTATGACAAATAACATAGACAAGAAGCTCAAACGCAAACGGCTGTAGATTCTTCTGTTCTTTGCATTTGCTCTTAGCTATTGAAACGAATGACCGCAAGCTCTCAGAAACGCTCTGTAAGCGTTTCTGAGGGCTTTTTCTTTTTAGCGGTTCTTTTTTGTGAAAAGTCGATTGTTGCCGCTTCGGCATTTTCTGAAATTTCGGCTTCCTCAATTTATCAGAAAGTCGCTTGCTATGGAAATCCCCAGACCCCTTTAAAATAGAAAAATTTCATCAAGTGCAAAATGGCTCTTATAAATATTTCTAGCAAAGTTTGAAAATCAGGTCGGGTTCCTGATTTGGCAAACGGGCGTTTGTCTGATTTTTGATTTTTCTTGAAAAATCATAAATGTATAGACAAAGGCGATGCTTGCTGTCAACTAATTGCGCTGCAGAGCATGAACAAATTTTTAAAGAATTATATTTTGCTCAAAACTGAGTATTTTAGAATTTTTTAAAAGCATAAAAATAAATTTTTGGCAGAAATACAGCATAGTTCGTTTAGGCTTAAGGTATCGCTTGCGGCTATGGTTCGGGTTTGCTGCCATTTGATCTGCATAAAAATGAAAGCGTGTGTTTTCTGCAACTGACACTCTGAATTAAAGAGGTGATTTGGATAATAGACGTTTGCCTATGATTTTATTACTGTATGTTTATGGTACCAAAAGAATTATCAGCTATGAAATGTGAAGCTGTTATAACTGTTCAATATTTATATCCTACAAAGTCGGCAGTATATCGTAAATCGTTTAAGTCGAATTGTTGCGGTTTCCATATCATTATTTATGTATGCAAGTTTTACAATATGGCATTATATCAAATCCCTCAACTTTTATTTCTCCTGATTATCCGTGTATTCAAATATATGCTTGTTTATATATATAAAGAAAATGAAAAACATCGGCATTCCCCATCGACCGCATTTGTTGCATTTTGACGAAAAATGTGATATAATTAAATAAAATATTTGTCAATTGACACTATACGGAGAGGTTTGATAGCTATGACGATAAAAATAATCAGTAATCCTTATACAAGAGAGATCAGATTTCTTACATTCAAAGAACAATCACAGAAGTGGGAAGATATAAAAGAAGGAAATGTAAACAGCCGACTTAGAGAGGATGAATCGGGACGGAATTTTCTGCCATTCCACATTAAGGAAATTATCGACACAATTATTGCAGAATATTACATAACAGATGGTGAAAAAATACAAATCCAATTTGAAGGAACACAGGACGAATATACTGAGGTTGAAAATGTTTGTAAGGAAGATGATGTTAAGGATAAAATTATACTTTCCCGAACACATACTATCTTGGAAAATGCACGAATTATTTTCGAGCCGATAAAAGAAATCTTTGCAAAAGTTCAACCTGTCATTGAGAAAATCGTAAAGGATGATAAGGCTGTTTGCAAGGACCTGAACAAAGTTTCCGACGCTCTCAATTATATTATACCGATATGTGTATTTGGAAATTACAGCGCCGGCAAATCTACGTTCATTAACGCTCTGATTGGCGCAGAAGTTTTGCCGAGTGGCGGTGATCCTGTCACTGCAAAGGTGTATAAAATTGAACGCTCAAAATATCCCGATAACGCAAAAGTCAGATTTTCATACAAGAACGAAGAATTTGAAATTCTTTTTGAAGGAACAGATTATCACTTGCTGAAAGGGAATGCTGAAAATGAACTTATACAGGATATTTTCAATGCAATAAAGGAAAGCAAGGCAACTGATATGAATGCTTTTGTCAGCATTGCCCTCGAACTTATCAACGGATATGAGAAAAAGGATAATGACGATATTGTCATCAGCAATGTTATTGAACTTGAAATACCATTCTCGAAAAGCGGTATTTTTGGGCAATCGTATAACAATTTCGTTATTTTTGACACCCCCGGTTCTAACTCAGAATCTAATATTGAACACACGAAAGTTCTTGAAGAAGCGCTTGAAGGATTCTCAAACGGCATTCCTGTGTGGATCTCTACATATGAATCTATTGACAGCACTGATAACGCAAGTCTTTGCGAAAAAATTCTTGACATAAAAGCTTTGGATAAGCGTTTTACGATGATTATTCTGAACAAGGCTGACGGCTCTGATTTAGACGAAGGAGGATTTTCAGAAAAGAAGAAACAAGAAATTCTTGAATACAGTTCCGTCGAAAAGATGTACGCAAGCGGAATTTATTTTGTATCGTCAATCATGGGGCTTGGTGCAAAGAACAACGGCGTACTTGTTGATAAGCACTACCGTAAAATATATCGCTCTCAGCAGGAAATGTATAACGACCCTGAAGATGAGGACTATGCTACACTTTATATTTATAACATTATGCCGTACCAGATAAAGAAAAATGCAGAAAAATATTCTGCTGATTGTCCTAATCTTATTTATGCAAACAGCGGCTTGTACTGTGTAGAACAAGAAATGGAAAATTTTGCAAGTAAACATGCTGCATATAACAAGTGCCAGATGGTATATATTTTTTTAAAAGATGTCATAGAGGAAACTGACAGACGAATTGTATCCAGAACAGAGTCGTTGAAGCATACTCGTGAAGTAAGACGCAGGGAACTTGAAAGTGCAAAAGCTATTTTAATTGATAGCCTGAACAAAAAAGCAGCTGACTCTGAATATGAATTTGACAAGGAATCAAGAGCATTTGTAAAATCCTTTGTGTCCGCTAATCTTAACTTTCGTTACGAAGTAGAAGAGCTGGAAAACATAACGGAAAATTTGCATAAGCAGAATGTTGAAGAACGCCATTTTTCTATTCAGGAACAAGGATATGAAGACTCACTAAGAAAAATTTCTTCTAACACCAAGAAAAATATTAAGGAAATATTCAAAGGCGAAGGAAAATTTTTTGATAAACTCGTAAAAATGAAAGATGATTTTGTTCATGACCATACTGCATTAAAGGAAAGCGAATGTGAAAAAGCTCTTGCTGAAAAGGCAATTGACAAGGAAACATCTGATGAACTTTTAGAAATTGTTATTGAGCAGTACAAAAAGAATGTTATTCTTGCACAGGAAACACTCAATAATTCTATAAAGGAACACTGGTTACAGCATGCACAGTCACTTAGAAATATTCTGATAGAAATTATTACCGGCTCAGATACACTTTCTTCTGCGCAGCAAGAGGAATTATCAAATATTATTATGAGTTATCAGCCTTTATCATTTAATGACGATGCTGACAGCATTTTCATCAAGGCGAGATTCTTAAAGGGCAACATTTTTGGTTTCCGTTTGATAGATGATGAAAAGCTGAACATAAAGAAACTTACCCGCAGCTATAACGAAAAAATTGCAAAGACTATTTCAGAAATCTCAGCCGAAATGAATGCAAGCTGTTACAGCAGTTTCCGTGTCTGGAAAGAAAATCTTTCCGCTGCTATTGAGGAAAATATCACAGAATATAATCCGCAGCTCAGAGATATGTCTTATATGATTAAGGAGGAAACCGAAAAAATAGCTGAACTTGAAGATAATCAGTCTACAATTAAGCACTCATTAAACGCTATCGAAGAGCTGATGTCTTGGAGAACACTTGATTAAAAGGAGATATTTATGGGAATAAAAAATATCGTTAAACGAATAGGCGACAAAGCCGGAGACAAAGTTGCAAAGCTTTCTTCACTAAGTCCGGGGCAGGTTGCAGAAGTACAGCTTAAGCGTGAGGAATATCTCCTTGAAAAGCCTAATCCTGATGACGAGCTTGCAGTAGATACAACTTGGCGAATGATGGCGGCATGCAGCGTTGAAATTTTCAATGCCTATCTGCCGCAAATCAAGGAACTTTACCTTCCTGTTCAGGAAACTGCCGAATATCCTGAAAAATTCAACCCTGACCACAATATCCGCTACTTCAATATTACAAAATGGGTGCAGGACAAAAAGGAAAACTCACTTGAAAAGCTCGTTAATGTCTACGCTGTTCTTTCAAATGAAAACTGTAACATAGCATTGGTATTCAACAGAACGCAGAAAGGTACAGATGTGTATCTTGCTGTGGTGAATACTGATAATGCAGACAATAATGTAAATACAAATTCATATAAAAACAGGCTGATTGAGGCTATACGAGGGAATTTCCCGGGCGCTGAATGGAGCAATGAAGGCATGGGCATTATTCCTTGTATGAAAAATGACAGGGCATATTCTGTTGCTACTGCATCCAATATTCCGACTGAAAAATCTGAAAAATTCATAAGCCAGACTATTGAAAAGCTTCTTGACGGTATCATACCTACAGAAAAGAAAAATGAATATACTATCATTCTTCTTGCAACACCAATTCAAGATGTGGAAGAACGCAAGCTGAAGCTTTGCGAACTTTATTCGGGCATGGCTCCGTATGCTTCATGGCAGACAAATTTTACATATACTGAAAATATGGCTCATGGTTCATCTGCGACAGTAGGTGTAAATATAGGAGCAAGCGCCGGCGTTCAAAACGGGCAGAACAGTTCTATTACAGATTCTACCGCAGATACTGTGAATGAATCAACTACCGAAACAGAGTCACATTCTGATTCTTTATCAAGAAGTGAAGCAGTTGCAAATTCTGAGAGTAATGCTCACACAGATGGAACTAACAGCAGCAGCACCACAAATGAAAGCTCTACCCACACAGACGGGACAAACAATACGCATACAGACAATTCCGGCAGCAGTGATAGTGTAGGGGCAAGTATTGGAGTAGGTCCTGTTGGAGGAAATTATGGTCACGCTTGGATTCAAGGGTCATCGGACGCTGCAGGCACTTCTGTATCCGACGCACTTACCAAAGGCATTTCCGAAACTCTCGGAGAAACTGCTTCCGATACTTTAACCAAAGGAATAACAAACTCTTTATCCAAAACTGTTGCTCAGACCACAGGAACTGCTGTCGCAAATACGCTTGGCAAGGCTGTTACTAAGGCAATGGCAGCCACAAGCGGTATATCAAAAGCGGTTAATTTCGGAGCAAATTTCGGGGCAAATTTTGCCCGTTCTTCGACAGTTACCGCTATGATAGGTAAAAATGAAGGTATTACGCAGAATTTCACCAATTTCAATATAAAGCACGCTTTAGAGCTTCTTGAAAATCAGATGAAACGTCTCGAACAGAGTACGGCTCTTGGAATGTGGGATTTTGCTGCCTATGTACTCAGCGAAGATTACGATATCGCGAATAACGTTGCACATTCTTATCTTGCACTGACACTTGGTAATGAGTCTTATATGTCAAAATCTGCTGTAAATGTATGGAAAGGCAATGTTGAAGAAGAGCAGGATGCTGCAAAGGAAATCGTCGGATATATCCGCCAGCTTCGTCATCCCGTTTTCGCTCTCAACGCTGAGCTTATTAAAGAGGACAGAGCATATAATGTATATCCGTCCATTGTAAATGCAACAACAAGTCTTTCGGGTAAAGAGCTTGCCTATTCGCTCAACTTTCCTCAAAGATCAGTCGCAGGACTTCCCGTATTAGAATGTGCAGAATTCGGCCGCAATGTTGTTACATATAATGATACGACAAGCCAAAAAGAGAAAATTGAGCTTGGCTCAATATTTCATATGCACCATGAGGAAAATAATACAGTTGCTCTTGAAAAGAATTCTCTTGCTTCGCATACCTTTATTACAGGTTCGACCGGGTCAGGAAAATCAAATACAGTATACACAATACTTGACAAAGCTAGAAAATACGGGACAAAATTTCTTGTTATTGAGCCTGCAAAAGGAGAATATAAACATATTTTCGGCAATTGCAAAGATGTATCTGTTTATAGTACAAACGCTGACATTTCGCCGCTTCTCAGAATAAATCCATTCTCATTTCCAAAAGGTATACATATTCTTGAACATTTGGACAGGCTTGTTGAAATCTTTAATGTATGCTGGCCGATGTATGCGGCTATGCCTGCTGTACTCAAGAACGCCATTGAAAAATCCTATGAAGATTGTGGTTGGAATTTAACAGAGTCCGTGAACGACTATGGCGATAATCTTTATCCACAGTTCTCCGATGTCGCACGAAATGTCAAGGCAATTATCGACAGCAGTGAATACGACACGGAAAATAAGGGCGCATACAAGGGGTCGCTTCTCACAAGACTTAATTCCCTTACAAACGGCATAAATGGTCTTATTTTTACAACCGATGAGCTTTCTATGAAAGCTCTCTTCGATGAGAATGTAATTGTAGATTTAAGTCGTGTGGGGTCAAGTGAAACAAAGTCGCTGATTATGGGTATGCTTGTATTGAAATTACAGGAATACCGCATTATTCAAGGCAATATGAATGCTCCTTTGAAACACATCACTGTTCTTGAAGAAGCACATAATCTTTTAAGACGTACCTCCACTGAACAGATTTCTGAATCAGCTGATCTTCTTGGCAAGAGTGTTGAAATGATTTCAAATGCAATAGCCGAAATGCGCACTTATGGTGAAGGCTTTATCATTGCAGATCAGTCGCCTGCGCTTTTGGATATGGCAGCTATTAGAAACACTAACACAAAAATTATTATGCGGCTTCCCGATATTATCGATAGAGAGCTTGTGGGCAAAGCAGCAAATCTTGATGAAAATCAGATTGTTGAACTCGCAAAACTCCCTTGCGGTGTTGCTGCTGTTTATCAGAATGAATGGATACAGCCTGTTCTTTGCAAAGTTGGAAAATTTGATACGCCAAATACTCAATACAAATATCGGCGTGAAAAGAATGTAAAGGCAGATGCTAAAACTGACGATATGGTGAAGATTGCAGAGCTTTTAAGCAATGGTACAAAGATGAGCCGTGAAGCTGTTCTTACAGATATTCTTCCGATACTCAAAGAAAATGATATTAAAGCTTCAGTGCAGATCGCAGTTGCAAAGCAGCTTGAAAATCCACCTAAGGAGCCTCGCATGACAAAACTTGCACCGATTATGTCTACGTTGTTCCCAAAGGTAAAATCTGCTGTTATTTCTGCATACAACGATAATCATGATGCCTCTGAGTGGACAGCCCGTGCGGAAGAAGCACTTTTAAACAATCTGCTGAATGAAATCAGCGACAGAACACGCAGAGATATTATTCAAGCTGTCATTACTGATTATATTTATATTGAACTCGGCAATCAGGCTGATATGAACAAATGGGCCGAGAATGGAGGTTTACGATAATGATCATTAAAGCAATATCTGCAAGCGAAATCAGTAAAGCTTCTGTTTCCGAAAATAAATACTTTGACCCTGATAAAAGAGTTGATGTCAATCAGAAGCATAATATGAAAGAAAGTTCACGATACGATGTAGATAAAAGAGTGCCTGTAACAGAGAATATCGGCACAACCTCAAACGAAAGAATTGATTTCGCCAGCCATAGTAATGGCAAATGGTCCGGAGAACCCGGCAATTCGTCTTTTACTCCTGATTTGCCGGAAGCTAAAGAAAGACTTCGTGAATATGAACAAGAGTGCATAGATTATAAAGAAGGAAATCCTGACTTTTCAAACTGCTCTGAGGCAACGGTCGAGATAGAAAATATGTCATCCGACAGAGCAAGTAATTTCAGGCAAGCTGACAAAGCTTGCGCTGAAAAATGGAATACTGAAGCCAAAGATAATCAAACAGATTGGACAGCAAAAGAAGTCAAAGAATGGAGAACAGAAAATATGTGTTCTTGGCATGAACGCATTGATATGCAAACAATGGATTTAGTGCCAAGAGAGATACACGATGAATGCAAGCATTATGGCGGCGTAGCTGAATGTAAACGATTTGAAGCTATTGCAAAACTTGGAGGTGAATTTGATGAATAAAGAAGTCATAATATGGGACAGAAAAATTAACATTCGTATAGACTATGATCTTTATGATAACGAAACAGCTACTGACGAACAGAAACAAAGATTAGAGGAATTTATAAATAACACCCATCTGTTAAGTGACAAAACACATATTTATGATTATTGTATAAAAAATAACAGTAAAGAGATAGGAAACCATATAAATAATATTTTTAAATATGTAGCTCCGATTTCTATTTTAATACCCAGATCTGAACAAAACAAGCGTATTATTTTACTTTGTAATTACAAGTTTGATATTGAACACGGAATAGCGATAGTTTTTGAAAATAATACCTTTTCTAAAATTGTCAAGCAGGATGATGTTCTTTAAATTTCTGCATAAAAAGCAAAGAGCAGTACCGCAATTAAGCGATACTGCTCTTTTTTTACATTAACTACTGGTTATCTTAAAGTTTTAGGTTAAAAACTTCTTTATATATCTCATTGTTAAGAACAATTCGGGTTAATTATTATAGGCTTTTACTATCGCTGTGTTTTTATTACTTTGCATACTTCTTAAAATTCTCTGCCTGTTCAAGCACTTCCTTATAAACGTCATCCAATGTAACCGGTGGATAATCAAATTCGTCAAGGAGTAAAATCAAATCCACCTGCAAATTTGCCTTGATGTCCTCACGAGTTGCCCAATCGGTATATTTTGATTTATCATCAACGATTATCTTAATGCGCTTAGACAACTCAACCATTTTGTCGTCGGGATACTCAAATTCATACTTTTTGGAAACAGCTTTAAGAATGTCAAAGAACGCTTTTTCCTCATAGTCGATCCCCATACTTTGGAAAGAGTTTTTCTCTTTCTTTAATTCCTCTAATAATTGAGCGAGTTGTTCTGCTACATCATCAAGGACTTCATTGGCATACGCTTCGTCTCTGCGGCGATTGTTGTACTCATCAACGACTTTTTTCAGCCTGTCAGCAAATTCGACGCCCATTATCTTATTTACCTTTTTAAACTCGTCAATTGCTTGAGAGAGTAACCTTTGAAGTATCTTAATCTTTGTGTTTGGAAGCTGAATAGCATTAATTTTATCCATATACTCATCACTGAATATATCGACCGCAATATGCTTACCACTTTCAAATAGCTCTTCGATACCGTCAGACTGTATGGCTCCCTCCATCATTTCACGCACACGGGTGTTCATCTGTGAGATATCTGGAGCGTCACCCTTAGTCAACTTAAATAGTATAGATCGGACGGTGCAATAAAAGTGAATATAGTCCTTTTCTTCATCAGAGATATTTTCGTTTGAACTACACAGGTTAAACGCTTGTTTCATTCTCTTAACCGCAGCCATAAACCTTGTTTCCAGTTCATCGGAAAGCTGGACATATTCAACTGCTCGATTGAGACAGGCAAGCTGTTCCACCGGCAAACCTACAAAAAAGTCTTTGCTGTTGAAATTGTGAAACATCTGACCTAGGACTTCCAACTGGTCTTTCACAATTGTCACGCATTGTTCAACGCCCTCAAATTCCTCGCTCTCAAAGTTCGTATACTTTTTAAGGGCGGTGTTCATATTCTTTTTTATGCCGATATAATCGACAATCAACCCCTTGTCTTTACCTTCGCAAACACGGTTGACACGGGAAATCGTCTGTATCAAGGTATGCTGCTGAATAGGCTTGTCTATGTAAATCGTATCCAGTTCGGGAACATCAAAGCCGGTTAGCCACATATCCACGACAATCGCAATCTTGAAATTAGACTTCGGATTTTTGAACTGACGGTCAAATTCCTTGCGGTCGTCTTTTGTGCCGAGCATATCAAACAGTTCTTTTTCGTCGTCCTTGTTGCGGGTCATCACCAGCTTGATTTTTTCTATCGGCTTTAACTCTTTTTTATCTTTATCATTGAGTACAACGCCATCGAAGCAGATTTTCTTTTCTGCCCATTCGGGTCTCAGCTCTGTGACTATTTTATAAAAGTCATATGCTATATAACGGTTGGCACATACAAATAGCGCTTTTCCCGCAACAGTCGCACCATCACTAACACGAGTTTCATAGTGATTGATAAAGTCCTCGGCAACCGCACGGAGAATGTCGGGGTCTCCGATGATGGCTTCCATCTTGGCTACTGCCTTTTGGCTTTCCTCAATTTGATATTCGTTTGCGCCCTCCTGCTCACATAAGGCGTAATATTTTTCAATTTCTCTGACCTTGTCGTTATCAAGCATGACCTTTGCAGCCCGACCGTCATAAACAAGATTGACCGTAATGCCGTCACGCACTGCTTCGGTCATCGTATAGGCGTCAACGACGCCACCAAACACTTCAAGCGTCCCATCAACCGGTGTTCCCGTAAATCCTACATAGGTAGCGTTGGGGAGAGAGTCATGCAGATATTTTGCAAATCCGTATTTTCTTTCTACACCTGTTTCTGTCACTCGGACCTTTTGGTCGAGATTGATTTGGCTTCTGTGCGCCTCGTCGGAAATACAGATAACATTGGCTCTGTCTGTAAGAAGCTGCAAATCCTCGGTAAATTTCTGTATTGTCGTTAGGTAAACGCCGCCGCTTTCTCTGCCTTGCAGTTCTTCACGCAGCTTTTCACGAGACTCTATGCTTACAACAGTCTCGTCACC
>CANRFO010000025.1 GCA_947629925.1 uncultured Ruminiclostridium sp.
ACGGAACGTATTCTGAACTGCATAGAGATTTCCACCAACTACAAGAAGATGGGAACGATTGATGCCGGAGGTTATATTTGGCATACCACGGGGAGCGGAAAAACGCTGACATCTTTCAAGACTGCACAACTGGCGTCTGCCCTGCCGTATGTTGATAAAGTGCTGTTTGTAGTTGACAGGAAAGACCTCGACTATCAGACCATGAAAGAGTATGACCGCTTTGAAAAAGGCTCTGCCAACAGCAATACCTCCACAAGAGTATTGCAAAGACAGCTTGAGGACAGAGATGAAAAAGGCGGCTACCACCAATACAAAATTATCATCACCACCATTCAGAAGTTGGATAACTTCGTGACCAAGAATAAGGGGCATGAAGTGTTCAATAAGCATTGCGTCATCATATTTGACGAGTGCCACCGCAGCCAGTTCGGAGATATGCACGCCAAGATCGTAAAGGCGTTCAAAAAATATCACCTGTTCGGTTTTACAGGCACACCGATTTTTGCCGCCAATGCCGGAAAAGGAAAGCACATGGAGATGCTGACCACGCCGCAGACCTTTGGCAAGCAGCTTCATACTTACACCATTGTAGACGCTATCAATGACGGCAATGTTCTGCCTTTCCGCATCGACTATGTGAACACGGTTAAAGAAAAAGAGGATATTAAGGACAAGAATGTTTCTGCCATTGATATTGAAAAGGCAATGGGTGCGCCGGAGCGTATTCAAGAAATCGTAGGATACATTCTGGAACACTTTGACCAGAAAACAAAGCGTAACAGCTTCTACTCGCTAAAGGGCAAACGATTGGCAGGCTTCAATTCCTTGTTTGCAGTCAGTTCTATTCCGATGGCTATGAAATATTACAAGGAGTTCCAAAGACAGCTCGCGGAGAGCCATAGGCAGTTTACAGTTGCAACGATTTTCAGCTATGCCGCAAACGAAGATGACCCAGAAGATGTACTTCAAGAAGAAGGATTCGACACCGAAGCTCTCGATCAGACTTCCCGCGACTTTCTTGAAAGCGCAATCGCGGATTATAACGCTGCGTTCAACACAAACTTTGACACATCTTCCGATAAGTTTCAGAACTACTACAAAGATTTGTCTATGCGGGTGAAGAACCGTGAAGTGGATTTGCTGATTGTAGTGAATATGTTCCTCACCGGCTTTGACGCTACTACCCTCAATACTTTATGGGTGGACAAAAATCTGAAAATGCACGGACTGATTCAAGCATATTCAAGAACTAACCGTATTCTGAACTCCGTCAAGACATACGGCAACATTGTATGCTTCCGTGATTTACAGAAAGCCACAGATGATGCAATCGCGCTATTTGGCGATAAAAACGCCGGCGGCATTGTGCTGCTAAAAAGCTTCAATGATTACTGGAACGGTTACGAGGACAACGACGGCAAATATCATCCCGGCTATTTGGACTTGCTTGAAAAGTTGGAAACCGATTATCCTCTGGATACACCGATTGTCGGGGAACAGGCAGAGAAAGAGTTTATCAAACTGTTTGGAGCTATCCTCAGTATGAGAAATATCCTCTCGTCCTTTGACCAGTTTGCGGAAATGGACAGTATCGCTGCAAGAGACTTGCAGAATTATCAGAGCGTCTATCTTGACCTATATGACAAATACCGTCCGGACAAAAAGGAAAAAGAGGATATTACTGACGATATTGAATTTGAGATCGAGCTTATCAAGCAGGTGGAAATCAATATCGACTATATTCTGATGTTGGTTGAGAAATATCACGACGGTAACTGCGAGGACAAAGAAATCCTTTCTTCTATCCGCAAAGCAGTTGATGCAAGTACGCAGCTTCGCAGTAAGAAAGAACTTATCGAAGCATTTATCAGCCAAGTAAATGTTGATACACAGGTTACGACTGACTGGCAGAGATTTGTTCTGGAGCAGGAAGAAAACGACCTGACTGAAATCATTACAAATGAAAAGTTGAAGCCGGAGGAAACGAGAAAGTTTGTTGCCAATGCGTTCCGAGATGGGACATTGAAAACGAGCGGAACGGAGATTGACAAACTTATGCCGCCTGTTTCTCGCTTCGGCGGCGATGGCAGAGCTAAAAAGAAGCAGGGCATCATTGAAAAGCTGAAGGCATTTTTTGAAAAATACTTCGGACTTGGCATAACGGAGTTTAGAAGCGAGGAGCAAAAGCAATAGGATATTTTATCAAGCCATATTTCCAGATGATAGCTGAAGAATCTGCACTATGCAAAACAGTTAATGATGACCGAGTCATGAGCGACCGACCTCAAAAGTTGGTCGCTTATTTTTACCGATTTTTGACAGGAGCCAATCAGTGTCAAACGAAAGACTTGAGAAACTGATTCACGATGAATATACCTTGGAGAAAAAGCTGACCTACGCCCAACACAGAGAGAAGCAATTGAGAAGCGAACTGAAACAATTAACCCGAAATGAGAGAACGCACAGACTTTTCACACGCTCCGAAATGTCTGAAACCTTTTTGCGGGAGCCGACACCTCTCACCGATGTTGTTATAGAGTTTTTGACGTTCGCTTTCAGCATGTAAAGTGCCCAGAACAAGCTGAATATGCAGATTAAAAAGCGACAGTAAAAATAGGCGGCAGACGCTGGCGAAAATACTTTGCTTTAGACAAATGTGCAATTATACACCATTTAAGGTGGTGTATTGTGTTCTGCGAAAATCCCTTGCAGAGAACTGATGATTTCTGTATTGACTATTGTCGAAATAAGTGGTATAATATCTAAAAATAATTTGGAGACAAAATAATGATTGATTTGAAAAAAGTGTATTTTGGTTGTTCAGACGCTAATACTGAAGCGGAAAGAAATCCGGAAGTTTTTAAAAAAGTATTTTTCGATCCGCACAATCACTTAGAAGAATTGGTAAATGGTTATCGATTTTTGCTAGTAGGCAGAAAAGGAAATGGCAAAAGTGCTTATAGTGCCAAATTAAAGTTATGTGCAGAAGAATACGATTCGTATGTTCATCAATGTTCATTGAACAATTTTAATAATTTAACTTTTTCAAAAATACAAACGTATTCTGATTTGGGAGGTAATCCATATATTTCATTTTGGAAATGTATCCTTTTAATTGAATGCGTAAACATGATTAATAAAAATGAGCCAAATGTTCAGGATAGGAATTTTGTTAATATATTATCTGCACTTTCTCACAGTGGGTTGTTATCAAAAGATTCAGACATTTCCTTAATGATAACCAAGCTAGTAGAAATGGATACGACCTTAAGTGTAAATAATTTTTTCCAGCATCAGCGAAAACATTCACATTCAGAAACACTTCAGGGTTCTGAACAAATATACCAATCAATACGCAATTCAATAGAAACGCTGTTTTTTCATAACAAATTTAAAATGATAATCGACGGATTGGATGATTTGCTTGCTAATTCTGAATTTAGACCAGAAATAGTTACTGGCTTAATTCGTGCAGTTGATGAAATAAATCAAAAATTTAGAACGACAACATTTTCGTTAAAAATAATAGTCTTGATTCGTAGCGATATTTTAGATTTATGTAGGGATAGTAATATTTCAAAGATTGTTCGTGATTCTGCTATTCATCTTAGTTGGGAAGTCAGTAGTAATCCTTTCGACTCGGACTTATTTTGCTTGGTCAATAGAAGAATTACGCAGGTAGCTGCAACAAATATTGATGTTTCTGAATTTTGGAAAGAGATATTTCCAGATACAATAAACGGAAAAGCATCTATAGAATATGTTTTGGAAAATATAATTTATAGACCTCGTGATATACTCCAACTTTTTGCTGAGTTTCAAAATGTTTTTTCGAGCGGGAAGAAGCTCTCTGAAGAAAAAATACAAGATGCATTGGCAAGTTTTTCATTAAGATATTTTGTAGATGCTATGAGAGACGAACTCACCGGTTTTTTCCCTGACAAAGCTGTCACTATTTTGCCTGATGTTCTGTCCAAAATGGGAACAAGATATTTTTATCTAACGGAATTCGAATCAGAATGCAATAAGCATAAGGAGTTTGAAAATGTTTCATCTCGTGATATTTTAGAGAAGCTCTTCTCTGCGGGATATATAGGACAGCATCGTCCTCGTGAAAGAATGGATTACACAGTTTTTTCATTTAGAAATACTCGTGAAAAATTCCAAGAAGAACACGAATGCATTTTGCATAGAGGTCTTACTCGTGCCTTGACTATTTAAAAAACTAAACAAACAGAGTTCAAAATGCTTTATAACAAAATAGAAAGGTGTGTAGCGAAATATATCTATTCCTAACTGTTACGACTGTTGTATCATAACTGCTACCGAGCAGATAGTCATTAGATTATCTGCTCTTTTCATTTGCCCGCAACCGAGAAAGGAGATTTAAAAATGCCTAATCCGAATTTTAACATCTCAATCACCCAGCGCAGCTACGGGCAGTTAGCAGTTACCGGAGTTGCCTACCAGAGCAGCGAAAAACTGTTTTCCGAGTGTGACTGGAAATACAAAGATTACTCACGAGAATGGTGCGTCGTCTACGCGGAGATCATGTTGCCGACAAATGTACCGTCCGAATTTGCTGACCAAGAAACGCCTTTGAATTCTGTCGTGAAAATCAAAAACAGTGGAACTCACAGCTTGCTCTAAGATTTGTTTTTGCGTTTTTAAGGGCTCCACTGAACTGTATCTGCAGATGGTAAGGGATTATTGCAACAATTTTTTGTTTTCAAAGGAATGTACTGCGATTTCATCATTCACGACTCCCGTGCCGCCAGGCCACAATCACCACTGTTACGTTATGCTGACTATGCGGGCAATGGACGAACTCTGCAAGTGCCTCTCAAAGAGCGGAAAGGTTTATGAACTTGACGAAAAACGGCGAGCACATACGTATTTCTTCTGTAAACTGGAAGTGTTATAAGGAAAATACCTTTGACTGGAACGAGCGGTTCCACGGTGAGAAATGGTGGCATGGTTGAGAAGTCGTTCAGAATCGGTATCTTGTACTTGCTAGAGGCGCAAAGCGTGTCGATTTTCATTCTTATGAGAGGAAAGAAATTGATACTGCCCACCGTCCACATGGGGTCAGCCGTCACGCAGATAGAGTGCTGGGGAATCGCAACGAACATCGGTAATCTCAACCAGGACATTCGTGCCATTAACCGTCTGCTTGCCGCCATCCGCAGCACCATCAAAGGATTGCGGAAGTCCGGCAGGTGCAGAAAGAAGCCGCCGAAATGGAAACGCCACTCTCCCCCATCCTCGCTGGTCTGCTCACCGCCTATATGGACTTACGGAAAGAGGAACGCTGGGACTTGTCCGGGTACGGGAAGCAGAAAGGCGCAGCAGACGATTTGAAAGCCATCTCCAAAGCCATGATGTACCTGAACTCCAAAGGCCTTGTCACGCTGGAAGATTTGGGCAATGCCTTGCAGGAATTGAATGAAAAGGCGAAGCCCATCAGCACAGAGATGAAGAAAGCCGAGCGGCGTATGTAGACGATTATCGGCATACAGAAAGCAGTCGCCGACTGCAAGGACCCATAAGGCAGTCCACGACAAGTATCTGAAAATCGGATGGAAAACCCGGCAGACGGCGTTTGCGGAATCCCACCGGGACGAACTGGGCAGATTCAATAAGGCATACCGTTACCTCAAAAAATAAGGCGTGGATTTAAACGTAAATTTTGAAGCTTTGCAAGTAAATACAACGAACTAAAATTTTACCGTGCCAAACTCTCCTGCCAGCTTGCTGCTATCAACGCTGAACGAGACATACGCTGTTTGGTAAGTAAAGTTCTCTAGCCCGAGCTAAAGCAATATATCACGGAAAAAATGAAATATTATCAGGAGAAAAACGGAGGATGATATAAATAGTCAATAGATGAAAGAACAGAATATTGAAGTATATTTTTGCTCGACGGTTCGTTATGAAAAGTCTGGTATTATTTTTGGGAAGTAATAATAAACGCTAAAAAAGAAAGCACTCAGGGTAAGAATCCAACATCTTAATAGACAATCAATGTAAAAAACGTATGTTGTCCATTTGCACTTCAATGAACCATCAAATGAAGCGATGGAGCACAAAATCAAGCGCATTTTGCGAAACAAAATCCGTGAAATACCGTTTTGAGAAAGAAAATGATGCAAAGTCCTTGATAAGTCATATATTTTAATATCGAAATATTTAACAAAAATAGTTTTTTCTTATGTTATACTCTTCGTAAATTGTTTTAAGTATCTTGTGTTTTCTTCATGTTTCAGCATGATAGTAAGTTTTTCTTCATAATTAAATTGATATTTTACCATTTCATTCAACTCCGTGATTATTTTATTATATATCAAGGCGTTTGTTATTTTATTGTCTATTTTTATGAATATTTTTTTCAGAGATGTTGTTGCCAGGAGATTTTTCTGTATTTCTTTGGAGCATATTTTTTGTCGATGGTTTTCGCTTCTCATTACAATCCTTGTAATGCTTTCATAAAAAGTACATTCTTTGAAAAATGTTCAAGCACTGCGGCTCAATTAGTTGACAGCAAGCATCGCCTTTGTCTATACATTTATGATTTTTTGAGAAAAATCATAAAGCCGACAAACGCCCGTTCGTAAAATCAGGAACCTGACCTGATTTTCAAACTTCAATCGATCTATTCATAAGCTACATTTTGCACTTGACATAATTCTTCTATTTTAAAGGGGTCTGGGGATTTCCACAGCAAGCGACTTTCTGATAAATTGAGAAAACCGAAGTTTTCAGAAAGTGCCGAAGCGGCAACGAACGACTTTTCACAAAAAAGTCAGAGTGTAGCCACAAAGGCTATGCTTGCTGTCAACCACCCACGTCTCAGTGCTTGAACATTTTTTTCAAAGACTGTTTTTTTAGGAGCAGCCTTTTTCTATGTTCAGATATTTTTCACAGGTAGCTATTTTATTAAATTCTGCAAAAAAGCTTTTAATTACCCACCTATGCTAAATCAAAAATTCGCCGCTGTGATTTACCATTCTTTAGAAAAAACATAAATTGAGAAAATAGTATGAAAGAGTACAATTTTGATAGTGATGGTAGAAAAATCTATGAAAAATCGTTTTTGCAATTCATTGAATATTCTCTTTTATTTTTTGTTTCCATATGTTATAATAAAATAGAAAGATATAGTTTTTCGCAGTTTGCAAAAAGCTATATCTTTCTGGTTTTAAGAGGTCCCGACGGCGAGCTGGCAGCCTCCCTCCGCTACCTCTCCCAGCGGTTCACTATGCCTGACAATATGGGGAAAGCTCTGCTCACCGATATAGGCAGCTCCGTAACCAATATGTTCCACGTCGCAAAATTCGCCCAAAAGCCGCTTATTTTCGGGCTTCCGCTGCTTTCATTCGAGAGCAATGAACAGATAAAAAAGCAGGACAAGATATATTCTTCGGACAAGCCCTTTGCAACGCAGAAGCCTGACAGGATAAGGTACATAAACGTGTATGCTTCGGTGAAAATGTGATGGTCACAATTATATAAAACATAGCGTCGTATTAACTGATAGTGAGGTGTTTAATTTTGTGAAACGTATTCAGCCGATAGTAACATAATGCCTGAAAGTAAACCGTCTATCCTCGGCAGGATATGGGCAATGCAGTCAAAAGTGTGGCTGTTGGGAGAAGGGTAAACATTTTTACTGTAAAAATGATCCGAGGCGTATTGCCTCGGATTTAACTCTATTTATTCTTTCACCGCATTATACCCCGACAAAAACGACTGGTCGCTCCAGAGGTATTTCCACTCGCCAAACCTGCCGATTGGTGTTATTCCCTGCGATTTCACCCAGTCGGTTATGAGGGGAACGTCCTGTTCGGTAGTTCTGAGCAGCGTCACGTTGCCGTAGGGCATTATCCTGTAATCCGTGAAAAGCACGTCCTTGCGGGTCGCTATGCCCAGCTTCTCCAATGCGTAAAGCGTGTTTTCGACTGTCGCCTGTTCTTCAGGCGGCTGAGCTTTGGAGCTGAAATATATCTCAAACTGGATTGAGCTGCACCCTTCGGGGGCGTTGGCAGGGGATTTTACCGACGGCATATACGCTCTTGCAGCCATTATGTCGGTGTCGTAAATGTAAAACCAGAACTTCTCAAAATCAGTTTTCTTCATTCCAATAGACACAAGAGCAACGCCTGTATGCTCTAAATCGGCAGCTTTCTTTGCTATATCTTCGGGAGCGTTGTCGATCATTCTCACCACTTCGGGAAGCGGAACGGAGGAGAACAGCCTGTCGTATTTTGTTTGCGTGCCGTCCTTAAAGAATACGGTTTTTGCGGCAGGGTCTACCCTGACCGCTTTTTTGTTCAAGTGGAGCTTGCCCTGCCTTTCCGCCTCGTCCGCTATTTCCTTTATGAATGAGTAGTATCCGCCGTTTTTGGGATAGCGCATTTCGGAAGCATAGTAAACGTTGGGAGTTTCGTCGGTGTAGGAACCGTAAAGGACTTCGTCGATGTCAGGCTGATAAATGCGGTTTCCTATCCAGTCAACGTCCATTTTCTCAAGATCGGTCTGCCAGTATTTTTCATTGTACAGCTTGAACAGATTTTCGTACAGGAACTCACCATAGCCGCCTACCAGCCAGTCCTTGAAATTCGTGACGTTTTCTCTGCCTTTGCGCTCAATAAAGCCTTTCACTGCATCTATCTTAAACTGCGTCGGAAAGCTGAACAGATTGTTCTGAGCGGGGTGGCGGAGCCACGTTTCCTTGTACCAACTGTATGGGAACGGGTGGTGATAATACTGTTCGGTTTTGTCAAAAACATCTCTCACGATCTTATCTTTAGCGAAAGAGAGATGAACCGCCTGGTCAAAGTAAAAGCTGTTTATTTCAAAGCCTCTGCACAAGCCGCCTGCTTTGTCGGAGGCTTCATATATTTCCGCTGAATTATCTGCGTACCATGCGCCTAAGCCGGCTATGCCGGAGCCTAAAATTGTGGTCACCATTTTTATATACTTTCCTTCTGACAAATGTCAAGCGACTATGCAAGTTTTATGCAAACGGGAATATTTCCCTCATATCTGAGCAGTTATACTCCTGATTTTTCGTTGTATGTGAAGATGTATTTGCTGTCGAACTCTCTGAACGTCATCAGTTCTTTATCCCGTTGACCTGCTATGAGCGAAGAAGTGTCGGCGGGCCATTTTATGCCAATATCCTTATCACTGAAAAGTATGCCTGTATCTGTATCCTTATCATATGCTCCGTCACATTGATAGAGGACTTCGGTGTTATCCTCAAGAGACATAAATCCGTGGGCAAATCCTCTCGGAACAAAAAGTCCTTTGTGATTTTCGGAGGAAAGGTAAAAACCTCTCCACTGACCGTAGGTTTTACTCTCCTTGCGCAGGTCGATTATCACATCATATATTTTTCCCGAAATTACGCTGACTAACTTTGTCTGAGGATGAAAGGTCTGAAAATGCATTCCTCTTACCACGTTTTTATCAGAACGGGAAACAAATGACTCACTGCAATGAAATTCAATGCCCTGCCGGGCGAAAACGTCTTGCTCAAACAGCTTGGTGAAACAGCCGCGGTTATCATCGGTAAAAAAGTTCTCGATTATGTAGCCGCCTATATCTATCGGCTTTACGTTAAAGGATGCCAATCAATTTCCCTCCTTTATCCATTCGGCAGTTTTCGCTATACCTTCTTTAAACGAAACTTCAGGTTTTATTCCCGTATCTGTATAAACAGCGCTTATGTCAAATTCATCATACGACAAGCTGACGCCGTCAAAAGGAATTTCTCCCAGACCTAATTCAGCATCGGGAGCGACCGTATCTTTCATTTCAATTAAATATTCCTTTAATTTCCGTGGTTTACTGCCTATATAATAAGTTTTATCAGCCTTACCGTGTTCTCCTAACCCTGCAAAAATTTTTGCGGCGTCGGTTATGTAAATGAAATCATACATTTGTTCTCCTGCGGAAAAAGCGCAATGCTCACCGCTGAGCAGTTTGCGTATGCTTGTATTTATCAGGCGGGGACTTTTTTCTCCCGCTCCGTATATATTTGATATAAGCGCTCGGACATATGACACGCCAAGACTGCCCGCAATTGCTCTTGACATATAATCAGCGGCTATTTTGGCAACAGAATATATCATATTGATGTTAGGAGCTTTTTCTGTCCGCATTACCGCCTCAACCTCATATTCCATAATGCTTGAAGCAAACACAAAGCGCTTGCAGCCCAGCTGCTTGCTTGCTCTCACCGCATCGCAGGAATATCGGATATTATCTGTCTGTACCTCGCTGTTTCCTCTGAGAGGTCCTGCCGTACCGACCCAAGCGAGATGATACATAGTATCAACATCACGGTCCGGAATAAGCTCACTTAGATTTTTAAAATCGGATAATTCGCAGTAAACTATCCTTATGCCTTGGATATCCTTTATCCTGCTTATGTCTTCCTGCTTGTCCTTGATGACCGCTATGACCTGTACTCCGCTGCCTGAAAGTTCAGCGCATAAAGCTGTCCCAACGAACCCGTTAGCGCCTGTGACAATTGCTTTTTTCACTTTTCAACCGCCTCTTTAATTATTTTCGCCATATAATCCACCATCTCATCAGTCATACCGGGGTAAACTCCTACCCAGAAGCTGTTGTTCATGATGAAATCGGTGTTTGTAAGGTCGCCTGCCACTCTGTAACGGTCGGTATTTCTTATCTCGTCAAAACAGGGGTGGCGCAGGAGATTTCCGCTGAAAAGCAGGCGGGTCTGAATATTGTGCTGCTCGACATACCTTGTGACTTCATTTCTGCTAAGCCCGCTTTCAGGCTTTACGGATATCATAAAGCCAAACCATGAGGGCTTGCTGTTTTCGGCGGGAACAGGCAGTATCAGCTTGTCCTGAAGTCCTTCAAGTGCTTTGTGCAGTCTGTCCCAATTGTGGCGCCTGCGCTCGATGAATGTGGGGAATTTCTTAAGTTGCTCGCAGCCTATCGCCGCCTGCATATCAGTGACTTTAAGGTTAAATCCCAGATGACTGTAAACGTACTTATGGTCGTATCCCTGCGGCAGCTCGCCGTACTGTCCGTCAAAGCGGTGTCCGCAGAAATTGTCGTGTCCCGAAGGGCAGATACAGTCTCTTCCCCAGTCGCGGTAGGAAAGGATAAGGCGGTTGAGCAGCGGGTCGTTTGTGTAAACGCAGCCGCCCTCGCCCATAGTCATATGATGAGGCGGATAAAAGCTGCTGGTGCCGATGTCGCCCCATGTGCCTGTGAATTTGGTCACGCCGTCAATAGTGTACTGCGTTCCCAAAGCGTCACAGTTGTCCTCTATAAGCCAGAGTTTATGCTCATCGCAGAATTTTTTCACCTTTGACAAATCAAAGGGATTTCCCAAAGTGTGAGCTATCATTACCGCCTTAGTTTTATCCGACAGCGCTTTTTCCAGCATATCGGCGTCAATGTTGTATTGAGGAACGGTAACGTCCACAAAAACAGGCACTGCGCCATACTGGATTATGGGAGAAACGGTGGTGGGGAATCCGCAGGCTACCGTTATCACCTCGTCGCCTTTCTTTATCTGTCTGTCGCCAAGCTCGGGAGCAGTCAGGGTGTAAAATGCGATAAGATTTGCAGAAGAACCGCTGTTTACAAGGTGTGCGAATTTCACGCCTATCCACTTTGCAAATTCTTTTTCAAATTCATCCGCAAAGCGACCTGTGGTAAGCCAGAAATCAAGCATTGCGTCAGTAAGCGCGCACATTTCCTTTTCATCGTAAACCCTTGCGGCGTATGTAATGCGGTCGCCCTCTTTATATGGGGCTTTGTTTTCCTTGAAATTGTGATAATATTCGGTCACAAGCGCTTTTATTTCCTCTCTTGCCTGTGCCTCGGTCTTTTTGTTCTCCATATTTATTTCCTTTCCAGAAATTCTTTTATCTGCTTTTCCATACAAGCATTAACATCTTCCCCGCCAAGCCACACTTTCGTCCACTCCACAGTTTTGGCAATGGCGGCTTCAAGATTCCAAGTAGGCTTCCAACCGAAAACGGTTTTCAGCTTGGAGCAGTCCAGCTTCAGAAAGTTCGCCTCGTGAGGTCCGCCGTCAGGCTTGTTCACACGCTTTATGCCACCGTTCCAGTGCTTTACGAACAAGTCCACAAGTGCGCCTGTCTGGAAGCAGTCTGCGTCGTCGGGTCCTACGTTGTAATAATCTGCGTAATTTATGTCGCAGTATTGCTTCTGCGCAATCATCAAGTATGCGCAAAGCGGCTCTAAAACGTGCTGATACGGGCGGGTGGAATAGGGGTTGCGGACGATTATGTCCTCGCCCTTTTGTGCAGAGCGTATGCAGTCTGGGATTATCCTGTCGTTGGCAAAGTCTCCGCCGCCTATCACGTTGCCTGCTCTGGCGGTTGAAACAGCGATTTTACCGTCATTGAAAAAGCTGCTTTTGTAGCTGTGAGTCACAAGCTCGGAGCAGGATTTTGAATTTGAATACGGGTCATAGCCGTCAAGCTCTTCGTTCTCACGGTAGCCCCATTCCCATTCCTTGTTTTTGTACACCTTATCGGTGGTCACGTTCAGGAATGATTTAACGCAGTCGCTGTTCCTCACACATTCAAGGATATTCACCGTTCCCATAACATTTGTGCGGTAGGTGTAAGCGGGGTCCTTATAGCTGTCCCGCACGAGGGGCTGCGCAGCAAGGTGCAGGACTATCTCAGGCTGCGCCTGGTCGAATGCGGCTTTCAGCTTTTCGTAATCGCTGATGTCGCCGATTATTGAATTTATGTTTTTGCCTATTTTTGCGATTTCAAAAAGGGAGGGATTTGTTGGAGGCTCAAGGGAATAGCCTGTCACTTCCGCTCCCGCCATTGTGAGAATTTTGCATAGCCATGAGCCTTTGAAGCCTGTGTGTCCTGTTATGAAAACCTTTTTTCCTTTGTAAAAATTCAAGTCAAGCATCAGTCCCACTCCTTCCAAGGGGCTTGTCCGCTGTTCCACAGCTTTTCAAGCTTTTCTTTCTCACGGATAGTGTCCATGCACTGCCAGAAGCCTTTGTGGAGGTATGCGTTGAGCTCGCCCATTTCAACTAATTTGTTCAGCGGCTCTTTTTCAAACACGGTGCTGTCGCCCTCTATGTAATCAAAAATCTGCGGCTCGAATACCATGAAACCTATGTTTATCAGGTCGCCGTCTGTGTCGGATTTTTCACGAAATGCGGTGACTTTTCCTCCGTCCTCCACTTCAAGCACGCCCTTGCTCTGACCGAAATTGTAGACGGAAACCGTGCCGATCTTGCCGTGAGATTTGTGAAATTTCAGAAGCTCGGAAATGTTGATATTTCCCACCGCGTCGCCGTATGTGAGCATAAAGGTTTCGTTGCCGACGTACTCCTTAACACGCTTCACACGGCCGCCTGTCATTGTATTCAGTCCTGTGTCGACCACCGTGACCTTCCACGGCTCGGCGCTTTTGTGATGAACGGTCATTTTATTTTCCGCCGTGAAATCGAAGGTCACGTCGGAGGTGTGGAGGAAGTAGTCAGCGAACCACTCCTTGATGACGTGCTGTTTGTAGCCTGCCAAGATCACGAAGTCGTTTATCCCGTAGTGGGAATAAATCTTCATAATGTGCCATAATATGGGCATTTCGCCTATTTCTATCATGGGTTTGGGTTTGAGGTGCGACTCTTCGGAAATTCGCGTGCCGAAGCCGCCGGCTAAGATAAGGGATTTCATATTTTTTCGTCCTTTTTGTTCTTTCTGAATATTCTGGTGTAGCGCCAGGAACGGGTGGATTGCATTTTGGAAATTCGATTTTTTAGCGCGTCGCGTTCAATTTCAAGATCTTTTATTTGTCGTTCGGCAGTTCTTAGTTTTAATGAGGTATCTGAAAGATTTGCAGTAAGTTCTTCATTTTGCTTTATTAACGACTCGGTATGTTCTTTTGTAATTTCATCAAATTGAGCAGGCAAATTGATAACTTTGTCCAGTATTTCATCATTTGTATTTTTTATTTTAGATAATATGCTGTCATTGTTCTCTGCGATTGGAGCATTCCAACCGGGTTTTCCCGATAATGTGCTGTCGGATAATACATCTTTCAGCATTACAGTTTTTATTCCGTCACGTTCAGATGAAGTCGTTACATGCACATCACAGCAAATAATGAAATCGCATCCTTTACTTTTTTGCCATTCATCCTCTGTCAGTTTGGTTAAATTAGGCTTAGGCGATGAAAAAATTATTTCGGTTTTATTATTTTGGAGTATTTTCGTTAAAAATCTTCCCGCCGCATCTTGAGATTTTAATAAAACTACTTTTTTACCGTTCAGACTTTTGATGAAATTGACAAACTTGCTGTCTGTCATAAAATCTACTGACAGCTTCTCAAAGAAATTCTTCGCATTGGTCATCCATGTGAGCTCTTGTTTTACACGATTTCTTATGTACTCCACAGCTTGCTCAGTAAAGGCGTGGTATATATCTGTCGGAAGCTTTTGCGCAAAATTCCACCATTTTGTCCAAAACGGTTCGGCATATTTTTTTTCAAGATTGAATGAAAGCAAGTCAGGAACATACGGATATGTGAATTTTCCATCTTCTATGACAGGAAATGCTTTTAGCGGGTCATATGCGCCGGTGAAATGAAAAATAGTATTATCTCCATCCGAATCATATTGTTCATCATGATACGGTTCAGTTAAGTATTTTTCTCTGTCAGATTTTGATAATGAAAAAATGTAATTGTAGCTGAATTTCTTTTTCCTATCTCCCTCTTGAAAAAGTACATGATTGTATTTATAACTTGGCAATAACAGCATCTTTTCATTAAACATATAACTCAAGAGACCTTGATCAGCAAAATATCCATCATTAAATGTGTCTACTATATTCTTGTATGTCTCAAAATTTATGTTTTGGCGAAACTTTTCCAAGTTAAACAAAACTACGCCGGTATTAAGGCAGCCATGTTTTTCTAGTCCTGCCTCAGATTCGTTATTAAATTGTTCTAGGGAAGCACGTTCAATACACCCAATTAAGAATTTATCATTAAAATCCATGTCATATAATTTTTCAATATCTTTATTAACAAATGTATCGCAATCTAAATAAAGCACTCTGTCTAAATCATTAGGCAAATACAAATGTGCGACTGTTTTATAGTAAGCACTGTAATACCCTTTCCAGGGCTTAAAAAATTTAAGTTCATCATTATTGACATTTACAAAGTCAACAGAATTTCCTTGATACTTGGACACAAAATCTATAACTGATAGTTTTTGCTTTTCATTCCAATCAGACTGCATAATGAAAAAATGACATTTCCTTTTGCAGTTTGTTATTGCTGAAAGCATAACTACCATTGATTGTTTCCACAAAACTTTACTTGGCGTCAAAACAATATTATATACGTCTGATATCATTTTTTCTCCTTTTCAAACAGAAAAATAAAATTTATTTGTCAGCTGTGGCTATAATATCTGAGCCTTTAAGAGGTTCAGGATTAAACTTGTGCAACGTTCCATCTGAAATTTTTTGCTTTATGTTTTCAATAAACTGTTCTACAGGAATATCTGATTTAATATTAAAATCCGCAAAGCAATAATCCCACCATTGAAGCTTGAGCATTTCATCGATGACGTTATCAGAAAAACGCATTTTGATTATTTTAGCTGGAACGCCGCCAACAACTGCATAAGGTGGAACATCCTTTGTCACAATTGCGCCGGTAGCGATAACAGCACCGTCACCAATAGTTATCCCTGGTTTTACAGCAACATGCGATCCTATCCATACATCGTTTCCGATTTTAACGATTTCTTTTTTTTGGGGGGGTACAACAACAAAATTATCAATAACAGCTTTATCACAACATTCAGTAACAATTACAAAATGTCTATCATAAGTAACGCTTGAACTTGTGAAGCGATTATAAGGATGCTGAACGCCAAAAAATCTTAAAAGCCCAGATATACTGCTGTATCTGCCAATAATTGTGTCCAGCATCATTTGCGACCAGGAATAAGAAAATGAACCCATAGAAGATAAAACATTACCTGAAAACATACTATATGGTTCAATCAATGCATCAGCGTTTACAAAAACATCATCACCAACCTTAAAGCGGCATTTTCCACGAGGTGAAGTATAAACCTTTTTTTCAGCAAGTAAATCCAACGTTTTCTGAGTAACTTTCATAAACAGTTTTCCTTTCAAACTTTATTGCTCAGCTTTCTTCCGATAAAAATTTTCAGTTACTTCGGTGCGCTGAGTCATCGAATTACAATTTGTGAGAATCATATGCCACAATAAGCAAATTTCTTTCTTCAAACAGATCCAAAAGTTTTTGATTAATCTTTACATTCATTGTTTTAAAAACCTCTCCAGTTCCTCCGGTGTTCCAAGCACATGGACCCTTGCTGCGTCAACAATGCTTATCGTTACCTTCATATTTTTTTCTATCATAAAATTATACAGAGGAGCGATATATTTTTCATTTTTCTCAAGATGGCTGTCGTCTGCGTAATATTCGTTGTACAGATTGGCATAAAGCTGTGCGGAGGAAAAATAATACGCGCCAAGTGTGCAGTTGTCAGAAATACGCTGCTTTTCCCTTACTTCAACTGCTTTTCCGTTTTCATCGACCTTCACAAAGCTCCAGTGATCTCCGTCCGCATGAAAGCAGGGTATATGCCCATCGCCGCTTATATCCGAGTACTTCATCTCATAAGGCTCAACATAAGTGTCGATGTTGTAGATCATTACGGAATCGTCAGGGTCGCAGTAAGGAATTGCAAGCATTGCGGTAGTGGCTTGTCCGTCGGTCATATAGTCTATCTCTATTATACGGATATTGTTTATCCCGTACTTTTCGCAGCTGCTTCGGATAAACTCTGAAGAACCGTCTTCCTTGCGAACGATAAATATGTATTTGCTTGTGTGCGGGTTATAATCCAGCAGACTGTCCATAGACCACTCGAAAAGAGTCTTGCCTTTAGCTTCTATCATATATTTAGGCACGTTGTAGCCTGCTTTTCTGAAGCGTGAACCTAAGCCCGCCATTGTAATAATGATCGTCATTGTATTTCTCCTTTTTTATTTAAGGTCTGCCTTTGATTTGTTGCAAATATCGTTCAGTTCGTCCGGAGTGTATTGCAGGAATTCATCAGGACGGACTGTTCTGTCGTCCACATAAAATCCCTTATGTCCCGGCCACGGTTTTCCGTATATTATCTCATCATACGGAATATCCCATTTTTCAAGCCATTTTGTGAGTATGACCGCAGTATTTTTATTTATCAGTCCTATATTTCCGTTGTAGGAATTCATATTGCGTGAGGTAAAAAGAATGATCTTCGCTCCGTTTTGTTTATAGTATCTGAGCTTGTCCACCATATCGGAATACGGAACAAGATCCTCATATTTTTCTTCCTTTTTCTTTATCGGACAAAGCGTTCCATCAATGTCAAAAACAAATGAATACTCTTCAAACATTTTATGTTCTCCTTTTTATGCTTCTATATCGGCAACGCCGGAAAGTATTTCGATCCCTGTCGCAAGCATTGCGTACTGATGCTCAAGGCTTTCGCTGTGGAGCGGTATCATACTTAAAAACAAAAGCGCTTCGATAAGATATATTTTTTCAAGATCTTCTCCTATTTCTTCTTTGAATACCGTAAGAAAAACATCAAATATATCAAACGCCCTTTGGGGTTCCGCGACCGAAAATGAAACGGAAGCGTCCTTTGCGTCATATTCGATTGAGAACAGATCCTTGATGATAAAATCATACTTTCCGTGTACGCTGTGGAACAGCTTCGCCAGTTCATATCTGAAGTCGCCGTATATGTCGTACTGACCGAATTTTCCTCTTGGATCTATCACCTTGATAAATGAAAAGTTGCTGTCTATCATTATGTTGGCAAAGCACAGGTCACCGTGTATGATATTAAATTCCTCAACATCATACAGCTGCTCCGGGATGATCTTTTTCAGTATCTGAATGCACTCGTCGAGCGAACGGTAGTGCTTTCCGTTTATAGTCATCGGTCTGCGGAAAAACATACCGAAGTTTTCGCTGTCGCGCAGCTTTTCCAGCCGTAATACGGTCTTATCAAGATAAATATCGGCTAATGCGTCCTTTATATTTTCATCACGGAGCTTGTAGCGTTTAAAGTCATTGCATATGAAACGTATCCGTCTGAAGGCGTCGCGCCACTGCTCATATGTAAGATCTCCGTAAAGGAACAGTTCGTGCAGCGTGTGGTATGAATAATACTCCATTTCCACATAAGGCTTTTCATAGCTCAGAGAATAGGAGAAGATACGCGGTCTTACATACTCTATATCATTGGGCAGTTTAAGATACCACTTTATCTCACCGATGAATTTTTCCTTATCGTCGCTGGATTTTCTCAATATGCCGCGGTTTTTGTCTATTGAGATATGATTGAAGGAGCGCGCTTTAACTTCAAGCGACGAATTATAGTATCTTTCTATATGTCCGATATCGAACCAATTGTCCGTTTTAACGGCTTTGATCGGTTTTGCTTCACTGTACAGCTTGACCGCTCGGTAAAATGCGCTTACTCCTTCGTCTGACTTCTGACCTTCAGCTTCCTCAATGCATTTTTTCAGCAGGCCTGAGTCGCTGAAGCTGAATACTCCCACAAAGAGCTTATGAGCGCCGTTTCTTACCTTAGTTTTATCATATATGGTCTTTATCACGCCGTTTTCTTCTTCAAAGAAAGTCCACTTTTCAGACGGATCGTCTTCCGAATAAAAATAACTGTCCAACGGGAAATCGTAAATGTTGTCAGAAACGATGGTATCGGCAAAATTGATTATGATAGGCTTCCCGTCATCTTTTATGCCAAAACGAACGGTATACGCCAAGTCCTTGAGCTGTTCAAGGTCTATTACCTCGGTATTTTCATATCCGCGCGATAATTTTTCGTGAACTGCACCGGATTGCTCGTAACACACTACAGTTATTTTTTCACAAGTCTCACGGTACTGTTTATATAAAAAATCAAAAACTATCTCCTGACTTATCGGATAAATCACAGGGGTAAGATTGCCGATCTTGCGCAGTTCTGCGGGAACCAGTACTGCGTTAGGGATTATCACATTTGGTTTCACTGTTTTTCCTCTTTTCAAGATTAAGGTTGTGCAAGTAAGTTAATGTGGTTTGGGGTACTAATTTTTCTATTTCTTCAAAATTGTTTTCTTCCAGCAATTTTCTCACTCGGCTGGCGCTTATCACGCCGCCGTTTGTTTCTTTTCTGGGAATGACTTCAAACTTGACGCCGTATTGGGGAAGGATCCTTGCCATCGTTTCGTTGTACTGTCTTGTTACGTTGTCAAGAGGCTCTTCGCCTGCAAAGCGGACTGTTATCCCGAGCTGAGGCGCTATCTCTCTGCCGAAAAGCTCAACGTCCATACTTGGGTCAACTGTGCTGTCCTGTAACTCCGCTTTATTGAAATAGCCTGAAAATGTGAGGGAAGATATAATGAATTTACCGCTGGGCAGTACCGTAACATTTTTCAGATCGGCAGTACCTTTTTTCACAAGCTCTATCCTGTCGGCAAACGGGAAAATGCTTTTGTCCTCTTCCACCACAAAAATGTATAGCCGTTCAACTCGGCTTGCGGCATATTCCACAAGATACCTGTGTCCTAAAGTAAACGGATTGCAGTTCATAACTATGCTGCCGACGGCAGGACGGAGCGCTCTGAGCTGAGATTTGTACTGCTCGAGCTCAGTTTGGTACTGGTTGATAGTACCCCCCCCCGATTTTGATTTCACGATCCCGTATTGATGAACGGTAGGAAAATTTGTGGGGATGTCATATTTATAATCTTTGAAGAAATTATTTTCTTTGAGATATTCATACAGCTTTTCTGCTACCACTTTATTGCCGCGTTCGTTTATATGGTAGTTATCAGCAAAAACTTCTCCGTAATCATGAGGACGGTAAAATATAGCTGAACTGTTAAAAAACGGTATGCCTCGTGAACGCAGGTTTTGAAGACATATAATAACAATATCTCCTTTTTTAACAGGAAGACGCTCAAGATTATAAAATATGTCCTGATAGCGATCAGCATAAAACTGTGAAACATTTTCAACAAGATACTCGTGATCGTTTTCGTTGAATATTTTTTGCAGATAGCTTTCGATAGTTTTATCATAAGGTGAACCGATACCGTAATATGTGCATGTTTCCATGCACCATACAGTGTTGCTGTACTCTCCGTTTTGAAATGCGGTCTTTCGCTTACCGTCATGTATCATTACAAGAGGGTTATCATTATCCAACAGATCAGTAGTTCCATCAGGATTTGTCTTTGCATCGGATAAATTAAGTATTGAAAACACTTCGTCGTTTGTGTAACCGAATCTGTCAAATCTTGTTTCGATTGTCTGATCTCCTCTGTTTTTCAACTCAGCACGAAGTTTGTGTATGCTCTTTTGTGCAACGGCCTTTTCATATTCAGTTGTGTATTCATTATTTCTCAACAACGGAACATTAGATAATATGACAGCGACTCCTTTATGAGATTCAATATAATTGTAAAGCGGTCTTTCTGCGTAAATATATTGTATAAACTGAGAAAGAAGCACATCAAAGTATATTGTCTTTTTGTCAGGAAGCTGAGGAAAATGGTTTGTTGTAAGAATCAACAGTTTATCATATTGCTCTGTATCCTCAAAGTTAATCTTTTCAAACCACGCTCCGCCCAATACATTTGCGGGACTATGCATTATTGTTTGTGAAGTACCGGATAGAATATAAAATTTAGGCATAATTCTTTTATCATAACGAAACTGTACATACAATTCCCACAAAAATTCAGGATCGTATGAGGCTATCAGCGGCTTTTTTATACCGTTGTCTACACAGTACTGCGGCATGGAATATCCGGCGTAAAAACAATCGCGAAGTTGGATGCATTTAAGTTGGTCAGGGGTCATGTAAGTTATTCCTCCAATTCAAGATTAGCATTTAAAAATATATTCCCAATACGTGAAAATCCATCTAAAGCAGCTTAACGGATTTGTCCATATCCTTGTCTTCCTAAAATGGGCAATTTGCTATTATTATGCTTTTATCAAAATCATTTACATCTGTAAAGTCTGTGCAATTTAAAAGTTTAATTTCAGCCTCATCTGGTTAAAGACAAAATTTTACGCTTATAAATCAGAATGATGAGCAATTTTCAAATATGCCGCATATGAAGAACAGTTTGCAAGTTTTTTATATTGTCGTATCTTACCTTATGATATTTGTGATCGATTTCGTTTAATATTTTTGCAATTAACTGTTTAAGCTGTTGGAAAATTCCTACTAAAAAACGGTAAGAAATTTTGAGTTTTTGGCTTTCCGAAAACTATAGTGAAAGAGCCCTTTTAATTTTATTGGTCTAAAATGAAAGAAGTAATTTAAAACAGTTTTATACAATTGTATATTTCTTTTTTGACAAGTTCAGCGATTTCAGAATTAAACTGCGCCGTAAATGCCTGTCCGTTGAGAAAATAATCAGGACGTCCGCTTTTTTCAAATAACGGAAACGTATCTACTTTAACAATCGGGTCATCTATTGCATCCCATGTAAGCCAATGTAAAGATTGTAACTGTATACCGGGAGCTTCCCAGTTAGACATTATGAAAACAGCAATGTCATTTGCCTTAAAGCTCATGTTTTCAAGCAATCTTATTGCGCTCGAATAATCGTATCCCCAGCAATTTGCATAGTTTTCAACTTTATAGGGTAAATTGATATTTTTTTGGAGAATAGACGCAATGGTTTCGCTGTCTTTAACACCACAACCGAATGCATGAGAACCGCCGAAAATATATATTGTTCCTATATAGTCTTCCGGTTGATTTAATGTTTTTCTTATTCCGTTTTCAATATTAAGATATTCGCCCTTCACATCTTCCATATCAAACACAAATTCTTTATATTTTTTCTTTTTAAACGCAGGTGTTTTTAACGTTTCAAGAAGTTCTTCACGAGGAATGCCGCTATACTGGGAAGGCAATGCCTTATATCGGCTTATTGCTTGCCTGAGAGCTGTGTCGTTATTTCTAAGGCTTTGCATAGCAGTTCTTTCATTTGATGTAAAATTGTTTATATTGTAACCGCGGTAAGGCTCTAAATTTGGTGTGCGTACAGTCAATATCAATGGGATCCTACTGCATTTTTCACAGAAAAACTTCTTTGTCATTAAATAAGAAAGGACGTATGACAATGTATATATTTTAGCTCCACGTTTTGCAAAATCAGCTTTAAACGTGCCAAACTGAACCGTGTTGTCTTGAAAGAGCAGTACATCGCCCGGCGCTAACGGAATACCATCCGCTAAATCACGAGTATAATAATTTACAGTCCCTCCATCCACCAGAATGCTCCAGTTAAGATCAGTTGTAAATACTAGACGTATTTTTAAATTTGCGCTATGTAAAAACGGCAGCAAAATACTTCCCATTTTTTTGTCGACAAAGAGATTTATCTCATCTATATCCTGCTCAAAAAAGAAATCGGCAACATTACAGCCTACTGAGGCAAGATCGGCTATCTGAGATATCATATGTTCAAAGGCAGCATTCATCTGAGCATTATCATTATAAAATTGATTTATTCCGCCGATCCCTTCCTGGTAATGTTCACTTTCTGCATCAAAAAATGATATATAGTTGTATTCATTATAATTTATAACAGTACTTACCCAAGTACCAAGGCAGTATCCTTCGTTTTTATCAAACAAATCTATCAATGCACTCCATTTACCCGGACGGGATACGTTGACAGAATATTTGTTGTCATCTGTAATATCCGAAACTGCCTCAATGCATCTGTTCCTGCGCGCAGTATATCTTATACTATATTTTTGAGGTTCCGATAAATTGAGAATGATATAAAATATACCGTTGCGTATGTATGTCACTGCCGTGCCGATATCGCTGTTTATGCCTTTTATTTTTATATTTTCCGTCCTTGCATTTTTAGGGATAGAATCAGATACATTCTTTCCTTTTTCAGTAGCTGAATCATTCTCTTTTTCAATATCCATTAAATTCAATATTTCTTTTGCAATGGCGAATCCTATCATTCGGTTATAATGATTAGCAACGGGATCAAAAAAGTCCGCAGCGCTTTTTGCATATTTACGTATGTCTATCAATATTATCTGTTTAAATTTTTCCGCAAGGCTTTCTGCGATTTTATTTAGCTTTATCCTTTCATAATAATTCCTGTCCTTTCCTTTTTGCGGAAATTCCACCTCGCTTATCGTTTGAAGCAGTACCTTTGTGTTTGGTGATAAATGCTCACACAAATAGGACATTTCTTCGAATATATCTTCATACGTTACTTTGCTTTCTTCATACTCTTTTGCTATATCTTCCGATTCTTTTGACAGGTCGATTTTAGGAGAAAAGAAATAAGAACCGGTAGATTTTGATATATATTTATAGTTGTCTATTTCAGATTGCAAAGTTATTAAAATATAGCCTGTATTTTCATTAAAAATATCATTATCAAAAGTATATTCACATAAAGTATTGAATTTTTTTAGCCAGTCTTTTTTTTGTTCGTCATTTTCTCTGGCGGTAACGGCAATATTACATATTGAAGGTGGTCCAATAAAATTCGCAAATTTCGCATTAGGCAATTTAGGCTGCAAGTATGCCCAGACAGGCCGCAGTGGACAAGTACCGTAAACAATGAGCCGGGGGGGGGTACTGTTAGAGGAGGTAACAGATTCTTTTTGAACAGAGGTATTATTGTTTATCCACTCCGGCTTATCAGTTTTGTTAAGTTCGGCGGCGACCTCGCCTACCACTTCAATGTCGGGATAACCAAGCTCCGCGTATACCCACTGCTCCACTCCCATGCCTAAAATGCGGCAGGAGAATACAAATTGCAGCGCTTTTCCGTCTTTTACCGCATAGCAACCGATTATGCCGTGATCGCCGTATTTATCTGTGACGTGTACAACGCCGCTGGTTATTTCAGGGTCAGTAAATATTCTATCGACTTCCTCCTGAGAGATCCTGTCCTTGGTAAAGTTGAGCTGATTGTTGCGGTGTATCATTTCATAGATACGCATAAGCTTATCGCTGCAATCCTCTATCAATTCAACGTGGATCTCAGACTGATACAAAAATTCTTCGTTTGAACCGCTTTGTGCTCTTGCGGCAGCTTTTTCCTCAAGAATTTTATACTGCTTTAATCTGGAATGTTCGCTGTCATCTTTTCCTTCAAAGGCAGGATCCTTTACAAGTTCGGGTAAATTCTCAGGCAAAGTAACATTTATATTGTCTGCAGCGAATTTTGCTTCTTCAAGATTGTTTACGTTATCGTCAATGAAAAGGCAGTTTACGGGGCGCAAATTCATATCTGAAATTATGTTTTTGATGCGCTGTCCCTTGGGAGTCCAGTCGATAGAAGGAAATACAAAATACTCCCAAACGCCAAGCTCCTCCAGCTTTGCTTTTGTTTTTTCATAGTCATTTTTGGAACAGATCGAGTTTACTATTCCACGATCAGTGAGGTGCTTTACCAGCTCAATATTTTCGGGAACGGGCGTTATTTCACCATCGGAAAGAGTGCCTTTCCAAAAGGTTTCGTCCAGATCCCAGATGAGCAATTTTATTGTTTCCATTTGTGTTCTCCTTTGTATAATTTATATTTGAGAATTATAGGTACTTATTTGGGGAAATTTTCTAATAAATATTGTTCTGTTTCATTCGACATCCAGTCTTTTCCACATATCTCAATAAGAAACGTCAGCATATTTCCGATTGTTGTATTTGACGCTATTTCCTCCCGTTTTGTTTCAATTATTTCTTTCATTACATCTAACACAGCATCGGCGTAGGAAGCCGGGATTTTACGTTCTGCGGATAAGCCAAAGTCATTTACCAGACTGTTGTAAAACTTTTTTGAGATCGTATCGTCATTCAACGGTTCCGAGTATTTTCCGTAGTAGTATAGCGCCGCAATTTTATCCACAGACATTTTACCGCTAAAAAAAGACGGAGATCTGGATTGCCTTAAAAAAATAAACTTTGCCATACCGATATTTTTCTGATTGATACGTTTATTGTACAGCATTTCCGCTATGCACCTCAAAACATATGGGTCCTGACCTCTTGATGATGCAAACAGAGCGATTTCATATAAATTTTTATATTTACTAAGGTCATTCAGATAGCCTGTAATTCTGCCATAATATTCGCCTTCTTTTCCGGTGATAATATCATGAAAAACTGTCATGAAATTCTCATCAACGTCATAATCTGAAAATAATATACTGAGGCTTTCGTTAAACCCTATATTTTTATCAACATTTATATTTTTTACTTTTCTGTACGGCATAAGCCATCTGCCAGGTTCTATACCGAAATATTTTCTGCCGAAATCAACCGTCTCACTGTAATCATCAAATGTGAAATAATTTGTCACGGCATAATCGGGCGAAGCTAATTTCATAATTTCCTTATAGAATTTTCTGTTGGAAGGTGTGTCTGTAATATTCCCTTCAATGATCATATCAAGCACTTTTGAGCTTTTCAAATATGTGCCCCAACCGACAACTATAACAGATAAATCTCTGCCGAATATATCCATTATATTTGCTTCATTTTTTTCAAAACCTATATCGTTATAAAGAAAAAACGAAGTGTATATCAAAACGAAATATAAAGCATAAAATTTATTCAGCATACCCGGAAGCTCAATATCTTTATTGAATGCCTGAAATTGAGATGTAAGCTGCTTTTTTAATCCCCAGAATTTGAAGGATTTAAAAAAATCATCTATTAACGGATAATCCGAAATAAAAATGTTTACAAAGAACAGAAGATCGGGAGCCAAAGGATTACTAAATCTAAGATTTTTGTCTTCAAAAATAACAGTTTTATATATATCTTGTTTATAACCCAAGAAACATATATCCTGGCAGATAAATGGCCCTGAAATGCCTAATTCTCCCACTGCTATCCGATAACGAAGACAAGTTTTAAAATTGCCGAATGTTCTGACAGAAAGATCTGCTTTATTTTCCAATATCGGAAGCATCTGATTTAACAGGTCGATGCAAAAATCCGTCCTGCACTTCAATACAAAAACATCATCAGGAATTACGTCCATCGCCTCTTTAAGCTGATATGCCTGCCGATAATATAGATTAGCATTATCATCAAAAGGCGGCAACTCTATCGCAAGAATATTCAGGAAAAGAAGTTTGCTGCGCAAATGCGGTATTTTGTCGATCTCGCCTAACCATGTGGAAATAATTATCCCCTCTATAAGCCCTTTGGAACGCTGTTCACACAGCCAAGTCAGCACGGAATAAAGCTCAAATTCCTGCCTCACCATTCCGCATACTACTGCCCAGACCTTTTTGCCCATTACTGCCATTTCATTCCTCCCAAATTCTTATCCAGTCAAAGCATATATAAGGATCGTTGCCTGTAAAATCAGTGCTGGACAGCATTACATATTTCAACGTATCTCTTGTGGCTGCATATGTTCCTGTAACAATTGCCCATGCGTCATTTCCATATTCGTTAAGATTCTGAAGCGTGGGGCAAGCAGAATCTTGTGCGGCTTTATCAGACAGCATTATTCTTACCTTAGGACAAGTGGTCTTCATTTTTAATTTTATGCTGTACGAATATCTTGCGCCGATTTTTAAAGTATGATCCAAAGGCAGAAAAATACGCTGCCATGCCGTTCCGTTTGAAAGCAGATACTGTTCGCCGCATATATTACGTTTTGACCATACATCTGTATTCAATATGATCCACGATGCACCGTCACCCATATGATAATCTATTGCAAATTTTCTTGCCCCATCGTGTTCCTTCTCACTTATTCCGTCGGTTATATGTTTAAATCCATGGGTATAGCACATTTCAAAAAATCTTTTGCGCTCATCGGGAGCTACTCTGTCTCTTTTAATGCTAAGGAGAAATTTATCTGCGTCAGTTTTTGAAATTTCCTTACAGATATAATTTTTTCCCGAAGTCATTTTTTCAATAAACTCTTTGCCTGATTCAGAATTTACACCCAAAAGGGAAGTCCCTTTTCCGCCGCCTTTGTTTACGGATGAATAATTCCCGACAGATATATCGGAATTATATTTATTCACATCATACTTACAATCACAGCAACTCTGACGCAAAATCACACCTTGATGATAACGGGTTATCCAGTCGCCTTTTTCCAGTTCCTCATAGATAGAATCGTCTTCAAAACGTATGCGTATAGATTCAGACAATCCAAGTTCTTTGTGGCTCAGCTTCAGATCATTTATCCTGCTGTTTTCATTACGGCTCTGAATGTAATCTGACCATGCAAAGCCTGAAGATACTCCTTCACAAATAAACGAGACTGTAAGCAAATTTTTCGTTTCTCCCACAAAACGGCGCAATCCGTCTGTCTGACATGGCGTTCCGAAAAATAAAACTTTTTCGTTTTCGTCGAGCAGCTTCTGTATTTCGGGATAACAAAGCCATGCTTTGCTTTCAACATAGGAAACCTGACACAAAAGCGACAGATCATCAGGAAGATCTAACAGCTTATGATGAACATCAGAATAATCATAGTCAAAAACAGGAGCATATATTTTCATTCCTTCGGAGGCGGCATACTGTATCGCACAAGTCATAGCTCCGCCCCCTACAGAATTCCAGGAAGTAAAATCATCAGATAAAAACATATACCACTTCGGTTGTATATCAGCCGTTTCATTGATCACAGGACATATCTCGGAGCATTTTCCGCACATTACGCACTTGTCCAAATCGGCATATGGATAAGAGAATCCTTCAAATGTTGATTTCATCTCAATCGCACTGTTCGGGCATATATTTGAGCATGACCCGCAGCCTGTACAATTTTTTCTTTCAACAGAAATTATCGAATTCATTGTTTTTCCTCGTTAATAATTATTTACCTGTTTTAAGGTCTTTTATTTTTTGCTCGACCTCTCTGAGCTTTTCCATAAGCATATCATATGTCGAAGCTTTACACGGTTTATTACTGTTGACTGCATTGTTGAGCCATTCCTTGGAACGGCTTATTTCTTTTTCAAGACCGGGGCGGACTACATCATAATCTATCATTATATCTGATAATGATACCGATTCCTTCGGATCAAACACCATACGGTCGGACAGACCTATATCCTCCAGAAGGGTCGTAAATCTTGACAGCCCGCGGGAAATGTTCGCTATACAGCTGAATTGCTTTTCAAATATTATCGAAAAGCATAAGCCGTGATATGAATCGGTAAGGACATAATCGCAGTTATATATCAAGCTGAGCCAGTCTTCGATCTCATTAGGGACAATTATCTTTTCGTCCATGTTCATCATAGCGCGGTTGGCTTCCTTGTTCATCTGCCCGTCCAGCACGATCTTTATATCCAGCCCTGTTTTCTCGGCTATATTGAGCAGAGCTTGTCTTTTTTCGGGAGTGGGATTAAGGATATATGCGAAAATATATTTGTTCTCATGTGTCAGCTTGCTCTGCTGAGCGAGAGTGATATATTCCTGCTTATCACAGATAAACACGGGGTCTATATTTCTTACGGCTTTAACATTGAACTGGTCGCGGCATATATCCACACCTTCCTTCTCTCTCACCGAAACATAGTCAAATCTGCCGATATGGAAAGCTGTATTTTTCATATACCAATCAGGCGCGGGGAATTTATCGTGACCAAATGAGGTTGCATATGATATTTTCTTCTTTGAATCGTCAACAAAATCAAGAAAATAGAAGTAATCCACTTCTTTTGCGCACCAATAGTTCCAGAGCTGATCCGAGCCTACCACAAACGAATCGCAGAACCAGTTAAGATTTTTCAGTTCGTCGAATGTCCTTCTTATTGACACGTCGTAATATTTTGCGGCGAGACGTCTTGCCATAGTGTTTGGAACAGCGCCTGTGGGTTTGTTCCTTAACGGCCACTCTATCATAAGCACGCGCTTGTTCAGGCTTTTCAAATACTGATGAAGGGCAAAGTTCGTCAGGATACTTCCGTAATTCTCACCGTACCACCAGCCTATATAACCTATGTCGAACTTGCGCTTGAGCGCATATTCAGTCGTTTTGTCAAAATCATCATACATATCCAGAAGTTCAAAAAAATCTTTTCTGAATTTATGCGACTTTGATGAACCGACTAAATTCCAGTTGCTTTTTTTAGCGTCATCAATGTTGCTTTCGCGCTTGAAAGTCAGCTTATCCGATATTTCATCAAAAAGCCTCTGACCTTTCTCATTGTTTATCGTTACAACGCTGACGCCTTTTTTGTAATCACTGTCAGGCATTATGTTTTCAATGCCCCAGAAATCGCCGAGAGTAATATCGCCCTGCCGCGGGAGCTTATTATAACGGCATTGACCGCACGACCTGCGGCAGTTAAGAATATTTAAAAAGCTGTTGTACCATGAAGCGGAATTTCTCACTTTATCATATTCCATGCCGTTTTTTAATTTTATCAGTAGTGAATGACCCCAGCCGTGACGTTCTTTATTTCTGAATTCAATACTTTCAATTTGACTGATATCATCTACGCCGATACGGCTTTTGACAACACTCTTCAAAAACTCCTCAAATGATTTGGGAGAAGGGGAACCGTGGCAAAGAATATCTACGGCGAAAAGACCGTCATAGTCCTTTCCCAGAAAATGCCTGAGCCCGGCCACTTGACACGGAGTTCCGACAAACAACACTTTTTTGTCATCGAGGAGCAGCTTTTTTATCTCTCGATATATCAGCTTTGTATCGCTTTGCACATACTTGGAGCCTCGCATTGAAGCCAGACCGTCTTTGCTGCTGACTAAATCAAAAACCGCTTTGAAATTTTCATCCCAGCGCACTCCCGCTACTGATCCGCCCATATCAATGATATGCTCCGCAATAACGGTAAACATACCGCCCGACGAGCTTTTCATCCTTATCTCATCAGGAGCATATGCGGCATATACATGAGGTTCAGCGTTATTTGCATATATATCCTCGTTGACGGCAGGGCATTTATTATAGCAAAGTCCGCATTCAGTACACAGGTCTTTGTTTATTTCTGGACATAAAAAGCCTTCCTTGTCTGACGCCATAGTTATCGCGTTTACAGGGCATATATTTCGGCACGCGCCGCAGCCGGTGCATATATTTTTATCCACAGCTTGAATTGTCTGTGACATTGGTTATTTCCTCCTGAATCAAGATCTAACATACCTATCCGACACATCGCCTATGTACTTATGCCTTTCATCAACTATCTTGCTGAACAGCGAAGGAAGGAGCGGAGCGGAGCCCTCGCTTTCGGGCAGCATATTCGGATCTATGAGCGACAGTATCCTTATCATCTGCTCCAGCACTTCTTTCTGGCTG
>CANRFO010000026.1 GCA_947629925.1 uncultured Ruminiclostridium sp.
TTTTTCTTTCTCAACTTTCAGTCGGCTTTTTATTTACTGCCTTTTGGCTTTTTTGTTGAGTTTTGCTCTTATCTAATTATTTATTAAAGTTGTAACAGTTACCGCGGATTAAATTACAAAAATAATCGGAGTATTTACAGATTTAAACCTACTTGACGTAAGGGCTCTATGTTTATTGCTTTACATCGTTTTAACTCATCTGTATATTTTAAAGAAAGTTCAGGATTTGTTAGGATTTTTTAATTGGTAATATTTCGCGTAGTCTAATCTCATCAAATCTTTGACATCGTCTTTTATATTCATCTTGAGTATACCTTTAAATTTGTTGATCAAGATTACGCTTATAAATATTTTGCCATATTTTTATATTATCCTCTATTTTGTCCACATAATTATCGGTCATAAAATATAGTAGACCCTTACCATGTTCATCAAAAAGCTATTTTACCGGTTTTCAGAAGATACTTTATACAGGAATCAATATCGACCGCTTCCGAAATAGAAGTCAAAATAACTCAACGCTCCTGTTCCATTCTCCCTCTGCCTTTTCAAATGTGCATAATACCTCAATGGGTTCTTTTTCTGTCTCGTATACATTTCCAACAGATGTTCGGATTATGATTTCATTGTCCGATTTAGAAACGAGGTACATAGGGTAAAGCTGGTACCAATCATCGTGATAAAGCGTCGTCCCATCGCTTTCATACTCTATGTTAACAAGCGACCCAAAATCAATCCCGTATTCTTGTGCCATTTCTCGAAGTCTGAATATACTCAAAAAATTACCCTCCGGCTCGTTGAGAGGCTCATCGGTTTTTCTCAGGGTATACACAACAGGTGCAGTCGAATATGCTCCACTTTCATTTCGCGACCACAGCGGTGAGGTCATATCACCCCATACCATGTAAATCGTATCAGGTTCGTCGAGGCTTATCCAAATTATCGCGCTGCCGCTGTCGCTTCCAATCATAAAAGCTAACGCGTGAACTCCCGTTTCGTAAAATCCGTTGAGCATTCGAATACCCGTTTCAGTCATGACAAACGATTTCTCAGTGTCGTCAATAATAAGACGCTTTTGTTCCGGATATTCGGGAAAGCGGAAACTGCCTTCCCATGTGCCGAAAAAGTATTCCCGAAACAGCTCATAATCGTCTGATGAATTCCATGTGGTTTGGTCTATACAATAAGTTCCATCCTCGTTTGTACGACAATTCAGAAGCGACAGCTCAGGCTCATCAGCAACGGACGGGGCGGCTTGGACTGTTTCTTCTGCCGTAGTGGTAATGTTGCTTTCCTCTGTATGGGGGTCTGTCTGTACATAACTTTCATCGGAAACGTTTTCACAAGCAGTAACGGATAACAAAAGAGTGACCGTCAGAGCGGTTACTATAATTTTTTTCATAAAACACCTCAAATGTAATAAAATTTGCAAGATACTCCGCACCTTTGGGTCAGCATGAGATATTATTGTTATCAATGGGGAAATAAATTCTTCATTGATTGATCAACACACTTTTGATGCAGCTTGCCATATTAAATTGTAGGGTAAACCTTTTTGAATTGTGATTTTCTTACTGTTACACCGAATCACATTACCCTCCTTTCTGCATTTTTCAAGGATTTACCCCTATATAATGCAAATCGGTTTTTTTGTCGTTTTGTGAACATAAATTTTCAATTTTCTAAAACTTTAGTGCTTTTCGCCAAATTTATTGTTTCTGATTTAGGCAAATTAGATGAGACTTCTAATATGTAATCACCATTGTCCCAAGCAACGATGTAACCTTTTCTTCTTTCAAGACCTATTCCTATATGCTCATCTATTAAGATTTCTTCGAGTTTATAATTCTCCGTGTTATAGTGCGTTTCAAAGGCTGTCTTTATTGATTGATGAAGTGTGATTGTCTCCTCTGATGAATTAACATATACCGTAAATACGCTAATATCACTTACACTTTCTTGCAGTAACTCAAAACCACTCGGAAGCTCAGACAAATAATACATTTCCTCAATACTTTGCGGACAGTCCGTGAGGTCGATTGGAAAAAGCTGCGTATTGTCGGTATGAACATCTGCCTTGAAACCGCCGAGATAGTATATGATTGCCGAGCACCCCGCTAAAACAGCCAAGAAAATCACCATCAACATGACAATAACTGTTTTTCTGTTCCACCTAAAATGTGATATTACATTTCCCTTATCCATAACATCACTATTCAGAAGTGCAATTCGCTTTTGATAAATATTGAAAATTCGTTTCATTGCACGATCGTGTTTCCGAGAAAAAACATGTTCGGGAACATTATCATACTGTGAAAACTCGGCATCGTGCGCCGCAACCAAAATTTCGTCCAATGTGATTTCGTTCATTATTTTTTCCCTTCCGCAAAATTTTTAATTGCTTTTCTTGCATTTGAAACCCTTTTACGAGCCAGCTCTTCCGAGATACCGAGAATTTTGGAGATCTCAGAATAACTTAAATTTTGATGTACATACATAAAAAGTGCTTGCCGTTGGCTTTCGGGAAGGGTCAGCGCAAACTGAACAAGTTCGCGCGCAGAAGCGTCCGTTATATATTTTTCCTCAGGAGAAATCGTATCGCTCATTATGTTATCGCCTATATCCTCAATCAAAACAGCGTTGTTTTTGTTTTTATTGAATTTATCTACTGAAACGTGTCTGACAATGCCTTCAACAAATCGTAAACGCTCCTGATCCGACATATTAAAGAACTTGTTAGGATTATCCGCTACTCGCAGGAAAGCTTCCTGCACAGCATCCTCAGCTTCCTCAAGATTATGCAGCTTTGAGTATGCTATGCCGAAAAAACGGTTTTTATATTGTTCGTAAAATGCAGCCAGTTCATTCCTTTGTTTGTCATTCTCAAGCACGGAGAGCGCAGCTTCAATCATTGCCATTCCTCCTTTTGGCATCTATATAAAAAATATAGCATTTTTTTAATTAGAATGCAAGGGTGCACTCGCCTTTTAATTTTTACAATCTTTTTCGTCACAGCATCTCAGTCGCTGAGCGGCTTTACCACGCTCCCAGCAACCGGGAGCATGTTTTTTGTTTATCACATAAAAATCTATTTTGACAACAATATCACAAAACCAAGTCAATACTGTTGAATACTGCTTGCTCTGTATTCCTAAAGCAGAAATCAAAGCCTGTAGGCGATTGCAAAAGAAAGACAGTTAAAGTGCCTGATACTTTTTCAAAAAATAATAATGAATTTGTAAAACAACTGTGCATTTCCGTTTAAGCAGCATTGACAATTCTTTGAAAATGTGTTATCATTTTGTTAACAAGTAAAAACCTATTAGTAATATCGCTTAGACAAAATTTTAATATAATTGTGGAAAAAGGGGGATGATTTTATGGGTCTTTTATCAAAACTATTCAATGGGAAAAATGGTTTGTCCCAACCTGGCGATAATGCATCTGCTTATGTCACAAAAAGTAATCGTCAGGTAATAAAAATAATTAAAAATAATGGCAAATCAAAATATAGCGCTACACGTTATCCTAATGGTACTACTGTTGAAACAAGGACTAACAAAAAATAACTTTACTTGTAAATGAGACTGCAATTGATTATAGTATTTTAAAATCCATGGAATATTATGGAAAATTGAGTGTCTGCTGCTTTAAGTTTTTTATCATCAACATTAAAGGGAGCTTCTTCAAGCTCCCTTTTTGTTTTATCCCGTCACCTGAACGGTGAAGGTCAGAGTATCCGAATAATTGCCCGCATATTCGGCGTGTTCCCCTGACAGCGTTGTCTCAAAGTCAAGTGTCGCCCAGCCCGAGGTTTCCCCCGCCAGCACGGTGAGTATCACAATATCCTCCTGTGCGTTGATATCATGTCCGTTCACCTTCATTCCGTACTCTATATATCCGCTGTCGTTCACCATTTTAAAGCCGTTTAGACTGGTTACCGAAATGCCCAGCTTACTGCCTTTGTTAAGCAGAACATCGCTTGCCATAAGCGCCCTTGCTACGGTTTTTTCGCTGTCGGTAAAGGTAACGCTTGCGGGGATCGTCACCTTGTAGTTGACGTCCGCGTTATAGCTTACGCTTATAGAGCCGCTGCTTTCGGTATCTCCGCTTGTTATTTCCTCCGCTTTTACGCCTAGCGGCGAGATAAGCGTCAACGACGATACAAGAACAGCAAGCAGAAATTTTTTAAACATTTTTATCCCCCATTTGCAAGATCCTATTCAGCCGTCAGACGGGCTACAATGTCGGCATTGTTGGTGGGAGTCAGCCCGTCCGTACGATAAGGCTGAATATGGATAACGGCGTTGTATTCACCTTTTTCCAGCGGAGCTGAAAGGGAAATTTTCTCTATCCTTTTTCCCGCCTCAACTAAGGCGGAGGTATACAGGGAGCGATAGCTTCCATCTATCTCCACTTTAAGCTCAAAGGTGAGATAGTAAAGGCCGTCGTTTTCTTCGGGATTGAAAAAGTTCACCGTAACCACGGTCTCATCAGCGGGAATAACGAGTGCCGCCACGCCGGGGATCGTCACCCCCTGATGAGATTTTTCGCTTTCCCCTCCGCCGCTTTGGTCAGTTTCCACATTAAATTCCACCCCGCCGATAAGGCCCGTTTCACGTCCCGAAGCTAAAAAATGACCTGCCAGTCCGCCGAGGATAAATATTATGACCATAAGCAGGAGCATTATGACGATCTTTACGGTTTTTTCCCTCTTTTTTCCTTCGCCGTCTGTGTTCATACAACGCCGCGCCTTTCATTGTTTTGTATTGCGGGGAATTTCTTCCCCGTTGATATGATATGCGGGACAGGGAGAGAATGTTATACCTCCTGTATTTCAGCATTACACAGCCGCTGAGCCGCACCAACACGCTCTCAGGAAACTGAGGGCGTGTTTTTTGTTCCGCTGCTATTTTTGGGTAACAAAATATCGGTTGCAGAGCCGTTTTAGAGAAATCTAAGCGGCTATTTTTTGTCTTTCTAACACTTTTTCTAACACTTTCTAACAAAAAGCTTCAGACGGTGAATGAAAGCTTGTCGCCGACCTCGCTGTTATGTTGTATAAAAAGGAAAATATCGTTTTAATGTTTGAAAATATTTTAACTTTTTAAGGGATTGTATTTTTGCTTTGCAAAAACGCAGTTTTATGGTATAATGGTATAAGAAAACTGAAAATATTTATACAGCAGGTGATCATATGAATAATAAAATATTTGCGATAGCGGCGGCTGCGGTAATGGTATCGGCTTTATTTTCAGCTTGCGCCGCTAATGACACAGTTGACAGCACGGAAACCGTAACTTCCGTACAAACGGAAGCTGCCCCTCCTACTGCCGCCGAAAAAAAGGAAGCTGTGTACAAGTATATATGCGATAATTTCGGCAAGACCATGATGAGCTGCCAGCAGGAGTCTACCTGGATGGGCTCGCCTGACTATGAGATGGACTACATTGAAGAAACGACAGGCAAGCTTCCTGCGATGCGGGGGCTGGACTTTATGAACAACGATTTTGACGGTGTGGTGCAGAGAGCTAAGGAATGGGACGAAAAAGGCGGTCTTGTCACTATATGCTGGCATACAGGCGTAAAGAGCAGCGGCTATCAGGAAAGCCTTGATGATGACCCTGATTTTGATAAGCTTCTTACCGAAGGCACTGATGAGTATAACACCCTTATGGAAAGCTGGGACAAGGCGGCGCAGGCTTTGCAGGAGCTGCGTGACGCAGGCGTTCCTGTGCTTTGGAGACCATTCCACGAATTTGACGGGCAGTGGTTCTGGTGGGGCAAGGGCGGCAGCGAGAATTTTATCAGGCTGTGGCAGATGATGCACGACAAATTCACAAATGAATACGATCTTGACAATCTGATATGGGTGCTGGGATATTCAGGCGATGTAAAAGACGGGTGGTATCCCGGAGACGAATACGTTGACATAATCGGCTCGGACACTTACAACGACAGCACGAACATCAGAGCGTGGAAAAAGCTTGAAAGGATCGCGGATAAGCCCATGGCTTTTCACGAATGCGGGAATGTGCCGCCTGTCAAGGACTTTGAAGATAACGGCGATATATGGTCATGGTTCATGATCTGGCACACCGACTATATAACAGGCAACAACAAAAGAAACCTCAAGTCCGTTTACAACAGCGAAACGGTGATAACGCTCGACGAATTGCCTGAATTTTAACAGGAGGGAAATATGAAACGCAGAATATGTATAAGTCTGATGATCTCGGCGGCGGTGCTTCTTGCTGCCTGCGACAGCACGGTATCCGTTCCGTCGGAAACAGAAAATTTTACAGAAACAAGTTCGGCTGAACAGACCGAAGCGACACAAGAACAGGAAGAGATCGGCATGGAAAAATATGAAGATATGATAACAGAGCTTCCGCCTGACGGTTATGACAGCGATCGGGAGGGCATAAGCTATCCTGAGTTTAAAAAGTACAGCTATTATTCCCATACCGCAGAGCGCGACACGAATGTGAACGTTCTGCTCCCCGCTGATTATGATGAAAACAAGGAATACCCCGTGCTGTATATACTTCACGGCTTCTGGGACAGCGAGGACTGGATGGCACGGGATACGGTGGCTTTAAACCGTATACTTACCAATTTGCAAGCAGACGGCGAGGCTGAGGAAATGATAGTTGTGCTGCCTTATATCTTTTGCAGCAAGGATATGCCCTACTGTACGGGAATGGACCTTGAAAACTGCCTTGCATATGACAATTTTATCAACGACCTGACCACCGACCTTATGCCTTTTATAGAAGAAAATTTTTCCGTGGCAAAGGGCAGGGAAAATACCGCTATAACAGGCTTTTCAATGGGCGGAAGGGAGTCGCTTTTCATAGGCTTTATGCACCCTGAGCTTTTCGGGTATATAGGCGCGGTATGCCCCGCTCCTGGGCTTGTTAAAGTAAACGGTTCCGAAATGCACCCGGGGCAAATGCAGCCGAATGAAATGAAATTTACCGAAGATAAACCGAAAGTGCTTTTGATAAGCTCGTCAAAGTCCGACGGAACGGTGGGAAGCTTCCCTGACAACTACCGCGGTATTCTTTCAAGAAACAAGGAGGAATATCTTTCGCACGTCATGGAGAAAACGGGACACGACCATTCAAGTGTTAAGCCGCATTTATATAACTATTTCCGCATGCTGTTCAAGGACTGAGCATGATTGAATAAAAATTAAAACGGGCAGGAGCTTGATTTGATATCCTGTCCGTTTTCTGATAAATGAGATGTAAAGTTTTTATAAAATGTGTTTGAAGGATGATGTATGTTTATTGACCGAATTTGCACAGTTCCATAATGCAAACACCGAAAAGTAAATACGTTAATCAAGCCATTCCCTGTCTGTTTCCCAATTATGTCCGCAGTTGTTGCAGTGAGCGGTTATTCGTCTGCTCTCCATGCCTGCAAGATAACGACCGCCTTCGATATTAAATACGCTGCACCAGAACGCTTTTTTCCAGTCATATCCTTTTCTTCCCAAAGAAACGGAATGGCTTCCGCAACGTGGGCAAATCGACGTTTGGTCTTTTTCAAACTGAACGTCTATTATTTTTTGCTTCATTGACTTATTTTTCTCAACAAAGTAATAAATGATCCCGCTCACAACAGATAAAACAGCCGCAAATATCCATGCGTTTACATTCAGCCATTGTCCTTTTGATAATACAAACCATAAAGCACGAAGAATAAATTGAAAAAGCAGCATAGGCAGATACAAAAGAATTGATATAAAGACACTTCTTATGCCTATGGTCGAATCTCTTGCCTTTACTTCATTTTCTAATGTCGTTTCATCGGACTTTTTCTGTAAAGTCGGTTCTGCACAATAAGGACAATTTGATAAGTCTTTCTTGTACTTTTTTCCACAATGTCGGCAAGTAATCATAATCATTCCCCCAATTGTTACTAAAAAGATATTTGGGGGGTGAATGTAAAAATACCTCACCTTCCTTTGGGTACGCTGCGATTTTTCGGTTTTGCGAAGCAAAATGAATTTCCTTAAGGGAAATTCAAGAAAAATTGCACATGGAAAAAAGCTGAGGACGAGCCAAAGGCGATGGACGAAGCCTTTTCCCATATACAAAAACACCCTCGTAAGACGAGGGTATTTTTGTATATGGTGGGCTGTGGTATTGTTACCAAAAAGATATTTAGGCGATTAACATAAAAACACGCTCCATTGTGCTGGGAGCGTGTTGATGCGGCTCAGCCGCTGGCGGAGAACAAGGGATTCGAACCCTCGCGCCGGTTTCCCGACCTACTCCCTTAGCAGGGGAGCCCCTTCACCACTTGGGTAATTCTCCATAGTGCCGAATAAACATATATAAACTGACGCCCGTCAGGGCTGGCGGAGAAGGTGGGATTCGAACCCACGGTCCCTTGCGGGATCACCGGTTTTCAAGACCGGCTCTTTAAACCACTCAGACACCTCTCCTTTTTTACGGCTTTGCACTTACGCTGACACCGTGCTTTAAATTATAACACGCCTAAAATGATTTGTCAAGCATATTTTTTCATTTTTACACTGTAATATCCGAAAGATGTAATACATATACATTAGCAAAAAGGACAAGGCGGTGTACATATGCTTAAAAACACGGAAAACGCGGAGGTCGGCGATATTCTTGAGGAGCTGGAGAGGATAAACGACCTTATCCGCAAAAACGAGGATCTGTTCAATATGGCAACGGAGGACGACGTGATAGAAGCGGTGATTTTTGAACAGAGATCCCTTCAGTCACGGTATGCGTATCTGTTGAAAAGAGCAAGGGAGAAAGGTATCCGCATTGATTATACGGACAGGCTGTAAAGGAAGGTGAAAAAATGGACGTGCTGATGATCGTGCTGGGAGCGGTGCTGACAGCGGGATACCTGAAGCTTTGCGGAGAACAGAGAAAAGCCGTGAGGACCATGCTGCTCAATTCGGGGATAGGCGTCGCTTCCCTTTTCGCAGCGGCAGTCATAAGCGGCTTGGCGGGAAAAGGCATCGCAGTGAATGCGGCAACGGTGCTGATAAGCGCAGTTTTGGGCGTGCCGGGGACGATAATGACGGCGGCAACAGGTCTTTGGTTCTGAAAATAAGATCGCTATAAGATCGCTCTGCAGGTAAGCAGAGCGATTTTCTGTTCCTCATATGACAATTCTCTGCGTATATAGTCCTTTATGGTAAGCTCTTCCATTTTTCTCCTTATTTTTTCAGATTATTTTCCTTATCAAAAAACGCCTTTTCCAATATTTCATATTCGTCGGGAGAACATATTTTCCTGCATTTATCCTGATATTCCGCTGAGCGCTTCAGCATATCCGATATTTTTTCGCAGGGAAAAGCTTTGCACTGATTACATTTTTCCACCTTATGCTCTTTGGTACATTCAACCAAATTATATGTACAGACCTTATGGGAGGAACAGCCTGTGCATTTCATTTCCTCGCAGGAAACCACCCTGTCCCGCCAGCCGATCTTGTGCCAAAGCCCAGCGGCGGCTTTTAATTCTTCCTCGCTGTGAGCGTTGTATCTTGGACATTCGGCGCAGTTGTCGCCGCAAAGCGTTATCATTTCTTTCACACCTTTTTCTTTCAAATTTTTTAAAATTATACAATACAGCGTTACTGCTGTCAATATGTACTTTCTGCCCAAAATTTTCCACGAAAAACAATAATTTTTTCCGCTCTTTACAAATCTGATAATTTATGCTACAATATTATTGTATAATATTGCGAAAAATGTCCGTCGGGGACAATGTAAAATCATAAATTAAGGAACGGTGACTTTTATGACTATCAACGACATTAAAAATCTTCTGGACGCAAAGGTGCTTTCGGGCGAGGGACTTCTGGGAAGCGAGGTACATACCGCCTGCGGCTCCGATATGATGAGCGATGTGCTGGCGTTCGTCAAGGACCAGGCTGTACTTCTAACGGGACTGATGAACCCTCAGGTCATCAGGACAGCCGAGATGATGGACATAATCTGCATAGTTTTTGTCAGGGGGAAAACTCCCGATGAATCCGTTATAAGCCTTGCGGGGGAGATGAACATAGCCATACTGTCCACAGACCTTCGTATGTTTGAGGCGTGCGGGATACTGTATACCAACGGGCTTGGAGGTCATACAAAATGACTCCGATAGTTCTGAATTACGAGGTTTCGGGGGAGGACTTCACCAGAGCAGGTGAGGCAAGCTCCGCCATAAAAAATAAACTGAAGCAGATAGGAATTGCTCCCAACGTTGTGAGAAACGTGGCGATAGCTACCTACGAGGGAGAGATAAACTGCGTCATTCACGGCGGCGGCGGAAAGATAACCGTCACCATAGATTCACAGAAGATAACCATAGTCATATCCGATACAGGCAAAGGTATCCCAGATGTGGCGCTGGCAATGCAGGAGGGCTATACCACTGCGCCTGACGATGTGCGTTCGCTGGGATTTGGCGCAGGTATGGGACTTCCCAATATGAAAAAATACTCTGATAATATCGACGTTCAGTCCGAGGTAGGAAAGGGCACCACCGTAACTATGGAGTTCAACCTCTCCTGAACGCTGAGACCAAGAGAGAAAGGGTGATTATATGGATACCTTTTTCCACTCGGTAAACCTTGACCCCGACCTTTGCATGGGCTGTATAAACTGTCTGAAACGCTGTCCCACGCAAGCGATAAGAGTAAGAGGCGGCAAGGCGAGCATAACTAAAGAATTTTGCATAGACTGCGGCGAATGTATAAGGATCTGTCCTCATCACGCCAAAAAAGCCATTTACGACCCCATAAGCGTAATGGACAAATACGAATACAAGATAGTCCTGCCCCCGCCGTCACTTTACGCTCAGTTCAACAATCTTGATGACAAGAGCATCGTACTGGCGGCGCTCCTGAAGTTCGGCTTTGACGCAGTGTTTGAGGTAGCGGCGGCGGCTGAAATGGTGTCGGAGATGACACGAAAGCTGATAGCTGAAAACAAGGTGGAGCTGCCCCTCATCTCCTCCGCCTGTCCCTCTATCGTAAGGCTCATACGAGTTCGTTTTCCCAATCTCATAGATAAGATATCCCCTCTGAATGCCCCCGTGGAGCTTGCGGCGGCTATGGCAAGGGAAAAGGCTATGAAGGAAACGGGACTTCCCAGTGAGAAGATAGGCGTTATCTTCATCACTCCCTGTCCCGCAAAGGTCACCGCCATAAACAGCCCTCTCGCCAACAGCAAAAGCGAGATAGACGGCGTTATCGCCATGAGCGAGATATACCCCAAGCTGCTCCCGCTGATGAAAGACGTTTACAAAAACGGCGACGAAAGCAGCTACAAGGGCGAGCCCGAGGCTGGAAAGATCGGCGTAAGCTGGGGCAGGAGCGGCGGCGAAGCGGGCGGAATACTCCGTGATAACTACCTTTCCGCCGACGGCATTGAAAACGTGCTGAGAGTGCTTGAGGACCTTGAGGACGACAAGCTGCAAAACCTTGCTTTTATTGAGCTGAACGCCTGCTCAGGCGGCTGTGTTGGGGGAGTTCTTGCGGTGGAAAACCCTTACCTTGCAAAGGTAAAGCTGAACGTGCTGAGAAAATATCTTCCTGTTTCAGGCTCTCACTTAGGCGGAGAAGTACCGCCCAAAGCCTTTTTGGAGGAAAAGATACAGTATATGCCCGTGTTCAAGCTGGGCAGCAGCCTTGAGGAATCCATAAGCATAATGCAAAAGGTAGACGAGCTTACCGCAAAGCTGCCGGGACTTGACTGCGGCTGCTGCGGAGCGCCCACCTGCCGCGCCTTTGCGGAGGACGTAGCTCAGGGCAAGGCAAAGGAAAAGGATTGCATACATATTCTGAGAAAATTCCTCCACGAATTCTCAGGCGAATTGAGCGGAATAGACAGCTGACGAAAGGAAAAGAAATTTATGACGGTCAAGGAACTGCTTGACAAAAGCGGCTTTCAGCTCCTTGTTGAAGGCGACCTGTCAAGAGAGATAGAAAAGATTTACTGCTGCGACCTGCTTAGCATAGTTATGAGCAGAGCCCCCGCCTCCTGCGCGTGGGTCACCGTTATGGGAAACGTCAACGCTGCGGCGGTGGCGTCCCTTGCGGATATGAGCTGCGTCATACTTGCCGAGGGTGCGGCGGCGGACGATGTAATGCTACAAAAGGCAAAGGCGCAGGGAATAAACGTTCTGAAAACCGACCTGCCCGTGTTTGAGGCGGCGCTTCTGGTGAAGGAAAATGCCTGAATTATTTTACGATTTTCACATACACTCCTGCCTGTCCCCCTGCGGCGACGATGAATCCACCCCCGTGAACATCGCAATGCTTGCTAAAATGCTGGGACTTGACACGGCGGCGCTCACCGACCACAATTCCTGCAAGAACTGCCCCGCATTTTTTGAGGCGGCAAAGGCGGCGGAGCTGATACCCATAGCGGGAATGGAGCTGACTACACAAGAGGAGATACACGTTTTGTGCCTGTTCCCCGCTCTGGATAACGCCATGGAGTTTGACAAGTACGTTCACGAACGCATAATGCCAATAAAAAACAATCCCGAGATATACGGCAACCAGTTTGTGAAAAATACCGAGGACGAAACCGTAGCTATTGAGGACATCTGCCTCATCAACGCCACCGACATTGATTTTTATTCGGTAAAACCGTTGGTGAAAAGCTACGGCGGGATAATGATACCCGCCCATATCGACCGCAAGGCGTTCAGCCTGATAAACACGCTGGGCGACGTTCCCCCCGACGCAGGCTTTGACTGCGTGGAGATAAAGTACCCCGAGGCGGTGGAAAATCTTACGGCTAAATACCCATATATAGGCGATTGCAGGGTGATATTCGATTCCGACGCGCATATGCTGGAAAACATTTCCCTGCCGAATCATAAAATAGAAGTTGAAACAGCGGATGCCGCAGGTATTCTGGCGGCGCTGTCCAAAAAATAAAGAGAAAGAGAGGAAAAATATATGTTTGCATTTAATGAAGACGGTCAATTTGAGGCAAAGCTGAACGGTATCACTTTTGTCTGCGAAAATGTGGAGGAAAGCTATGAGGATACGGCTGAGGAGATAGCGGACGCTTATTCTCAGCGCCTTGACGATATTATAGCATTCATGCTGGACGAAGGCTTTGAGGACTGTTTCGGCGAGCTGTCCCCCGAAGAGATACGGGAAGGGCTTGGCGCACCGATAGTTGACCTTGATAATTCCACCGTGACCTATCCCGATCACACCTTTGACGACGAGCATATTATTTCGTTTGAATTTGACGGGATACTTGAGGAGTTTTATTACTTCGAGGTGGACGGATAAAACAGACAGGCTTTCAGATATACTGAAAGCCTGTTTTTATTTTGCATAAGTTATAAAAGCGGTACACAAAAGTATACCGCCTTTTTTCATATAAGCTTACTTGCGCTTCAGAGCGCTTTTTGCCTTTCTGATGTCGGCAACGTCCTTTGTAAGCAGCTCCTCTACGCGGGTGAGCATGGAATCAACATATTCGTTCGTGGAAGTAAACAGCTCGTTATACTTGGTCTGGGCGTTCATCAGTATCTGGTTTGCCTTTTCGTTCGCCTGACGGGTGATCTCCTGCTGTGATACCAGCTTGGCGGCTCTGTCCTCCGCCTTGCGGATTATGCGGTCAGCCTCCTGCTTGGCGTCGCTGAGTATTACCTTGCGGTCGTTTACAAGGTTTCTTGCCTGAGTTATCTCGGTGGGAAGATTGAGCCTTATGTCGTCGATAAGCTCACGCAGAGACTCTACGTCCACCATTCCCTTCTTCTGTGAAAAAGGGACCTGGACCGATTTGTCCAGTATCTCGTCCATTGCTTCCAGTGCATCTTCGATATTCATTGTTTTTACTGTCCTTTCTATAAAATTTCCTTTTTGTTTTTATCCGATACAATGCGCTTTACACCGCGCTTTATGTCCTCTTCGATCTCGGCGGGGACATATGAACTTATGTCGCCGTCAAACAATGCGATCTGCTTTACCATGCTGGAGGACAGGAACGTTCCCGCAAGGTCGGCGGGGAGAAAAACCGTTTCCGCATTGTAGCAAAGGTCCTTATTCACAAGGGACATCTGAAACTCATACTCAAAATCGGACATAGCTCTCAGTCCCTTTACAATGACTTGCGCGCCGCTTTTTTTGAAATAGTCAGTGAGCAGTCCGTCAAAACTGTCCACCTCTATATTGTTAAGGTGCTTTGTCACCCTGCGGATAAAATCCACACGTTCGTCCTTTGTAAAGCAGGTATTTTTCAGCGGGTTCACCGATACCAACACGATGAGCCTGTCAAAAAGCTTTGAGGCTCTCTCGATTATATCAAGATGACCGCAGGTAACAGGGTCAAAGCTGCCGGGGTAAATTGCAGTTCTCATTCCTCTTCTGTGTCATTTTCCTTTCTGTATACTGTCAAAGTCACCTTGCCGTGACGGTGTATCTTGCTCACCTTAAAATCTCCGAAGCTTTCGGGAAGCACCGTTTCACGCTCATGCTCGCAAAGGATTATCCCGTGCTCCGACATTTTTTCCGCCAGCTTTGGCATAGTCTTGTGTATCAGCTTATGTCCGTAGGGCGGGTCGAGGATAGCTATATCAAAGGCCTCACGGGTGCTGTTTAGAAAGACGTTGTTGGGCATATTCAAGACCTCAGCCTTGTCGCTCAGCCTTGTATGCTCAAGATTTTCCCTGATTATTCTGATCGATTCCTTGGAGTTGTCCACAAAGACCGCTTTTTTTGCGCCTCTGCTCAGCGCTTCTATCCCAAGCTGCCCAGAACCTGCGAAAAGGTCAAGGACAACTGCTCCCTCTATGTCAAACTGAACTATGCTGAATATCGCCTCTTTTACTCTTTCAACGGTGGGACGGACGTCGTTACCCGGCAGGGTGACCAGCCGCATTCCCTTTGCCGTTCCTGTTATAACTCTCATAATATCTCCTGTATAAACAAATATAATTCCTTTGCCGTTTCTTCATTTACTCCCGCAGTTTTAGCGAGCTGCTCCTGCGTTGCCGCTTTAAGGGCTTTTTTCGTCTTGTACTCCTTGAGCAGCTTTATGGCTTTCGCCTCGCCTATGCCCTTTACACGGGTGAGCTCCAGTTTCTGCTGTTTTTTGCCGTGGCTCTGCCGCTGGAAATTGATTGAAAAGCGGTGGACCTCGTCCTGTATCTGCGTTATCAGGGAAAAAACCTTTTTGTTGCCGTTCACCTGTATTTCCCCACCTTCTCCTGTTATTGCGCGGGTGCGGTGCTTGTCGTCCTTCACAAGTCCGAAAAGGCTCACTTCTATACCCATTCGGTCAAGGACTTCCTTTACTGCGGAAACGTGACCTTTGCCGCCGTCAAGAAGTATCAGGTCGGGGAGGGGAGAAAAGCTCTCGTCCCCGTCAAGATAATGCTGAAAACGGCGCTCTATCACTTCCTGCATACAGGCGTAGTCATCTATCCCCTCAACGTATTTGATATTGAATTTTTTATAGCCCTGCTTGTAAGGTCTGCCGTTGCGGTAGACTATCATTCCCGCAACACGGGTGGTCTCGCCCATATTTGAAATATCGTAGCTTTCGATAATGCTTGGGGTCTTGGGAAGTCCCAGAATGTTTTTCAGATCCTCTAAAGCCGCTATCTCCTTTGCTGTTCTTCCAACACGAAGGGCGAGATATTCGCTTGCGTTTCCCGCCGCAAGGGTGACCTGCGTCAGTCCCTCGCCCCGCTTGGGATAAACTATCGTGACCCTATGCTTGAAGCGGTCGGTGAAGTAGCTTTCCAGCAGCTCTTTTCCCTCCATCTCACCTGCAAGGTACAGTTCTTTCGGCATTTCCGTCTTTTCGGAATAGTATTCCACCAGAAAATCCTCAAGCGCCTGCTCCTTATCAAGAGTTTCGCCGATAAAAATGTTTTCCTTATCCACCAGTCTGCCGCCGCGGTATTTCACCACGGCGACGCTGAGCAGTTCCCCGTTTAAGGCGGAGGCGATAACGTCGTAATCCGTCTTTTTGGAGGAATATATGTGCTGTGACAGCTCCGCCTTCTGAATGGCGGCTATCCTGTCACGCACCTCAGCTGCTTTCTCAAATTCCAGCTTTTCAGCGTACTCTTCCATTTCGGCGGTAAGGCGCTCTATGCTTTGCTTGCTGCCGTGCTTGATGTAGTTTATTGCCTCGTCAATGTGCTTGCGGTATTCGTCGGGGGTCAGCTTTCCCATACAAACGCCCATACAGCGCCCGATGTGATAGTTGAGGCAGGGGCGTTCCTTGCCAAAATCACGGGGGAATTTCCTGCTGCATGTGGGGAGTCTGAACAGCTTGTTCGCTTCCTCAACAGCTTGTTTCACCGTGTAGCCGCCTGTGTAGGGACCGATGTATTCGGCGGACTTGTCGTCAGTTTGCAGGGCGTAGGTTATGCGGGGGTAATCGCCGCCGCTTATCTTGATATAGTTGTAGCCCTTGTCGTCCTTTAAAAGAATGTTGTATTTCGGGCTGTGGAGCTTTATCAGGCTCGCCTCCAGCACAAGAGCGTCAAGCTCGGTGGCGGTGACGATAAAGTCAAAGTCGTTGATGTTCTGCACAAGGCGGTAGGTTTTGGCATTGTGGCTCTCGATAGCTCTGAAATAGCTTGTAACGCGGTTTTTCAGGGCTTTTGCCTTGCCGATATATATGATTTTCCCGCCGCTGTCCTTCATCTGGTAAACGCCGGGGGACAGGGGGAGCTTGTTGGCTTTTTCACGAAGATACGGTATTCTCTCGTTCATATTTTTTCTTTCAGAAATAGGTCTTATATTTTCATATTCTATATTATTATAACACATCAATATACAAAAAGCAACCGCAAAAATCGCTTTTTAAGCTGATATTTATGTGAATGTTTTAGGTTAGTTATGGCTTATTTTATTATTGACAAATGCATTTGATAATGATATAATTTCCTATATAAATAAATTAGTATTGTGCAACTTAATAAAAGGAGAGAATAAAATGGAGAAAATAACCGTTGAAGTCAGGGGCATGATGTGCGGAATGTGCGAGGCGCACATAAACGACGGGGTGAGAAACGCCTTTAAGGTGAAAAAGGTAACTTCCTCAAGGAGCAAAAATCAGACGGTCATTCTCACAGAAGATGATATTCCCGATGAAAAGCTGAAAGAAATTATCACAAAAGCGGGATATGAAGCGGGCGGCATAAAGAGAGAAAAGTACGAAAGAAAAGGGCTTTTCAGCAGGTGAGCCGATTTTGAGATAAAATTTTTGGTTGCTTTTGCCCTTGAAAACCTATTAAATATATGTTATTATTAGGGTATGAAAAAACGGAAGGGCGGCATAAATAATGAAGATCTCCACCAAGGGAAGATACGCGCTGAGAATGCTCGTTGACCTTGCCGAACATCAAAGCGAGGGTTTCGTGGCGCTGAAGGATATAGCAGGACGACAGAATATTTCAAAAAAATACCTTGAGCAGATCGTGCCTGTGCTTAACAACAGCGGATTTTTGCAGACAAACAGAGGCTATCAGGGGGGCTATCGTCTTTCAAGAACTCCCGACAAATACACCGTGGGAGATATACTGCGCCTTACCGAAGGCAGCCTTGCTCCCGTCGCATGTCTTGAAAATTCGCCGAACCTTTGCGAAAGGCAGAACGAATGCGCTACGCTCCATGTGTGGGAGGGACTGTATAAGGTCATCAATGAATATCTTGACGGAATAACTTTGCAGGACATCATCGACAGTAAAGCGGAAATGAACGGGAATGATTATGTTATATGATAAAAGAGCGATAAAAAGGCCCTGAAACAAATCAGGGTCTTTTTTTAACAACAATTCAATAAATACAGTATCATTCAGCGAACATTGGGGTTGAGAGATAACGCTCGCCTGTGTCGGGGAGCAGGGCTACTATTATCTTGCCCTTGTTCTCAGGACGAAGGGCAAGCTGTGTTGCTGCCCATACTGCCGCGCCTGAGGAAATTCCCACAAGCAGACCTTCTTTTCTCGCAAGGAGCCTTCCTGTTGCAAATGCGTCTTCATTCTCAACAGGGATTATCTCATCATAAACCTTTGTGTCAAGAGTATCGGGTACAAAGCCTGCGCCTATGCCCTGGATCTTGTGAGGTCCTGACGTTCCCTTTGAAAGCACGGGGGAGCTTGCAGGCTCTACCGCCACTACCTTCACATTCGGATTTTTGTTTTTAAGGAAATTGCCTGCGCCTGAAACGGTTCCGCCTGTTCCTACGCCTGCGACGAAAATATCCACCTTTCCGTCGGTGTCAGCCCAGATCTCAGGTCCCGTGGTCTTAAAATGCATTTCGGGATTGGCAGGGTTTACAAACTGCCCCGGGATAAAGCTGTCGGGAGTTGAGGCGGCAAGCTCGTCTGCTTTTTCTATCGCACCTTTCATTCCCTTGGAGCCTTCGGTAAGCACAAGCTCGGCGCCGTATGCTTTAAGCAGGTTCCTGCGCTCAACGCTCATTGTTTCAGGCATGGTAAGTATTATTTTATAGCCTCTCGAAGCGGCGGCTGCGGCAAGGCCTATGCCTGTGTTGCCGCTGGTGGGCTCGATTATTACTGAGCCTTTCTTCAGCAGTCCTTTTGCCTCGGCGTCCTCTATCATCGCCTTGGCGATCCTGTCCTTTACGCTTCCCGCAGGGTTAAAATACTCCAACTTTGCCAGAACGGTCGCTTGGAGCGATTTTTCTTCAGAATAGTTGGTGAGCTTCAAAAGCGGCGTTCCGCCGATAAGGTCTGTGATTTTTTCCGCAACTTTCATATGTTGTTCTCCTTTCAGGTATAAAACCTATAAAACCTACGTTTATTATAGGCTTTATTATATCACTTCACTTTTCTTTTGTCAACCCCCTTTTTTAAAAAATTTTACAAATTTCGGAAAACACTGAAAAGACGCTTAAATATGTAAAAGGACAGGAGCACCTGTCCTTTATCTTTATGCGGCAAGCCTGTCAGATGTTTCTTCGCTGAGAGAGGAAGAAATGCTGTACATATTTTCCGCGAAAATGGCATAGCCTCTTGTAACATCGTTAACAAACACATGGGTCACGGCGCCCACCAGCTTTCCGTTCTGAATTATGGGGCTGCCGCTCATTCCCTGCACTATTCCTCCCGTAAGGGAAAGAAGCTCAGGGTCGGTTATCCTTATGACCATGTTTTTAACTGCGGAATCGCTGTTGTAATTCACCTTTTCTATCACTATATCAAACTCCTGCGGAGTCATGCCGTTTATTGTGGCGAGAATTGCGGCTTCGCCTATCTCGACGTCCTGCTTGAACGCCATCGGTACTGTCTGCCCGTCAGATATGTCGCCGCAAAATCCGAAAACGCCGCAGTCGGTGTTAAGCTCGATGCTCCCGCTGGGAGAAGCGGACATAAATGTTCCGCAAAGCTCGCCCGGGCAGCCGTTCACGCCCTTTACCACCCTGTCTATGCAGACGGGGACGGTCTCTCCGCTGGAAAGAGGAAGGAGAGAACCTGTGTCGGAATCGCAGACGGAATGTCCAAGACTTCCGAAGCTTTTATTCAGCGGGTCGCGGTAGGTCATCGTGCCTATCCCGGCGCAGCTGTCCCTTGTCCAGATCCCCAGCTTGCAGGTGCCGTCGGTTTTGGAACGTTCGGGCTTTACATTTATTGTTATTTCCTTTTCATCGCGCACAACGGTGAGCAGCGTCCTTTCGCTGTCAAGCTGAACAGCGTCGGACAGCTCCTGAGATGAACAAAGTTTTCTGCCGTTGGCGGAGATTATGACGTCTCCCGTCTTTATGCCCGCTTCCTTTGCGGGACAGCGTATGCCGTAAATCCCGTCAACACTTCCGTATTGAGTGACCATAACGCCATCGGTGAGCATTTTAAGACCAAATGCTTCCCCTGAAGGGATAAGCTGCGGAGCAGCAGTCCTGCTGACTGTCACATCTTTTATCGGTATAATTCCGTAAAGCATAAGAGTCATTCTGCTTTCACCCGTTTTCGACGCGGGAAGCGCGTCTTCGGCGGGTCTTGCGGATACAGCGGGATATGCCTTAACTCCGAATATTGTTTCCGTATTTTCTTCACGGAAGAAATTGTCAGGCATTATAGCGGTATAGTAAGCGATTTGCAGGAATAATAATACCGTCAGCGTCGCAAAAGGAATATAAAGATACCGCAAAATTCTATTCATTTTCGTAAATTCCTTTTCAAAGCGTTTTGTCTTGCGGCGAAGCTCGTTTTCCGCCGCATTTTTAATATCTGCAAAAGTTCTTTTCTTATGTTAGGAATATTTTAAAATTTTATATTGCCTTTTCTTCAAAATTGTGCTATGATTATTTGAAAGGACATTCCGTAAAAAGCGCGGAAACTCCGAAAATACGGCTTTGCCGCTTCGACGCGCTTCTTATTATTATGAAAGAAAGATGTTTCCATGAAAATAGTCATAAATATTTTAAAGGTGATAGAGCTTATCATCGGCGCTATCTGGGGAATAATTTTCGGCGTGCTTACGCCGATCTCGCTGATGTACGGCGGCATCGTGGACGAATCAATTTCTCAGCACTTTGTTCTTTGGCTGTGGCTTATAAACTCGGTGGTATGCTATATCGGCGGAGTGACCGTGGTGATGATGAAGCATTACAAGACCGCGCTTTGTTTTCACACAGTGGGACTTATCGTGTCGCTGACAGTATATGGGATTTTTGACGGGCTGTTCAGCGAAAGAGGGCTTTCGGGACAAAATCCCGCCCAGCTTTATATGCCCATTATTTTCCTGTTTTTTACGACGCTCGCAATAACGCTGATCGCCGAAAGGAACAATATAAAGAAGCGGCTGGAAGCCTCACGGGAAAAGCAGTACGAAGCGGCTCCTTCCGTGCTTGGAGGAGAATATACCCTTGATCCTTCCGAGAAAGAAAAGAAACGCGGCGGCAAAAAATGACGAGGAAATAAAATGAACGATTTCCCAAAAAATGACATATATAACAATGATGAAGCGTCCGACGGATTTGAAAGGCTTATTCGCAGATCCTTCGGTCACCGCTTCAGATACATACTTATCGACCTTGACGGGACCCTTACCGAACCTTTTGAAGGAATTTCCAAAAGCATAATATACGCGCTGGCGGATCAGGGGATAAAGGTAGAGGATCCGCGCGAGCTGAGAAGCTTTATCGGTCCTCCGCTTTTTGAGCAGTTCATGGCGCAGTTTGAGCTTGACGAAGAGCGAGCAGCGCAGGCTGTAAAAAAATACCGCGAGCGCTATTCCGAGATCGGTTGGAAGGAATGTACGCTGACAGACGGCGCAGAGTATATGCTGAAAAGTTTTAAAGAAAAGGGGAAAACCGTCGCTCTCGCCACTTCCAAGCCTGAGGTGTTCGCCAAAAGGATACTTGAACATTTCGGGATAGAAAAGTATTTTGATTTTATAGGCGGAGCTGAGCTTGACCCGAAGGGAAGAAATTCCAAGCTGGATATAATAGAGTATACGCTTGAAAATATCGGGGCAGAGGACCGCGACCAAGCTTTGATGATAGGCGACAGGTTTTATGATATAACTGCTGCACAAAAAGCGGGGATACATCAGATGGGCGTGCTTACGGGATACGGGAGCTGGGAGGAATTTGAAGAATACGGTGCCGAGTTCATCGCGGATGATCTTACCAATGCCGCCAATGGTCTGCTGTAATTTTTTGCAAGGCATAAGCCTTTCCAAATAACAAAAAATAAAAGGGACGGAACGCATTTTCTGCGTCGTCCCGTTATTTTTTACGAAAGGAACCGATCAAAAATGGGAACCGAATTTGCAAATAAAGCCATTGAATGTTCAATAGATACCTGCCGCCATCACTGCTGCTGCGAAGATTATTGCAGTCTTGCAAAGATAAGGGTAGGCCCCCGCGAAGAGGACGCGGACAGACTTCACTGCACCGACTGCCAGTCCTTTGAACCTAAAAAAAGCTGCTGCTAAAACAGAAAAGCTGCTCGAAATGAGCAGCTTTTTAATTTTACTTTGTGCGGTGGGCAGTCATCTTTTCGTTAAGCTCGGCATACGCGGCTTTAAACGTTTCTTTGTCGTCCCTGTGGATTATCATGGTGTCGTCCTCGTTTATGCCCAGCTTTTCCATATTTATCGAAAAATCGGTGACAAGATAGAATTTCCACTTATAAACTCCGCTCTGGAGCTGTATCTTTTCGGCAAGCTGGTCATAAGTGTGCTTCTTGCTGGCGTTATCCCTGCCGAAAGTAACGATCGTGACGATCACCTTTGAGGGGCGCTCGTCCTCAGGAGTGCTGCTGAGACGTTCGCCAACGTCGTCGATAGTTTTCATCACTGAATCTATCATAGGGCATACGCCGCTGTCAGGGAAAAGATTTTTATTGAACCTTACTTTTTCGATGGGCTTATTTTCCATTATAGGGATAATGCCTTTGCCGAAAGCGTTTATGGTAACGTTCGCGCTGCACGCAAGCTTTTTCTGCTCCGCAATAAGCTTTTTAAAGCCGGATAATGCGTCGTCGTAATTTTCCTTTATAGATGCACTCTGATCAAGAATAAACACAAGTTCATGCAGATTTTCTTTCATGGGGAGCCTCCTTATCCGATTATGTAGATGTTGGGCAGGATGAAAGGTGAAATTTTGTTATTTATATTATATCATATTTGTCTGCGTTTTTCAATAGTACATTTACAATTTTTTCCTGCCGCAAAAATGCGGCACAGGTAAAACGCTTTTACTGCTGTGTTTGCAAAATAAGCAGAATTTCGGCAAATAACGCGTTTGCCGCAGTCATGAAAGCTGAGTTGACAATTCCTGCATCTTCAGGTATAATCAAAATGACGTTCCACGCTTAAAAAGCGGCGGGCTGATACCGAATGAAATGAGGCGTTTTGATTGAGCGCAGAAAAATATCTTGAATACATAGGCACTCCTTGGGGAAGGCTGTTCTACAAGCTGCTTTTCGCTCAGGCAGGCGAGCTGAAAAATAAAACCGTTCTCGATTTCGGAAGCGGTCTTGGATTTACCGCCAATCACTACGCCGCCGACAACGATGTTACCGCTGTGGAGCCTGATCCTGAGATGATAAAAGAGGGGTTCAGGGAAAATTATTACAGGCAGATATGCGGCGGAACGGACAGCCTCGCCGACGAGCCTGACAGGAAATACGACGTTATTTTTTGTCACAACGTGCTGGAATATGTAAACGATGACGAAAGAAAAAAGATAATAAGCGAATTTGTGAGGCTTCTGAAGGACGACGGCTTTATTTCCATAGTAAAGCACAACAAAGTCGGAAAAATAATGCAGAAGGCTGTGTTCGAGTACAGGCTCGATGAGGCGAAAAGCCTTCTGCGAGGGGAATATACGGCTTCAGAGCTGTTCGGGACGATAAGGGAATATGAGGACGGCGAGCCTGAAAAGCTTTCGGAGAACAAGCTTGTCACTGTACAAAAAATGGGACTGCGGATCTTTTACGGCTTGCAGGACAACGAGCTGAAAAGATCATCGGAATGGGTCAGGGAAATGCTGGAAACAGAACGGCTCGCCGAAGAAAAAAAAGAGTTTTACGACGTTGCTTTTTTCCACCACATTATACTGAGGAAAAGCGGCCACGACAGCGGGAACGAGGCTGTTCGGAAGGAGAAAAAAGCAGTCAGGACGCTTTATGTGAGCGACCTTGACGGGACGCTGCTGGACGGCAGAGCAAAGCTGAAGGACCGCGCGGCGGAGCTTATCAAAAGGCTTTCGGAGCAGGGCGTGCTGTTTACCTACGCCACTGCAAGGCGCTATGTAAGCGCAGGTCCCATAATGCAGAAGGCAGGAATATCTGTCCCGGTTATTACCCAGAACGGCGTTGCCATAGTTAAAGGTGACACAGGCGAAATGATCGCTTTGAACGGATTCGAGCCTGAAAGTCTTGAAGAAGCAAAGCAAATGATAATGCAGTACGGCGAAACTCCCCTCGTATATGCATTTATAGACGGAGATCAGCGTGTGAGCTATCTTTCCCGCGATACCGAACGCATCAGAAGTTATATAAACGACCGTAAAGGCGACAGCACCCTGCGCCCCTGCGACAGCTACGAGCAGCTTTTTGAGGGCGATATATACTATTTCACCTTTATCAATGCCGTTATCCCCGAAAAAACGCTGAACGGCGTTTTTTCCGCCGAAAAGGGATTTGCCGTGAACGGACAGATGGATACATACCATGAGGATGAATTCTGGTATGAGGTGTTTTCTGTAAAGGCCTCCAAAGCCAACGCCGCCTTGCAGCTTAAAGAAATGCTGGGAGCGGACGAGCTTGTGTGCTTCGGCGACAACATCAACGATATTTCAATGTTCAAAGCCGCCGACCGCTGCTACGCCGTCAGCAACGCTCTTGATGAGCTGAAAAATATCGCTTCGGGCGTGATAGGAAGCAACGTTTGTCTAAGCGTTCCCGCTTTTATTGAAAAAGAGCAGCGGCAGAGGTTCGAGCATAAAAAAAGTAAGTGTACAATAAATCTCCCTGATAACGAGAGGTTCGCAAAAGCAGTGGAGCTGGCAAAAAAGCGGGAAACGACCAACATCGGAACGCTCAACGAAAAATGTATCCACTCGGCGCTTAAATATTACTACGGCGAAGGCATGGATCACGAGGCAAAAATCGGGGATTTTTACGCTGACATCGTCACCGAAAGCGGTATCATCGAGATACAAAGCGCAAATTTTTCGCGGCTGAACAAGAAGCTGGAAACAATGCTGAACGCTTGCCACGTTACGGTGGTGTACCCGCTGGAGCGGCGCGTAAAATGCATTTCCGCCGATGAAAAAAGCGGTGAAGTCCTGAATATCGGACAGTTCCGCACAACGAGCAGCAACACTAAGCTTTTTCTGGAGCTGTACAGGATAAAGAGTTTTCTCACCGACCCCAACCTTACGATCTGCGTTGCGGAGCTGGAAACGGAAAAAATGAACTTTGTAAATCCCAAGACAGGGCGGCGCAGAGGACGCGGGAAATATGTAAAAACGCCGCTCAGGCTGATACGCGAGATAATGCTTGAGGAGCCGTCGGATTACAAAGTCTTTCTTCCTGACGGACTGCCCGAAAAGTTTACGGCAAAACAGCTCCAACAGCTTGTCAAGGCAACGGACGCAAAGCTCATGCTGGAGATACTGAGCTATATGGGCATAGCCGAAAAGTGCGGGAAAAAAGGAAATGCGGATCTTTTTAAGGTATGCGACATTCCGCTTGTTTAAAAAGTACAATAAAAAGGACAGATCACTGTCCGTCCTTTAAAAATTTTCTGAAGTCGCAGGCTGTAATGTCTGCGATCTTTTCTATCTCCGCATTCGTTTCCGCTTCGGAAGGGTCAAGTATGCCTACGGTAAAGAAACCTGCGCTTCGAGCGGATCTCAAGCCTGTCGGAGTATCCTCAAACACTACGCTTTTCTGCGGCGCCGCACCGAGAGCGCAGGCTGTTTTCAGAAAAATATCGGGGCTGTTCTTGTCGGTCTTTGCAGTTTCCGCGTCGATTATCACATCAAATTTGTCCAATAAACCGTTTCGCTCCAGAGCGGGGACATAAAGCTCCCGTTCCGCTCCTGTCGCCACTCCGACAGGTTTTCCAATTGATCTCAGCTGAAGGATATATTCCTTTGCATACGGTTTAAGTCCGATATAATGGACAAATTTATCCTTTGCCATAGACAGCCACTCTGCGGTTATATCCTCGGGCTTTTCGTTCAGCGCAAAGCGTTTCGCTGTGTATATGGCGGCGTCGTAAAGGCGCAGGGCAGACACTGCGGCGGTGTAGTCGTCGGTAAGCGGCAGACCGCGTTTTCCCAGAAACTCAATGTCGATCTGTTTCCAAACGCCCGCAGAATCCAATACTGTGCCGTCAAGGTCGAAAATATACGCGTCAAAGTTCATTTCTTCTCTCCCTCAATAACAGCGCCGTTGGGGTAGAAAATCAGCAGAGTGCCGCTTTTCACCGCTATGCGGACAGGCTTTCCTATAAAGGAATTGCTCACTCCGAGAGGAAAATCGCAGGTAAGCGTTATGTTGTCGGTCTTGTATTTCATGCCCTCTTCCGTAACGCCGATTGCCTTACCGTCGGCTGCAAACACGCTCACACTGCCGCAGGGCAAAGGTCCGAAAAATATCTCCCCGTCTGTGAGGGCGGTTACGGTCTGGTTCTCGTCGTGGATAAAACCGCGCTTTCCACGCTTGGAAAGAAACATAAGAGACTGTAAATTCGCTATCGTATGGTCAAGGCGCGCGCCGCCTGTTCCGCAGTAAATGTGAAATTCATCAAAGCCTTTATCCAAGCCTATCCGCAGAGCCGCAAGAGTGTCGGTATCGTCCTTTTCCACCTTCAGGTCTATTTTCGGCAGATCGGGCGGCGAAGCGGAATCCCAGTCGCCTACCGCCAGATGCGGCGTTATCCCGACTTTTAAACAATTTTCTATGCCTGCATCGGCAGCTATCACAAGGTCGCCCTCGTTTATTTCAGGACGAAGTCCGAAGCTGCTGCCCGCAGCAAAAACTATACACTTTTTCATGTAAATATTTCCTTTCAGAACAGCGTTTGCAAAAGCAGCTCCAGTCCCGTCAGCAGAATGAGCATTCCGAAATTCACCGCCGAAAAAACGGCAAAGTATCTCAGTGTTTCAGCGCCTTGCGACTTGCGGTAAAACTGGAACGAGATAAGGCTGGCAAGGGAGGCGATAAGCGTTCCCAGGCCGCCCAGATTTACCCCCAGCAGGAGCTGAACGCCGTTTTCGGTAAAGCCCGACAGCATTACTGCGGCAGGAACGTTGCTGATGACTTGTGACAACAGAACGGAAACCACAAGCTCACGTCCCGACATTATGCCTGAGAAAAATGAGTTCACGGCTTCTATCCTCGCGATGTTGCCCACAAAAATAAAGAAGCAGACAAAGGTGCCGAGAAGGGCGTAATCCACTTTTTTGAAAAGGGAGCGGTCAAAAATAAGCGCAGACGCTGCCGCCGCCGCAAGGCAAACATATACAGGGAGTATCCTAAGCACAGTCAGTATGCAGATGAGAAAGAGGGACGCAAATACGGCGGTGTTGAGTTTTGAAACGGAATTTTCCTTTTTCTGCGGAGCAAGGCAGGCGGTTTTAGGAAGCAGCAGCGTAAGCAGCAGAAGGCAGACGAGACTTACCGCTCCCACAGGGAGCATGGTTTTCAGAAAAGTGAGCGGGGTCAGCCCGTATTCATCATACAAAAACAAATTCTGCGGGTTCCCGACGGGGGTCATTATGCTTCCCATGTTGGCGGCGGCGGTTTCAAGGACTATTGTAAGGATACGGCTTTTTTCGTCGGTTATGTCCCTGAAAAGGATTATTGTGAGCGGCACAAATGTTATCAGCGCAACATCGTTGGTCACAAGCATAGATGAAAAGAAGCAGATAAGCGTAAGCGCGATACCCAGCCGCCTTATGCTCCCTGTTTTTTTCAGCACAAGGCGGGTGGCAACGTCAAACACGCCTGCGCCGCGAAGCCCCGCTACCGCCGTCATAAGCGCGAAAAGCTGTATAAGCACATTGTAGTTGCAGTAGCCGAGATACTCTTTATCGGGCGGAATGATAAACACGGTCACCAGCGCCGCGAAAAGAGATATGGAAAGGACGGGCTGGGAACGTATAAGTCTTTTTATATGTTTCAAATTTTTTCTCCGAAGTTATGTATTAGATTTCTGCTGATTTATAAGTATAACATATTTTTCCTTGTTCTTCAAGCGGTATTCTTGACAATTGCACCGCCTTCGGTTATAATATTTGAAGATACAGCAAGGAGGATATTATATGAAAATAAAAAGATACGCAGCCGCGGCGCTCGCCGCAGGCATTGCTCTTTCCGCCTGCGCCTGCTCGGACGGGCAGACAGGTCAGGAGGCAGATACAAACAGTCAGGAACAAACCACTTCACAGGAGGAAACAGAAATGACGCCCGAAAAGGTGGAGCTTAAAGAAGAAAATTTCAAGGAACTCGGCCGTACATATTACGATAACGGAATGATCTACTGCGCGCTTTCGGGAACAGGCGTGGAATTCTCCTTTACGGGAACAAAATGCTCGGTGACAGTGGCAGGGGATAATGCCAGCGGCAACTCCTCCGGCGAGGACGCGCACGCAAGAATAGGGATCTATGTTAATGGCGAAAGAGTTATCGACGATATGATAGACAACGCCATTGAAACCTACGACGTGTTCGACAGCGAAAGTGAGGAAACCGTTGACATAAAGATAGTCAAGCTTTCGGAAGCTCCTCACTCAACTTATGCGATAACAGATATTTCCATCGTCGGAAAGAACCTTAAACCTGCCGAGGACAAGGACAGACTGATAGAATTTGTGGGCGACTCCATAACCTGCGGATACGGAGTTGATGACGAGGACAAGACGCACAACTTCTCCACCAAGACAGAGGACTGCACAAAGGCTTATGCGTATAAAACCGCAGAAACGCTTGACGCGGATTACAGCCTTGTTTCCTTCAGCGGTTACGGGATAATCTCAGGATACAGCGACGGCGAAACGAAGGTGAGCCAGCAGACCGTTCCGCAGTACTACACGAAGCTGGGCTATTCTTGGAGCGGAAACGGAAGCTTTGTTCCCTCGGATATAGACTGGGATTTCAGCAAGCGTCAGCCTGACGTTATCGTAATAAACCTCGGCACGAACGACGACAGCTACTGCAAGGGTCAGGCGGAACGCTGCGAAGAGTATCAGAGCACATACGTGGAATTTCTGAAAACGGTCCGTGAAAATAACCCCGATTCCGAAATTATCGCCTCTCTCGGCACAATGGGTCAGGCGCTCTGTCCATATGTTGAAGCTGCTGTAAAACAGTACAGCGAGGAAACGGGCGATGAAAAGATACACTATCTTATGTTCGACCAGCAAAATCCCCGCGACGGGCTTGCCGCCGACTGGCACCCCACCGAAAAAACTCACACAAAATCTGCCGAAAAGCTTTCCGAGACAATAAAGGAAATAATGGGCTGGTAAACGACAGGGAGCGGATAAAGTATCCGCTCCTTTTATTTATGATAATTTTATGATATTTAGCTGAATATACGGAACAGACGTTGACTTTAAAAAAATCAGGTGATATAATCAGATAAAGAAAATACTGCTTATTACCGAACGGAGTGATAAAATGAAAAAAGTCATCGCATTTCTTGCGGCGGGAGCGCTGCTTTTTCTTTCAGCGTGCAGCGACGGAAGTCATATCTCGCCTCGTCAGGCTCAGCTTGAAGCGCTGTCCGCGGCGGGCTTCACCGATAAGGAGGTCCAAGAGCTTTCGGTGTATCTTGACGCTCAGGACGCGGAAACTTATATAGTGGAGTTTTCACATGAGGGGAAAAAATATTCCTATAAGATAAATGCGCAGAACGGATCCATAATGTACGGCGAAGACGGTTCGGAAGGCACATCAGCCGCGACTGTACAATATTATGATATTTATATAGGAGAAAAGTACAGTTTACAAGGGACTACACAGGGTAACGGTCTGACGGGAGGATTACCGCCCGTCAGATTTTCCATGTAAT
>CANRFO010000027.1 GCA_947629925.1 uncultured Ruminiclostridium sp.
TGCGGATTTAGCTCATCCGGTAGAGCGCCACCTTGCCAAGGTGGAGGTAGCGAGTTCGAGCCTCGTAATCCGCTCCAGCAGTTTACAGGAATATTTTTGCGGTATTCCGAATAAGCTGTACCAGCCCTTGCAGAAGCGGGGGCAGAAATTTTCGTTTTTGTGAACAAAAGTTGCGTATTCACAAAAGCGAAAAGCGGCGCTATAGCCAAGTGGTAAGGCAAGGGTCTGCAACACCCTGATCCCCGGTTCAAATCCGGGTGGCGCCTCCAAAGTAAAAATCCTGTCTTACGACAGGATTTTTACAGTTATTAGTTATTAGTTGCTAGTTGTTAGTTAATGATTCGTTGCATTTTAACGCAGTCACTTAAATCCGAACAACTAACTACTAACAACTATCAAACTAACTACCATCGGGGCATTAGCGCAGCTGGGAGCGCACAACACTGGCAGTGTTGGGGTCAGGGGTTCGAATCCCCTATGCTCCACCAGCGGCTGAGCCGCTACAACATGCTCCCATACCACGGGAGTGTGTTTTTTATATTCATCACCCAAAAATCTATTTGGTCACAACATCACAGATCCACAAGCAACGAACTTTTTTGACATAATCGTTGCCAAAAATGAGTTTGCGCTTGTATACTGCACAGAGGTTTATGGTCGCTGAAAAGGAAACCTCTCGGAAAAATTCGGTGATGTTCCGTAAATGATCATCTCCGAACAGAATTAAATAAGTAGGTTACGAAAAGAGCTTTACACTTCTTTCAAGGAGAGTGAAGCTCTTATTGTTTTTCAAAAGTCAATATCATTTTATTATCCCTTAGGCTGAAACGTAGAAAAAGTCGTTCTCCCGTTTGACTTATTGTAAATTTTGTGCTATAAATATATTAAAAGTTACTTTTTGCAGCAAGCTGTTCCAAAAGCAAGCTGCGGCTATTATGAATACCTTTAAATCCTGAATCAAGGTGAATATATGGACAAACAAAAAAACCGTATTTTTCAGCTCCTGCCCGATGTGATCGCTTTGTTTGTGATCGCGCTGCTCATGGCGGCGGCTGTACTCTGTTTCGACGCGCCGAAAAAGCATTATTCCGAAACGGTAACAGATCTTATGACGCAGTGGCAGGCTGACGACGGAACGGTCTGCTCGCTGAATGATTTGCCGAAAGGCGATCTTGTTCTGACCCGCGGGCTTTCGGATATTGATACGAAAGATCAGCGTTTATGCCTGAAAAGCATTGATACATTTTTCACAGCGTCCGCCGACGGCACGGTGATATATACTTATGCTCCTGAGCAGCCGCAATTTCTGGGAATATCCTACGGCATGGATATGCACATGATAGTGCTGCCGACGGGAACAAGGGAACTGACCCTTTCCGTACATCCGCTCTTTTCGGATACACCTGCCGCCTTTAAAGACGCGGCTGTGGAAGACGCGGGACTGTATATGGGCGATATGTATAAAAAGGCGCTGCCTGACTTTTCCGTCTGCCTTATTATGTTCATGTTCGGTCTGATAATGCTGTTTATCGGCATTACCGCAAGGAACCTCAAAAGCGGCGATAATCTGAACTTTTTTGCCCTCGGTACATTTGCGATACTTGTGGGGCTCTGGTCGATAAACGAGACCTATCTCCTGCAGGTTTTGACCCAGTTTCCCGCACTTATCAAATTCCTTAATTATATGTGCCTTATTTTTATTGCCTATCTGCCTGTTTCCTTTACCGCAAGCGCAACAAATCACAAAAATACCGTGCTTCTGAAAATCCTCCAATGCCTGATCGCAGGTAATTTTTTGCTGACCCTTGTGCTGAATGCTACGGGCATTTGCGATATTTATTATTTACTGCCGCTCTCTCAGGCGATAATCGTGGTCGCCGTGTTAATGACGGTCTATCTGATAATCCGTGCCGTCCGAAAGAAAAGTATCAAAAGGCAGTTTGCCAGAACGCTGGTTTTCGGAATGGGAGCCGCCGTTATCGGCGTTATAATTGATCTTATCCGCTATATCGAGAACAAAAACGGTATGCTGGGAACAAGCGCCTTTACCAGAATCGGCGTACTGCTGTTTCTGCTTGTGGTGGGAATTTATCTCATTCGTGAGCGCAACCGCCTTACTATGGAGCATGACAGGGCGCAGCTCATGGAGAAAATGGCGTATACGGATTGTTTGACTGAGCTGAAAAACCGTATCGCATTCAGCGAAAAAGAGAACGAAATACGCGACAAAGCAATTCCCGCTATGATCGTACAGTTTGACATCAATCTGCTGAAAAAGGTGAACGACGTCTACGGTCATGCGGCGGGTGACCGTCACATCATCGCGGCGGCGCATATTTTGCGGGACAGCTTTGTGCAGATCGGCACTTGTTATCGTACAGGCGGTGATGAATTTATCGTGGTTGCCGAGCAGGGCGGTGAGAACGAAACAGAACAGGCGCTTGCAGAAATGCAGAAAATGGTGGACGAATATAACGAAAAGGAAAATCCTCCCGTTCTGCTGCAAATCGCATACGGATACGCTCTGTACGAACCGCCGAACGAATTGACGGAAGCAGAACGCCTTGCCGATCAGAGAATGTATGACTGCAAAAAGAAAATGAAATCTGCGGGTCGATAGAGATGCACCGCTGAGCGTACAATGCGCTCCCTGACGCAGGACGCACTTATTTATGTAAACATATTCTAATAACAAATTGGCGGTCTTTTGATGTGAAACTCAAAAATACGCATTACAGGAGGTCATTATGAAAAAAATCACATTGGCAATTGCGGCATTTGCACTCGTAATGTCGCTTACTGCGTGCAGCAGCGGGGACTCAAGCGCTGTACAGAATATTTCAGCGGAAAGCGATCTGCAAACGTCTGATGAGATCATTTCCGAAAGCGACATCGAAACAGTAAAAGGCAATTACGCAAACGACGACAGGATCGTTTATGACGCGCAGATAATCGACCTTGATCTTGACGGGAAAACCGAGCTTTTGGTGCTTACTCATCAAGCAAATGCGAGGGTGCTGGAGCTTTGGGATAAAAGCGGCGGGGAAATGGAGCTTCTGTATTCGTTCGGAGCAGGAAAGGTAAATTTTATTGATGAACTTTCGTTTGAAGAGGGCAGAATAGGCGGTGAAAAGGCGTATCTGTTCTCGTTTTCTTATGACGAGGGGAACAACATGAAAGCGGACGAGGTGCTGGCGGGGGTTGTAAAGACCGCGGACGGTTATGACGTGGAGTATCTTCTCTCCCGCGGAACGATAACCTATCCCGATATCGGCGAGCCTTTTACAAAAGAATTTTACCGTAAAGGGTGGGGCAAGGGAGATATAGGAATGGATCAGGATTACGGCGATATTTCCAAGGAGGAATATGACAAATTGTACGAAGAATATACAAAGTGATAACGCTGATAATATCGTCGCCTGTACGCGCTGTGCCTTTGTCCGCCGAATCCTTTGGCGATAAATAAAACGCTTCCCGCCTTTGAACAGCTGAGGCGGGATTCTTTATTCCGAAAAAATACGGCGGTATTTTTTAAAAAATTAGTGACAAGCGGTCTGTTTTGTGTTATACTATATTCAGCATATTCAGCGACGAATACGGAGGGAACGGCGGCATGAATTACGAAAAATCCTGCGGCGCTATCGTTTACCGCAGATACCACGGCAATACCGAGATACTGCTGGTGCGGCATATTCGCTCCGGCTGCTGGTCGTTTCCCAAGGGTCACATGGAGGAGGGCGAGACCGAGGAGGAGACTGCCCGCCGTGAAATAAAAGAGGAAACGGGGCTGGACGTTCTTCTTGATACGGGCTTTCGCGAAACGGTGACCTTTTCTCCCAAACGCGGCACAAGAAAGACCGTGGTATATTTCGTCGGCATGGCGCTGAGCCATGAGCTTATCCCGCAGCAGGAGGAGATATCCCAGCTTCGCTGGCTTGAGATAGGTCAGGCGGCGGAAACTCTTTCCTATGAAAATGACAGAATTGTAGCGGCGAAGGCAAAAGCCTTCATAGCGCTTATGAAATAGAGGAATAAAGCATTATGACGCACGCAGAGACAATGGAGTATCTTGGCTCCTTTACGAAGGCGGGCGCTCCCGTCGCTGACCTGTCCCGCTTTAAGGGACTTACGGCGGCGCTGGGCGAGCCGTACAAAAAACTGAAATGTATCCACGTCGCAGGCACCAACGGCAAGGGGAGTGTCTGCGAATACGTTTGTCTGGGACTGATGAAAAGCGGCTTTCACACGGGAAAGTTCACCTCTCCCTACATAAATTTTGTAGAGGAGCGCATACAGCTTGACAACGTCCCTATCTCGCAGGAGGATTTTGCCTATTACATAGGACTTGTGAAAACTGCTGCCGAAAAAACTGGCTGTAAGGATTATTCTCAGTTCGAGATACTCTGCGCCGCCGCTTTTCTTTATTACGCCGACAAAAACTGCGACTATGCGGTGATAGAGGTGGGAATAGGGGGGACCTTGGACTGCACCAACGTTATTTACCCCGAAATCTCCGTGATAACCACCGTGGACCTTGACCACTGCGCCATTCTTGGCAGCACTCCCGCCGAAATAGCGGTCCACAAGGCGGGGATAATCAAGGAGAACCGCCCCGCCGTTTCCTCTCCCCTTCAGCACCCCGAGGTCATCTCCGTGCTGAAAAACAGGGCAAAGGAGATGAACTCGCCGCTCACTGTTCCCGAAAATGAAGATATAAAAATACTTGATTCCACCCTTGAGGGAACGGGATTTACCTACAAAAACGAAAAATTCCGCACGAAAATGTGCGGAAAGCATCAGGCGGTGAACGCCGTCGCCGCAATAGAAACCTTAAGACTTCTGAACGTTTCCGAGGAAAGCATACGCTTTGCCTTGGAAAACGCCGCCGTTCCCGCAAGAACGGAACGTTTCAAAAACGGCTGGCTGATAGACGGAGCGCACAACGTTTCAGGCGCCGCCGCCGTTTCCGCCCTGCTGAAAGAAAACGCCGACAGCAAGGCCCTTGTCACCGGAATGTTGAAGACAAAGGATTGGGAGGGAGCGCTGAAATTGCTTCTCCCTCTGTTTGACAACGTTGTGGCGGCGGACTTTTTCTCCCCCGACGCCGTCCCCGCCGAGAAAATAGCGAAAATCGCCGAAAAAGCGGGGAAATCCTGCCAAAAAGCCGCAAGCCCTGCCGAAGCGATAAAATTGGCGGAGGAAACAAAAAATCAGCTTAAAGTAGTTTGCGGGTCGCTGTATCTGTGCGGGGTGATGAGGCAGGAAATGGAAAAATAAAAACAAACGGAGAGGTTTTCCTCTCCGTTTTCATTATTGGTTCAAAAATGTTAAAGTGACTTCATCATTGTCTATAAACGTATTCAGGTCGATTATGATTTCAAGCTCTTTCCAGTCTTTCGGCAGCTGATAGCAAAGACTGCCCCTGAATTTTTTCCCGCTTGCCAGCGTAGCGCTCATATACTCGTTATCAGACGCACTTCTGCACGAAAAATCTTCATCTATGGCAAATCCGTCCAGATAAGCGTCAAAATCGGCGGAAGAAAAATAACAGTTATCCTTGGAGGTGTTTTCTGCCAGCATTACTATTTCAACAAATTCTTTTCCCTCGTCAGGCTTGTTAAATTCGTTGTCATCTTCGATAGTTCCGAAGGATTCGATAGTCAGTTTCAGATCCCTGACGGTGACGGTTTTTCCTATCGGGTCAACGTTCGTATCTTCGCTTTCGCCTTCCGTTGCAGACGTCACGGAGTATGTATGATCGTTATTAGACGACGTGCTTTCACCGCTCGAACTCGACCTGCCTATCATCGGTATTCCTATAAAAATACACATTGTAAGAACAACGAACAAAAATAAAACCGACATGAGCACCCAGAACCAGACCTTCTGATAAAAAGGCTTGTACGGTTTTTGCGGATATTGCGGGTATAACGGCGGCTGACTGTTTCCGTAAGGCTGTTGCTGATAATTATTCTGATTATTGTTCGGGTTGTTTTCCATTGTTTTTCTCCTCTCGTATAGTTTTTAATCCCTCACAAAAAACATTATATCATATACAATCAAATATTTCAATACTTTTATAAGAAATAATCCCATAAAATTTGTAAAGTATTGGATAAAATAATATCAGGAGATGATATGATGTTTGAAGAAGAATTTTCCATAAGGTTAGCCAAGCTGAGGACGAAAAAAGGCGTTTCCGCACGGGAAATGAGCCTGTCTATCGGGCAGAACGCAGGATATATAAACAATATTGAAACGGGAAAAGCATTACCCTCTATGTCGGGATTTTTCTTTATATGCGAATATCTGAACATCACCCCGCAGGAATTTTTTGATACGGAGTCGCAACAGCCCGAAAAGCTGGGCAAGCTGATAGAGGATCTGAAAAAGCTGAACGACAGGCAACTGACAAATATTTCTGAGATCGTGGAATCCATTGTAAACAATAAATAAAAAAACAGTCTTGTTTTCTGACAAGACTGTTTTTTATTTGGTCAATCTGCTTTTCTGCTCGTTATCTCCGCCCAACTCGGCTTAAACCCACTGTTCAGCGCGATATTCCAGGAATGATAATTAGAAAGGCTTGTGCCGTAAAACGGGATATCTCCCCGCTTTTCAATCTCGTTTTTCATCAATGTCACAAGATAGGTCCCCACGCCCCTCGAGCGATACTCCGGCATAACGTCTATCCCTATCTGGAGCCAGCCCTTTGCGTCCTCGGAGCAGCCTGCCATTCCCATAATTTCCTCCCCGTCATAGGCGCAGACCACTATGCGGTCAGGCCTGCGGGGAATAAATTTCTCGCAGATAGCGTTGGGAAAACGCCCGTCCCCGTAAAAGGGGAATATCTCCTTGCCGTAAAACCATTTAACAGGCAGAGCCAGCCTCGGCTGTACCTCACGGCAGGGCAAAAACATATGAGAGGATTGGGAAAGCGTCTGCCCGTACTTGTTCAGCTCTTTTTCCAGCGGGAGCAGGTTTGGCAGCTCGAACAAAAAATGTCCCGTTTTCCCCATAAATCCCCGCAGAAACGGGTGTAAACGCTGGTCGGCGGTAATAACGGCGTTGCTCCCCGCAGTTACCATATGGAAAAAGTATTTTTCGTCGCTGTACGCCCTCGCCCTTTCGTCAAATTCCGACAAGGTAAGCACGTTTTCCTCCCGTCGAAAATCGTCGGGAGAACAGTTGAATTCTATTGCAAGCTGACAGAGCAGCTTGTTGAAATAGTCGTTGTAGTTCATAAATTCACACCCGAAAGAAAGTTTACAGTGCAAAGTGCAAAATACACAATTGTAGAGTCCGCTTCGCGGACGGATTTGAAATGACAAGTGCTGATTTAGGGGTAGTACCTTAAATCAGCACTCGCTTTTTTAAATTTGTTTTTGCGGAGCAAAAACTCCACAACTGTGTACTGTACACTATGCACTTTTCACTGTTTTGGTTGGGCTAAGTGGATTCTGAACCCAGTGGTTCGAATCCACAAGACCAAAAGCAAAAACCTGCGCACGCCTCCATACGTCGGCACCGATAGCACAAGATTATAAAGTCATACAACGTAAAAATGCGCTCTTGTGAACTTTGAGCGCATTGAAGCCGCTCAGCGGCTGGTTGGGCTAAGTGGATTCGAACCACTGGAATGACGGAGTCAAAGTCCGTTGCCTTACCACTTGGCTATAGCCCAATATCTGAAACTCGGCAACAAACAGTATAACACAAATTTTTCCCACTGTCAACCGAAAAAATGCCGCAAAACCATTTTTTGCTTGACAAAAAGGGTATGACGGTATTATAATATTTCCGTAAATGCAAAAAAATTATTCAGAGGAAATGAAGATGAAAAAGAATTACGATTATGCGGCAATAGAAAAGAAATGGCAGGATTACTGGGACGAGCATAAGACCTTCCACGCCGAAAACGGAAGCGATAAGCCCAAATATTACGCTCTGGTGGAATTCCCCTACCCCTCAGGACAGGGACTTCATATCGGTCACCCACGCCCCTACACGGCGCTTGACATCGTAGCACGCAAGCGCAGAATGGAGGGCTATAACGTGCTGTTCCCCATGGGCTGGGACGCGTTCGGTCTGCCCACGGAGAATTACGCCATAAAAAATAAGATACACCCCGCTGTTGTAACGCAGAACAACATCGCCCGCTTTAAACAGCAGTTAAAGTCTTTGGGACTTTCCTTCGACTGGGACAGAGAGGTGAATACCACCGACCCCGAATACTTCAAGTGGACTCAGTGGATATTCTTACAGCTTTTCAAGAAAGGGCTTGCCTATAAAAAGGAAATGTCCGTGAACTGGTGTACCTCCTGCAAGGTCGTGCTTGCCAACGAGGAAGTTGTGAACGGCTGCTGCGAGCGCTGCGGCGGAGAAGTGGTACACAAGGTGAAATCCCAGTGGATGCTGAAAATAACGCAGTACGCTCACAGACTGCTTGCGGATCTTGACTTCGTGGATTATCCCGAGCGTGTAAAGACCTCGCAGATAAACTGGATAGGCCGCTCCACAGGCGCAGAGGTGAACTTTGACACCACGGCGGGAGACGTGCTGACCGTTTACACCACCCGCCCCGATACCCTTTTCGGAGCAACTTATATGGTAATCGCCCCCGAACACCCATACATTGAAAAGTGGGCGGACAAGCTGACCAATATGGCGGAGATAAGGGAGTATCAGGAAAAAGCGGCAAGAAAATCCTACTTTGACCGCACCGAGATGAACAAGGAAAAAAGCGGCGTCAAGCTGGCGGGCGTAACTGCCATCAATCCCGTGAACGGCAAAGAGATACCCATATTCATCTCTGATTATGTACTGATGACCTACGGCACAGGCGCAATTATGGCAGTACCTGCCCACGATACCCGTGACTATGAATTTGCAAAGGTGTTTGACCTGCCCATTATCGAGGTGGTAAAGGGCGGCGATGTTACGAAAGAGGCGTTCACCGACTGCGCTACGGGAATTATGGTAAACAGCGGATTTCTTGACGGACTTTCCGTTGAGGACGCCAAGGTTGAGATAAAAAAATGGCTGAAAGAAAACGGCAAGGGCCACGAAAAGGTGAATTACAAGCTGCGCGACTGGGTATTCAGCCGTCAGCGCTACTGGGGCGAGCCTATACCGCTGGTATATTGTGAAAAATGCGGCTGGGTGCCTATTCCCGAGGAGGAGCTGCCCCTTATGCTCCCCGAAGTTGAAAGCTATCTTCCCACCGACACAGGGGAAAGCCCGCTTTCAACTCTCGACAGCTTTATAAACACCACCTGCCCTCACTGCGGCGGTCCTGCAAAGAGGGAGACCGACACTATGCCCCAGTGGGCAGGCTCAAGCTGGTACTTTATGAGATACTGCGACCCTCACTGCAAGGACGCAGTTGCAAGCAAGGAGGCGCTGGACTACTGGCTCCCCGTCGACTGGTACAACGGCGGTATGGAGCATACCACCCTTCACCTGCTTTACAGCCGTTTCTGGCACAAATTCCTTTACGATCTGGGAGTTGTGAGCTGCCCCGAGCCTTACAACAAGCGCACCAGCCACGGTATGATTCTGGGCAAGGATCCTGAAAACCCCGGGCAGTTCACCAAAATGTCCAAATCCAAGGGCAACGTGATAAATCCCGACGAAGTTATCCGTGATTACGGCGCAGACACCGTCCGCCTGTACGAAATGTTCATCGGCGACTTTGAAAAAGCCGCCCCCTGGCAGGACGAGGGAATAAAGGGCTGCAAGCGCTTCCTTGACAGGGTATGGGCTTTGCAGGACATCTGCAACGAGGACGATTCCTGCCGCAAAGAGCTTGAGCCTGAGCTTCACCGCACTATCAAAAAGGTGAGCGAGGACATTGAAACGCTGAAATTCAACACCGCCATAGCCGCTTTGATGAGCCTGCTGAACAAAATTTCCGCCACAGGCAGTGTTAATCGGGGCGAGATGAAGATATTCCTCACCCTTCTTTGTCCTTTTGCACCCCACATTTCTGAGGAAATTTACGTCAACATCGGCTGCGAGGGCGTGCTGAATCAGCAGGAATGGTGCAAATACGACGAGGCTCTCTGTGTTGAGGAGACTGTTGAGATAGCCGTTCAGATAAACGGCAAGGTAAAGGCGAAGCTGAACGTTCCCGCCGCTCTTGACAAGGACGGACTTGTAGCCGCCGCTTTAGAGGACGAGGGCGTGAAAAAGCTGATAGAGGGGAAAACTGTGGTAAAAGCCATCGGCGTTCCCGCAAAATTAGTGAACATTGTAGTTAAATAAAGCGGTAAATTACGGCAAAAAACGGGCGGTCAAAATCGCCCGTTTTGTTACTTTTTTTCGCTTTTTCCTCTTGATTTTTTCCCGTATATAGGTTATAATATACCAAATACTCAATTAGTTTTAATGCAATTATACCTTTAACTCTGAAACGAGAATTCTGAGCCTTTGATTACGGGTCGGGAAGCCCTGCTCAAGACGGTGCCGCGAACCATGTCAGGCGGGGAACCGAGCAGCATTAAGCGTATCTCCGACTGTGAGCAGGTACCCGCCCCGTAATCAAAGGCTCAGCTGTAAACTGTCAAAAGGGGGTGTGTTGTCCTGTATCTCGCTTTATACCGAAAATACCGTCCTCAGACCTTTGACGACGTTATTTCACAGGAGCATATCACAACTACCCTGAAAAATCAAATAATCACGGGACAGATAGCTCACGCTTACCTTTTCACGGGAACAAGAGGAACGGGAAAGACCACCTGCGCCAAAATAATGGCAAGGGCGGTGAACTGTCTTTCCCCCGTGAACGGAAATCCCTGCGGAAAATGCGCCGCCTGCAAGGCGATAGCCGACGGAAGCACCGATATAATCGAAATAGACGCCGCTTCAAACAACGGCGTTGACAGTATTCGTCAGATAAGGGACGAGGTCATATACTCGCCTATCGACTGCAAATATAAGGTCTATATCATCGACGAGGTGCATATGCTGTCTGGCGCGGCGTTCAACGCTCTGCTGAAAACTCTTGAGGAACCGCCCGCTCACGCTGTATTCATTCTTGCCACCACCGAGTATTATAAAGTTTTCGCCACCATTCTCTCCCGCTGTCAGCAGTTTATGTTCTCCAAGATAGACCCTGCCAAGTCCGCAGAGCGTCTGCTCGAAGTGGCTGAAAAAGAGGGCGTAAAGCTTGACCCTGCCGCCGCCGCGCTTATAGCAAGACTTTCCGACGGCGCTATGCGCGACGCTTTATCCCTGCTCGACCAGTGCATATCCTTTGACAGCAACGTTACCGAGGAGCTTGTAAGAAAATGCAGCGGCGCTCCCGACAGCGGATATCTTTTCGGCATAACCGAGGCGGCGATAGCGCATCGACCCGCCGACGCGCTTAAAATACTGGACGAGCTTATATCTCGCGGCAAGGATCTGAGCCGCTTTATAGAGGAGCTGACGCTTCACTGCCGAAACCTTATGCTGACGAAAGCCGCTCCCGAAAGCGGGCTCGTTTTTGCTTCAGATGAGGAGATAGGCAGATACGAAAAGCAGTGCAGCTTCCTTTCCCGCGACGAGATAATGCGCTGGGCGGAGCTTGTTTCCGAAAGCCTTGACGGGATAAACCGCATGAAACAGACGGGGCAGGCAAGACTGCTTGCGGAAAGCCTTCTGATACGCATCTGCACCCCGCAGTTAAATAACGACGCCGCGTCCCTTGCCGCAAGGCTCGGAGCGCTGGAGAAAAAAATAGAAGATATCACCTTTTCCTGCACAGTTCCGCAGGACGAGCCGTCTGAACCTAAGGAAGCTCTAGCCGCTCCCGCAGTGGAACAACCTTTGCCCGTTCGGGAGGAAACTGTTCCCGAAGAAACGGAAGCGTTACAAGAGATACCTGAAGACGCTGACGAAGGCGTGTATGAAGATGAGCCGCCGAGCGGGAACGCAGACGGGGAAAAGGAGGACGAGCCGCCCTTTGACCCGCCGTACAGGGATATAAAGGACGAAGACGTAACCGCTTTTGATAATCTGCACGCTCCCGTTGCCGAGGAGGAGCAGGAGGAAGAAGTCCCTCCTCCGCCTGAGCCCGTTGAGGGGCAGGCGTTCTTTGAGGGAATGGAAGCACTTGCCCCGCCGAAGAACGAGGGCGGCGAAACGGCGGAAGAAGCGGAGATCCCCCAGCCCATTGAGGAAACCGAAGAAATTTTGCCTTTGGGCGCTCAGCCTCTCCCTCAGTGGAGCGACATCATAAATTCTCTTTCCGAAGCGGCAAGGGGTATCCTTTCGGGAACGCAGGCCCATTTGTACGACGGAAAGATATACATTAAAGCTCCCCCTTCTGCAAAGGGCTTCCTCCAGAACGGAAAGCGCGCCGAAGCCCTCCGAGATTCGGCAAAGGCGGTCATGGGCGGACGGTTTGAGCTTTTGCTCCTGCCTGATGAAAAGGAGGAGGAGCAGGAGGACAGGATAACCCCGCTCCTTGAACGAGCAAGAGAAATGGGCATAGACGTAAAGGTCGAGGACAAGTAAATACGGGGCGGCGCCCCATCAATAAAACAATAAGGAAGGATAACAAAATGAAAGCAAGATTACCCGCTGAATATCAGAACAAAGGCGCATCCAATATGAACCAGATGATAAAACAGGCTCAGAAAATGCAGGAAGAAATGACCGCGGTCCAGGAAAAGCTGAACGAGACCGAATTTACCGCAGCCGCAGGCGGCGGAATGATAGAGCTTGTTATGACGGGGGACAAAAAGCTGAAAAGCGTTAAGCTGAATCCCGACTGCATAGATAAGGATAATCCCGAAGACCTTGAGGATATAATCATAGCGGGCGTAAACGCCGTTATTGAAAAGGTGGAGGAAGAAACAAGCAAGGAAATGGAAAAGGTAACGGGCGGACTTAACGTGCCCGGTCTGTTCTGATATGGCGGAATATAATCCTCTCCCCCTTCTTCTTGCGTCGGAGCAGCTTGCGAAGCTCCCGGGCATAGGAATGAAAACGGCGGGACGGCTTGCCTATCACATACTGAATATGCCTGAGGAGGAGGTAGCTCACTTCGCCACCACTATCCTTGAGGCAAGGCGTTCGGTGAAATTCTGCAAGACCTGCCAGAACTTCACCGAGCAGGAGGTATGCTCCATATGCAGCGACGAGCAGCGCGACCATAGGGTGATATGCGTTGTTGAAGCGCCAAAGGACGTTTCCGCCTTTGAAAGGGCGGGAGGCTTCGACGGCGTTTATCACGTTCTTCACGGACTTCTTTCACCCGCTGACGGAATAACTCCAAACGATATCCGTATAAAGGAGCTTATGGCAAGGCTTTCGGGAGACGTTGACGAGGTGATAATGGCGACGAACCCCACCATTGAGGGAGAGACCACCGCCTCTTACATCAGCCGCCTTATAAAGCCGCTGGGCATAAAGGTGACAAGGCTCGCCTACGGACTTCCCGCGGGAAGCTCTCTTGAATACGCCGACGAAGTAACGCTCCAGCGTGCGCTTGAAAACAGGAACGAACTGTAAACAGTTGACAATTGACAGTTGAAAATTAAATTATTCCGCACAACAACTACTTTTACGCACCACTCCCAAATTCGCACCCGCCAATCAAAATAAATTTTCGCCAACGGCGAAAATACCACAACTATGCACTAAAAACCATCAACTATAAACTATCAGGAGGGTAACTATGGCAAAAATCTATTCCGAGCCTTCACACACCTTTGGGGAATATCTGCTTGTGCCGGGGTACAGCTCAGCAGAATGTATTCCTGCCAACGTATCACTCAAGACCCCTGTGGTGAAGTTCAAAAAGGGCGAGGAGCCTGCCGTCACCATGAACATTCCCCTTGTTTCCGCCATAATGCAGTCGGTGTCCGACGATAAAATGGCGGTAGCTCTGGCGAAGGAAGGGGGAATCAGCTTTATCTACGGCTCTCAGACCATTGAGCAGGAAGCCGAGATGGTAAAGCGGGTAAAATCCTACAAGGCTGGCTATGTCAAGAGCGACAGCAACCTCAGCCCCGAAATGACCCTTGCTGACGTGCTGGCGTTAAAGGAAAAGACGGGACATTCCACAATGCCTGTCACTGAGGACGGCACAGGCGACACTAAGCTGGTGGGTATCGTCACAGGCAGGGATTACCGTGTTTCAAGAATGGCGACGGACGTTAAGGTAAAGGAATTTATGACCCCGCTGGAAAAGCTGATAACCGCCCCTGAGGGAACTACCCTGAAAACCGCAAACGACATAATCTGGGACCATAAGCTGAACTCCCTGCCCATAATCGACAATGAGGGAAAGCTGCTTTACCTTGTTTTCCGCAAGGACTACGAAAGCCACAAGACAAATCAGAACGAGCTGCTTGACAGCGCAAAGCGTTACGTTGTCGGCGCAGGCATAAACACAAGAGATTACGCCCAGCGTGTTCCCGCGCTTGTTGAGGCGGGAGCTGACGTGCTTTGTATAGACAGCTCCGAGGGCTACACCGACTGGCAGAAATTCACTATTCAGTGGATTAGAGAGCATTACGGCGACAGCGTAAAGGTGGGCGCAGGAAACGTAGTGAGCAAAGAGGGCTTCCGCTTCCTTGCCGACTGCGGCGCAGACTTTGTAAAGGTAGGTATCGGCGGCGGTTCTATCTGTATCACCCGTGAGCAGAAGGGCATAGGCAGAGGACAGGCTACCGCCCTGATAGAGGTGTGCGAGGAACGCGACAAATACTTTGAGGAAACGGGAATTTACGTTCCCGTATGCTCAGACGGCGGTATCGTTCACGATTATCACATCACCCTCGCCCTTGCTATGGGCGCGGATTTCATCATGCTGGGAAGATATTTCAGCCGCTTTGACGAATCCCCAACAAATAAAGTTATGTTAAACGGAACATACGTTAAGGAATACTGGGGCGAAGGCTCCAACAGAGCGAGAAACTGGCAGCGCTACGATATGGGCGGCGACAGCAAGCTGTCCTTTGAGGAGGGCGTTGACAGCTACGTTCCCTATGCGGGCAGCTTAAAGGACAACGTGACGAGAACATTGTCCAAGGTTCGCTCCACTATGTGCAACTGCGGCTGTCTCACCATTCCCGAACTGCAAAAGAAAGCAGTGCTGACGCTGGTCTCTTCCACAAGTATCGTGGAGGGCGGCTCACACGACGTTATCCTCAAGGACAATCAGGCGAACAGAGGCTGAGCTGAAAATAAACAAAGCCCGCTGAGAAAGATCAGCGGGCTTTATATTTTTGCGTATCTTGTTTACTTTCTTCCCTCTCTGAACGGCGAGGTGGTTTCTGCGGCGGTCGTTGTTTCGGCGGGCGTGGTAGCGGGAGCCGCAGTTGTTTGCGCGGGAGTTGTTTCGGTCATGGCGGGAGTCGTTGCGGCAGGAGTTGTCTGAGCTGCGGCGCCCTGACCCTTTACATAGTCGTCGATAGTGGTAAAGGACGGAGCTGTGGTCCCTTCGCCTGTACCCGAAGCGTCAGTCTCGGAGGGATCGGAGGTATTTCCGCCTGTTTCAACAGGCTCGCCGCTGTTCTCCGAAGGAGTTGTTGCGGCAGGTTCTCCGCCCTGCTCCGCTTCGACGGTGGAGATAAGGTTAGTGACTGCCTCTCTCAGCTCTTCAAACGAGGCGTTCTCAATAGCCTGCCTATGCTCTTCGTCAAGAAGCGCGCCGACTCTGTCCGCCATTTCCTGTGTAACGCCGCCTGTAAGGTCGTAAAGCTCCTGAAGCGACATATTTTCCCTCAGCGTTTCCATAGCCTCGTTAAGAAGCCTATCATCTGAGTAAGCGGCGGTGGGAAGCAGCGCCGAAGCGTCAAATATCTGCATTCCGCTGTTGTCTATATGATAGCTGTCAAAGTACACCATATCCGAAACGCGGGCAAAGCTGTAACCTTTCTGCTTTAGCGCCGAAAGCACTTCGGGGAGCGCCTGCGCGGTGTTTTCAAGGTCGTTGTGGAACAGCAGGACAGAGCCTGAAACGGTCCCGTCGCATATACGCTTTATGATAGTGTCGGCGTCAGGCTCCTGCCAGTCTATGCTGTCCACCGACCACTGTATCATCTTCATTCCCATTCCCTCTATGGTATTCACAACGTTGTCGTCATACTCGCCGTACGGCGCGCGGTAGAGCGCAGGCTCCTCGCCCGTTATCATCTTTATTTTGCGGGAGCATTCCCGTGTATCCTCAATGAGGTCGTTTATGTTTATCCCCTCGACATGGGGGTGAGCGTCGGAATGGTTTCCTATCTCGTGTCCCGCGTCATACATCTTTTTAACATCTTCAGGGTACTTGTCGCAAAATTCCCCTGTCACGAAGAACGTCGCCTTTGCGTCGGCGTCCTTCAGAAGCTGCAAAAGCAGGTCAGTGTTGGAGTTGCCCCATGCGCAGTCAAAGGTGAGGGCGATCTTGTTGTCTCCCCTTGAAACCGAGTATATGGGCAGTTTTTTCTCGGCGGCGACCACCTTGTAAGAGGATACCACCGCTGTTACCACGATACCGATACCTACCAGCACGGCAAGCACGGCTATCGCTGTTCTCATGATTTTCTTTCCTGAAGTAGTCAGTGTAAACATTGTCTTTTCCTTTCGTACAGGTTGTTTTTTTAGCAGTTTATGCAGGGCTGTACGGAAAAAGAACAGATCCGAGCCGAAAACGCAGCCTATGCGGCTGTGTTTTCTATGGCAGGACTGCCTCACAAAACAGAAAAGGCAGACGGAATGTCCAGTCTGCCATAAAACAGTATATCCGATAAAAAAGACCGCTGGCATTTTCACCGGGGAGCCGGTGTGCCAACGGTCAAATTTTCGGTATTCAGTTTTAATGGGACGATGATAAACGGAAACTTAGCTTTTCATCGCCTGAAATTCATCTTGAAGTA
>CANRFO010000028.1 GCA_947629925.1 uncultured Ruminiclostridium sp.
AATTATTTTATAAGGAGGTGTATGCGTTGAACAAGGACTTTGAGCAATATATGGAAAATCTCCGCACTGTGGGAAAGCATATGAGGTTTCATATCGACCTTTATATGAACAAAGACGAAGCGATCGAAGCTATAAAGAAGAACTCGGAAGACCTGTATGCGCTTCATGTTGCAAACGATAAGCTCATTTCCGAAAAGATACTCGCTCACAGGGCTGATGAGCTTACGAAAGAGCAGGCTGATGAGCTTGTTGAGCTGTCTCAGGAGCTTATGAGCCTTAAACAGCAGTCTGACGGCTGTCTTGCATATTACATACACCGACTTCTGCGTGAGTATGCGACCATTCACAACGACCGCGACCTGCTTATACAGGAGCTTTACTATATGGGGCTTTGTCTTCATTATATAAACCTGAAGGAAGAAGACCTCGGTATATCCGTATATTCCGATACGATAAAGAATTATTTTTCTCAGGCGGCGTCTTATTTGTCCTGCTATGATGAGATAACCGACTCCAAAACAAGAGGCTATATCATCAGGAGCCTCGGAAATATGAAGCTTGATATGAAGCAAGTGGACAATCTGGGAAATCTTCGTTCAACAAAGGACAAATACGCCGAATATTCGGCTTTGTTCGATAAAGCGATGGAAATCATTAACTCTGAGGAAAAAAGAAAAGAAAATCCCGAACAGCCGTGGGACCTTTTCGCTTACTCGATGCACGCTGACAGGACAACGTACCTCTCCAATCTCAGAAGCGAATATAATGAGGAGATCGCAAAGGACGTTCTTGAATCGGCAGAGTATCTTTATAACTGCGGCTTCACCTCTCCAAACGTGGCGGGCGGTGAAAACAAAATGCTTTATATGTATGACGCCGCAAGATTTCATAACGGTCTTATTCCGCTCAAGGACGTGCTAAATCATCTGATAAGTCTGTACAAAAAAAGAAACAGAGACGACTTTTCATCAGCCAGTATTTTTGACAATCTGCGCATACCGATTTATGTGGAATATTATGTAAACAAATATTCAGGCGAAGAAGAAAAGAAGCTTTACTCCACGATCATAAACAAAATGCTGGAGCAGGCGTTCGCGTATCTGATGAGAATGCCTTATAACGAATACATCACTCAGCTCAGCAACGACGTTCAGAATATAGCGTGGGCGCACGCCAAAAGCAACAGATACAGTCAGAACAGCCTTATGAATTACATCATGGCTTGCCATCCGCCGACACATATACATTCAAAAATGGTGGCGTGGATCTCGAAAAAGATTTGCTGCAGGATGATAGAAACAGATCCGAAGTCGATGGTAGGCGTTATGAATACCCAAAGCATCGAAGAAATCGCCGAAAGAAAAGAAAATATTCTTGAGACGACCGAACAGTGCGGAATGTATCATGATATAGGAAAAAGCATGATACTGAAGCATATCAGCAACTATAACAGAAAGCTTTTTGAAGAAGAATTCGCACTTATAAAATACCATCCGTACTTAGGAAGCTGTATGCTGAAATCTCTGGGAAGCCTTCCTGAGCTTCAGACGGCGGCGCTTTATCATCATTGCAGTTATGACGGAAAGGGAGGGTACCCTTCCGACTCAGGCTCCGCTCCGAAAAATATGAAGCCGATCGTAGATATAATCACTGTGGCTGACTCGCTTGACGCAGGGACAGATAATATCGGAAGGAGCTATGCCGCTACAAAAAGCTATGAAACGCTGGCAGAGGAGCTGTTCAAATGGCAGGGCACAAGATATTCCCCGTATGTGGTAAAGCTTTTCGAGGATAAAGATTTCTATTACGAGATGAAAAAAGGGATCGAAGAGCAAAGAAAAAATATTTACTACGAGATTTACAGGCAGATAGAAATACAAGAATCACTATAAAAAATATCCCCTGAACAAATAATGTTCAGGGGTGTTTTTATGCGGTCACGGTCTGCTTTTTTATGGCGGCTGTGGTGCGCTGCGCCATTACAAGCTGATAATATACGCCGTGCTTTTTCATAAGCTCCATATGACTGCCCATTTCAACAAGCTTTCCCTTGTCAAGAACGATAAGGCGGTCGGCGTTGCTGAGGGTGGAAAGGCGGTGAGCTATGGCTATCGTCGTTCTTCCCTTTATAAGGCGGTCAAGGGCGGTTTGTATCTGCTTTTCCGTCTGGGTGTCAAGGCTGGCGGTGGCTTCGTCAAGAATGAGTATCTTAGGGTCACGGAGGATAGCCCTTGCGATAGCTACGCGCTGGCGCTCGCCACCTGAAAGGTTGTAGCCCTTTTCACCTACGTAAGTGTTGTAGCCATCGGGGAGACGGGTAATAAAGTCGTGACAGTCAGCGGTCTTGGCGGCTTGTATTATTTCCTCAAAGGTAGCATCGGGCTTGGAGTAGGCGATGTTTTCCAAAACCGTGCCGTTAAACAGAAATGTCTCCTGCAAAACTACGCCCATCTGGTCGTGAAGTCCTTTTGAGGTCATATCGCGCAGGTCTGTGCCGTCTATCTTTATACTGCCGCTTGTAGGGTCGTAAAGGCGCATTATAAGGTTTATCATGGTGGATTTTCCGACGCCTGAGTGTCCCACTATGCCTATCATCTCGCCCTGCTTTATCTCAAGGGAGATGTCCTTTAAAACAGGATTATAGGCGGTGTAGCCGAAGGAAACGTGTTCAAAGGTGATGTTCCCGTCAATGGGTTTGTCGGCGGGGATATCCGCGTCCTTAAGCTCTATGCGCTCGTCCAGTATCTCAAAGGCTTTGCCTGCGGCGACCATAGCCTGCGACAACACTCTGGGAAGATTTGTGAGCCATTCCAAAGGTCCGTAAAGCATGGAAACGTAGGTGGTGAACTGAACAAATTCACCTAAGGTTATTTCAATATCCATAACGGCGGAGGCGCCGAAGTAAAGCATAAGAAATTCGCCTATCGCTATGACGTACCGCAGGAGAGGACTTAAGATGTACCAGATACAGTCTATGTTTTTCTGGGCTTTTGATACCTCTTTGGATATTTCGGTGTAGCGGGCAGTCTCACGTTCCTCACTGCCGTAGCTTTTCACAACTCTTATTCCCGAAAGCATATCGTGAAGATAGCGGGAGGAAGCCACGGTCTTTCTCCACCAGCGGCTGTTGCGGTCGTCAAGGATACGCATTACCTTGCTTGCAAGCCATGCGGCTATTGGCAAAGGCAGAATTACCAGCAGAGCCAGTTTCCAATTGCTGACGAACATTATTATCACAAGAGCAATAAGAGAGATAGTGTGAAGTATCATCTCCTTGCCGTTGTCGGTGACAAACTGCTGTACCGTTCGCGAATCCTCACTCACGCGGCGGATTATCTCACCTGCGGTGCGGCGGGAAATGGAGCGCATAGAAAGCTCCTGGGTCTTGTCGAACAGGTCACGGCGCAGGTCACGGATAAAGCCGTTGGTGATGTTTATGTTTATGCGGCGGGTGATGAAGTCTATGGCTGTTCCTATAAGGGCAAGGCAAAGGATAGTTCCCGCCATGATGAGAAACAGATTCATATCAGGCTTCTGCACCTGAACCACATCGTCAATGAGATAGCGCTGTAAGGTAGGCGCAACAAGGTCGCAGGCGTAGGAAAAGGCGGTGAGCAGTATGCTGATGATAAAAAGCTTTTTGAAAGGGGCAATGCGTTTCATCAGGCGCTTTACTGTACTTCCCTTTTTTGCACAATAAGGGCAGGAGGAGGAACCGTTCAGGCTCAGCCCGCATTTGGGGCAGACGGGCTCTTCCTCGTCGGAGTGATCCACAAATACGCCTGTGTTGGCGTAATAATCAAGTATCTTGGCAAGCTCAGCGTAGCGGATATAATGGGTCTGCGTAAAGGAGCAGAAAAACTGCCACTTGTCGTCGCTTTTGCGCTTTCCACGGAGCATTGAACAGCCTATCTGTCTTGTTGCCTCAAAAGCGGAAAAGCCGTCAAGGGAAAAACTGTTCAGCTCGCTGCCGTCGCTGTCGTAAATATATATCTGTTCACGGTCGGCGGTGAGAAAGCCTGCGGTTTTCTCGCCGTTTTCCGCTATGTCGAAGGGCAGACTGAATATACATTCGGGTATGCCCTTGGGTAACGGTGTTTTTAAATTCATATAAATTCCTTTCAAAGGAGGAACGTCACATAAACAGCTCTAACTTTCGGTAGCTTTTTCTGTCCATTTCCTCGGGGTGGGGTATGTAGTATTTGTTTCCATCGGAATCGGTGACGGTCAGCATTCCGTTGTTATTCACACGGAAATTCGTCCACCAGTCGTTCACGGCGATACGCTTTCTTCCCGCCGTGGTCTCCGCATCAATGAAAAGATAACCCATACGGTTGTCACGAATGGAGTGGACCTTGGTTATCAGCGGAACATAATAGCGGAACTGAAGATATTCGGCGCACAGGTTGCGCTGCTCCTTTGACATATCGTTTATGTCACGGATAACGCCTATCTCTATCCACTCGTCCTCATCGTTCTTGAAGGAAACGCTGATGTAAGTATCAAGATAGTAAAAGGGCTGAAGACGGGTGAGGCTCACCTGCTCATATCTGTTTTCTTTGTATTCAAGGTCAAGATAGCCGCTGTCAAGCCTTGTAAAGTGAAGCTCGTTCACATCAAGGATACGCAGGCTGTCTATCTGAAAATCGGTTTGTTTGTATTCGTTCATATATTGTCCTTTCTTGCTTTTACTCAACGCCGATGGTTTTAAGAGCTTCGGCTTGCAGCTTGTACAGCTCGAAATATTTTCCCTTTGCTCTTATAAGCTGGTCGTGAGTGCCTGTTTCCTTTACCTCGCCGTGCTCGATAACGCAGAGCATATCCGCATCTCTTAAGGTGGAAAGGCGGTGGGCTATTGCAATTATGGTCCTTCCCTTTTTAAGATTGTCAATGGCGTTTTGTATCTTTCGCTCGGTGCGGGTGTCCATTGAGGCGGTGGCTTCGTCAAGTATAAGGATATTGGGCTTTTGTATCAGCGCCCTTGCTATTGAGATACGCTGCTTTTCGCCGCCTGAAAGACTTACTCCGCCGCTGCCTATCATAGTGTCATAGCCGTCGGGGAGCTTTAAGATAAAGTCGTGAGCGTTGGCATTCTTTGCCGCCTCAACTACTTCCTCTATGGTGGCGTCGGGACGGGCGTAGCGGATATTGTCCGCAATACTTCCCATAAAGAGGTATGTTTCCTGTGAAACTATTCCGATACTGCGGCGCAGGTCTTCAAAGGCGATGTCCTTTATTGGGATACCGTCTATCCTTATTTCGCCGTTGGTGGGGTCGTAAAGCCTTGAGATAAGGTTTATAAGGGTGGATTTTCCTGCTCCTGTTTTTCCTACTACGCCGTAGAATTTGCCCTGCTCTATGTTCATACATACGTCTTTCAGGACGGGGACGCCCGCCTCGTATTCAAAGCTGACGTTTTTCAGCACGATGTCGCCATGAAGTCCCTCGGAGGGTACTTCTGCGGGAGTTACAGGAGGCTTTACGGTGGGATTGCTGTCGATTATCTCAAAGATACGGGAAGCTGCGTCGGTGCAGCGGGACCAGTCGTTGCCCGCATATACGAAGAAATAAACAGGGTCCCATAACATTCCGAAATAGCTTATCATAAGCATAAGCTCGCCTATGCCTATGGAGCCTTTTATAACAAGGTAAAATCCCAAAACGGTGAGCAGGGCTCTGCCCACGCTGTATATAACCCACTGTGAGCTGTCGAACTTGACGTAGCGGACGTTTCTTGCCATATCCGCTTCATAAACACGGTCAAGGCTTTTCCCAAAGCGGGCTTTTTCCTGCTCCTCACGGGCAAAGGCTTTTACAACTCTGTGTCCGTTTATGGCGTCGTTCAGGTTGGACTGCATACGGCGGACGGCAAGGTTGGTGGCGCGCCAGTGGCGGCGCTGTCCCCTTACAAAGAATATCTCACTGATAAATACAAGCGCCATCATTATCAATATGCAGGTAGCCAGCAGCGGCGACAGCAGATACATAAGAACTACCATGGAAGCCATTCTTATGATATTTGTGACGCCTTGAGGGACGATAAAGCAGAAAAAGTCGTAAACGTCGTTGGCGTCACGGTCTACACGGGTCATAAGAGAGCCTGTCTGCTTTGACGTGAAAAAAGACAGGGACAGCTTTTCCATAGCGGCAAAAACTTTTACCCTTATTTTGTGCATTACCTTTGATACGGCGGTGCTGAACACAACACCGTAAAGCGTGCTGAAAAGCCCTGACATAAGGCGAAATCCCGCCATCATTAAAACGGCAAAGAGTATCTGCCCATAAAAATCGCCTGCCGCGTCAAGTACGCGGTCGTACAGGAAAGCTGTGCCGAAATAGGGGGAGATTATCCCAAGAGCCGCCGAAAGTATCATCATGATAAGTATTGAGGCGGTCTGGAGCTTGAAGTCCCCGAACATTTCCATAAGGCGTCTGAAAAGCGACGAGCGCTTTACGCAATAGGGGCAGTATTTGCGGTTGGGGTCGGGATAGCGGTGGTGGCACTTGGGACAGAAGGGACTGCGCTCGTCCAGCATACTGTCGTCTATTGCCTCTTTCTTTACCGTCAGGTTATAGCGGCGGCAAAACTGCTCCGCTTTCTCGGAAAAGCCTGATGAAAAGCGGCTTATGCAGATGTGCTTGTCGCTGTCGGCGTCCTTCATCTTTCCCATAAGGCGGCAGGTATGACGATAGCGGTCGACGTACAGCTCGTAAATATCGGAAAGGCTGTACTCCTTATAATCACGGAAGTCAAACTCGGAGCGGAGGCTTTTCTTTTCTCTAACCTGTCTGTCGTAGCCGCTCAATATGTAAAGCTTTTTGCTGTCAAAGACCACATAGGTGTCGTAGTACATTCCCTCGTAGTCCATATCGCATTTGATACAGTAGAGGAGAGAGTCAAGACCGACTCCTCGGTCGGTCAGAGCCTGCTCTGCTCCCTGCGTCAGTGTGTCAAAATATTTCATTTTCTGTCTGTATATTCCTTTCTTCCTGCAAAGAAACGCAAAAAGGCACAGCCGCAGGAATCGGCGGCTATGCCCGAAGATGTTCAGCAGAAATACGCTTTATCAAAGATTGATAAAGCCCAGTTTTTTATTGACCTTTTGCAGAGTTCGGCGGGAAAGCTTGTATGCTTTTTCCGCGCCGTCCTTCATACAGCCTTCAAGATAGGTCTTGTCGGCAATTATGCGGTTAAACTCGTTCTGAACAGGGGTCAATGTATCTGCAACCGCTTCTCCCACAGCGGTCTTGAAATCTCCGTAGCCTTTTCCTTTAAATTCGTTTTCTATCTCGTCAAATGTCTTGTTTGTAACGGCGCTGTAAATAGACATAAGATTTACAATGCCGTCTTTTCCCTCTTCCGCCTTTACCTCGGAGCCGCTGTCGGTGACTGCTCTCTTGAATTTGCGAAGGACGGTATCACGGTCGTCCAACAGGCTCACAACAGAGTTGGGGTTTTCGTCCGACTTGGACATCTTCTTGGTGGGGTCGGAAAGGGACATTATTTTCTGCACCGCCTTTACAATATAGGGCTCGGGTACGGTGAAGGTATCTCCGTAGAGGTTGTTGAAGCGCTGGGCGATGTTTCTGGCAAGCTCAACATGCTGTTTCTGGTCGATTCCCACGGGGACAAGATCCGCCTGATAAAGCAGAATGTCCGCAGCCATAAGAACGGGATAGGTAAACAGCCCCGCATTGACATTTTCGGGGTGTTTCTGAGATTTGTCCTTAAACTGGGTCATACGGCTGAGCTCGCCGAATTGTGTAAAGCAGGACAGTATCCAGCTCAGCTGTGCATGAGCAGGATTGTGTCCCTGAACAAATACAACGGATCTCTCAGGGTCAATGCCTATCGCAAGCAAAAGAGCATAGCTTTCGGCTATCTGACGGCGCAGCTTGGCAGGCTCCTGCCTTACGGTGATAGAATGCAGGTCTACTATACTGTAAATGCAGTCGTAATCCTCCTGCATATTTTTCCAGTTGCGCAAAGCTCCCAGATAATTGCCCAGATGGGGGGTGTTGGTGGGCTGTATGCCGCTGAATATACGATTTTTGCTGATTTCTTCCATTGATTTTGTCCTTTCGATTTATGTTAATGCGGGTAACGGCACCGCATTGTAAGTATAGATTATTTTTTTAATACATTGTTTTTGCAACTCTTGCAAGGATTTCAACACCCTGCTCGATCTGCTCGTCGGTGGGAGTTGAGAAGTTAAGGCGGAAGCTGAGGCTTGGAACACTTTCATCTACCGAGAATGCGTTGCCGGGGACCACTGCTACTTTGTTTTCAACTGCGGCTTTGCAGAAGGCGTTCATATCGCCGCAGGGGAGAGTCCCCCAGATGAACAGTCCGCCCTCAGGCTCTGTAAACTCGATGGTGCGGGGCATGGCGAACTTCAGGCTGTTTAACATGAGGCTGCATTTGTTCTTGTATATTTCACGAAGCTTTTCAAAATGCTCCTCAAGATCAACCTGTGTTACGAAGCGATAAGCTACCATCTGCGCCCAGATGTTGGTATGTACGGTGGAGGTTTGCAGGGCGACTGTGGCTTTGCTTATTATCATCTTGGTGGCTATCATATAGCCCACGCGAAGCCCGGGAGAAAGTATCTTGGAAAATGTTCCCGCGTAGATAACGTGTCCCTTTTTGTCCATAGATTTTATCGAGGGGACGTCAACTCCCGCGAAGCGAAGGTCGCCATAGGGATTATCCTCAAGGACAAGAACGTTGTACTTATAGGCAAGGTCAAGTATCATCCTGCGGCGTTCAAGAGAAGTTGTCTTGCCTGTGGGGTTCTGGAAATTGGGGATAACGTAGATGAAGGCGGTTCGGGGATTGTCTTTTAAAGCCTGCTCCAGCTTTTCGGGTATCATTCCGTCGTCGTCCATTTCTACGCCCACAAGCTTTGCGTTATAAGTTCTGAAAGCGTTGAGAGAGCCGATGAACGAAGGATCCTCGCAGATTATGGTCTCGCCTTCGTTGCAAAATATCTTGGCGCAGGTCTCGATAGCCTGCTGTGCGCCGCTTGTGATTATAAGCTCTTCGTCCTGCTCGCTGAACATTTCCTTTTTCTTCATATCGTCCTTGAGCCACTGGCGGAGCTTGGGATAACCCTCTGTGATGGAATACTGGAGGGCGTTTATAGGCTCCTCTCTGAGAATATCGTCGCTTATCCTGCGTATCGTTTCAACGGGAAACGCTTCGGGAGCGGGATTTCCCGCAGCAAAGCTGATGACCTCGGGGTCTGAGGTAAATTTCAGTATTTCCCTTATAGCAGAGGGCTGCACGCCTGATATTCTGTATGAAAATGCGTTCATTTTTCATCATTCCTTTCATCGGGTGTTCATAATTTGCGGCATAATAATTTTTAACTTTTTAATAATACCATATTTAAACTGTAAATGCAAGAAAAATTTTTAATTTAAATAAATTTTTTAAAATAAAAAACATAAAGGCTCTGTATAAATCAGAGCCTTATCATAATTTAATGTGTTTCAATGCTTATTCTTGATAGTATGATGTGATTGTAAGTGTAAATGTCAAGTCTTTAGCGCCGGGATTTACTATTGAAAATTTATATGTATCATCGGCATATCCGAGAAGCGTAAAGCCGTAATCGTCTGTATGTCTTTCACCGTTCACGATAACAATTTGCTCATTACCATCGATTCTCCATAAATTAATCGTATAGGTGCCTGTTGCTTCTATTGAAAATCTTACCCTGTTATGGTCAGGCTGTCCCCACAAGCCGGAAAGGTCAAATTGTGTTTCATACTTATCGCCGCTTGAAAGCGTTCGCGTTACTTGTGAGGAAACATTTGCAGGTGCAGCCAAATCCTCAGGAGATATATTTTCTATTGTTGTCTGCTCACAAATACCGTAATCGGCATTTTCAAATACAATCGGCTCGCTTACAATTGGCTCGCTGACTGTATCAATAGTTGTATTAGGTTCAAAAACAATTGCATCACCATAATCAGGTAATGTGCATTCGGGTTTTCCGCCATTGTCTGTATTTGCATTTACAGCTACTGGCTCAGTGACTGTATCAATAGTTGTATCAGGTTCAACAATAATTGCATCACCATAATCAGGTAATGTATATTCGGGCTTTCCGCCGTTGTCTGCATTTGCATTTACAGCTACGGCAGAAAGAACTATGCCCATAGAAAAGACGGCAGCAACAGCGGCTACATACATTTTTTTGATCTTCATATAAATTACCTCCTTTTATTATTTAA
>CANRFO010000029.1 GCA_947629925.1 uncultured Ruminiclostridium sp.
CAGCTACATATGTGGTCTGAGTATCACCGACATGCATATTTGAACGCACATCACTGTTGAGAAGAACCGGATCTTCAAATCCATTTTTCCCGTATAAGCACCACTCAAAAGCCCTTATGATCGTAGTCTTTCCTGAAGTATTTACACCAATAAGAACCGTGACATTCTTTTCCTTGTCGGTAGAAAACTCGATGTTCTGCTTTCCGACGTATTGTCGAAAATTATTCATTTCGATACTCTGTATGATCATCGCTTCTCCACCTCCGTCATTATCATCCTTTGGATCTTATCCACCATGGCCGGATTGGATTCCTTCTTAACAATATTGTCGGTTTCCAACTCTAACAGCCTCAATTTGATGGTATCAACCTTTTTCTCATCCAAGGATTCATTCGAATTCATCTCCATCGACTGCTACCTCCGTTTCTTTCTGAGTGAGACCAAATGTCGCTTCAATATCATTTATCAGTTCATCTGAATCACGCGCATTCTTGGCAATCTTGCCAAACTCAAAGATTCGTTGAAGTTCACGCTTTGCAAGTGCTTTTTCACAGTTAAAATCCGGATTATACGGATTCACATCTTCAAGCGGTTCCGTAAGTGTAACAAAATCATATATCACAGCATACGGTTTATTCTTTGCCAACCTCAGCACCCTTCCCCTTCTCTGTATATATTCTTTGGGATTAGTAGTGCTTGCAAGAATGAACGCCGTTTTTATGCTCGGTATGTTTACACCTTCATCCAAACACTTGATTGCAATTATCGCCTGGTACGGAGATGCCGTAGCAAAACACTGTTTTATAACTTCACGTTCCTCAGCCGATTCATTGGAAGTAAAGTGTGTAACCTTCATTCCAAGTTCATTTCCAAGCATCTTGGAAACCGAAACAATCTGACGCTCACCTTCCTCATCACGGTCTGAAGTATCATTCAAAAAGTCCTGTGTTCGTGTTGCCCCGCAATAGACAAGTATGTGAGTATCATCCTTGTATTTCTCCATCAGTTCACGAAGTTTTGACAGCTTGCTTTTTGCACCGGCTACAACCCGCGCTCTTTGAAGCAAAAGGCGCTTTCCTTTTTCGGTAATGATCAATTTCCCGTGCCTGTCTTTATGGCACTCTTTTGATGCAAGATAGGATAGTTCCTTATATCTTTCGTATTCTTCTTCATCGAGGTACACCAAAACAGGATAATAGTAGTATGGTGTCAGCTTCTTTTCGTCTATCGCCCTCTTCAGATCATACTCAATACACTTTTCACCAAAATAATCCTTTAGAGCCTGAGTGCCCTCTTCATCTCCATGTCTATCCAGTGTCGCAGACAATGCAAGCCGATATTGTATATTCGGATATAATTTATTCCTCAGATTCGTCGAACCAAAGTTATGTGCCTCATCAACCAGCAATAATGTATCTTTTCCTAATTGCTTCATCTGCTCACAGACAAACTTGGATGAATATGTTGCATTTGTCGTTACGAAGCAGAAGGTATCAATTACTCCGAGAGAAAAATCCAGTACATCATTTTCAAGTCGCTTTTTCCAATCGTGCTGCTTCGATGCAGAATATCCTATTGTAGGATTCATATTGAATAGTTCAATATCCTCAACCCACTGCTCTACCAGATGCTGATACGGACATACGATAACGATAGCCAGTCGTTTCTTCTCTTCATACAGATGAACGACCGCTCCTAATCCGGTATACGTCTTTCCCGTGCCGGTTGCCATATCGAATATTCCGCGATAATCACGCTGAGCCCATTCTCCAATAGCATCTTTTTGATACTCACGGAAATCAAACCCCGACGGTGTATGCGGTATTCCACGATCCGGTACGTTTTCTTCCTCTGCCGGATTATCATCCTCTTCCACGAAGGATTCAGATTTAAAGAAATCATCAAGGTCAGGCTTTCTCATAACCTCGAATTTTTCTTTAAGGACTTTCGGAAAATCAAGTATCTCCAGATCATCGTCCTGCTTATCCCAAAGCTGCTCAAAATCCCGCTGTATATCATCCACATAAGCCTTGGATTCCTCCCAAGACTTGAACACCACGATAGATTCGGAATTAACATGGAAAGCATTTATCGTTTCGTTCAGCGACCCGGTAAACACAATCTTATTTCCATTTTCATCCGTGACAATTCCCACCTTCTCGTGATACATACCGGTGGCTTTTTGCGGTGGCGTGAATGCAACCTTGATATCAAGAAAACCTTCTTCAATCAGATATGCAAGAAAGTTCAGTCTTTCTTCTTCATAATAATTCTCAGGCTCCTTGAAATCCCGCATCAGTGCGCGGCCAATAATCTCTTTTTGCTCGTAGCCTTTATTTATTGCAGCAATGTCTTCCTCCGACAATCTGGGAGATACAATAAACTGTATTTTCCCATGATTTTTCGTAAGACCTCTTAATCCCTTTGTAAGGTCAATCAATGCTCCCGAAGTAAAGAATCCTACAGCACGCTGGTAAAGAACGGCTTGTTTAAGAACCGGTGTATAGAATTCTTTAACAACATTGTTTTTGTACGTTTTGTAATACCTTAGCAGCGGTATATCCTTAAACGACATTCCCGTTCCTCCCTCCGGCTTTATTCCAACACCTCAAATTCCATGTCTCCCATCAGAGTTTTTGCCTGTTCATCTTGCGTTTCCACACATACGCCGCAATATGCCTTATCCTGAACCGGCGTAGGAACCACCTTGCATTCTATGTTCTTTTCATTCAGAATCTCTTCCGCCTTAAAAACATCGCTTGTACTGAAAAAAACGATATGCATAAAATCACCTACTTCGTAATGTATCTATGAGCTGATCTATCTCAGTTTTTGTATTCTTATAGTTCAAACTGATCCTGACCGCCCCTGTTTCTACAGTGCCAATAGCCTCATGTGCCAGTATCGCACAATGGATACCGCCACGGGCACATATTCCTTTACTGTCTAACAGCGATATGGTCTTATCCGATGAAAGATCATCAAGAGTAAAACAGCAAGTGGATACTCTCTTCTCATTCACATCATATACCTGTAGTCCATCTATTTCTGACAGTCCTTTAAGGAGATATGTCATCAATTCTTTTTCCGTAGTCCTGATCTCGTCAGTACGAGACTCAATATACTCTATTCCTGCTTTAAGTGCCCAAATTGCAGGCATATTCAATGTTCCCGCTTCGTACCCTTCCGGAAAAATGTCCGGATTAACATAGTTTTCGCCGTGTATTCCCGTACCACCTTGAATCAAAGGCATAAAATGCTCTTTTGATTCGCAACACAGCCCACCGATGCCTGGAACACCATACAAATCTTTATGCCCTGTAAACGCCAAAAAATCCACACCAGCATCTTTCATATTTATGGTCATTTTCCCGGCTCCCTGTGAAGAGTCGATAAAAGTTGTGATCCCCTTGCTATGGAAATATCTCATCCACTCTTCTTTATAAACAATCCTGCCGGTCAAATTACTTGCTAAAGTCAACGCCAGCATACGTGTGTTGTCCTTTGCATACTTTGCATAAATATCCTCGGCACACATATTCAGATCATCACGGCTGATAACAGAGTATTCGATAATCTCCTTTTGTTTCAGATCGTGTAATGGTCTTAGAACAGCATTATGCTCGTAGCATGAAATTATTACGTGATCACCTTTTTTCAACAAACCGTTAAACAGAAGATTTATGGCTTCTGTTGAGTTTTTTGTGAAAACTACTTTCTCCGGGCTGCTCATACCAAAGTATTTTCCAACCGCTGTCCGGGATTTATAAAGCATACGGGATGCTTCAATTCCAAGTGAATAGCTTCCCCTTCCCGGACTCACGCCTACTTCTCTGAGATAATAATTCAATGCCTCAATAACTTCGTCCGGCTTATATTTAGTTGTCGCGGCATTGTCAAAATAAATCATTGTGTACCTTTCCTTGATGAAAGAACATCACACATAATGCAGCCGTTATAAAACTTTGCAATGCAATGTTTACAATGCTGACATTTATTTTCATCAATCGTGTATTGTCCATGAATAGTGTCAATAGCTCCGTGCGGACAAGTCGAATCACACGCCGAACATCTGATACAGAACTGGTACTTCCGCATCTGACATTTGATCCTATTCACAAGATTCGTTGCATCTATTCTCTCTTCCGGCAAAACCTTTATGACCGTAGTTCCATATGTAAGAATCAGCTCACATATTTTCCTATACTCACCGGATTTATCTACATCAAAAATCTGAACATATGTAGCATCTTTCTTTTCGACAACCTTTAGATCACCTAAAGGCTTAAAAAGTTCCAATACATCCTTTTGCAGCTTCTTTTCAATGATTACATTTCTTGCACGGTCTGACAGATTACAAGGCGTATCAGCAATAGTAACATTCTTTACTTTTAAGCCGCTTGCACCTCTACGTGTTCTCCATCTGCCTTCTTCGTAATAATCATCCGGATCCGTCTTCCCCGTGCGCTCCGCAAACTCATATACCATATCCTTCCAGCGTTGCATATCTTCCGGATGGTATATTTCCGTCAGCATCATCGACCAATCAGAATTATTCGGGCAGCACCAACATCCAACTCTCTTGTAGCCATACTGATAGCAGTCGTTTATCAACAGATTCTTTGCCAGTATATAGAGCCAAACATCATAATCCGTCCATTCGATAATCGGCATGGCATTCACTTGTGAAGAAATCTTCGATGTTTCCTGCGTTCTGTCATACCCGGCTCTTGCAACGGACTCACTATGCCTTATTCCAAGAAATGTCAAGCTGTTTCCCGGAAGATTTTCATACTCTTTGTTAAGATTACTTGTCTTAAAAATCGTGCAGCACCAACGTTCATGCTGGCTTGGTGGTCCGAATACCTTACAGAGCTTAAAGAAATCATTCTCTGTTTCACTCGGAATCATCGGAACTCTCGGGTTTTCTTTCCTAAACTTCTCTGTAACATATGTATATGTTTCCTTAAATTCAAGAGTCGTATCCCCAAACATATGGATTACAGCATTATCTTGTAAAGCATCCATCACAAGCCTGCTTACCACAGAAGAATCTTTTCCTCCTGAAAACGATACTGTTGGGATATAATTATCCCCTTTGTATTTATTCAGCGTTTCAACAATATAATGCTCAGCTTCATACACTAGCTGATTCAAGTATGCTTCATTTGCTTTAACAACAGACAAATATGGTGTATAATCTCGCTCAATCTCTATGTCATTTCGTAATTCTCCCGCTACCTCCAAATGTTTCTTAGCCTTGTACCAATCTCTGTATGGCACTTTAACGCTTTGCTCATCAATAAAATACTTGCTTGCTCCCAGATACCAAATACTCTGATCTCCATAATCACAGTCCATGATTTTTTCCAGTAGTTTTCTTTCCTGCTTAAATACCGGATTGCATATGGAACCTTCAGATATTTTTTTCATCTTTCCATCGCAAGAGCAACTATGCAAGCCCTTATCGAATACAGGTGTCTTGCATTTCTTGCACCAATAAATCATAGACTGTCACCTCTAACCAATAATCTCCTTCATGATCTCTGTTAAAATCGAGATCTTCTCTTCATAACTGATAGACTCTCCAAAATCACCCAGTGTACTTTTCATCTTCTTCAGCATCGTTTTTCCTGTGGTAGATAACTTCTCATTTGAGAATTGTGTTATCACAGGTGCTCCGTCAGCTGATTCAATGGTTATCTTCATCTCGCCCTGCTGCAAGCCATCCTCAGGATTGTATTCGTTCAATTTATTAACAGTATCTCTGAGTATTTCCTCAAAGCCGTTGATCTTATTATCCGCCCAGTATGATAATTCAAAGCCTGTTGTTGCCTTAGCCAATTCCAGGACGAAATGCTCTTCATCCATCTCAGAGGCTCTTGATACAAGATCAAGTACATTGTTTGTGGTATAATCGAACGCTTTCTGGCTTTTCTCTTCCCACTCTTCACGATACAGGTCCTGCATATACTGCATCAGGTCATCCGAATCATCCAAGTCAAATATCTGCTTGATTACTCTCACTACTCTTACATAGAGTTTTTCTTCTACAGATCCAAGTTCTTCCTTGATGTTTCTAATCTGAATTACCAATTCATGCAAATCGGCATTCAATCTGGGAAGCACCTCAAAGAAAAACGCATTGTAATCCTTGTAAGAAATATTCAAAATATCCCTATACTGCTTTGCAATGTCAGACACATATACTTCTGTGGTTCTGGCACTTTTTGAGATTGAAGCATAATGCGTATTTATCGCCTTAAACAATTCCTCTAATCTATTGAGACCGTCACCTTTAGGAAGATATTCTGCAAACAGTTTTTCCAAACCTTCAATATAGGCAATCTCTTCTTCCTTCCAATTACAAATAAACAATGTATAGTTTTCCGGTTCCGACAATGCCTTAACCAGTTCCTCTTCTGTATATGAATGCTCATTTCCATGAAAATACAGAGATACATTCTGGTAATCCCGTAATGCATATGCAAGTAATACCGGAATCACTCCATCTCTCAATCCATAAGGCTCCATTTTCAGCATTTCATACAACTCACTTAAGGCAAGCCTTTCGCTTTCTGCCTTGCGCAATTTTTTCTGTATGGCTGTCATCACCGGTTTGCCTGATAAAGTATGCTTCTCGTCCGGAAGATAAAGCATCTCATCTTCCGACACACGATTCTTCTTGCTTATTTTTGTATTATCTGCAATTCCCGTCTTCGATAATGCAGCTCTTAAGATGTTATATTCAGGAGACAGGTTCGGACATCCATCATATATATCATCCTGCCCCATGATGCATTCAACCGCTTTCTTCCGCGCCAGCCTAATTGCACCCGTCAAATTATTCTTGGTCAACAGATCGTTGTTGATCATCGGTGTTTTATCAAAAGCAGCCTCCATAATATCTGAAAGCACATCAGAAAACTCTTTTTCAGATGCGATATCAATCAGGTTCCCATTATTCATTACAAATGTTCCCGGATCCTGAAGCGATCTCCATTTACGAATAAGTTCTTCGACAATGGCAACCTGTTCGCTTAAATATAAAGCCAGCTCATTAACGACAGTCGGATCATCCTCTGCGAGCTCATCCTTCTTAGAATAGAAGTATTGAAGAGCAATATAACGCTTTACTTCTTCCTCTACCGCTTTTGATTTTCCATTGACAACAAGAAGAGTGCGTTTGGGTAATCCTGTCATTTCCGCATACTCTTTTTCATCTGCCTGATCATCCAAAACGAAAATTACGGTTCCGTCATAATACTTTGGTAACGTATTGTGGAAGGATTTCTTCGTAAGTTCTCCCTTAGTGGCAAATGCAGGAACAAAAACACGGTTAATGAAATACGTTTCATTATATCTGTAAGGATATAACGCGAAATCAGCGAATTTTTCATTCAAAATCCGCACTACCATTTCATCGTTGATACCAGGCACTTTATCCTCAATCATCTTTTCAAGGTCAAATATGCTGCTATCGAAATAATCATAGTAGCCGTACTGACGCATATATTTGATGATCTTTTTCTTTTCAAGATTATCAATCGCCGCCTCGACATCCTGTCGATTGCCATCAACAACACAAATCAATGTGTCTCTGTCAGCAATAAGCACATCGGTATCAGAAATAATGCTTATGACCGCCATTGTTTTAAGTATCTTGGTCTGATATCCTTTTTTATCAGTTCCTAACTTGTTTAATGCAATTTGCAGTTTCTTATATATCGCATATGAATCGTCCGTCTTAAAAGACTTTATGTTCAGTTCAAAATAATCATAGATAGCATCCAGTCCTATGAAATGGAACTCCTTTGTATCATAATTTTGCAGCTGAGAGAAAAGAGTGTTTTCTTCATCACCTGCCAAATATGTAAAGAATGTACGCTCATTCTGAGCTACCTTTTTTGATAACCTATCAAGCGCAAAAAGCGTTATTGGATGAAGTGGGTATCCATCCTCAAATGCAGATCCACCATCTGTTTCCGGCGGAAGCATAAAGCCCTTGAAATCCCACGCCTGGCTATATAAGTCATTTAATGTTTGGTCAAACTTATTCTTGAATGGTCTCCAATGAGTCAGATTCTTTGGAATAATATTCCCTATAAGTGACAAACACTGATCATACTTTATATTTATCGAGGTTGCTTTGAATCTTCCCTCTACCTTCTTCCACTCATCACTTATGCTCTTCTTCATAGCATTGGTATACATAGATAATTGCTTATGTGATACCAAAATTAAATGGTTGTTGTAATCCGAATGATCACAGTATTCTGCAAGATCCTGAACAGTCTTAACCTTTAATACTTCACCATAATCCTCAACATAACGGCCAAACTCATCGAAGACAAGCACAATGCCTCTGTATCTATCCTTAATTGCCTCATTGGCATAATTCATGTTGTCTATCAGATTTCCGGCAGTGCTGTTAAATGCTGCTCCGTAAGACATTCCCGAATAAATCTTGTTGAATATCTTTTCATATGAGGAATCATATGTAGACAATCCTTTAATAAGATCCTCCACAGTTTTCTTCTGTTTCTTACATTCCTCTTCCAACCTTGATAATGATTCCTTACCCGTTTTCCATTTCTTAACCAAAGCAAGAGCTTCATCGAAAAAGCCTTTAAAAGTGACCTGAATATTGTTTCTGTCCAGCTCCTTTTTCAGTGAAAGAGAAATGCACTTTCCAAAATCATCGTAATCTGAATAAACCGGCACAACGAGATACGGCTTTTTCTCTTTCGCAAACTTACGTATATCTGCTGCAAGCTCTTTATCATACTTTGCGATCCGCTTTGTGAAATTCTTAAACCCTTCTCCCCTTATGTTGATGTGTCCCAAAACAGCACACATTACTGTCAGCAAATGTGATTTACCGGTACCGTATGAGCCATACAATATTCTTGAATGAATGTCAGAATTACCCCGGATCATTCCTCCGAGATATTCTCTGAAAATCTCCGTTGTGGTCACATTCGGAATAAATCCCGCAATGCGTTCTTCATCCCGAAGATCAAAACAGATATTCACAGAATACTTATATTGCCCTCTTTTTGTAACCAGCTTTGTATAATCCATCTGTTATATCCTCTATTCCATGTAGTATTCGTCCAGTAATCTATCATACTGAACATCCGAAAACTCAATAAACCTGTTTCCAAAATTGTTATTGAGTGTGAGAAGCTTTTTGTTTTCCGCTTCCAGAAGCATATCTATGAGTTTTGAATATCTCATCGGGAAATACCTCCCCACCTGCCTCTTTTCTTCCATGATTTTGTCTATGCTAATCTGACCTCTGTGACCGCTTTCTTCAGGATTATCCTTTGCTATAGCGTAAATCAAAATATGCAGCGGCATTTCTGCTTTAGTCAGATACGTTTTTTCAAACTTCTTATCTTCATTTATCCTCAGTAGATGCAGAGACCCAAAGAATGGATATGTGTCTTCATCCATTACCGTTTTGATATCAAACTTTTTGTCTGCTAAATAGGTATTCTTAAAGCAGTTAAACTCTTTGTCTACCGCAGCCTTCTTTATGGACATTTCATTTACAGCAAGGAAATAGTGTAATCCATCCACAAATTCTTCCTTGGTAAAGGCCTGCTTATCAAACTCATTAAAAGCCCAATACCATGCCGTAGCGTTTTCCTCATTCAACGCTATGTTTCTATGAAGTAGCAACAGGCTTCCGGGCTTCTGAAAATATCTGTCATTTGCTTCAAGCAAATCAAACAAATCAGTCCTTCTTTCAGCGATACCACCCTGTACTTTTTCTTCAGTAGTAAGCCCTGCTGCATCAGCCCAATATCTGAGTGCTTTTATCATGACACGACCTAAGCCGATCCTATCAACAGCTTCCTGCTCATTAGCAGGCGAAAAAATCATGTCGTCAGCTTCCACTGCCTGGATAATCTTTGTTCCCCAGCCACTTCTCAAATAGAAGCTACCATGCTTGTTTATTACCATAGGTCAATAACCCTTTCTT
>CANRFO010000030.1 GCA_947629925.1 uncultured Ruminiclostridium sp.
AGCCGCTGGTTCCCCCTGTACATTGTTTCACAGTGTTTGGGTGAAGAAAAGATGCGGGGTGGGTTGACGGTTACGTCTCTCCTACTTTTCGTAAAAAAGCCGCAAGGTAATCCCTGCGGCTTTTTTGCGGTAAAAACCGCCTTTTGGTACGGTTATTCATAAGGGACTTTGAAAATAACAAAAATCCGGCACCGACGCATATCCAGGGAGGACGCTCAGGAGGGCAGAAATGGCCTTTTGATCGTTTTCTTTTTGCATATTCGTCTTTTTACGTGGCGGCTGGTACAATGTAGACATCACGAAATAGGGGGCATAAAATTGAGCACAAAATTAACTTACCATCGCGAGGGGCGACTACATGATTCCAAATCTGATTGCGCCGGAGGCTGAATCCCTCGGCATTTGGGAAGGAGGCGAAGGGAGTATCTGAAGAAACATCGTAACGGGATATATACCGGGATGCTTCTCTCAGGCAAGCTCAACGCACATCTTGTGGAAATTGACCGGCAGGCAACGGAAATGTTCGAGCGCCTGACCCGCCAGATGGCTGCGGAGCAGGAAAGCCGAGAACCAGATGCGTGGGTAGTGGCTATGAACAACATACGCAATGTCGTGGAGGAGGTGATACTTTTCAACCTGATCTATTTGTAAGAGAGTCACAAAACGCACAACGATTTTACTGCATACATCCACGAATCAATCGCAAAACGATTGATGCTCGCTAAAACTTCCGTTGTCGAATACATCTCTAAAAAAATCAAAATTGGTAACTCTGATACACTGAAGACAAAGAAATATAAAATAGCAACGGAAGTATTTTTTGGCCGCTTAAAAGAGAAAATAGCCCAATTAAATAACAGCATAAATTGGCTACTTGCTATAAATAACACTTTTTCCTGACCAATGCGACAGAAGAAAACTAACCTTATTATTATCAAGATCTCTAAAATTTTTAATCGTTGTATCGTTGATCAATATACTTTTAAATTTTTCAAAAGCCAATTTATCACTTCCTACGGATTTTGCAAAATCATAAACATCTTGCTGGTATGATTTCTGCATTTGATATAGATCATAGCATTCATCAACAGCCTCTGGTATGTATCTCTTGGAAATGCACGCAAATTCTACAAAAATTCTGCCAGCGGTATATTGCATATGCAACAATGTTTCGTCGATATTTTTTGCCTCTGGATATTCTTTTGCCAGTTCAATTGCGCGGGTTATGTTATAAACCGCTTCTGTTAATGTTTTTTTCGCTGCAGACAGATGACTACCTTTATGTTGAGTTTGTGCAATAATAAGCTTTCCTTTTGCTTTTTGATGAAGAAATTGGTAGCTATTAGATAATTCTTTAATCAAATCATCATATATTGCATTCATTAGTTTTGAAGAGTTCATAAACCAATGCGGATTAAACAGGACTTGAATATGGTCGAAATAATAATATGGCTCACACGATTGATAAAAGAGTACGTCATCATCTTTGTATACTGCTCGATATACTCTGATGATTTCAAGATATGCATCGGAAATGACATCAATACTGTTACTATAACTTTTAGCAAAAGTAGAAAGGGTTCGAATTGCCCAGTATTTTGAATTACAGACATACTCAAATCCAGAAGAATCTCCGTTATAATGTGAATAATCTCTTTCAATAACGGACGATTTATTTGGGGCTGAACAAAGTTTGATTATCTCATCGATTGCAACATCTACGCCAAATTGTATCGCTCTTTTTGCAGAAATGCGAATTTCTGTTGCGAGCATTATTAGCGCCTTAATTTTTTTCTTTTCATTTTTTTCAAAGAACCCCTTTTGCGGTTCGAGAAAATGTTGGACATAATCCCCAGTTCCTAGCAATCTTTTTTCATTGTTAACAACATAGTCCAGTATCGTGTCTTTTCGATTATACGGAGGGAGACTTAATAATCCAATTTTGCGATTAAAATTTGAGGATTCTGCCAAATCAAATTTGCTGTTCACAGGGATAAGCTTAAACTCTTTGTCACAATTCCTTGCCTCAAAAATATATTTATACATCGGCTCATCAGATCTATCGATACAAATTATTGCGTTGATATGTCTCTTAGTCATTTCGCGTAACGTTGAGTCCCTTGCCATATTTTTTGCTTGTAAAGTCGTGATTGATCTTGTGTCAAAGCAAAGCAATGCATTATCCTGCTCAAGTAGAAAGTCGAGTTGTAAGTTGCTTAATTTAGTCCCAGATGGAAAAATGTATGTTTTTTTCTGAGGAAAGTGCCTCGCAACGCTTAATAGAAAAAATGTTTTTCCGCTAAAGAAGTTTCCAGAAATAAAACATATTGGATTTCCGCTTAACACATAATCGACTGCGTTATGAAGCTCTGCCCGTTCAACGAAAAAACCTGGCAAATCTATGACATGATCATTTATGCGATTCCAAACAAGGGTATCATGAAATAAAAAGTCTCTGCAATTTATATCGTTTTCAGGCATGATATTGTATCTTAACGCAGAGTAACGTCCCAGTAAGAACGCTTCATTTTGAAAAGGCACAGATTTAATCCTGTGCAAAAGGTCGCTGAAGAAACTCTCAGAATCGGCATCTGAAAAAAATCTGAACACGGTTGTTATTCCATACCGAGTCAAAGCATCAATTTTTCTCCGAGAAAGCGGTAAGCTGGTTTTGCCATCAGATTCAAAACTTATATAAATGATGGACTGAAGCTCTTTATTTATATTACGAGTCTTTTCTGCAAGTCCCAGTTGAGCAGAGTATAGTAAATCCAACTCGTCTTCCAATCCGCAGCCAAAAAATAGAATACTTTGTGAGGAAAATGCAGTAAGAAGTTCATTACGCATATCGGCATTTTCTTCACTCATTAAGCTATCAACATATTGATCCTGACTTAGAATAAAGTATTTTTTATCCCCTGTCTCAGTATATTTTTTTGCATCTCCATGCAGTTTAAACAACTTTACTTTTTCATTATGATAGAATCTGTTAATTTTATTATAAGGAATTACACAACAATAGGAATTGCCGGAGTCTTCAATTAATGAATCATAATTTAGCGTAAAAATACATGGCCAATGAATTCGCAGGAAATCCTTTTGAAAATTCTTCTGGCAAGAAATATTGAGAAAGTTACATGAAATATACTCATAGAACCTTTTCTTTTCTTCTTCAGGTATCCTATCATAAATGTCCCAAAATATTCTGGATAATTCCGATAGTCCTTGGCTCTCAATAGACCTTATATCCTCTTCGTCATAATTTGAAAATAGCCTAATGTAAGAAAGAAGCTGATTTTGAAGATCTTGAACACTCGGAATCGTTCCTCCATTGTCTGTAGGTGTTCCAAAAGAAAAACCAGATCCAATCACCGGGATAAGTGATTGCTTTTCCCATAGATTTATACATAGGGATAGCATCTTCTCCTTTTCATGAGAGTTCCGCACATTTAGTATCTCCATATCTATCTCTCCCTAAAGCAAATGAATGATTTTAGAAAAAAATTATAACTTGCTTATTGCCTTTAAATTGCGCTTGAGATTTTTATCTGTTCAGAATTAAAAAAGAGTACAGCTTTTGCGTTACCATGCAGCATGGGGGCGATTTTACAGAAGGTGTTAATAATGAGTCTCGTTTATTCCGCCGATATGTCAGGCAAGTTTACGCAAAATACCCATCTGTCTCGAAGATATGATTCAACTCATCATCTGTTTGGGCTTTGAGGACTTTATCGCGGATTGCGCCCTTGGAAAAGTCGAGGCGGCGGAAGCGGTTTTTGCCGGCGGGGTCTTTGGACTGATGTATGAGCTCGACGTGGCCGATGCGGGGCTCGGCCACAGCGTATCGGGCCATGCCCTTCGCCTTTGCTAGATTGTCGGCGTACTGATTGCCGTGGGGCTCCAGAATATCCACCACATACCCCAGCACGGGGTCTGTGCGGATCACAAGAAAATCGGGGTACATGGGCTTTGTCTCATTTCCAATCTCATAGGGAATGCAAAGTGACCAGGTTCCACGGGGCGGATTTCTGAGCCAGCACACATAATCGCCTGACCGCTTTTCCTCCTCCAGGACACCCTCCTCCCAGCTATTGAGCTTTATCTTCGCGACGCCGTGATCATCGGCAAACAGGTGGTCGAAATAGTCCTTCCCGCCCTCTTCTAACTTGACGCTGACCGTCTCCGGCAGAGTGAAGTTGTGTTTGCTGACAATATCTCCGTCTGCGATAATGTCACTGTACTGCTTTCTGTACCGCTCTGACTTGTTGGCCACATATTTCCGGTACTGGTCATTCAGCGCATGGAACTTATCCTTTGCATACTGGTTCAGTTCCGCAATGCAATCGTCATTCGCGGCAAATAAGATGCAGTCAATCTTGTATTCCGTCGGATCCTCTGGATTATCATATTTTCGACCGTACTTATACGGAAAACCGTAGGCGCCCAACCTGGCGTTGGCCGCCCGAAGCTGGCGATCAATGTCACTCTCCGAGGCAGTAATGAAGTCCTGGGCGTGGCCATTGTCCAGAGCCTCTCCAAACACGTCAAAAATCCGCACGGACAACTTGAAGGACATCACTTTGCCAGCAAGCTCATCATATTGACCGCTCTCATGTAAGCTCTCAATATACCGGCGGATCATGGCAACCACATCCGCCTCAATTTCAGCGTTGGCGCTGCGACAGATACTTGTCTGCGTGAGGAGGCCCGCCAGATCCAAAAGTGATTTCAGATAACTGTTGATCTTGACATTCCGAACCATATAAGTCAAAAGTCCCTGGTCATTGATGAATCGCGTGATTCCCTCCCGGTCAATCTCCCATTGGCTGATGGTGAGCTGTTGGATTTTCTGGGGTTTCTGTTCCTCTTGCGAGGGAACCACCGGCTTTACAAGAGGCATCGTGGGCGTCGGCTCCTGCTGAGGGTGGACTACTCTCGGAGAATTCTGCGCCTGCTCCGATTCGGTAGCTGTGCCGGAATCCGTGGGTGCCAACTCGGATATTGTTAGTTGGTCCGGATCGTTTTCAACATGCTGCCGACTGCGCGAGAACACGGACCAGGGCACATAGACCTGCTGTTCCAAGGATTCACCGTCGATGAACGTGGGAATCTCCCCGCCCTCGGTGCTCTGCAGCTCGTCCACCACCTGCTTGACTGTACCCACGTTAAAGTGGGGGAGATAGAGCCTCACGTCATTGAGATAATCATCCACAAGGATATGGCACTGTAATGGAGTCCGCACCATCCGGCCCAGAAGCTGGGCAATATACGTTGCGTCCTCGGCGTGACGGAAGGACATCATGGTCTCCGCTCTGGGGCAGTCCCAGCCAGTAGACAGGTTTTCTTTGAAAAGCACCAGGCGTATCCGCCTGTCATCGGTGATTTCAGACGGGTCCACATGGTGTACCGGCAGCCCGTTTATGGAGAGCGTGCCGATAGAACCGAACGTATGTACTACCTCGTGTTCCGTGAATCGGATCCCTGTGCGTTCCTCTACCGCTGCAATCACTTCGTCGAGATCTGTGTCGGAGAGCTTTTTGCCGCTGCCGGCCAGGACCTGTATCACAAAGACCGGATTCACCTGGGCGTAGTGCTGTTCATAGGAATATTGATACCAGTGCTCACACTTTTTCTTCCACTCGTCCGCGGCGGCCTGCAAAACGGCCATCTCGTTGTTTTTCTCTGGATCGTCCGGGTATGTGATGACGATTCGATCCTTGAGAAGGCCGGAGGCACGAACCTCGTTTGCTGTAATCACACATTTTTGCAAAGTGGAAGTTGTATCACCCACCAGGGCATTGAACCTGGCAGATGTGGCGCTGACACCAATCACCACAGGCATGGGGGAGAGGCGCAGCTTCGGACTTCCCTTAATGAATCGCTGCATGATGGAGGTGGCTTTACCGGCTTCACGGCCCTGCATACCGCGGTGGGCTTCGTCGATGATGAAGTAAAGATGGTCGGACTTCTCCCTGGCTGTTTTCTCCAGAGTGTCCCAGATGGTGAAATCCCTGAATTGGCTGGGCCGGCTCAGATTCCCGGATTTTCCGAGCTTCTGTGTATTGAGAAAATAGATATGCCCGTCCTCCAGCACGTCAAGCCGGAAGGTCTCGCTGTCAATGGTGACGCACTGACCAAAGCGAATCTTATCTGCTTTTAAATCGATTTTCTGCTTGGACTGCTCGTTCAGCGCAGGAGAATCCGACAGCCAGACGAAGATTGCCTCCGGCTGTTCCGCAAACTGATCGGTGCCGTAATAGATATCCTCTATGAGAGACGCCATGATAATGGTCTTCCCGGAGCCGGTGGGAGCCTGGAGGGATACCACCTGCGGGGTGTGGGTTCGGTGATAACTGCCCAGCGCCTCCGCCACCTTGGCTCGTAGTTCGGCTGTCGCTCTCCTTTGAAACGGAAAAAGCTCTACCTTCACGCACGGTCCCTCCTTGTGTTGATCCTGAAGTTATCGAGATAATCCCGATAAAGCTGATAGGTGTGCTTTAAATTCAGCGCCTTCGCCATAGCACAGTAACCCGGCTCATAGTCGGTGATGAGATAGGCCGTGTCTATATCCGGGTACTTAGTCAGCTCATCTTGAAACTCCTCAAATCCTGTTTCGTCAGTAAGCACGGCAAACTTATTTTCAGGGAAAACAAGAAATCCAGGGATATCCTCCCCGTCAAGCACTGGGCATCTGCCCACGGCCCCAGCCTTCATCCAGAGCGTAGGTAGCATCTCCCGGAACTGCCGTCCCAAGGCCACAGAGTTCTTATCGAGAAAGCCCAGCTTGAAGAAAGCCGCGTTGGCCTTGAAGCCGTCGGCCATAGGAATGTCACTGCCGAGATAATTCCCTTTGAGCGGCTGCCCGTTTATGTCGTGCCCCTCGATGGAACAGACAGTGCGGGGCCAGGTTACATAGCGGGCGATTCCGAGCCTTTCCCATTCCTCGTCTCCGGGATGATAACCCCTTGTTGTCAGCTCCTTGCTTTCGGCATCGGAGACCTCGTTGTTTGTGACAAGGACGCATCGCCGGTTGCCTCCGTCTTCAGCATTGAGAAGATTGACCGCATGTAGAGTGGTGCCGGAGCCGGCAAAGAAATCGACAATAAGGGCGTTGGGCTTATTGGAAGTGAAAAATCGAATGCAGTCTTGGACTGCATAAATTGATTTTGGAAAAGAAAACTTTTGGTTTCCAATGAACTTATTCAAAAATGCTGTTCCATAGGCACTTGCATCATGCGATTTCATAACCCATACTGTTTTAGGCCGTCGATTTGGCGTGACTTTCGGAACAATAATCAACGAACCATCTTCGTTCCGTCCGGTTGTTTCAAAATATCCTTGTAAAACCCTATTGCGATCCCCGTCTTTTAAGTATGAAATAGAACACGATCCTTTAAGGGGGTTAGCTGCCTTTAGATAAGCTGTTCCCTCGGCAAGCTGTTCTCGGAGCCTTTCTGGACTTACCTGCCATCGGCTCTCTCGTCCTTGAGGGTCAAGGGGCCACGCACAATATGTTCCTTTTGGAGGAATTACCTCATGCCTATCTTTCTCGAGTGGAATTGCTTCACCTACGGCAACTAACTTATTGGATACATTGTCAATATAAATCGGGTAAAACTGGCCAGGGCGATCTTGCCTTTTCCAACTCGTACTGCCACGCCTTCTCAGCCCTTGCCAAACAACATTGGATTCTTGTACATTTTCAGGATCATCATACAACATATCAAAATATCCGTTTTGCGGATATGCCTGACCAATTTGAACGAAGAAAATGTACTCATCAACACGTGAAAATTGCGTATCACGTGTTGAACCGGATGGCTTTATTACTGAACTAATCATTTGAATCCTTGCCTCAGGGAACATCTCTTCCAGCAGGCACCCCAGATGCAGATACTCCTTTTCATCGATTGTCACGATTAGCACCGAATCCTCCTGGTTCAACAGCTTCTTGGCAATCTCCAGCCGCTTCTGCATCATGGAGAGCCACTTGCTGTGTCGGTACTGGTCAGAGCCGTCCACATAGTCATTGTTGTATTTCCAGTCGCGGGCCCCCGTGTTATAGGGAGGGTCTATGTAGATGCAGTCCACCTTTCCGGCGTAGAGGTATTCCAGCAGCTGCAGGGCGTGGTAATTTTCCGCCTCGATGAGCGTGTGCCAAAGGCCGCTGTCCGGGGCGTTGCAGACGGAATCCAGAGGCTGGAGATACGGATAGATGGTCTCCCCAAACTCCGCGACGGGGATCAGATCCCCCACATCGGCCTCAACTGCGTCTGTCTCGCCTTTTTTCAGGCAAACGGCCCTTCCGTCCTTTATGTTCAAGACCTCATAAATTTCGCTCACAGGGCCGCTTTTGAAGGCGACCTTCGCCCCCTTCCGGACAGGCACATCATACAGCGGCGTACATTCCGGGAGATGCTCCTCAAACACAAGCCCGAA
>CANRFO010000031.1 GCA_947629925.1 uncultured Ruminiclostridium sp.
GTTTCCTGGGCTCTAATTTAGTTTCTCATATTTGGTTGCGCTGGTTCAAGACGGCGGTTGTGTTGACGGTTACATTATGCGGGGAAATTGTATAGTTAGTTGTGCCTTGATGCTTATAACTCGAAGTCCAGTCTAATACTGTACCTCCTTCGTATTCACTGTTTGGCGCTATATCGGGACTTTTATTTCCGTATACACTGCTATCCCTACTTTTGAATACCCCCGCGAACCAGACTATAGAAACAAAGTTCTTATCCTTGTCATCGGTCTTTCCTTCGTTGGCTTTCAGAAATTGATAAAGGAGACCGTCAGTACCCTTATTGTTGGTGCCCTCTAAGATGTCGTACACCGTCTGCCACCGCGTTTTACTCCCCATACTATCACCCATGGAGTTGGACCGGTCGATGACGATCAGCAGATCGATGGGCTCGCTCTTGCCGGTCATATCCAGGTACAGCCGGTACAGGTCGTCGGTCACCGTTTCACTGTCGGCATCTGTGTCCGGGTTATTCCCGCCGTCGCCCAGGTAGTCGATATACTTGTTGTGGTCAAACTCGGTCGCCGCGGCTTTGGAACCGCCGCTCTCGCCGCCGGTGTCGTCCGGGGTGTCGTTGGCGATGGCGACCGCGAAGTCGGAGAAGGAGGCGGTCTCGAAGGAGGTGGCGCAGTCGCTGTCCACGTCGGTGCCGGGGAGCACGTCGGTGGCGTCGTCGCCGAAGTGGACCACGCTGACGCTGTCGCCCTCGGCCACGGGGCTGTCCTCGCCCAGGAACCGGACGGAGATACTCACCGGCCCGCCGGGGACGATCTCGGAGCCGTCCTCCAGGTAGAAGCCGATGTTCAGCAGGGCCACGGGGGTGACCTTCACGTCGTCGCCGCTCTCGTTCCGGATGGCCTCCCTGGCGGCGTCCATGCGCCGGGCGTAGCGGCCGGCGTGCTCGCCCTCGGGGTCGATGCGCTCCACGCGGAACTCGGCGTCCTCGGGGATGGCGGTGCTGTCATAGGCGGCGGTGACCAGCAGGTCGCCCGCCTCCCGGGACACGGTGACGGTCACGGGCTCGGCGGGGGGCTCCATGCCCTCGGGGAGGATGTGGGTATGCTCCTGGAGCCCGCAGACGACCAGGGAGCGCTCCTCCCAGCACCCGTCGGTGTGGGTATGGGACTCGTCCTCCTCCAGGCCGCACGCAGCCGCCTGGGTGACGGTATAGCAGTCCTCGGAGTGCGTGTGTTCCTCACGGCCGCAGACGAGCTCGCCGTAGGCGTCATAGCAGGAGCCGTCCACCGGGACGCCGGGCTCGGGGGCGGGTTCGGGGACGTACCAGCACCCGTCGGAATGGGAGTGTTCCTCCGCGCCGCAGCCGAGGACCTTCTCGGTGAACCAGCAGGCGTCGGTGTGGGTGTGGGACTCGCCCTGCTCCAGGCCGCAGACGTTGAGCTTTTCGTAAGTATAGCAGTCCTCGGAGTGGGTATGTTCGTCCCGGCCGCAGACGAGCTCGGGCTCGGGTGCGGGGGTGGCGTCGGGCCCGTCGGAGCCGTCAGGGCCGTCGATGCCGGCGGAGGGGCCGGGGCTGTCGGTATCGTCGGGGTCCTCGGCGATCTCGGTGTGGAAGCAGCCGGCCTCCTCGGTGTGGACGTGTTCCAGCACCTCGGTCTCGCCGCAGGTGAGGGCGAGGGTGACGGTCTCGCCGGTCTCCTCATCGGTGACCTCCACGGTCCTGACGGCGGACAGGTCGAGGCCCAGCGGCCTCAGCTCGCCCTCGGCCTGCTCCTCCAGTTCCTCCAGGGGGGTATAGCAGCCCTCGGAGTGCGTGTGGAGCACGACCTCCGGTTTTTCACAGAGGAGGATCTTTTCCTCCCGGTAGCAGTCGTCGGTATGGGAATGGCCCTCGGTGCTCTCCAGGCCGCAGATAAAGCTCTCGGCGATCTCCCAGCAGTCGTCGGTGTGGGTGTGGCCCTCGCTTTCTTCGAGGCCGCAGGCGAGGACCTCCCTGGTGGTATAGCAGCTGTCGGAGTGCTCATGTTCCGTCTCCCCGCACGTGAGGGAGGTCTCGACGGCATAGCAGGCGTCGCCGTGGACGTGCTGGCCGAGGCCGCAGCACAGCTCGCCGTTCTCGTCGTAGCAGCTGTCCGCGTGGGTATGTTCGTCCTCGGAGCAGGTGAGGACCTCGGAGCCGGCATAGCAGCCGTCGGTATGGACGTGCTCGGTCTGGTCACACGCGAGGATCTCCCGCGCGATGCAGCAGCTGCTGTCATGGGTGTGGGGGGCGGAGTCCTCCAGGCCGCAGACCAGCTCCCGCGTCTCTCCCACGCAGGAGGCGTCATGGGTATGGGCCGGGATCTCCTCCCGGCCGCAGATGAGCTCCCGGGTGACAAGGCTGCACTCGCTGGTGTGCCTGTGCGCCTCGATCTCGGGCAGTTGGCATACCAGGAGCCCGTCGTCATCGAAGCAGCTCAGGTCATGGGAATGGACCACGAAATCGGCCTCGCCGCAGTTGAGGACCTTCTCCCCGTTGACCTCCGCATAGCACTCCTCGGTGTGCTCGTGGACCTGGACAGGGCAGTCGAACACGCGGATCTGCCGGCTCATGGCCTGGCCGTACAGTCTCAGGCCCAGCATGGTCTCTACGGCGACCACCAGCGCCAGACATACGAAAACCGCAACATATCGTCTGTAATTCTTATGCTTCCTGATGAAGCCCGCCGCTTCATTGGAGATGTTAGACTTCATTGCGTTTCCCCCTTCGCTTGCTCCCAGCCTGCCTGCCCGGAACACGTGCGCAAATCAACGGCGCCATCAGAAATGGCGCTGGCTGCATATTCTCCCAGCAAAATATGCGCTTTTGAAAACAATCGGGAAAGGGACATGTTTTCCCGGCTGGAAATCAAAAATACTGTATTTGTTCTGGAAACGTTAACAACCACTTATTGTTATAATAAACTATAAGTATCTATATTTCAATACCAATTGTATAAATAAAAATATTTTGTGTGATATTTGCAAATTTTTCGGATGAAATTTGTGCATTTTGGCAATTTGCTAATTGAAATCGTTTCACGCTAATGCGCTACCGTTGAACAGCATTAGATTCAAAAAATGAAAGAATTTAGCAATATTGCTTGATAGTCCCAGGAAACTACAATATACTAATTGTAGTCAAGTGATACGTTGAGAGGCAATCCGTATAAAAAACAGGGCGTGAAGCGATGGACCCGGAGCTGTGAAATTGTGACAGAAAACCGCGGTATTCTCTCAAATTTCGCACATCGGGAAGATAAAATATGTGGCCGCTGATGTGTACATCGGTGGTTTTTCTTTATCCACCATCACGCCCACTGACCCTAACCCACCGATCCCGGTACTGATCCTCCGATCGACATCCCGGACGACGATCCCCCGCTGGCCGACAGCCCCTGAAGAGGCAGTAAAAAGACAGCAGGGAGAAGGCCGGACCCGACGGATCCGGCCTTCTCCGTATAATCTATAACTGATTTTGATATCTCACGGCCTGTGCGCTACGTCCCCGTACAAGGCGTATCTACGCCGCTCCATTCGCTTCCAGATAGTCCAGCAGGCGGAAATAGACGGCTGCCGCCTCGGCCCTGGTCATGGTCTCCTCTCCGCAGAAGCCATTGCCTCCGCGGCCCTGCATCAGTCCGGCGGCATAGCAGGTCGTGATCGCCATTCGGGTCGTATAGGGAACGTTGCCGACGCCTGAGATCTGATTCCCGTATTGAGACATTGCGTCGCGCAGTATGACGCCTTTATTTGTGAGGATATTATACAGCAGCACAGCGGCGTCGTTCCGGGTGATAATCGCGTCAGGCGATGGATCCTGCATATTCCGCAATATCCCCCGCCATTCAGCGGCCTTTATGTATGGGGTATACCATGCGTCTCCAGAGGCCGGCGGACCAATCTCGTTGCGATAGAATCCCCGCATCATGATAGCTGCAAACTCACTCACAGTGATGTTGTTCAGTGGGGAGAAATTCCCATCGCCCGTCCCGTTGGCGATACGGGCGTAGTACATGAGTTATACCAGATAGGGACAAAAAGAAAATATTCGTGTTTTATGGCAGCGGAATGGGTTTTGAAGTGAAAACTTATTTTGGAGGATTACACGATGAACAGACAAATTATTGATGAAGAGACGGGCATCGGCTACACTCTGCAAGACAACTACTATCTTCCCGATCTCGCATTACCCGCCGAGGAAGAACAGCATATCGGGATATGGGAACAGCGGCACAGGCGGTATTTGAAAGAGCATCACCGCATCTTGTACTACAATTTGCTTACTGCCTGCAAGCTGAACAGCTATCTTGCCGACGTCGACCGGCAGGCGGAGGAATTGTTTTTCCGGCTGGTAAAACAGATGGCGGAGTGTGAGGGCGTGACCGAAGCACTCAAAGCGCAAAACCAAATGGCTTGGGTGCAGGCTATGAACAATATCCGCAACCGAGCCGCAGAGGTCGTTTACAACGATTTGATTTACAACTAATACCCGACCTACTGGGAATTGCCGCTGTCAACCGATGGCGGCTTTTCCTTTTCAGCAGGTGTTCAAGAAGTCATAAAGTCGGCAGTATAGTCGAAGGGAGTATTCTCACCGAGAAAATCGTTGTTTGCGGTAGATTTCTTCACAATTCGGGTGTATAATGTTTGGTGTTGAATGGGCGACTGTTCGACAAATCTGGATTTGTATTGGAAGTATTCATTATGAGAAAAAATTGTTTCAAGTTTAGTGTTTTAGTATTAGTGCTTATCATGCTTATGGCAGGATGTAGTGAAAGATTAAAAACAACAGATTTATCAAATATATCTCTCGATAGTTTGTCTGTCGGTGACAAAATAGATGATGATATTCTGACTTCCTATACTCAAAGCGAAAGATACTCTGGAAGTTATAAATACAAATTCGAGGAAATTATTATTGATACAAACGATAGCGATGAAGTTACCTACCTGTTCGCAAGATTCGATGAAAATTATATTGATATAAAAGTCAACGGAGAAAATCCTAAAACAACGGAAGATGTAAAAAGAATATTAGGGGAGAACTATCAAGACAAAGATTATGATAGAGAGCAGAAATTAAGAGAGTTTGTTTACGTTGATAACGATAGGGGTGTAAAGGCAGAGTTTGTATATTCAAGTGATCAGTCTTTACTCTGGATTGAATTGAGCAAGCAATAAATTCAATATTTGTCGGAGATAAGAGTAAAACGACAAATCAAAGATTGAAAAGGAGTAACATTATTATGAAAAAGACATTATTATCTTTCATTACTATTTTTACTCTCATTTTTTCCTTGTGCGCTTGTTCTGGGCAAGATTTAGAAGACATGACTTCTGGAGAAGGCGATGGGTATGCAACCATAGTATGGGGTGACAAGACCTATGTACCATACGGCGCATTATCCGAATATGGTGAGCGTGGAAAGCAAATCGGAATCGTTGATGGGAATAAGGATGACAGAGTTTATGAATTAAAAGGATATTCGGTTGACGAATGGATTGTAAATTCGTTTCCTCACGATGCGGCTATGCTGCTAAGAGAAGTAAATGTCACAGACATACCCGATGGTTGGCAGTCAGAATACGAATGGAATAAATAAATTCCCGGTTGTCGGAAAGTGAATGGGAACTGTATGAGAGGAAAACCATTTATGTATGATGTCATTGTCATCGGCACAGGCCCGG
>CANRFO010000032.1 GCA_947629925.1 uncultured Ruminiclostridium sp.
CACAGCACCACGAAAAACATCATTCCCGCAAGGGCAATTACCACCGCCAAAGGTGCGGAAGAAAAGCCTTGTTTTGAATTAAGCAATTTTTTGATCTTCCTTATCATTTCCAGTAGACCTCGCTTTTTCCTGAAGCCTTTGCGGTGAGTGTCACGGGGAAGCTCCCGAAATCGCCGAAGCCTATATACATCTTGTAAGTACAGGTGACGGTAAATTCCTGATTAAGCTGAATTTTTCCCGTTCTCGACCACTGTATTGTCGGCTTTATTCCTGTTCTCTCAGTTAAGACCTGTGCTCTCGCTGCGGTTTCCGAGCCTATCCTTCCCGCGATCTCTGCCTCACGCACAAGTTCGTCCGCATAGTTGTCAAGCTGTATTTTTGCAGATACAACAGGAGCAACGGCAATGATAAGGGCAAGCACCATTACTATCACAAGAACAACGATCACAATATCAAAATATCCCTCGCCGCGCCTGCTTTTCAATAACGTTCTCATTCATACCTCCTAAGCAAATGTACCAAGAGAGTCAAGCAGCTGCATGCCCATGACAACAAGATATGTCAACAGGAAAAGCATTAACATTCCGAAACTGAAAACACGGATCTTTGGCGGTATCTTCGCCGCTTTCACTTTCAGCCGCTGCAATTCTATAAGCTTGAAGTCATGCGCCAGCATTTTAAAGTATACTGCGCTATCATCGCCCCTGATCACGGATACCAAGCCTCTGACAACATCTGAAAGCTGAGCTGAGCCTATCCTCGCTTCAAATCTCGTAAGCGCTGCCTCGTAGCTTGAGCTGCGCATATCCGCACAGGCGACGTCCAGTTCATACGCAAAATACGCTCCCGCATGCTTTTTGAAATTTTCCATAATTGAAAGAACATCTCTGCTTGTTTTAAGCTCCTGCTCAACGGTAGCTACAAAACGAGGCAGTTCCTGTTCTATCGCGTCCCGCTTTTCACGCATTTTCTCGTCCGCTTTTCCGTTCTCACGGAAATAAATCGCTACCGCGAGGATAATGAAAAACGGTATCAGCAACGGCATAAAGAACGCGCAGGGAACAGCTAAAAGTGCCACGGAGAACGCCTTTATAAACGATAACGCCGTAAAGGTTTCGGGGGTCATTTTGATTCCCGCAGACTTCAAGGTGCTTTCCAAACGTGATTTTCTGTACTTGTCCATTGGAATTATCTTTCCCAGCCTTGCGGCGATACCAAGCAGAACAGTTTCAATGGATCTCGACAGCTTTTTGTCATTCCTGCCTGTATTCATGATTGCTTTTGAGGTTTTAAGATAGGGTATTTTTAACGCGTCAGCCAAGAGCATGAACAGCCCGAAAGCAAACAAAATTCCAAAAAATATCAATAAAATTTTCAACTCCGCGCCCCCTATCTCTTGTACTCAATAGGCTTGGTTAGCTTTATCACAATTGCTGTGGAAATGAAGATGCCAACAGCGGAAACCGCAAGTACTATCTGCCCCACAACGGTATTCATCAGGCTGTTGAACCATGCCTTGTTCAGCATATACAGCAGCGGGACGTTGCCGATAACAAGAAAAGCCATGGAAATAAACTCCTTTCGCGGTCCCGTTATCATATATTCAAGGTCGGCATTCACTACCCGCATATCCGATAGCTTATTCACTATCGGCGTAAGAGTGGATTTCAGGCTGCGGTCGGTCTGACAGAGTATAAGGCTGTCGCACCACTCGTGAAAAACTTCGTTGTCGATCTTCGTTTTCATGTCCAGAATGGCGGCGGTGATGTCGGGGTCAGACAGCTTTATCCTGCTGATGAAATTCTCGAAAACCGCTTTAACGGGTGCGTTCAAGTAATGCACGTTTTCCTCAATAGACGTGATTATATCTTCATTTCTCAGATATGCCGTGGTGATTATGGAAAGTGCTGTTTCAAGCTCCGATGATATTGCTTTTTTGTAGTTTGAAGCTGTCGTTTTGACATACCAGAACGGCACGAACATCAGTCCCACCGCCATTACGGGAGCAAGAAACGTATTCCCGATCGCAATCGCAGCGCATATCCCTATCGCCGACAGCCCCAATGAGCAGGCGCATAATATCCCGAACATATGCGAACGATTCGTAAGACGCAATATTTCCTGCGCTTCCGATATTTCACGCCTGAAAATGTTCGGCTTTTTTCTTTGAGTGGCTTCGTTGATCTGTGATCTTATGCTGTTGGGTTTCGCCAAAAGTCTTGTGAATATCCCCTCTGTGAACTCCATGGGCGAGATCCCGAAAGTCAGGAAAGTTCCCACTACCAGACCGATAAAAGCAACGGTAAGTATCGCGTTCAATTCGGTTGTCCCCCTTTCAGAATAGCGTTCAATTCGCTTTGCGGCATACCGTTTTCAAGTAATCTCCGCTGCAGCGAAAATGAAATATCCCCGCATTTTTCATGTGCGCCTTTGATAACAAATTTTCCGTTCTCCACACGGTTCTCTGTGATATTGTAACGGTAAAGAGAGTGATACTCGCGCATGCCGTCAGGCTTTATCTCACATTCCATTATCTCCATAATGCGGCGCTGCTTGTTTTCCAGACGTTTTGCATACACGACTATTGGAAATGCCTCCGTTACAAGATTCAGAATAACGTTGTCATCTACATTGGGATATTTTCTCTTGCACAGCGTGACCATTCTGCGCCAAGTGGATTCGCAGGAATTGGAGTGAATGGTGGTTATCACCGTATGCCCTGTTCGTGCTGCCTCCTGAGCGGAATCGGCCTCGCTGCTTCGCATTTCTCCCACTACGATATAATCAGGGTCAAAACGTAAAGCCATATCCAGCAGGTCATCTTGTGAGACAGACTTGCGCTCGTCCTCACTCTCACGGGTTATTGCATGGACTACTTTGTTGATGATGTTTCCGTTTTTATCACGCTGTACCAGATCCAGCTCGCGGGAACCGTTTTCTATCGTAAAAATGCGCTTGTCATGGGGAATAGTGGTGAGCAGCCAGCCTGTTAATGTGGTCTTTCCGCTTGAGGTAGCGCCTGCGACGGTAGTAGATACCCCGTACCTTACAAGAGCAGAAAGCAGATCAAGCATTTGTTCCGTTGCCGTTCCCGACCTTACAAGATTCTCTTTTTTCAGTTTCCGTGAATTTACTATTCTGATGGAAGCCGCAACTCCTACGTCCTCGTCTACAAGCGGAGTCTTTAAAACCGCTATTCTTATATTCTTGGACAAATGTCCGAGAATGGCGGGAGATGCGTTGTCCAAAACCATTCCCGAAACGTGGAGCATTCTGCGTACAACGTTTATTGCATGCTCCGGCGACTCAAACTTCTCCTTGAGCTTCTTGTTAGTGCCGTCTGAAAACTGTACCTCAATGTCGTCCCATGAATTTATGTTGATCTCCTCTGTGTCACTGCCGAAAATGTATTCTGTAAGAAAAGAAAACTCAGCCATTTCGGTGTACAGCTTGTCCACCAGTTCCGTCTGCGTGAGCCCTTCAACGGAAATACGGCGATCCAGCAGGTATTTCCCGATATATCGCTTTACCTGCTGTTTTATATTGTCGTCGCCGGAATTCACACTGTTTATCCCGTCGATGACCAATGCGGAATATTTGCCCGAAACATATGCCTGCACCTCGTTCAGCACATCGGCAAATTTTTGTTTTTTGTCCGATTGAAAAAACAAATTCTGAGTGCTGTTTTGCGATGTCAAACTCATAATTCAAACACCTCGCGGAGTGCCTCCGCCGCAATTATGCTCTTTTCAGTGTTGCGTGATACGTCAAAAAGGTTCATATATATAATCTTCATAATTCAAACACCTCGTTTGCTATTTTAGAAACTGCTCTCCGAAAATCCTTGCTATCCTTTTCGTTAAGCCCCGAAAATAAATTCCCTGCAAGAAACTGCCTGTATACCTCATCGGAATGCGGGATCTTAAAATTCACTCCGCCGATTATCTGCTCTATCTCATCATCGGCTTGGAAGGAAGAGATATTGCTTGCCGCCTTGTACTGCTTGTTGGCGTTGAATTTGTTGTCAAGCAGGAGAGGAAGCTGCGAATTTAAATACGATATCGATTTAAGGTCACAGGAAACAAGCCTTAAAACTGCGTCGGACTCAATAAGAGACACCGCCGACAGCGTGTCGCCCGTTATGTTGCTCGTGCAGTCTATTATGATGTGATCGCACATTTTACGCAGCTCGTCAAGCAGTTCCCGCGCCTGTGTTTCAGTGTACGGCGCATAACTGAAAGCGTTTTCTCCTTTCAGCATGGCAAGCATAGTGAGGTATTCGTTTTTCTTGTGCAAAATCGCATTTTGTCGAATTAGATTTCCGTCCACATGAGCCGCTGCGAGAATATTTCCCAGCGATGTTTCCGCCTCAAGGTCGGAAGGCGGGCAGACATACGGAAGCGGCGGTGCGGACATATCCGCAAGCACAAGGACGACGTTCTTTTTCTGACTTGCTATATATCTTGCCAGTTTTACGCTAATAATAGTTTTGCCTGACGATGGGCTTCCCCACACCGCAAGGATCTGATTGTCCCTGCGGTCAGGCGGCAGCTCAAAACAATCGCTCTCAGGATTTGCAAGGTCAAATTCCAGATCTACTTCTTCATCGTCGCCGCCGCGCGACATAAGCGATTTAAACAGGCTCGACATCGGAGGTCACCTCGCTTTCGGATGTATCTTCATAATGTTCTTTCTCGGCAGTCTCGCTTTGCAAAGGCGTTTGCGGCGTTTCCTGCTGTATGGCGTTTTCTTTTTCATTTTCCTTTTTCTCCGCTGATCCTTCAAGAAGTTCTTCCTGCGCGTCAATAAATTTTCGGGCATTTTCGGGAGTTCCGCGATACACCAGTGCCACATGAATTTCTCCCTCAGCTTCAAGTTCGGCAAGAATATTTGCCTGCTCTTGTGTTACCAACAGCGTCAGGGTTTCGGGAAGTTCAGTTTCTTCCTCGCCGTCCGGCTTCACAGTCACGGTTTCATCATCGTTGCCCTTTTTGTCGGTCACAGCGATGACTTCAACATACTGAAGTTCTTCGGGGACTACCGTTTCGCCCTGTTCTTTGTAATCAACAGCAATAATCGAAACGATATCCCCCGAAATCAACTTTCCTGATAAGCCGCCCGCAAAGGAGGGAATAGTGATGGACATTGCCCTTTTCTCACCTGTCAGGCCATACAGGTAAGCGTTCTCCGAAGCGGGAGTTTCGTTTATCTTCGCAGGAAGAACATATTCACCTACAAACATCTCTGCCGCTGCATATTTGCCTACAACATCCTCGCTCTTTTTCAAGACCTCAGACGGCAGATTGTATGCTCCCACCTCTACTGTTTCAATGTCATTTGCCGTTATTTCCTGACCGATATTTAAATCATTTTTAATGCGCACGATCTGCACCGTGCTGTTCTTTGAAGCATTGAAAAGCGGAGTCACCGCAAAACATATGACAAGCGACAGTGCAATACAGATAACTCCGAGGACTGTCCTGTTTTTCAAAAAATTCATTGTCTTTTCCTTTCAGAATATAAGTTTTGAAGTCAGATATCCGATAAAAATAAACGGTGCAAACGGCAAGTATTTACTTGCCGTTTTACCGCTTAATCTGCGGAAAAAATAATTTCCCGCGTAAAAAATGAGCAT
>CANRFO010000033.1 GCA_947629925.1 uncultured Ruminiclostridium sp.
CACAGCACCACGAAAAACATCATTCCCGCAAGGGCAATTACCACCGCCAAAGGTGCGGAAGAAAAGCCTTGTTTTGAGCGTAAAAGTTTAAAAATTTTTGTCATTTGTGGTATACCTCACTTTTGCCGGAAGCTTTTGCAGTAAGGGTTATGGGAAAACTTCCAAACTCGCCGAAGCCTATATCCATCTTGTAGGTACAGGTGACGGTAAATTCCTGATTAAGCTGAATTTTTCCCGTTCTCGACCACTGTATTGTCGGCTTTATACCTGTTCTCTCAGTTAAGACCTGCGCTCTCGCTGCGGTTTCCGAGCCTATTCTTCCCGTAATCTCAGCCTCACGCACAAGCTCATCAGCATAGTTGTCAAGCTGTATTTTCGCCGATACAACAGGAGCTACGGCAATGATAAGGGCAAGAACTATTACTATTACAAGAACAACGATCACAATATCAAAATATCCCTCGCCGCACTTACTTTTCAATAACTTTTTCATACGCGCCTCCTAAGCAAATGTACCAAGAGAGTCAAGCAGCTGCATTCCCATAACAACAAGGTATGTCAAGAGGAACAACATAAGCATTCCGAAACTGAAAACACGGATCTTTGGCGGTATCTTCGCCGCTTTCGCTTTCAGCCGCTGCAATTCTATAAGCTTGAAGTCGTGCGCCAGCATTTTGAAATATACCGCGCTGTCATCGCCCCTGATAACCGACACCAAGCCTCTGACAACGTCTGAAAGCTGCGCCGAGCCTATTCTCGCCTCAAACCTCGTCAAAGCCGCCTCATAGCTTGAACTGCGCATATCCGCGCAGGTGACGTCAAGCTCATAAGAGAAATGCGCGCCCGCGTGTTTCTTGAAATTCTCCATAATTGAAAGAACATCTCTGCTTGTTTTAAGCTCCTGCTCAACGGTAGCTACAAATCTCGGCAGTTCTTGTTCTATCGCGTCCCGCTTTTCACGCATTTTTTCGTCTGCTTTTCCGTTTTCACGAAAATATATTGCAACGGCAAGTACAATGAAAAAGGGTATCAAAAGCGGCATAAAGAACGCGCAGGGAACAGCTAAAAGTGCCACAGAGAACGCCTTTACAAACGATAACGCCGTAAAGGTTTCGGGGGTCATTTTGATTCCCGCGGACTTCAAGGTGCTTTCCAGACGAGTCTTTTTATACTTATCCATCGGAATTATTCTGCCGAGTTTCGCCGCGATCCCCAGCATAACAGCCTCAATTGACTTCGACAGCTTTTTGTCGTTCCTGCCTGTGTTCATAACCGCTTTCGAGGTTTTCAGGTAGGGTATTTTTAAAGCGTCCGCAAAAAACATGAAAAGCCCGAAAGCAAACAAAAATCCAAACAATATCAATAAAATCTCCAACTCCGCGCCTCCTATCTCTTGTACTCAATAGGCTTGGTGAGTTTAATTACGATTGCTGTGGAAATAAAGATGCCTACCGCCGATACCGCCAGCATTATCTGCCCCGCTACCGTGTTCATCAGCGAATTGAACCACGCTTTATTAAGCACATAAAGCAGCGGGACGTTGCCAATAACAAGAAATGCCATAGAAATAAATTCTTTTCTCGGTCCTGTGATTAAATATTCAAGGTCGGCATTCACTACCCTCATATCCGACAGCTTGTTCACAATTGGGGTAAGAGTGGATTTCAAACTGCGGTCGCTCTGGCAGAGAATGAGGCTGTCGCACCACTCATGAAAAACCTCGTTATCAATCTTGGTTTTCATATCCAGAATGGGGCGGTGATGTCGGGATTAGACAGCTTAATTCTGCTGATGAAGTTCTCAAATACCGCTTTAACGGGTGCGTTCAAGTAATGCACGTTTTCCTCGATAGACGTTATTATATCCTCGTTTCTGAGATATGCAGTCGTTATAATCGATAACGCGGTTTCAAGCTCTGAGGATATTGCTTTCTTGTAGTTGGATTCAGTTGTTTTTACATACCAAAACGGCACGAACATCAGCCCCACCGCCATTACAGGAGCGAGAAATGCGTTTCCTATTGCAATCGCTGCACAAATACCGACTGTCGACAGTCCCAAAGAGCAGGCGCATAATATCCCGAACATATGCGAACGATTCGTAAGACGCAATATTTCCTGCGCTTCCGATATTTCACGCCTGAAAATGTTCGGCTTTTTTCTTTGAGTGGCTTCGTTGATCTGTGATCTTATGCTGTTGGGTTTCGCCAAAAGTCTTGTGAATATCCCCTCTGTGAACTCCATGGGCGAGATCCCGAAAGTCAGGAAAGTTCCCACTACCAGACCGATAAAAGCAACGGTAAGTATCGCGTTCAATTCGGTTGTCCCCCTTTCAGAAGAGCATTTAATTCGCTTTGGGGCATACCGTTTTCAAGCAGTCTCCGCTGCAATGAAAGCGAAATATCCTCACATTTTTCATGGGCGCCTTTGATAACAAATTTCCCGTTCTCCATACGGTTTTCCGAAATTTTGTAACGGTACAGCGAATGATATTCCCGACTGCCGTCAGGTTTGATTTCACACTCCATGATTTCCATAATACGCCGCTGCTTATTCTCCAATTGTTTCGCGTACACAACAATGGGAAATGCCTCGGTTACAAGGTTCAGGATAACATTGTCATCTACATTGGGATATTTTCTTTTGCACAGCGTTACCATTCTTCTCCATGTTGATTCGCAGGAGTTGGAGTGAATGGTGGTTATTACCGTGTGTCCCGTTCGAGCCGCTTCCTGCGCGGAATCTGCCTCAGAGGAGCGCATTTCTCCGACAACAATGTAATCCGGGTGAAAACGGAGCGCCATATCTAACAAATCGTCTTGTGTTATTGACTTTCTTTCATCTTCACTTTCCCTTGTTATTGTGTGGACTACCTTATTGACGATATTTCCTCTTTCGTCATGATCAACCAAGTCCAATTCACGAGACCCGCTTTCAATTGTAAAAATGCGCTTGTCGTGAGGAATTGTGGTAAGCAGCCAGCCCGTAAGGGTGGTTTTGCCCGATGAGGTTGCTCCCGCCACAGTCGTTGAAACTCCGTAACGCACAAGCGCGGAAAGCAGTTCCATCATCTCATCGGTTGCCGTTCCCGATTTAATAAAATCATTTTTTTGAAGTTTCTGCGCGTTCACTATTCGGATAGAGGCGGCAACGCCCACGTCCTCGTCCACAAGCGGAGTTTTCAAAACCGCGATTCTTATGTTCTTGGACAAATGACCGAGAATAGCGGGAGATGTGTTATCAAGCACCATTCCCGAAACATGGAGCATTCTGCGGACAACATTTATCGCGTGTTCGGGGGATTCAAATTTCTCGTTAAGCTTTTCATTCGTGCCGTCGGAATACTGTACCTCGATATCGTCCCATGAATTGATATTGATTTCCTCGATACCTTCGCCGAAGATATATTTTGTAAGGAACGAAAACTCCGCCATTTCTGTGTACAGCTTATCCACAAGCTCCGACTGTGTAAGCCCCTCAACGGAAATTCGGCGGTCCAGCAGATATTTTCCGATATATCGCTTGACCTGCTGTTTTTGCTCGTCGTTTCCCGAATTGATATTGTTTATCCCGTCTATGACTAAGGCGGAATACTTGCTTGAAATATAAGACTGCACCTCGCTCAGCACATCGGAAAATTCCCGATTATTATCCGATTTAAAAAACAGATTCTGGGTATTGTTTTGTGAAGTTAAACTCATAGTTCAAACACCTCATTGGCTATCTTTGAAACAGCCTTTCTGAATTCCTTGCTGTCTTTCTCGGCAAGTCCCGCAAATAAATTCCCCGAAAGAAACTGTCTGTAAACCTCATCAGAATGCGGAATTCTGAAATTTATCCCGCCTAAGACCTGTTCGATATTCTCGTCCGCCTGAAACTGCGCTACATTGCTTGCCGCCTTGTACTGCTTGTTGGCATTAAATTTGTTATCCAATAAAAGCGGTAATTGTGAATTAAGGTAGCTGATTGATTTTAAATCGCAGGAAACAAGTCTGAGAACAGCGTCCGATTCAATAAGCGAAACCGCTGACAGCACATCATTTGTGATATTGCTTGTGCAATCTATTATAATATAGTCGCACATTTTCCGAAGCTCCGCTATCAATTCCCGCGCCTGAGTTTCGGTGTACGGCGCGTAGCTGAAAGCGTTTTCCCCTTTCAGCATACCCAGCATGGTGAGGTACTCGTTCCTCTTATGCAGTATCGCGTTTTGCTTTATAAGCGTTTCAGTGACGTGTGCCGCGCCGAGAATGCTGCCGAGGGAGGTTTCCGATTCCAGATCGGAAGAGGGGCAGACATACGGAAGCGGCGGCGCGGACATATCCGCAAGCACAAGAATAACATTCTTCTTCTGACTTGCGATATATCTTGCCAGTTTTACGCTGATGATAGTTTTCCCCGAGGAAGGACTGCCCCACACCGCCAACACCTGATTATCTCTCCTGTCTGGAGGAAGCTCAAAGCAGTCGTTTTCGGGACTTGCAAGGTCAAACTCAAGATCGATTTCTTCATCATCTTCGCCATGGGACATCAGTGACTTAAACAGATTTGCCATTGGAGGTCACCTCGCTTTCGGCGGTATCTTTATCGGGGTTTTCCTCGGCAGCCTCGCCCTGCAAAGGCGCTTGCGGCGCTTCGGATTTTTCGTTTTCTTTTTCATCTTCCTTGTTCTCCGCTGATTTTGCAAGAAGTTCTTCCTGCGCGTCAATAAATTTTCGGGCGTTTTCGGAGGTTCCGCGATATACCAACGCCACATGAATTTCTCCCTCCGCTTCAAGCTCCGCTAAGATATTCGCCTGACGCGGGGTGACAAGGAGCGTCAGCGTTTCGGGAAGTTCTGTTTCTTCCTCGCCGTCGGGCTTTACGGTAACTGTTTCTTCATCGTTTCCTTTTTTATCCGTGACCGCAATCACTTCAACAAACTGCAGTTCCTCGGGAACCACCGTTTCGCCCTGTTCCTTGTAATCCACAGCAATAACCGAAACAATATCACCCGAAATCAACTTGCCTGATAAACCGCCCGCAAAGGAGGGAATAGTGATTGAAATTGCCCTTTTATCGCCTGTTAACCCGTATAAATAAGCGTTTTCCGAAGCGGGAGTATCGCTTATCTTTGTTGGAAGAATGTATTCTCCCTTGAGCATTTCCATTGCCGCGTATTTTCCCACAACATCTTCGGATTTTTTCAGCACTTCTGAGGGCAGATTATACGCTCCCACTTCAACGGTTTCAATATCCTTTGCCGTTATTTCCTGCCCTATCTTCACGTCGTCCTTTATGCGCACTATCTGCGTTGTGCTGCTTTTTGAAGCGTTGAAAAGCGGCGTTATGGCAAAGCATATTACCAGCGACAATGCAATGCAGACTATGCCCAGAACCGTTCTGTTTTTCAAAAATTTCATTGCTTTTTCCTCTCAAAAAATAAGTTTAGAAGCCAGATAACCCATAAAAATAAACGGCGCAAACGGCAAGTATTTACTTGCCGTTTTACCGCTTAATCTGCGGAAAAAATAATTTCCCGCGTAAAAAATGAGCAT
>CANRFO010000034.1 GCA_947629925.1 uncultured Ruminiclostridium sp.
CATGACGGATTATCTGTTCCTGCAGACGCATTTTGTGATGTTCGATGAGACAAAGACGGCAGCCGTCTATTTTGCGGAAACTGCTGCTATGATGAGCCTGTTCGCGGCGGCAGCCTATTACATAAACAAGCTGCTTTGCAGGATTGGAAAGAAATTTGGAAAGGAGAATTTATGGATACCAGAAAGCTAAGAGATTTAGAAGTTACAGAGATCGGCATGGGCTGCATGGGCTTTTCTCATGGATATGGCGCTGTGCCGGAAGAAAGCTACAGCATAGACGCGATCCGCTGCGCGCATGATTTTGGCTGCAACTTTTTTGACACGGCGGAAGTCTACGGGATGCAGCAGTTTGAAAAGGGACACAATGAACGGCTTGTAGGAAAAGCGATCGAACCGTTCCGTAAGGATGTGATCCTTGCTACCAAGCTGCATATTGAAACCGAGGAGCCAAAGCAGGACGGCTCCCTCTACAACACGATCCGCCGCCACCTGGAGGCGTCTATGGAAAAGCTGCGGACGGACTACATTGATCTGTATTATCTGCACCGGGTAAACCCGGATATTCCAGTAGAGGATGTGGCGGAAGTCATGGGACGGCTCATCAAAGAGGGACTGATCCGCGGCTGGGGAATGTCTATGGTTAATACGGAGCTGATGGAGCGGGCGCAGTCTGTCACGCCGCTGACCGCCGTACAGAATATTTATTCTATGCTGGATCGGGATTATGAGAAAAAGGTGATTCCCTACTGCATGGAACATAACATTGGGTTTGTTGCTTTTTCCCCGATTGCGAGTGGGTTTTTATCTGGAAAGGTCACGACCGAAACAAAATTTGGCTTCGACGATGTGCGTACATGGGTGCCGCAGATGAAAAAGGAGAATATAACCGCCAATCAGCCGGTGCTGGAATTGATCGAAAGCTATGCAAAATCCAAAGATGCGACAAACGCACAGATTGCTCTGGCGTGGATGCTGAAGAAATACCCTCATGTAGCGCCGATCCCCGGCTCTAAGAATAAAGAGCGGATACTCGAAAACCTCGGTGCGTGTCAAGTCAGACTGACCGATGGGGAATTTAAAGAGCTTGATGATCGTCTTTCTGGGATAACGGTACACGGCAACCGCAAGGATGTTGGTTTTGCCACGGAATATATTGATTAAAACAAGGAGGAAAATCCTCTGCTCCTGCAGTCGCATTTTCCTTCGGAAAACAAGGGAGGATTAAAAATGATGAATTTTGTATTTGATAACCCGACGAAACTGCTTTTTGGAGTTGGAAAACTCGGTGAACTTCATAATGAAAAACTGCCGGGAAAGAAGGCTCTGCTGCTATTGTCAAAAGGTCAGTCTGTCCATAAAAACGGCTCTTACGACAAGACCGTTGAAGAACTCAAAATGGCTGGCATAGAATATGCGGAGTTTGCAAAAATAATGGAAAATCCGCTTGTCGAAGTGGTGGAAGAAGCTGCTGCTTTTGCAAAAGAAAATGGCTGTGATTTTATTGTTGCGCTTGGCGGCGGTGCGGTTCTTGATTCTTCCGTGGCGGTAGCGACTATGGCGACAAATCCGGGACGCCTTTGGGATTATGTGTCCGGCGGCACAGGAAAAGCCCTGCCGCTTGCAGCGAAACCGCTGCCGATCGTGACGATTGCCACCTCATCCGGCACCGGTTCCGAGATGAACGAATGGGGTGTGATCTGCAAGGAAGATACCCATGAGAAGATTGGCTTTGGTATCCCCGGCATCGGAAAACCGTATCTTGCGGTAGTCGATCCGACCTATATGGTGACTGTACCGCCGAAATACACGGCATATCAGGGCTTTGATGCGCTGTTCCACAATACTGAGATCATGATGTCCACCTCGCTCAACATTTTATCCGAGGCGATTGCATTATCTGCCATTGAAAATATTGCAAAGTATCTTCCAAGGGCGGTTAAGGATGGGAGCGATCTGGAAGCAAGAGAACACGTTGCCTACGGCAGTACGATGGCGGGAATTACCATGCAGCTTACTTCCACAACGGCGCAGCACTCTATGGAACACGCCATGAGCGCCTATCACCGCAACCTCCAGCACGGTGCAGGATTGATCATGATATCCAAAGAGTTTGCACAGTTCTTTGTAGACAGACACGCCTGTGATGACCGATTCCTGAAAATGGCGAAAGCGATGGGAGTGGAAGATCCCAAAAGTCCACAGGATTTTGTGGATGCGCTGGTGCAGCTTCAGAAAGACTGCGGCGTAGATGATCTGAAGATGAGTGATTATGGTTTTACAAAAGAGGAGTGTATGACATTGGCAGTCAACGCAAGGGAAACGATGGGCGGTCTGTATGCTGCCAATCCCTGTGAGATGACGGATGAGGATGTGGCTGGTATTTTTGAACGTTCTTTTAAATGATGATACGGCAAAATGAAATAGTAGTAGGAGGAAAAGACATGAGTAAAACATTGGTAGCTTATTTTTCGGCGAGCGGGACGACCGCAAAGGCAGCGAAAAGCCTTGCGGATGCGGCAAATGCAGATTTGTATGAAATCAGGCCCGCCGTGCCTTACACGCAGGCGGACTTAAACTGGATGGATAAGAAGTCACGCAGCTCTGTGGAAATGAATGATAAGTCCAGCCGCCCGGCGCTCGCAGACAAGGATGCCAACATCGGAGCCTATGATACGATCCTGCTTGGCTTCCCCATTTGGTGGTATGTGGCGCCGACGATCATCAACAGCTTTCTGGAAAGCTATGATTTTTCCGGAAAGAAGATCGTATTGTTCGCCACCTCCGGCGGCAGCGGGTTTGGAAAAGCCGTGGACGGGTTAAAAGGCTCGGTAGAGGCTGATACGGTAATCACAGAGGGCAGGATATTAAACGGCAGTTTTTCCGCCTCCGAATTGAAAGCGTGGGTGGATACCTTATGAAGATGGTAATATTAGAAGGCAGTCCCAACAAAAACGGATCTTCCAATATGCTGGCGGAGCAGTTCCGAAAAGGCGCCAAGGAGGCGGGACACAGCGTACAGATCATCGATGCCGCCCATGCCGATATCCACCCATGCATCGGCTGTATCCATTGCGGATATGAAGGGCCATGCGTGCAAAAAGATGATGTAGATGAAATCAGGCAGAAAATACTGGACGCGGACATGATGGTGTTTGTGACGCCGCTTTACTATTACGGCATGAGCGCGCAGCTTAAGACTTTGATTGACCGTTTTTGTGCATTTAACAGCAGTATCCAGAGAAAGCATATGAAGTCGGCGCTTCTGGCGGTGGCATGGAATAACGACACATGGACGTTTGATTCGCTGGAATCGCATTACGACACGCTGGTGCGGTATCTGAACCTGAAAGATCAGGGAAGGGTACTCGGAAAAGGCTGCGGCGCTCCGGAAATGACAAGACGCTCTGTCTATTTACAGGCGGCATACGATCTGGGAAGGAATTTGAAGAATTGATTTTTTTGTCAGGCATTTGATTTGGTTCGGTGAAGGCGATAACGTGGGACGTATTCTTATGATTGAATTTGACGACTGGGATACAGTGGTGTTTGACGAAATCATGCGGGCGCAGAGAAGCGCCCCGGTTTTGAGCAGTTCCGGTTGCGGGATGAATCCACGTTGTCGCTTCCTGAATCTGACATATTCCTGCGCTGCAAGAAGGCATACAGCGGCTATACGGAAATTCCGCTGACGGCAAAAGTGTTTGACATTCTGTGCATGATGGCAGCGAATAATGGAACTGTGCTTACTTAAGCCTCTTTTTCATCCTGTGTGTATTTTATTCAGTTTTCAATGACACAGGTGAAGGAAAGGGGCTAAATTTATGTCCTGAACGAAAACAAAGGAATTGATATTGAATACGGGGCGGAAGTCTGTTAAGGTGTAAGATAAAAGTCAAAGCAGGATTTGAAACAGGCAACAGTAAAACAAAATTTAGTTTGAAAAAGTATAGAGATGGGGGAACAAGACAATGACAGAAAAAGAAGATAAGGAAGATAAAGCAGTGCGGCGGTTTGTGCTGTACTGAAGTATGAAAACTGAATTATTACAATGAGTGGAGGCACAGGTTGGAGCGGGAGGCGCACATGGATGCGCTTCCCGAAAAGCTGCCTGGCATGGAGGGGGACTGCATGATGGATGGGAAACACAAGAGAAAATTTGATCTGTACCTGAACGGAAGCGCTGTTATCACGATAGATTTTCGTGCATAGATGCTGATTGTCATGGCAGCTGGATCCTTTCTGGATGTGATATGTTGTGAACTGTAGATGTAAACATTTCCGTAAAACGCTGTATTTGCTTTTGGATGGGGCTGTCGCACTAAGCAATTAGTGCGCAGCCTCGTTTTTTTGAAAAAAATAACTGCCAGACCTCGAAAAAGTCTGGCAGCTGGTGTAAGATTAATGTATGCTCAAACACTCAACTTACAGAAAAATTATAGTCTAAATCAGAGCGGATATCAACTAAAACTTCCGCTGAACATCGAAACAATCATTCCAGAAGATGATTCTGTGCGCTTACTAAATCAGTTTGTGGAGGCAATGGATTTAACTGATCTGTATTCTACGTATGAAAGAATAAATTCCGTATCGCCAAGGACGC
>CANRFO010000035.1 GCA_947629925.1 uncultured Ruminiclostridium sp.
TTTAGTGATTAATTTATTTATTATGTCTTGCAACACCGCTTATTTACTGCGTTTGTACAGTTTTGCTCAAGGCTAAAAAACAAATTATAAGGAGGTGGTTATTGCAATTAAATTCTTTGATTGTTTTGCAGGGATCGGCGGATTCAGGAGCGGGCTTGAAAAAGCCGGAGGCTTTAAGTGCGTTGGCTATTGCGAGATTGACAAGTACGCGGTTTCAGCTTACAGAGCCATGTACGATACGGAGGGAGAGGATTTTTACAGTGACATCACAAAAATCGATACAGGAAGCCTCAGAGATTTTGATCTGCTCGTCGGAGGGTTTCCTTGCCAGCCTTTCAGTCTTGCAGGAAAAAGGCTTTCGTTCAATGATGAAAGAGGCAATATGTTTTTTGAGCTTGCAAGAATCCTTGAAGCTAAGCGACCTCGGTATTTTATCTTTGAAAATGTACCCGGTCTGCTTAGTGCGCAAAAGGGGTACTGTTTTGCAAAAATCCTTGACACGCTTTCCGAATTGGGGTACAGCATATGCTGGCGTGTGCTTAATTCTGCCGATTTCGGAGTTGCGCAATCCCGAAAAAGGGTATACATTGTCGGATTTTTTGGAGGGACAGGGGGACAATTCTGCCCAAGTCCCATCGAAATATTGGCTTTCGGAACGCAGCACGAGAAAAATCTCAGGCTGTTGATAAACGGCTCACAGGGAAAGCGAGTTTATGCCGCGGACGGAAATGCGGTAACACAATGCAGCAGCAGTTCAGGCGGCAGAACAGGATTATACTTTATTGATCAGAACCCGGATCCGAGCATAACCGAAGTCGCAAGGTGCATAACAGCACGGCAGGATAACGGAGTGACCAATCACAAAGGTGAGCATTCGGCGGTTTTAGTCGAAGAACCACGCCCTATTCTGAATCCGTTCAAGGAGCATACCCGACAGCACGGCAGACGAATAAAAGAGGCTGACGAGCCGATGTTCACCATAACGGTGACGGATAGGCACGGCATTGTCCACAACGGACGCATTCGCCGTTTAATGCCCATCGAATGCTGGCGTTTGCAGGGATTTACAGACGAGCAATTTCGCAAGGTCGAGGCGTTGGGAATGTCTGACGCTCAATTGTATAAGCAAGCAGGAAACGCTGTCACGACCAACGTTATTGAGGCAATAGGCAAGCGGCTGAAAATTTTTGATGAGAAGGTGAGAGAAAATGGCGGTTAATGCTGACGAAGCAGACTACGAGCGATTTGAAATTCTTGGACATGACGCGCTTTTTACGAACCTGAGAATTTACTGCGATTCGCTTCCTAAGGGGCTTTACGCATATGACCTGCGGGACTGTGACGATTGTTCGGGTGACCCATGCGAGCTTAAAAGTCATGTAATGGTAAATCACTGGGGAACGGTTATCGTAAAAGAACCAATTGAGGGTGCAGATGACGGCGTAATCCTCAATGAGGACGATTATAACTATCTCGGTGAAGATATGACGCTTAATGAGTTCGCAAAATCTGCTCCCAAAATGGAGCAAACTATGTAGGAAATAATTGTGTTTGCCTGTGAAACAGCGGAACGTCCGCATTCAATGTGCATCACAACCAAGAATTGAATATAGGTCATCATGGACGCAGTGTTCCTGCTGTTTTGCAGAAACACGGCAGGAGGTGATGACAATAAACAGCTTCATGAGCTGGATAGGCGGCAAAAAATCAAGTCGCAGCATTATTCTCCCCAGATTTCCCCTTTACTATGAAAAGTACATTGAGGTATTCGGAGGGGGCGGCTGGATCTTGTTTGCAAAACCGCCGCGAAACGATTTCGAGGTGTTCAACGATGCAAATTCAAATATATCAAATTTGTTTTACTGCGTCAGGGAACATAGTGCAGAACTGAGAGAAAGGCTGTGCTATGTGCTTAACAGCAGAGAGGATTTTGAACGGATCAGGCACATCGTTAACGAGAAAGCGGAGATAGGCGACGTAAAGAGAGCAGCCGAGTTCTATCAGCTTATCAGGTACAGTTATGCAAGCTCCTGTGACAGCTTTGGCGGAAAACCGCACAGCATGCGGAGCAATTTTCCTCTTATCGAGCAGGCTTCTCGGCGATTGCAGAAAGTGGTCATTGAGAATAAGGACTTCGAGAAACTCATCTGCGCTCAGGACAGCGAGGTGAGCTTTTTTTATTGCGACCCGCCGTATTATTCCACTGAAAGCTACTATTCAAATGTGGGATTTAACCGAGCTGACCACGAGAGGCTTCGCAATACTTTAGGCAGCATTGCGGGAAAGTTCCTTTTGTCATACAATGACTGTCCTGAAATACGCGAGCTGTACAGAGGGTATGAAATGTATGGTTATGAGCGATTAAACAATATGGTGCAGCGCTTTGACGGCGGCGGCATGTTTGGTGAACTGCTCATAGCAAATTACGATCTAAACGAAAGAAAAAGGGCAAATACGCAGATGACGCTTTTTGAATTGGAGGAATGATCATGTTTACATTTAGAAGCAGGATAACGCGGGGAGGAAATTTCAAGATCTCACCGCAGATCCTGGACATTATTGGCGCAAAGTCAGGCGACGAATTTATCATTACGATAAACGACGGCGGGGCTTTAAAACAGCATTGCTGTGAAAATTGCGATGAATATCTCAATATTCCCGTCCAATATTTTGAAATGGCGGGAATTTCCCCTGACGGAAAAATCGAGATATATGCAGATAACGGTGTTATCGAAATAAGAGAGGCAGAGGAAGATGAGTGACGGGGAATGTTTTTTCGGGATTACGACAGGATACTGCAAAGCAAAATGCTGTTTCCGTAATGCAGACAACCGAGGATCACAAAAAGTCGGCGATAGCGTATCTGACGAACGCGGGAAGAACGGATGTTTTTGTATGAATTTCTGAAAGAGCGCGGTATTAAGACGATGTGAGCAGGAGGGATATTGTGATACCACTGTATAAAAGATCATTTGAGGAAGCAAAGCGAAACGGTGAAATTCAACAGTTTTGGGAGAGCTTCAGGGAAAATATCCGTTGTCGTGATCATCTTGACAATGAGATAAGCGAGAAGTTTGACGGTTTTCATCTGCCTGATGAATGTGCTGAAAATACTGTTAAAGAGTTCGGATATGCCCGTACTTGTTGGGTGATAGCGAATACAATTCTTGAGCGAATCGGGGATGGCAGATTTCACAGAGAAAACGCTGAATGGGCGAAAACCGTTTCAATACCGCAAAGCAACAAGAATTACGAGTTCGCATTGAGAACTCACAGTTGTCTGGTCGACGGACTGGCAGATCAGGCGAGGGAAATGAAGCAATCTTTAAAACAAAGCGAAACAACGGAACTGACGATCGATCTCAATATGTAATGCCGCAGAGAAATCTGCGGCTTTTGCATAAATAAAACTATTTTGGAGGTACTTTTATGAAAAACTTTATCAAAAATGCAGGTGCTAAGGTGCAGACAAAGCTCATTTACGCAGCAGCAATGCTGAATGAAAAGCGCGGTGAGAATTTTGTTGACAGCGGAATTAAGATCCTTATCGCCGTGGTTATCGGCGCATTGCTCCTGGGCGGACTTTATGCGCTGTTCGGAGATACCATCATGCCCACGGTAACGGACAAGGTAGAAGATATGTTCAACTTTAAGGGCTGAGAAAGGAGACAGAGTTTTGAAAATCGATGTAAGGATCAACAGCCTTACGCCGGGTGAAGGCAGTGTTAAGGCAATAGCGTCGGCAAATCTGGACGACTGTTTTGCGGTCAAAAATATCCGAATAGTTGAGGGAAAAAACGGACTTTTTGTTTCAATGCCCTCATACAGAGGACAGGACGGAGAGTATCACGATATGTGTTTCCCGACTACGCCCGAACTGCGCAAGCAGCTGAACGAAACGGTGGCAGAGGCGTACAGACAGGCGATAGAGCAGATACAGACGCGGTCTTCCGCAAATTTTATCCAAGCGGAGCAAATTGAACCTGCTCCCGAAATATCAATGTAATTTTAATTTTGGAGGTACATCATATGAAAAAATTTTTTATGAACATGAAAAACAAGGCTGTATACGCGGCAGAAATGCTGAAGAACAACCGCGGCGAAAATTTCGTTGACAGCGGAATCAAGATCCTTATCGCCGTAGTAATCGGCGCGCTGCTGCTGGGAGGGCTTTACGCTCTGTTCGGCGATACCATTATGCCCAC
>CANRFO010000036.1 GCA_947629925.1 uncultured Ruminiclostridium sp.
GTGGGCATAATGGTATCGCCGAACAGAGCGTAAAGCCCTCCCAGCAGCAGCGCGCCGATTACTACGGCGATAAGGATTTTAACTCCGCTGTCCACGAAATTCTCTCCACGGTTGTTCTTCAGCATTGCCGCCGCGTAAAAAGCCTTGCCTTTCACGTTTTTAAAAAAGTTTTTCATAAAAATTACCTCCGTAAAATGTATTATTTGACTTTACATGGACATTGTCGGAGCGGACTCATATGTCTGCTCCGATTGTGTAAAATTTGCATTTGCCTGCTCCTGAATCTGCGTTATAGCCTGTCTGTACGCCTCTGAAACCGATTCGTTAAGCTGTTTTCTAAACTCGGGAGTGGTGGGAAAACACAGGTCGTGATACTCTCCGTCCGTACCCTTATACGAGGGCATTGAAACAAAAAGTCCGTTTTTTCCCTCTATTATGCGAATGTTTTTGACTGCAAAGCAATCGTCAAGATTTGCCGATGCTATCGCCTTTACACTGCCTTCACCCGGCGTTAAGCTGTTGATCCTTACATCGATTTTCATAAACTTTGTCCCCCTTTCTCAGCCCTTAAAGTTAAACATATCCTCTACCTTTTCGGTGACGGTGGGCATAATGGTATCACCAAATAAAGCATACAGCCCGCCCAGCAGAAGCGCGCCGATTACTACGGCGATAAGGATTTTAATTCCGCTGTCCACGAAATTCTCGCCGCGCTTGTTTCTCAGCATTGCCGCCGCGCAAATGAGCTTTGTCTGCACCTTTGCGCCTGTGTTCTTGATAAAGTTTTTCATAAAAGTACCTCCAAAAATAAATTTATTTATGCAAAAGCCGCAGATTTCTCCGCGGCATTACATATTAAGATTGATTGTCAGTTCCGTTGTTTCGCTTTGTTTTAAAGCTTGCTGCATTTCCCTTGCCTTATCTGCCAACCCGTCAACCAGACAGCTGTGAGATCTTAACGCGAACTCATAATTCCTGCTGCTTTGTGGTATTGAAAGAGTTTTCGCCCATTCAGCGTTTTCCTTGTGAAATCTGCCATCTCCTGTTCGCTCAAGAATTGTATTTGCGATTACCCAACAAGTGCGGTCACAGCCGAACTCCTTAACGGTATTTTCTGCGCATTCATCAGGCAAATGAAAGCCGTCAAATTTCTCCCTGACTTGCTCGTCAAGGTAATCTCGGCAGCGGATATTTTCGTTGCGGCTCTCGCGCCAAGCGTCAAGTTCACCGTCACGTTTTGCCGTTTCAACCGAATATTTATATAACGGTTTCATCACAGTCCTCCTCGCACATGGGGAAAATGCCTCTCTCTCGCAGGAAGTCGTAAAGAAAAATACGACCCTTTTGAGTCCAGCAGGTATGCATAACTGAACGATTTTCTCCGATATTATATGTTCTGCTTTGAGTATAGCCGTTACCTGCAAAATCCGAATACAGCACCCACGAATTGCAGATAGGATACTGTATTTTAAAATCGTAAAGCATTTTGTTGAACGCTATCGCCGACATCCCGTAATCCTTTGCTATCTGCGTTACGGGTACGGCGTTTTTGCTTTGCAGTATCTGATCATAATACTTGGCTTTCGCCGAGAGAAAAGCGTTTTCAACTTCAAGCTGTCTGTTTTTCTCCTGCTCATCGGCAAGCGTATTCAAAAGCTTAGCAAGCTCTCTTGGGTCGCTTATTGTCTTGTGCAAAGTATCAGCCGTAAGATATGCGCCGTGCTTTCTGAGAGATGGTAAAATTCTATCGCATACCCATGACTCAAACTCCTGCGCTTCGGGCAATTTAGAGCGCATAATTAAACGATATAAATCGCCTTCTGTAATAAATATTTTCTCGATTGTTTTATTTGCGCTTTGCGGATGAGGTACTCCCCGTTTCAGGGAGTACCTGCAATGCCTTGAAACAGCATTATTCGGCTTCTCGTAGCCGAGAATTTTTGCGCATTCCGTTGCGGGAAACAAGGGATTTCCGTCCTCAAAAATAATGCCCATCTCTCCAAACTTTTCGTGTCTGAAAAGCACGATTTCATTTTCATTCATCTTTCTCAACCTCTCTTATCTCAATCACGCCGTCATCCGCGTAGATCTCGATTTTCGCATCGGGGGAAATTCCCGCCATTTCAAAATATTGCAAGGGAATGTTGAGGCAATCCTCGCAACTGTCGCAGCAAGGGTTTACAGGTTCGCCGTCGTTTACGGTAACTGTAAACTCGTCGCCCGCCCGCGCATCGAGAATATCCAGAACCTGTGATGAAATTTTGAAATTCCCACCCCGTGTTATCTTGCTTTTAAATGTCAACATAAGTTGTCCTCCATATCGTAAAGTAACATCTGACGATTGGCGTTAAGCCTTTCGTTCATATCGTAATTAGCAATCAGCAGTTCTCCGAACATACTCCCGCCGTCAAAACGCTGCCCCATATTGTTTAAGCGCTCATAACCGTATATATTAAAACCGCTGTACAGTTCGCGTATTTCGGGACAATCGTTGTAGGACAGCAGAAACTTACCCGTGATTTTTTCCAGAACTTTTTTCAATCTTTCGTGGTCCTCGCGGGAAAACCCCACGTTTGAATAATAGCTTTCCGTGTAATAGTACGGCGGGTCGCAATAAAAAAAGCTCGCCTCGCTGTCATGAGCGATAATGAGCTTTTCAAAATCCTTATTCTCGATAACCACTTTCTGCAATCGCCGTGACGCTTGCTCAATAACGGGAAAATTGCTCCACATTGAGTGAGGTTTGCCGCCAAAGCTGTCGCAGGAGCTTGCATAGCTGTATCTTATAAGCTGATAGAACTCGGCGGCTCTTTTTATGTCGCCTATTTCAGCTTTTTCGCTGACAATGTGTTTTATGCGGTCGAAATCCTCGCGGCTGTTAAGTACATAGCGCAGCCTGTCGATAAGCTCTCCGCTGTGTTCTCGAACGCAGTAAAACAAATTTGATATATTTGAATTAGCGTCGTTGAAAACCTCAATGTCATTTCCAAGCGCTTTTGTAAAAAGTATCCATCCGCCGCCTCCGAAAACCTCCACATACTTTTCATAGTACATGGGAAATCTCGGAATAATTATATCTCGACTGCTTTTCTTGCCGCCTATCCAGCTCATAAAGCTGTTTATTTTCGTCACCTCCCGTTTGCGCTCCGCAAAACAAGGAACGCAAAAAGGCAACCGAAAAGACTGTTTGAATTGTGGGATCCTGCTGTGCCTTGAAAGCGTTCCGCTGTTTCACAGGCACACAAATTTAATTACATTGTTTGCTCCATTTTGGGAGCAGGGTTTGCAAACTCCTTAAGTGTAATATCCTCTCCAAGATAGTTATAATCGTCCTCATTGAGAATTACGCCGTCATCTGCACCCTCAATCGGTTTTTTTACGATAACCGTCCCCCAATGGTTCACCATTACATGACTTTTAAGCTCACAAGGGTCGCCCGAACAATCGTCACAGTCCCGCAAGTCATACGCGTAAAGCCCATCGGGGAGCGAATTTCGGTAAATTCTCAGGTTCGTAAAAAGCGCGTCATGACCGAGAATTTCAAATCGCTCGTAATCGGCTTCGTTGGCGTTAACTGCCATTATCTCTCACCTTCTCATCAAAAATTTTCAGCCGCTTGCCTATTGCCTCAATAACGTTAGTCGTGACAGCGTTTCCCGCTTGCTTATACAGTTGCGCGTCGGACATTCCCAGCACCTCAACCTTACGGAACTGCTCGTCCGTAAAGCCCTGCAAGCGCCAGCATTCGATGGGCATTAAACGCCGTACGCGCCCGTGATGAATTATGCCGTGACGGTCTGTTACCGTTATGGTGAACATCGGCTCGTCAGCCTCTTTTATCCGTCTGCCGTTCTGTCGGGTATTTTCCTTGAACGGGATAACAGACCTATATGGACTGGGTATTGATTTCAAAAAAATAGCCATACGGCTTTTAGCGGTATATTGCGG
>CANRFO010000037.1 GCA_947629925.1 uncultured Ruminiclostridium sp.
AGCATTGTACCAATCATACCGTAACCGCAGCTGATTTAAGGTCGATTGTGCTGAATGACATCAACAATCATATACGGCTTTCAAAAGATGATAAGTCAGCGTATATAGATTACCTTGTACGGCAGTCCGACAGTGAATTGAACGGCGAAAAAATCTCATACCAAAAGGAATTGCAGAAAATCAAGCAACGGCTTGACGAAATCAACACAATTCTTCAAAATATGTATGAGGACAAGGTTTTCAAACGCATTTCCGACGAGCGATACGCGGCAATATCCGCAAACCTCGAAAAAGAGGAAACGGAACTGAAAGAGCGGTATAGCGAAACTCAGACGAGCTTATCAAGATTTGCCCAACAAACAAAATCCGCGCAGGATTTTGCGGACTTGATTGAGCAGTATTCGCCGATAACCGAGCTTAACGCGGTTTTGCTCAACACGCTTATTGAGAAAATCATAATCCACGAGCGAACGGACGAGGACGGGAACAAAGTAATGCCGATTGAAATTTATTATCGGTTTATCGGCAAAATAGGCGAATAATTGCGGAAAATACGGGCGGCATTAACAGCCGCCCGTAAGAAGAAGGATTTACCACCGCAATAGACGTATTACTTGCTTTACTCCCGCCGTCGGGTCGAGCCAGTCTGCTACTCCGTCAAGTACCTTTGTCAGCGCCTCGAAATTCGCCTTGGGGTACACGTTGCAGTAAATGTCTATGTACCTTTCGCCGTATTCCGCGCCGAAGTCAATCACACCGGACTTTCCGGGAACTGCGCCCGTATTCCCACGCAGGGTGGGAACGGTGTTCCAGGAAACCAAGTGCGCTTTTATGCCCATTTCCTTCGAGGAAACACCGTTGAAATAAAATCCCATATTGTCCCCCTTATGCGGTCACCGCACGACCCTGCGCACGGGAATTGACCTGTATTAAATTATATAAGTCCTGAGATACCTTGCGTATATCGTCGTCGCTGCGAACAACCATCTGACTTACAGTAAACAGCGGTCCTGCGCTTGCCGCTTCGGACGCTGTTCCCATATCGTAAGCGCCGATGTTCTGAGCCTTTCCGACTGCGCCCGTCGCTTTTGCATTGACAGTAAAATCGGTAGGAATAGTCGTCTGCATATCATCAGCAAGATTGGTCATAACGCTGTTGATATTTTCGCTCATATCCTTAGCGGCGTTTACCGCTTCTTTGCTGTTCTTTTCAATGCCGCCTGCTAAACCGTCAGCCAGCATTTTTCCGACCCACGCCATTTCCTTTGACGGTGAAGCAATTCCGAAAAATCCGCATATACCGTCCCACAGTCCTGAAAGCCACCCTGAGACCTGATCCCAGAGCCAGGATGCGGCTCCGCTTATGCCTTCCCATAGTCCGTTTACGATATTGCCGCCTACTTCAGCTATCTTTCCTATCAATCCGCCGAATGCGTTTACAAGTCCCTCGATAATTTTCGGGACAGCCTTTACGATCTCGACGATTATTGTGGGAAGATTGGCGATAAGTGAAACGAAAAGCTCCACGCCTGCCATTATGATTTTGTCAAGGTTCCCAAAAATGCCGTTTACAACGCCGTCAATAATTTTCGGGATTGCCTCCACTATCGTTGTTATTATAGTGGGCAGATTTTGTATAAGCGCAATAAATAAGTCTATTCCTGCCTGTATGATAAGCGGGATAGACTCTATGAGCGCATTTATTACCCCGTCAATTATCTGCGGGATAGCCTCAACAACCGCTGTTATTATTTCGGGCAGCGCTCCCACAAGGGCGGTCAAAAGCTGTATTCCCGCCTGTATGAGCTGCGGTATCGCCCCTATTATAAATTCCACGATCGCCGAAATAATTGACGGCAGCGCCTCAATGAGTACGGGCAGTGCGTCAAGCAGTCCCTGCGCCAGGCCCGTGATAAGCTGTAAAGCGGCGTCAAGGAGCAGGGGAAGGTTGTCTATAAGCGTCTGTGTTATCTGCGTTATTACAGCCACGATCTGAGGGACAAGCGTAGGTATTGCGTCCGCAATGCCCTGCATTAGCGTAACAATTATCTGCATACCTGCGTCCGCCAGCTGAGGCAGCAGTTCCACAAGTGCCGATACTATTTCAAGCATTATGTTTGATACGGTGGGGAGAATGACGGGCATTGACGATATTATCCCGTCGGCAAGGGATTTGATTATGCTCGGTGCGCTTTCCATCACAGCGACAGCTATTGAGCTTATGAGCTGTGTAAACTGCGGGAGCATTCCTGATATGTTGTTGATAAGAGAGGTAACTCCGTTTTGTATAGACTGTGCGGCGCCTTCATTTCCCGCTATGAGGTCGGAAAATCCGTCCATTATAGTGGTCAATGCGGGGAGCATTTCTGATGTTATGCTGTTTTTAAATCCGCTGAAGGTGCTTTGCAGCTTGGTAAGGCTGTCTTCAAATGCGGCGCTGGCTTTTACAGCCTCGTCGCTCATAATCATTCCGTAGTTTTCCGCCTCTTGCTTCAGGGCTGCTGTTTCCTTGGCGGTCATATTAAGCACGGCGCCAAGGTCGGTAGCTGACTTTCCGAGCAGATCCGTAGCCGCCGCTGTCCTTTCAGAGCCCTCGCCCATATTTTGCAGGGCGGCGATAACTGCGTCAAGCTGCTGTTCCTGCGTTTTTCCGTTCAGGTCCTCAATTGACAAGCCTACGGCGGAGAGCTTTTCCGCAGCTGACGCTGAGCCATTGGCTGTGTCAGTTATCACGGTGGACAGCGTTTTCATTCCCGACTGTAAATTATTTACGTCGGTACCGCTGCGCTCAAAGACATACGCCCATTTTTGATAGGCCTCGGCGCTTATGCCTATTTTCTGAGACATCTTGTCTATCTCGTCACCTGCCGACGCCGTATCGTTAGCCATATTCCACACGGCTTTTCCTGCGGCAACTGCGGCGGTACCTATGGCTGCAACAGCTGTCGCCATAACAGCGCCTATTTTCTTGACGGCAGAACCTACCTTTTCAAACTTTCCTCCGGCGTTTTCTGCCTGCTCGCCGCTTTTATCGATCGCGTCGGAAAATTTTTTCGTGTCTTTTTCGGCGCCGTTCATTTCGTCGGACAGGCTGTTTATTTCGTCGTTGTTCTGCTGGAGCTCTCTTTCCATATCGTTAAGAGCGGCTTTAGCATTGTTGAGCTGCACCTGCCACGACTGCGTGCGCTTGTCGTTTTCCCCAAAGCTGTCAGACGCATTTTTCAGCGCTTTTTCAAGCGTTTCGATTTTACCCTTCTGCTCGTCTATCTGCTTGTTTAACACCTGATTTTTGGCGGTGAGAGAAGCGACCGACTTTTCATTTTTATCAAATTCAGAGGCAGCGAGTTTCATTTCACTGCCGAGGACTTTCATATTCTGGTTAATGTCGGACAGTGCCTTTTTAAATTCCTTCTCGCCCTCAACACCCAGCTTTATTCCTATTGTGTCCGCCACTTTCCCACCTCCTTAGATCCCGTAGGGTAGCCTTGAGCAAAACCGTACAAACGCAGTAAATAAGCGGTGTTGCAAGACATAATAAATAAATTAATCACTAAAAA
>CANRFO010000038.1 GCA_947629925.1 uncultured Ruminiclostridium sp.
CCGCCATGTAATCAATGTATATTTCTTCAAGCGTTCTGCCGCTTTGCGGAAATATTCGCTCAACTATGATCTTAAATTCAGTTTTTTTCATAATTATGATCATGCTTGCGAAGCAAGCACTCCTCCTTTCGATGTTTTGTGTGGTTTAAAAACAAACAAGTTTGTATGCAGCAAAATTGTTGACGGCAGTCAACAAAGCACAAAACTCGCAGTTTGAAAATTTATTTTCAAACTTTACCTCGGTTATCCCGGATTTGTTTTCTTTAATTCTATTATATCAGATCGGAATTTTTTGAGATTATGAACAACACCCACAAAAAATTGGTTCGTTATTGTTGTTAAATGTCTTTTATGACGCGCTATGAGTGCTTATTTACACTCACGTTAATAAATCGGAAACAAAATATATGATAAGTGCCGTGCCTGAACTTTTTATAAACTTTTTGTATTATTTATATGAACACATCGGGCATAAAAATGAGCTATCGTGCATAAATACACAACAGCTCTATTACTACTCGTGAGATGTTCCACCGGAACATCTAAAAAACTATTTCTCAAAATTAAAGAAATCTTGATTTTGGGAAATAGATGTGGTATAATAGTATCAAGGAGTGTGAGATGATATGAAACTTATCGAAAGAACCGACTATCTCAATAAAATGATCAGTGTTATAGGAACGCCGGATATAAAAGTTATCACAGGGGTAAGACGCTGCGGAAAATCAAAACTTCTTGAAGCGTTTATCAGCTATATCAAAAAAACAAACGATAATGCAAATTTTATCCATATAAACTTTAACCTTCCGGAATATGAAGAATTGGCGGAGCATAAGGCACTTTATAATTATATAAATTCAAAATACAAAGAAAATGCCGATAATTTTATCTTTATTGATGAAATACAGATGTGCAGCGATTTTGAAAAAGCAATAAACGGTCTGCACGCTTCCGAAAAGTATGATATTTATATAACAGGTTCAAACGCATTTTTGCTTAGTTCCGATCTTGCAACATTATTTACCGGAAGAACTTTTGAAATAAAGGTCTATCCGTTTTCGTTTGCGGAATATGTCAGGTATTTTGGTTACAGTGATATTTATGCTGCATTTGATAAATATGCAATCGAGGGCGGTATGTCGGGTTCATATGTTTATAAGGATCAGGAGGCAAAATATGACTATATTGCAGAAGTTTTTAATACTCTGATCGTCAGGGATATACGTTCAAAATATAAGATAAGAAATACCGCGCTTATGGACAGACTGTCTGATTTTCTTATGGACAATATTTCAAATCTTACTTCCGCAAGAAGCATTGCCGAAACATTCAACAGTAATAAGGATAATATAAATCATAAAACCATAGGGACATATATGCAATATCTGTGCAATGCGTTTGCGTTTTATAAAATACGAAGATATGACATCAAAGGAAAGAAGTATCTTTCTTCAAATGAAAAATATTATCTCAGCGATCATTCGTTCAGATATGCAAAATTAGGCACAAAAAATATGGATCACGGACGTATTCTGGAAAATATAATTGCCATAGAACTTTTGCGGCGCGGCTACGAAGTCTATGCAGGCGTTCTTTATAAAAAAGAAATAGATTTTGTAGCGATAAAACGCAATGAAAAAGTTTATATTCAGGTCTCCGACAATATATCCGATGAAAAGACATTTGAACGTGAAGTCAAACCGCTGCTGTCCATTCAGGACGCATATCCTAAAATTTTAATTGCAAGAACTCGTCATGATGCTTATCAATATGAAGGAATTAAAATTATTGATATTGCCGACTGGCTTATAGAATGATCAGAAAACTGAAACGGACGGCATATTTTTGTCTGAAGACATTGCCGTCCGCTAATAAATATAGAACAGGTCAAAAAGCAGTTACTTATAGATAACGTTTTGTATCATGCAAAAGGGGATATGTCCGGTGTGATTTTAAAATGTTCCACCGGAACATTTTCTTTACAAACAAATTGTCATATACGGCGGGATACAGAGGATATCATCTTTCCACGAAAGCTCCCGCGGGTGGATCACATAACATTCTCCGATCCTTGACTTGTACTTTTCCTTGAATCGTTTCAACGATTCTATAGAATACCGCTTGCCGGATTTGACTTCAATAGGGTACATTTTATATTTAAGTTTGCTGTTATTTGAAATGAGAAAATCTATCTCAATATCATTTCTGTGTTTTGTGTCATCATAATGGGTATAAAAATAAAGTTTATGACCGTTTGCAACAAGCATTTGTGCAATCGCATTTTCATATAACATTCCCTCGTTTATATTTAATTTATCGCCGAGGATCTGCTTGTAAACTTCATTTTCCAGCACCTCATTTTCGTCAAAAGCATGACTGACAAGAAGTCCTGTATCACCCAGATAGCACTTGACATATCCCCTGTTTTCATTGATTGAAAGTCCGATATTCGGATCGCTGCAAAGGAAACATTCGTTGGCGATCATTGAATCAGCAAGCCAGAAAAACGTGTCCTCATACTGATCGGCGGTACTCCCCGGAACTACTTTTCCAAAAACCACACGCTTTTCGTGCTGTGATAAAAGTCCGGGAATGCTGTCAAAAATAGAAAGCACCTTGCTTCTGTACTTTGCATCAATTTTCATAATGTCACTGCGGTAAAGCAAAAGAATATCCCGCTTTTCCACGTCCGAAGAGTCAAAGTCCTTCCTGTTCTCCAGAAAAGCTATCACGCTCTGCGGCATTCCGCCGACAAGCAGATACTGGCTCCAAAGCAGCATGGCTTTTCGGTGAAGTTCGGTTTCAAGAGGACATCTGTCCGCAAAACATTTTCTTATATAAGCTGTAAGCGGTGCTTCTCCGAACGCATCGCAAAATTTCTCAAAATCCAGAGGGTACATCTGCAAGTGCCGTTCTTCGGACGGAATAACAATATCCTTGACATTTTCTTTTATAGAGACCAGCGAACCTGTTTCAATATAGTCATATCTGCCGTCTGCAACAAGATACTTGATACATTCCCTTGCTTTCGGAAACATCTGCACTTCATCGAAAATCAGCAATGATTCCCTTTCATACAATTTCACGCCGTAATATGTGGAAATGAGCATAAAGAAAGTATCCAGATCATTCATGTGCTGATAAAAATAGTTTCTGACCGCATCTGGGCATTTGGCAAAATCTATCATCAGGTAACTGCGATACTCATTTTTCCCGAACAATTCACAGACTGTTGATTTGCCGATACGTCTTGCGCCCTCAATGAGCAAGGCTTTTTTTCCGTTCAGCGTCCTTTTAAGTTCAAGCATTTTATCATAAATTTTCCGTTTCAGTATCATTTTTTGCTCCTTTCCGATAATGCGCGGGCTTGTAATATTCAAAATCTTCAATAATACGCAAGTTTGCGCGTGCCGTATAATCCAATTATGCGCAGGTATAATCAAATTATACCGCAGGGAACGGAAAAGGACTTCAACTTTCGGCGCGCGCCGAAAGCTTCTCTTGCAGCAGCTGAACAGGACTTTTCCTGCCA
>CANRFO010000039.1 GCA_947629925.1 uncultured Ruminiclostridium sp.
CCTCGCTTTCGGGCAGCATATTCGGATCTATGAGCGACAGTATCCTTATCATCTGCTCCAGCACTTCTTTCTGGCTGTTTTCGCCGTTCGGGCAGTCGTTCAGCGACATAAAATACGGCTTTGTGTTGTTGACGAGAAGATTTACATAGTAATCGCTCACCAACAGTGAATATATTTTGTTGTGCAGTGCGCGGGACTTATACTTTTTCGCCAGCTCCAGCCTGTCGGCAAAGGACTTCAGCACCATCACACAGTCTTTTGTCGGTATCCAGTCCTGCTTGTACACATTTCTGGTCACATATATTATCCTGTTCGCAAGTACGACCTTTTCAGCAGCCAGACAGGCGGCGGAAAGGAATACTTTTCCGCTTTCTATCGAGTAATTTTCAAACTCAAGGTCATTCTTCCTTATAAATTCGGATGAAAACAGCGCGTTTCCGAGACTGCACTCAAGATAATAATCAGAAGCGGCTTTCTGCTCCAGTCTGATATTCAGTGTAGGACTGAAAGTACAGTCCTCTTCACGGCAAAGGCAGAGCGTTACGTCCGAATCGGACTGCTCCGCTTCGCCTACCCAGTTTTTCAAAGAATCCTTGCTCTCGAACCAGTCGTTGGGACGGACGAATGTGATATATTTTCCCGCCGTGATAGTCAGCGCAATGTTGTAGCCTTTTGTAAAATGACTTTTCACGGTATTGTACACTCTTACGCGCTTGTCTTTGTGAAGGTATTTGTGAATGATCGAATAAGTGGCAGACGAAGCGCCGTTATTCACTATTATCAGCTCCAGCTCTTCAAGCGACTGCTCAAGGCAGCTTTTGAGCGTGTTTTCAAAATAGGCATAGTCCGCGTTTGCGCTTATTATTACCGAAACCTTACATTCGGCGGATTTTTCCTCAGCCACCGAATAAAAATACCTGAACATATCCCTGATATAGTCGGGGAAACTGTATTGATACCTGAAAAAGTCTGCTTTTGTCCATACGTCTGTAAGCGCCTTGGCGTTTTCTATCCTTTCGTTCAGCGGCAGCTTGATGAAGTCGTCATACAGAAATTCCACGCTCCATTTCAGGAATCCTTTGCCGAATTTCTGCATATCGCCGCTTTTTTCCCATTCCTCGGCAACGTGAAGCACCATCTTTATGTGAGAAAGACACTTCTTCTCAACATTTTTGTATACCACGGAGTTCATCAGTGAATCTTCACGGAACCAGCGGTAATTGTACAGCTTGTCGGGAATTAAAGCTATTCCGTTTGCCTTGGGGTAAATGCGGAACTGGAAGGCGTTGTCCTCGCCGATGTGAATGTCCTCACGCAGTCTGAAATTGTTGCGGTCAATGAGCGCCTTGCTTACAAAGGTGCGCCAGATGAACGGTCTTGAGGCGGGATTTTTGAAAAGCAGGTCGTCGCTGCACTTTTCATAATATTCCTCCTGCGGAGAAAGAACGGTGTAAAGCCAGTTATTTGCTCTTGGCTCTTCGGGGAAAATATTTGCGCCGCAGATGACTATTTCGGCTTTTGATTTGACAGCAGTGTTGTACAGCTTTTCTATCATATCAGGCTGAATATAGTCGTCGGCGTCCACAAAGGAAAGATATTTGCCTTTGGCGGCGTCGATTCCCGCGTTCCTTGCAGAAGGAAGCCCGCCGTTTTTCTTGGTAACGATCTTTATTCTGCTGTCCTTTACGGCATAACGCTTTAAAATGTCCCCGCTTTTGTCGGTGGAGCCGTCGTTGACGCAGATTATCTCAATATCGGTAAAGGTCTGCTTTATTATACTGTCAAGGCACTGCTCAAGATATTTTTCTACGTTGTATACGGGTATCAGAACTGATACTTTTGGCATAACGGTTCATCTCCTTACTTTCCGCCCAGCTTTTCAAAAACTCTTTTTACGGTCCTTTTCATACCGAACTGGCGGTAATAACGTTTCATTTTTGCAGGCATCGATAGATTTTCCTCCTGCGGAGGTTCACTGCCGTTTCCGTAAGGCTCATACTGCGCTTCACGAGGCGGCGGTTCAGGTATCCACTCGTTGCCTCTTCTGCTCGCCTGAGCGTAGCTGTGGTCGCAAAGCTCTGATATTCCATTTACATAATCGCGGTAGCGGGCTTCTTCCGCTTCCTGCTTCTCGTACCCCACTGTAAGCGGATTATATCTCGGATCAGGCAGGAGGCTTCTCATATCGTCGCGGCACATCCCCCTGTTTATCTCTTCAAAATGGTTCAGTTCACGCTGCTGCTCGTTGAGCAGTTTTATGCTCCTGTCGCTGTCGATATACGGGAAACTGAACAGCATAGGCGTTTTTACAGCGCAGTTCCACCAGAAATTGCTGTAAATGCCCTGAATGTTCGACCAGGGTTCATTTTGTCCGAAATACAGCACAGGTCTCCAGGTAGCTTCAAGCTGATACTGCCCTCTGTTTTTTGCTTTTGCTCGTATCGTTCTGTCGTAAAGCCGCTTATCGCCCGCCAAGGTGACGAACCACTCTGCAAAATAGCCTATCTGGTCATTACAGAGGGAATTGATCAGCTGTATACCGGGATAATCGGACGTTAATTTTTTTGCTTGCTCCAGTATTTTGTGATTGCGCATAAATTTGCAGTTTATCACGAAAATGCCGTCAGACAGCTTTCTTGATCCCGAATCATTCTCCGCGTAAGTCTTGGGTATACCGCTTATCAGGTAATCGTCCACGCTGCATGTGCGGTAAAATTCGGACAGATCGTGCATAGCTATCGCTTTTTCGTTAAAATAGATCAGCTTGTTCAGCTTAGGCAGTCTTTCCGATATTTCCAGCGGGTAATATTCAGGCTCGTAAAGCGATTCGATGAACTCAAAGCTGCATTTGCGGTCGGAGTAATATTCCGCCAGCCTGCGGAACTTATCCTTTATCTCTTTGTCAATTCCTTTGCCGTGTATCAGGTAAAAGGTAAAGGACGTAGTTTTGTCCGCATTCTGCAGCGCTGACGCGATGGATACCGACAAGGCGTAGGCGTTGGTTTTGGTCAGGGGATAGGCTATGGGGATGTTTATCCCCTCGCATACGAAATTTATGGGATATACCTTGTATTTCAGCCCCTGCTGCATTTTTTCATAGATGAATATCCCCGTAAGTCTTTCCGAAATGAAAAACCGCTTTTCGCTTATATCCACCCTGCTGCGAAATTCCTCCAAAATGCTGAAAATATACTCGCAATACTCGAAAAACATTTCCTTCGGGAAGATGAACATATTGCAGAAATTGCCCACGTCCTGCTTCATATATTCGTCGGCGTACTTTGAATATTTCGGATATTTTTCCTTCAGTATCTCAAGAGCAAG
>CANRFO010000040.1 GCA_947629925.1 uncultured Ruminiclostridium sp.
TTATCGGTGCATTTGACTTTGCACGGGCTACGGAAGAAGCCCAAAATACAACCAAACAACAGCAAAGGACGGCATAGCCGTCAAGCTATACCGTCCCTTGCTTCAATGTTTTCTTAATTCAGGGCGCCATTAGCCGCTTTTTTTATTAAATCATTTTCACCCTTTCCCGCTCCCTGCATAAAATGGTACAGAAGCCGAAAAAGCTTCAAGAAAGGAGAAGTTGTAAAATATGAGTGATAACTATCGCTTCTGCGGTGAATGTGAAAATGACCGCAAGCGGGTCGGATACGCTTATATCCCGTATCAGAAGCGGCTGGGGCAGGTTTATTCCCCTCAGAAAGCCATAATGCAGGGAACGATCTTCCCTGAGCTTGACCTTCCCATAGGAGTTTATGAAAGGGGATTGTGCGATGGAAAATAACAACTGCCGCCGTCTGCTTCAGGCAGTGGACGAAGCGAGCTTTTTTATGCAGGACCTGAAGCTGTACCTTGACACCCACCCCGACGATGCTACGGCGGTGGAGATGTTCAGAGAGGCAACAAAACAGTACAAAGCCTGCAAGGAAGCCTTTGAGGAAAGCTGTTGGCCGCTGAGAGCCGAGGACAGCGGAGAAAATTGTGAATGGGACTGGCTGTGCGGCGCATGGCCTCCGGAAAGGTTGTAAGGTATGTTTGTATTTGAGAAAAGAACACAGATACCCGTAAGGATAGCAAACAGGAACCCGAAGCTTGCAGGCATTATCCTCAGTCAGTACGGGGGTCTTTGCTCCAAAAAGATATAGTTTCGGGGCAAAAATCAAAACATAGCCTGATAGACGATCTGTATTGTCATATTTTTCCTGTCAAAGATAATTTCCCTTATAACGGTGCGAAGAAAATTATTCTTCTCATTTTCGGAAACACTGCTGTCTTTTATCCTGTCAATGACTTCCGATAATTTCATTTTTATTTCACTTTTGATTTCTTCTTCCGAAGGTTTGGGAATGTCGGCTTCAAGCTCTTTTATCCTGTTCGTGATACGGGTTTTATTTAGCCTGTATTCCTCAAGAGAATCGATGCCCGCTTCAAATGCTTCTTTCACCCTTTCCAGTTTGCTGTACTCCTTCTGAAGCAGCACTTTGTTTATATTATCCTTTTCGCTGTCAGCTCTCTCTCGGATAACATAGCTAAAACTCATATCCTCAAGATCTGCTTCTATCTGATCAATGACAGCTTCATTTATTTTTGCAATTGTAATGCTGTGAGAGACCTTGCATTGTCCCCTTGCGTATTTGTGACATTGTAACGACTTTCCTTTTACCGCCTGAACAAGCGTTGAACCGCAGTCAGAGCATCGGCAAAGTCCCCGCAGCATAAAATCAGCTTGCTTTTGCTGAGCGTGAGGCACATATTTTTTCTTCTGTTCTTTTAAACGTTCGTTGGCTTTTTCGTATAGTTCTTCGCTGATAATAGGCGGGTGTCTGCCCTCAACGATAATATTATCCCCTGAACGATGAAAGCGGTCGGTTATGTCGCGTCCGTTGGGATTACGGCGCAGCTTTCCCAGATAGGTGGGGTTGCAGAGAATATACTCAACAGTGCGGTTTTCAAATTTGTTGCCTTTTATAGAAAGCACTCCCATATCGTTCAGCTTCATTGCTATTTTTCGCACGCTCATTCCATTAACGTAATCCTCAAAGATCATCCTGACGACAGGCGCAGTCTTGTCATCGGGCACAAATACATCATCACCCATTTTATAGCCGAAAGGAGGCTGTGAAACTACTCCTCCGCGAGAGAATTTTTCATTCATACCTCGCTTGACCTCTTCGGCAAGGTTTATGGAATAGTATTCGTCCATTGCTTCAAGCAGAGCCTCAATTAATATAGAGGTCTTGTCCTCACCTATCTGTTCGGAGACGGACACTACATCGATCCCGCATTGCTTTCGCAGCATGGATTTATAAACGATACTGTCCTCTCGGTTGCGGGCAAAACGGGAGAATTTCCAGACAAGTATCATATCAAATGGCTTCGGTTTGCTCTTGGCAAGAGCTATCATCTTCATAAAAGCTGGTCGTTTTTCAGCTTTGCGCCCGCTGATACCCTCGTCAAGAAATATAAACTCCGAGGGGATATGTATATCGCTTCGTTCTGCATATTCCTGTATTTTCTTTATCTGGCTGTCGGGAGAATATTCAAGCTGATCGTCCGTTGATACCCGAATGTAAGCGGCGGCGGTCTTTATGGGCATAGGTTAACTCCTTTCATTCATTCTTTCGATACTTTTTCGGTGTATATTTGTTGTTAATTTTCTTTGCTTTCCAGTATGCTTCCTGAATAGCCTGCATAACATCGTCTCTGTCTTCTTCTGAAAGTTCACCTCCTGCAAACATAGCGGTTACTTCGGAAACAAGTTTTTCAGCGTATTGCTTTTCTTTTGTTCCACCTTTTTCGTATGCTTTGTTTATAAATATGTCATTATCCGAAATAAGATAATCAGGTGTTGTATCAAGCGCCGAACACAATGCTGTCACAACATTTTGATTTTTCGGAAACAGATTTTTCGTTTCATAGTTTTGTACCGTTCTGAGGGTTACGCCGACAGTCTTTGCAAGTTCGGATTGTGTAAGACCTTTTCCTTTTCTGAGCAGTTTGATTTTTTCACCAAATAACATAAAAGTCCTCCGCTTCATTTTTATGAAATAAATTTCGTAAAAACTATTGACAACATAACAACTTTCATATATAATCATTATATGAAAGTACTTTCGCTTATTATAGCTTAAATTTCGTATTTTGTCAATAGGAAATATGCAGTATTTGCGATCTAATAAGTGGTAATTTAGTCCGGTGAAGTTTGAGCGCTGAAAAATTTAGGGAAATTGCCGAATTTTCACGGAAACGCAAAAGCGTACAACAATAGTTCTTAAAACAGTAGCACAAAATGCACAGACTAAAACCGAACTTATTTTAGATAAGAGCAAAACTCAACAAAAAAGCCAAAAGGCAGTAAATAAAAAAGCTGACTGAAAGTTGAGAAAGAAAA
>CANRFO010000041.1 GCA_947629925.1 uncultured Ruminiclostridium sp.
GGCAGGAAAATCACGATAGACAACCGCAGCTATCTCATTGAGAGCGTCAGCGAAATCGGCGGCGATGTTTCCCTGCGGGATATTACTTTTCAGAACAATGTCGGCTTCCCGATTAACCGAGTGGAGAAAATCGGCTATATCCGCAGGCTCTTGGAACAGCAGCCAGAATTACCGCCTGAAGAAAAAACAGACGCTCCCTCAGAGCCGATAACCGAAACCGTGGCGGAATACCCTGCCGTGGAAAACGGTCTGCCCTATGATATTGTCATCCAGACGATACGGACTGGCGAGCCAGAAATACAGCCCGAAAAAGGAAAAGCAGACACGCCCGCCCTCTCTGCTGACCGCCGCAACTACCGCATTACCGATGATGCACTTGGCGTTGGCGGTGCAAAAGAAAAATTCAGAGGCAACATGGCTGCGGTCAACCTTCTGCATGAACTTCAGCTTGAAAACCGCCTTGCTACGCCCGAAGAACAGAAAACCCTCTCAAAGTATGTCGGTTGGGGCGGTCTGTCGATGGCGTTTGATGAAAATAATGCAGCGTGGGCGAATGAATTTACGGAGCTGTACGCAAGCCTCTCCCCAGAGGAATACCGTGCGGCGAAAGAGTCTACTCTGACGGCGTTCTATACGCCGCCCGTCGTCATTAAGGCGATGTACGAAGCCCTTGACCGTCTGGGCTTTACGCAGGGCAGCATCTTGGAGCCGTCCTGCGGCACAGGCAATTTCTTCGGGCTTCTCCCTGAAGCAATGGCAGGCTCGAAGCTACACGGCGTGGAGATCGACCCATTGACGGGAGGGATTGCAAGGCAGCTCTACCAGAAAGCGAACATCGCCATAGAGGGCTTTGAGGACACAAAGCTGCCCGACAATCATTTTGATGTGGTGCTTGGCAATGTGCCGTTTGGCGAGTTTAAGGTGGACGACAGCCGCTACAACACCCAGAAATTTTTAATCCACGATTACTTTTTCGCAAAGGCTCTGGATAAGGTACGCACGGGCGGCGTTGTGATGTTCGTCACTTCCAAAGGAACGATGGACAAGGCAAGCCCAGAGGTCAGGAAGTATATCGCCCAGAGAGCCGAGCTTTTGGGGGCTGTCCGTCTGCCAGATAACACTTTCCGAGCCAACGCAGGCACGGAGGTCACGAGCGATATTCTGATTTTGCAGAAGCGTGACCGCATTGTAGATGTCGAGCCAGACTGGATTTACCTTGACACGGACGAGAACGGCGTCACGATGAACAGCTACTTTGTCAAGCATCCCGAAATGGTGCTTGGGCGGATGGTAAACGAAAGCACCCGTTTCGGGAAGTTGGAAGCCGCCTGCAAAGCGGATAAGGGCAGACCCCTCTCCGAGCTTCTTTCCGAAGCCATGCAGCGGATAGACGGCGAGATACCAGAGCAGGAAGCTGAGATTGATGAAATCTCCGACGAGCAGGACAACTCCATCCCTGCTGACCCCGATGTGCGGAACTTCTCTTATACCCTTGTGGGCGGTCAGGTTTACTTCCGTGAGAATGACCGTATGACCCCTGCCACGCTGTCCATGACGGCGGTAAACCGTGTCAAAGGGCTGCTTGAAATCAGGGATTGCGTGAGGAAACTGATTGATTACCAGACCAACGACTGCCCCAATGAGCTGATACGCACGGAGCAGGAAAACCTAAATCGGCTCTATGACGCCTTTACCGCAAAGTATGGGCTTATCAACAGCCGGGGGAATTACCTTGCCTTTGCCGCCGATGAAAGCTACTTCCTTTTATGCTCCCTCGAAGTGCTTGATGATGAGGGGAACTTCAAACGCAAGGCGGATATGTTCTCCAAACGGACGATAAAGCCCCACCGTGAAATCACTTCCGTGGAAACGGCGAGTGAAGCATTGGCGTTATCTATCGGAGAAAAAGCCCGTGTGGATTTGCCCTATATGGCACAGCTCACGGGAAAGCCGCAGGAGGAAATCGCAGAGGAATTAAGGGGCGTCATCTTCCGTGTGCCAAATACTGAGCCTGCAAAATATGTAACGGCAGACGAATATCTGTCGGGCGATGTGCGGGAAAAGCTGAAAGTGGCGGAGATAGCGGCGAAGTCCGACCCTGCCCTTATACTGAATGTGGAAGCCTTAAAGCAGGTCATCCCAAAGGATTTGAGTGCGGCGGAAATCTCCGTCCGTCTGGGTACGACTTGGATACCCGAAACCGATATACAGCGGTTTGTGATGGAGCTTCTGACGCCGTCGAGCTATGCCGCAGGCAGACTAAAGGTACGCTACACCCCGCAAAACGGCGACTGGTTTATCGAGAATAAAAACTCCGATTTTGGGAATGTCAAGGCGGAAAGCACCTACGGCACAAAGAGGGCGAGTGCCTACCGTATTATTGAGGACACCTTAAACTTAAAGGACACCCGCATTTTCGATTATATTTATGACGAGAACGGGAACAAAAAGGCGGTACTCAACCAGAAAGAAACGATGGCGGCACAGGCAAAGCAGGAGGTTATCAAGCAGGCGTTTCAGGACTGGATATGGAAAGACCCAGAACGGCGAAACCGACTTGTGCGGTACTACAACGACACCTTTAACAGCAAGCGACCCCGTGAGTATGACGGGCGTCATATCACTTTCGGCGGCATTTCCCCAGAGATTACGCTAAGACCGCACCAAGTCAATGCCATCGCCCATATCCTTTATGGCGGCAATACGCTCCTTGCCCACAAGGTAGGGGCAGGCAAGACCTTTGAAATGGTAGCCGCCGCACAGGAAAGCAAGCGGTTAGGCTTATGCCAGAAATCCATGTTTGTCGTACCCAACCACCTTGTGGGGCAATGGGCTTCCGAATATTTACGGCTCTA
>CANRFO010000042.1 GCA_947629925.1 uncultured Ruminiclostridium sp.
TTTTTCTCAAAAGAATAAATTAGCGAAAGAAACGGAGTAGAAATGTTTGATTATTTAATAGTCGGCGCAGGACTGTTCGGCGCCGTATTCGCATATGAGGTAGGAAAGAAAGGCAAAAAGTGTTTGGTAATAGACAAACGCCCCCACATAGCAGGCAACATCTACACCGAGCAGGTAGAGGGCATAAACGTCCACAAATACGGCGCGCATATCTTTCATACCTCGAATAAAGCGGTCTGGGAGTATGTAAATCAGTTCGCCGAGTTTAACAATTACATTAACTCTCCTGTAGCTTCATATAAGGACGAGCTGTATAATTTGCCGTTCAATATGAACACCTTCAGCAAAATGTGGAATATCAAAACCCCTGCCGAGGCAAAGGCAAAGATAGCCGAGCAGATTGCGGAATTAAACATAGACGAACCTCAGAATTTGGAAGAACAGGCGTTAAAATTAGTCGGCACCGACGTGTACGAAAAGCTTGTAAAGGGCTACACCGAAAAGCAGTGGGGCCGCCCCTGCAACGAATTACCCGCTTTCATAATCAAGCGTCTGCCCCTCCGCTTCCGCTTTGACAACAACTATTTCAGCGATCGCTATCAGGGTATCCCCATCGGCGGCTACACACAGATAATTGAGAAAATGCTGGAAAAAGCAGAAGTGAAGCTGAACACGGATTACTTTGAATTTATCAAAGAAAATCCCGATATTGCCAAAAAGACAGTTTACACAGGCGCAATTGATGAGTTTTTCAGCTTTAAGTTAGGAGCGCTTGAATACCGTTCCGTTCGCTTTGAAACTGAGATTTTGGACACCGACAACTACCAAGGCAACGCAGTTGTGAACTACACCGCCGCAGACGTTCCCTACACAAGAATAATCGAGCACAAACACTTTGAGTTCGGCGAACAGCCGAAAACCGTCATCAGCCGCGAGTATTCCGCTGAGTGGAAACAGGGCGTTGAGCCTTACTACCCCGTAAACAATGTAAAGAACAATACTTTGTACGAGCAGTACAGGAAGTTAGCCGATGAACGTACGGACGTCATTTTCGGCGGCAGACTTGGACTTTACAAGTATCTGGATATGGACAAGGTGATCGCATTGGCGCTGGAAACAGTTAAGAAAGAGCTATGCTGAAATGGTTTGATTTAGCGACAAATCCGAGGCTTGCGGGAACGGAAGAACTGTATTTCCGCAAGACCGAGCAAGGCTTGGACTTTAACACATACTTCAACTACATTCCCTACGAAAAGCTTAAGAAATACACAAAAGTAAGCAGTGTAAAAACAGAGAATGGTTCTGTTTTCGTGGAGTGTGAAGAGCCTGCAAAGGTAAGCTGCGCAATCATTTTCTGCACCTACAAGCGTGAGCAATATATCCTGAAAAATGTGCAGTATCTGTCACAGAATTTAAAGCTCCATCCAGAGCTTGACTGCAAAATAATAGTTGTAGATAACGCAAAAACCCTTTCGCAAAGCGACCTTCCACAAGAAGTTATATTGATACCCAACATTAACAACGGCGGCAGCGGCGGGTTCAGAAAAGGAATGGAGAAAGCTGTTAAAATTGGCGGATTTACCCATTTGCTACTTATGGACGATGACGTAGAAATAGAGTTCGTTTCGATACAAAAGCTGCTGAATTTTCTGAAGTTCCTGAAGCCCGAATACAGTAATATTTCGGTCGCAGGCTCAATGCTGTTTATGGACAAGCCGACATATCAGTTTGAAGCGGGCGGAAATTTCAGCGAGGACGGCAAACAAAAAGGCTTCGGACATTTTCTTGATTTGACGCAGGAGGAAAATCTGCGCCTTAACGAGCAGGAAAACGACATCAATTACGGCGGCTGGTGGTTTATGTGTATGCCGAGCAAATATGCTGAGCAAGGGCAATTCCCCCTGCCTTTCTTTATGAAATACGACGATGTGGAGTACGCTCTGCGGTGCAAACAAAAGATAATCACCTTAAACGGCGTCGGGATATGGCACGAGAAATTCGAGAGCAAATACAATTCCGCCGCTGAGTATTACAACACCCGCAACTACCTGCATTTGTGCAGCCTGCACTGCAAGGACTTTACACAGAAAAAAGCGCTGAAATTTGCCAAAAAGCAGATGAAAGCAAAACAAAAACGCCAGCAGTACCAAATGGCGCAGGCAGTTCGGAAAGGCTATGAGGATTATCTGAAAGGACTTGACTATCTGCAAAACCTCGACGCTGAGCAAAATCACAAGGAAATCTGCAAGCTGAATTATAAATATCTTACTTATGATGAAATTGAAAAGCAGTACGGGGTGAGACCAAAGGACGGCAAGTTCTATCCCCGTCCGGGAAAGAAACGTCTGCTTTTTGCGCTGATACCGAGGAAATTCGTTTTCACCGACCACTTCCACGACAGACCTGCACAGTATTTGTTTGCAAGGTATGCGGTGCATTGTGATGCGGACAAAAATCTCGGATATATAACAAAAAAATCAAATAGACTTTAATCGAAAGGAACGACAAATGAAAACCGCCAAGCTGCTGATATGCTACCACAAACCCGACATTTTGCTGAAGGACGAGATAATGACTCCTATCCATGTGGGACGGGCAAATGCAAAAAAGAATATGAAGCCTGACGACCCGAAGCTGAAGTGGCTGCTGGAGAATATGATAGGCGACGATACGGGGGAAAATATATCCCTGCTGAACGGCTC
>CANRFO010000043.1 GCA_947629925.1 uncultured Ruminiclostridium sp.
CAGTTTTCGTCAGGGTGAAGAAGGGGTATTTAACGGTGACCAGTGTATTTTTATGGCACCGCCTGCCCAGCTGGTTCCAAAGCTGATGAATGATCTGTTTCTCTGGATGAAAAGCGCCCGAAACAGGATTCATCCGTTGATCCTTGGCAGTGTCTTCCATTATGAATTTGTCTTTATTCATCCGTTTACCAATGGAAACGGAAGAATGGCGAGATTATGGCATACGGCTATTCTTTCCAAATGGAAACCTGTATTTGAATATATTCCGATTGAAAGCCAGATTGAGAAGTTTCAGGACGAATATTACAGTGTGATTGCCAGGTGCCATGTAGATGGTGAATCTACAGTTTTTATTGAGTTCATGCTGTCTCAGATTGATCGGATTCTCAATGATATCTCCGCTCAGTTCAGAGAGGATATTGGAGAGGCAGTGACAGGCCAAGATACAGATCAAGATACAGGTCAAGTCGCAGATCAAGTTGTAGGTCAGGTTACGTTACGAGAGCTGCTTGATTATTGCAAATTGCCGAGAACGAGGTCAGAACTGCAGGATTATTGCGGTTTATCCGGGCGCTCAAATTTTAGAGAGAATCATCTGAAGCCCTTGCTGAAAAGCGGACTGCTAAAGATGACAATTCCTGATAAGCCGAACAGTAAAAATCAAAAATATTATTCAGAATAGAATAGAAGAGATTGTATGTATGATTTGTAAAAAAATCTGCATACAATCTCTTTTTTTGATTCATAGGAAATTTCTCCTAACGGAGAAATCTTGAACGAGAAAAGCCCGCCGAAAGCGGGCATGGGAAACAGACGGTGGTCAAAAAAGGTCAATGTAAAATCCTTCTTCAAATTCATCGTCATCAAAGTCATCCTCCTCGGTAAGGAAGTAATGCATGTCAAGCAGGTCTGAATCGGTCATGTTCTTTACCAGCGTAGGTGTCATTCCTTCCGGAGGATTGTTGATATATTTTTGTCTGAGTTCCTCTGGAGATTTTGGATCCATTCAGTAAAGCCTCCCATCTTTTGATGTAATCAGTATGGAACAGATGGGAAAGAAAAGCAAGCACATTTACCACTGGAACGGCATCGGGGTTTGGCTTTTGCCATAATCCTTTCGTATAAATCTTCCAGAGAAACACGTTTGTGCCTATAGTAGAGTTCCAGAAACTTCATTTTGTGGCTGCATTTTGGACATTGCAGGGGATCATAACCAAAGGATAAGAGAATGAGGCTGCGCCATCTGTTAAAATCCAGCAGGATCCGATGCTTGGATCTGTGTACAGCTTTATGAAGAGTTTTGTCAGTTTCACGGTGACGGGCATAGAGACCATAGTATCTGGTCATTTTAAAATGTTTTTCAGGGATATGCTGGATCAAAAGTTTTATAAAATCCAGCGCGGGAATCGTTTTTTCAACGTATGCATCATCCTCGTGTCTGTTGTAATGGAAAGTGACGAGATCACCATCATAGGAATCAATCCTGGAAGCAGCAATCACAGGGCGGCCCAGATAACGGGAGATATATTTCACGACGGTATCAGGGTCACAGAGATTAGGTTTTGCATAGACATAGAAACCATTTTTGTCCTTATTATAGATGGCAGCTTTGATCTTTTTAAAAGAGGGGCCGATATGTTTTTCCATTTCACGCAGCAGAGCAGTCTGGAAAGCTTTGCGCAGATAAGAATAATGGAAGTGATTAACATTTCTCCAAAAGCCGTCATCAGAGAGACCACCTTCCGTAAGGAGGCAGTGGATATGGGGATTCCAATGGAGAGGACGTCCAAAGGTATGAAGGACACAGATAAAGCCGGGGACAAAGTTTTTGGATTTATTCAAAGAGAAAAACAAACGGAGGATGGTACTGCGGACCGCCTGAAAGAGACAGTTTAAGAGAGAACGGTCATTCAGGAAGAAGGAGCGGAGGTCTTCATCAATGGTAAAGACAAGATGACGGTGGGTACAGCGGATGAGTTTAAAGGACATCTTGGTGGAGCGGTCAACGCAATACTTGTTACCGCAGGTAGGACAAAAACGGCTTTTACAGCGGAAGGGGACAAATTTCAGTTCACCGCAATGAGGGCAGCCATACAAGGCACCACCGAAGGAAGGATCGCCGCAGTGGATCATTTTTTCAACATTCTCAATGACGGAGTCACGAGGATGAAGGAGATATAACATTTCTTCATAATGGTCTTTGAAAATCTGTTGAAGTATATTCATAAGACTATTATGCAGGAAAGAGGCACAAAAAGAAACCCCTAACCCCTCAAGATTGAGGGGCAGGGGAGTTGAGGTGCCGAAGGCACTTTTTTATCGAAAAAAGCAAAAAAATATCGTAGAGTGTAATACTCTACGAAAAAATTCTCCGTCAAATTTCTTAGTCATCTTATCATTATCTATAGGTCTTGTCAACCTGTTTTTCCGAAATATTTCTGGTAAATTATGCTATTAAATAACAATCAATATCCTAAAATATAACATTTTCTGACATCCTTTTTCCTGTTCTGTCAAATTTCTCCTCAATTCCGCATAAAATTATCTGAAATTTCTCTATTCGCCGTCAGAATCGCCGTCAAAATCACCGTCAGAAAACCGGCGCAAAAG
>CANRFO010000044.1 GCA_947629925.1 uncultured Ruminiclostridium sp.
TTTGAATGGGAGAATCAATGTATGATTCAAAAAGAAGATTTATATGGCGGAAGAAAAGGTAAAATATCAAAAGAAGAAGATAAAGTAATCCGTCCGGGAAATAAATGGACTCCTCATGTACAGTCATTTTTATCGTTTATGCATGAAAACGGGTTCAATAATATTCCTAAACCATATGGAATTAACGAATCTGGAATGGAAATGGTTTCTTTTGTGGATGGAACTGTTTATAACGACAACTTGCCGAGTGAGATTCTAACAGATGAGCTTTTGATTGAAGTGGCAAAACTACTTCGCCGATATCATGATATAGGAGAAAAGTATGTTCAGCGATTAACGGGAGAAGAAGTTTGGATGTTATCTCCAAAATTACCAGTAGAGGTTATGTGTCATGGGGATTTTGCACCTTATAACATAACTTTTGTTGACGGGTGTGTACACGGGATAATCGATTTTGATACGTTACACCCAGGACCAAGAATTTGGGATGTTGCATACGCAGTTTATAGATGGATTCCATTTGTTTCACCGAAAAATCCTGATTATTGTTATAATTTGAATAAGCAAATACGTAGATTAAAGTTATTTGTAGATACTTATGATTTAGAGAATAATGAAAAAGAACAGTTGCCCAATATGATAATTGAACGGGTAAATAGTCTTGTTGCATATATGAAAAATGAGGCGGATTCTGGGAACGAAGATGTTCAGAAAAATATAGAAGATGGGCATTTGAATTTGTATTTGGACGATATTCAATATATAAAAGAGTTTCAAAAGGATATATTGGAAGGAATATTGTAGTGCTGTTATTGGATGGTTCCTGGAGATTGGAATTGCCGAAACCGTATTCCACATCACAAGTCTGTCGTTTGGTCTTCCCACCGGGGTGTTTGCTGATGTGTTTGGCAGGAAGAAGATGCTGATCGCAAGCAGTGTGATGCGGATGATCGGAAAACTGATCATGGTCGCTCTGTTATCACTTGCGGGCGTTTTGTTCTCACGATGGTGAACATGATTCGATAGGACTGAAACCTTGCCCCGGAATGTATTTGAAGAGGCAAGGTTTCTTGCTGTGTGGCAAGTGAGTGCTGTTGATTATATTTTTCTTTCCATTTTCATCATTTGCACCTTGCAGATCGTATTTGAATTTGTTATAATAAAAAGAACATATGTTCTTGCACGCATATAGAGAACAGTTGATATAGGGAAAATATGAAGGCATATGAGAACGAAGAAACATAAGAACATTTTTAAGGAGTAAAGATAAAATGAACAGTTCCAATATCATCATGTATACTACGGAAGATGGACTGACAAGGATTGAAGTTACCTTTGATGAAGATACTGTTTGGCTGTCACTGGAACAGATGGCAGAATTGTTCCAGAGAAATAAATCGACTATATCAAGGCACATAGGCAATATATTTGCGGAAGGAGAGCTTCGGAGAGATTCAACTGTTGCAAAATTTGCAACAGTTCAAAGAGAGGGAACCCGGAGCGTATCCAGAGATATCGAGTATTTTAATCTGGATGTTATTATTTCTGTCGGCTATCGTGTGAAGTCTTTGCGAGGTACACAGTTTCGTATTTGGGCAAGTTCTATTCTAAAAGAATACATGAAAAAAGGATTCGCGTTGGATGATGACCGTTTAAAACGATTGGGCGGAGGAAATTACTTTGATGAACTATTGGCTCGTATTCGAGATATTCGCACTTCAGAAAAAGTTTTTTGGAGAAAAGTATTAGAAATCTATGCTACCAGCATTGACTATAATCCCGGCGCAGAAACTTCTATTCTGTTTTTTAAACAAGTGCAAAATAAAATGCACTGGGCGGCACATAAGCATACAGCCGCAGAAATTGTTTACCAGCGTGTAGATTCGGAAAAAGAAAATATGGGATTGACATCATGGGAAGGAAAGCAGATTAAGCGTTCAGATACTGAAATTGCCAAGAATTATCTGACACAAACGGAACTGGATGCTTTAAATAAAATTGTGTCTGCATATCTTGACATTGCGGAAGTACGGGCGTTGGCGCATGAACCGATGTATATGAAAGACTGGCTTGAGACGATTGACGATTATCTGAAAATGACCAGACGGGATATTTTGACAGCAAAAGGACGCGTGACGCATAAACAGGCTATTGACAAAGCACATGAAGAATATGAAAAATATCGAAAAAGGCAGGATGATTTGTTGTCACCGGTGGAACAACATTTTATGGAGAGCATCAAAGAATTAGAATCGTTAGAATAAATATTCGTATACGTATCAGTAAGGGCAAAATCTATGCAGAGAGGGTAAAATATATAAATAACTGTAAACGAAAGGAGTTACATTTTATGAAAAAGGAAGAATTATATACTTCATTCAGCGAAAAGTACGGTGAATTACAGAAGGCTTTGGCCGGAACAGACGTGAAGAAAATGAAAGAGCTGACCTTGGAAGTGCATGCCATGGTGCATCCGGCTGAAATATCCGGGAGAACGGAAAAGACGATCGCGGATTA